>CAVRZF010000001.1:0-44178 GCA_963725715.1 Candidatus Bathyarchaeota archaeon
TTCCATGTTTAGCGTGTTTACGTAGGCGTCTATGAATCTGATGGGGTTGTCTGGTTTTACGTATTCTTCTATTGTTTTGGGCAGTAGGAATGTTTGGGTTCTGGATAAGCCTTCTACATAGCTGTCGGTATCTTTGTCCATTTGTCTCACCTTTGAGTTTTTGTCAGCCATTGCTATGTGTCTAGATTTAAGGTTAACGGCATTCTAGGTGAGTTAGAGCAGACTTTTCACACGGTCTCGTTTCTTGACTTAGAAGTACTCTGTTTCTTAATCAACCGTTTTCTATGAGCAAAGAAAGTAACTGTAACGATTGCAACTATGGATATAGCTGTCACCAATATAAATAGCATATTCGGTGAAAGTATTGGGCTTGTCGGAGTCGGAGTTGGTGTGCTCCATGGACCTGGAAAGGGTATTTTGCTCCAGTCTGGCAGTATAGGGGTTGCGTTAGGAGGATACAAGCCAACCTTGAAAGTCACTGGCTCCGAGGCTACAACAACACCCTCCATATCAGCATAGTACATAGTGAGCGTATAGGTTGCGTTGCCGTTCTGCTGTGGGTAGATTGGTCCTGTCAAGTTTCCGTTTATTGTTATGTTTTCTCGGTTATTGAGGTTGAAACGTGCCCATACCATTGGCTTGCTTGTCCAATAGTTCAAGACAAAGCCAAGCATGTGAGTGGTGTTATTTTCTGGAGCTAATACTTTGATTTGTGAAGCAGTGGTGTCTGAGGGCGGACTTTGTGTATCTACCGAGAAAGAAACTGTAGAATTAAACGAAGAAATGCGTAAATTTTCTCCTTGGTTAGACAGAGTTGTTTGCCCATGAACAAAAAGAGTATGTTTGCCATCGCTCAAACCGTTTAAGACGTCACTAACAAACATCCAGAGGTTGTAACCAAAATTTTTTTCTAACGCCACATCTGGTTTCCCATCTAAGCTGTAACTAAGACTTGTCACTTTCTCTTCTATAGGCGCATAACCACCACTCACATAGACTCTGGCGATAAAAGGAGCGTTAAAACGATACACCCCATCTTGAACTGGATATTGGATTTCGATTGATGGTGGCTCATCATTATAAGGATTAGCAACAGCTGGCATAGGTTTTACTGCTACGATTCCAATTAAGAATAGGCAGAGGATTAGTATGGTTGAAGCTTTTTTCATAAAGTATCTGCGCACTTTAGGTTATTCTCTGACAGGTTGGTTACTGCTATTAGTTTAAAAATTTTTCAGTCAAACTTTTTTAACTCTTTTTAGTCAAACTTTCTTGACTTGGCATTATTATCATGGAAGTTACCAACATAATTCTTAATTACTGAGCCAAATCATTACCAACTACCGGCAGGGATTTTTACGCATAATTATCTTGGGAATTCTTAACATAATTCTTAATTAGCATAGAAAATTTAGGGATAATCATTGGTTCCTTAGCGCCTCATAATTATTATTGTTGCTTTGTTTTGTGGTGTCTTGAGAGCCAATCCTTGGCTTGTTGCCTGCCTCTTCAGTGGGGTAAGCAGCGTTCGCTTGACAAAGTTCAATAATTGCCCAAGTTTCAGGATAAATTCCTAATTCATTACAATCATAAGATTCAAGTCGTAGCGACAGTAGCTTTCCTATTCCCTTCTCAATTAAGAAATAAAAAGAGCCTGGATTTTCAAAAGAATCCTGAAATCTGTATTTACTTTTTGCGCAGTCGATAAAAGCCTATAGATATTGCCAGTGCGACTATTATTACTGCAATGGCTATTTCACAGGTCATCACTATTGTGGAGTTTGTACTTTGGTTTACTGCTATGCCGGCTAGTGCCCAAATGAAGACCAAGCTGTAAGCTACGTCTTTTCTTGTTGCGATAACGATAATGTCAATTAGAACCGCTACTCCCAAGACGAGAACTGCCCATGTTTGAAGGCTTAAACCGAAGCCGTCCCACCCTATAGAAACCAAGGTTACTGCAATGTTGGCGATGGTTGCTATGGTAACCCAGCCCAGATAAACGCTGAATGGAACATGCACACATAACTTTTCTTTTAGGCTAACGTTGGATTTTCCAATGTTTAAACGCAGATAGATGGCAATTAAAGTTGCTAAAAATGCAACTATTATTCCTACCGAAATAGGAAGTTGTTCTGTCTGCCAGAAGAAGAGCCAAACGACGTTTAAGACATTGGTTAAGATGAAGAGCCCATTGATTTGTTTTTGGAAGGGACTATTTTTTTGACTTGGAAGCGCTTGATATACAAGGTAAATTCCCAAGAGGACGTAGATTATTCCCCATATAGAGAAAACGTAACCTGCAGGTGTTATGAGTGTTGGGTAACTGTTTGAGATTTCGGCAGTTGTTTTGCCGCCGATAAGGGTGGTGTTAGATAGACCATTTACGATAAGGGTTATGATGAATGCAGCTATGTTTGCCCAGGGTAGATAACTCCATTTGGACATAAACAAAACCGATTGCCATTATGGTTGTTTGTATATTAAAAACTTTGTCTGAGGTTTAAAGTTGCTAACAGATAACCCGCATTAACTATATCAGCCATAAAATCTCAGCCGCCTTGAAGCCAACTTATATTACTACGGTATATTATCACGGGAAATACCAACATTCTTAATTAGTGTCGAAAATTCCCTGATAATTATAACCCAGAATGAGGCAATCACTATAAGTGTGTGATTTGTGATTGGGAAAAGTGCTTTAAATCATCAACTAAGAATAATATATTGATACGCCCGCCGGGTACTTTGGTTTAGCCATTTTGGGCGTTCATGTTAGTTTTCTCCATTTTGTACACTTTCCTTGATTTCTTTTGCTTGGAGGTCAAGTCTTAGAGTTCCTTTGGTTCCTATTACTTCAAGGACTATCCCTTCGGTGAAGGTTGCTTCGATTAGGTTGCCGATTGTTCCTTCGATTAGAGTGCTCTCTTTTTGTCCCTCAGTCATAGTTATGTTTTTGATTTGGCGTTTAGAGTTTAGCTCAATTGAGAAGAAACGGTCATTTTTTTCCTGCGTTTGCATCCGGCTTTCCTCCAAGCATTTGTTGTTGTTTTGTGCCTCTGAAGTCCTGCAATCTGGTTTCCATTTTAGACTTTTTTGTTGAGTGAGCGTATGCCGAAGTAGTGTATTATTACTCCAATGCTCATTCCGCATGTTGGAAACACAAACCATGGGAAATGGGGCACGGTCAGCATGTTAATCGTAACTAACAGGCCAATAACCGCCACGGTTACTCCAACGTGGACTTTGAAGCCTTTTCTTGCTTCTTTTGATTCTTGTTCAAGGGAACTTGTTTCGATTTTTGTTTGGGTTATTTTTTGGGTGTTCATTTTGTTTTTCCTCAAACACCCCTATGGTCGAAAAGACCCATTAGTTTTATTTGACAACGCTGTGTAAGATTACACAACCTTGTTGAATCAAGTCAGTGGTCGCTTTGGTTGAAGAAAAACGCTTAGACATGCTATTCTACGAATTAGCGAGCGAAGATAGAATTTCAATTCTAAGAGAACTTTGTCAGTTTCAGCTAAAGATGCAGGATATAGCTCGCAAACTTGATTTGACTGCGACTGAAGCTTCTCGTCAATTGCAGAGAATGAGCCAAGCTAAACTATTAGAAAGAGGATCCGAAGGGACGTGCTCAACCACTCAGCTTGGTAAGCTTCTATTGGCACTTTCAGTTTCAATGGAACTTGTCTACAAGAATGATGACTATTTTTTAGCACACGACGTAACACAAATTCCTTTGCCGTTTGTTAATAGGATAGGAGAATTATCGCAAGCTGTCTTAGTCGCGGACCTTAACTTGGATTTGGCTCGATTGGAGACACTGATCAAAAGTGCAAAAGACCATGTTTGGGTAATGACTCCGCAAGCCATGGGACACCTTAGTCGAATAATGTCAGATAAACTTCTTGAAGGTATTAAACTTCGGTCAATCTTTTGCGAAGACATTCGAGAATCTAAGACTTCTTTTCCCTCAGGAAAGAATGTTGAAAGAAAACTCTTGCCTGCTATTCCAGTTATAATGATTATTTCAGAGAAAGAAGCATCTATTTCCTTCCCAAGACTTGATGGAAATGTTGACTATCCATCCTTCTTTGGAACCGACTCAACATTTCTAAAATGGGCAAACGATTTGTATCTTCACTATTGGGAACAAGCGAAAATATGGTACTCTCAATAAGCCTAGAGAATTTAGTGAGTCTCCAAATAAGGTGACTTCCCATGGGAATTAACGCCTCTGACCCTATTGCGCTTCCACACAGAATATTTTGTTACATGTCGCCCTGGGTAAATTGAGAACAATCGATATTGGCTTCCAAAATGCGAATCTATCATTTGAAACATCATATGCGTTAACTCTGATAACTGAAAAAGGTAATAGCTTCAATTATGACTCATTTACGAGAAGCAATATAACTCCGACTCCTCAACCTCAGACACCGATGCCCTGATTTCCCGACGAAAGGGAACGGACACTAAAGCCAGCGTTAAGGCTTATTTGCGCTTTCTCAATAGTTTTACAGCCACAAATGGTACAGCGAGTAGCAAGGGCAAAATTACCAGCCATGACAACTCAGGTACGGTTGGAGTGGGCGATGGTGAGGAATTGGTAGGTGTTGGACTAGGCGTTTGGCTGGTTGAACTTGTTGGTGTTGGTTTGGGTTCATTACTTAATTCAATCATGGTAACGTCCCTTGGGTAACTTGTGGAAGTAATATGCCCACCATAACCACCAACTTGTATAATTCCAGTTTTTTTATGTTCAGTGTCGTTTGGTAGCTGTTCATAGAAGCTGACCTGGATGGGGACAGGATTAGTAGGGGAGAAAACAATATAATAAAATCCGGAAAGATTTTGAATTTTGTAACTAACAGTACAATCGGGCAAATAATAATAAAAGTCCTGATTCGCTGGTGTGACATTGGGGGAAGGGAAGGATTGGGCAAAGGCAGGTTTAGCAACGAAGAGACTTAAGGCTATAATCAGCACAAGAGTCGTACCTTTCTTCATACTACCCACAAATGCTAATTAATCCTTAACTGACTATTAACTCTCCAATTGGAACAGACTGTTCCTCTAAAAGAACAGTAGGCTAGAAACTTTGCTTATTTGTTAGCTTCTTCTTTTGGATGCCTTCTCCTATACAGAAGTAATAGGGTTGCTAAAGCTAGGACAAGTACTATTACTATAATTGCTAATAGAGCTAGGTCTTGATTATTAAGTATTTGAGCATTAGTTGTTTGTGGCTTAACTGTAAAGTTTAGTGTGGCTGTTTCTGTCATGTTAAAGAATTTGTAGGAGTTGTCTTGATGAAGATACACTCCTCCTCCTTCAGCAAAAAACTCTATTTGGTTTTCCCCTTTAGGCACATCTGTTAGGTTAAGCAAATAGGTGATTGTGTTTGGTCCAAATTGGTAACTAGTAATATGAGTTTTATCTATGTTGTTTTTGTAGATTACTACAGATTGGTTTTGCCAACTTGCCTTATAGGAGACTTGAAGTAGGCTGATGCCTAAATCAATTTCACCCATTGCTGCCTTAACACCAACAGAAAAGTTCTGTGAGTTAATTAAGCTACCATCTATGAATTCTTGCCCAGTAAAATTCAGTAAAGTAAAGTAGGGAGAGGGTTGTCCTTCAAGTGGAGCAGTATCTCCTGTATAGATTGCAGTAAACTGTTTTTGCATTCCTGACATGTTAGTATCAATTTGGAAACCTACTGAACTTTTACCTGCCCAAGCATAATTTCCTTTGTTGCTGTAAACTGCAAAGACCTCTATTCTGTGATATCCATCAATCAAGCTAGGCAACTGTGTCTTCATATTAGCAACTGAGGTACTGCCTCTAATACTTACACTAGTTATTGGAATGGTTATGTTTTTTTGACCATCTAAGCTATAGAAAGCATTTCTAGTGATTTCATTATCGTCAAAACCAAATTTTATGTCAAACTCCAATTGAGGAGAACTATTATTGCATATTGCCTGAGGAGATTTAATTGAGATGCTGGGCGGTGGCAAGTGTGTATAATTGGCTTTTGCAAATAAAGATGAACCTGAAAATACCAAACCACTTAGAATTATGGAAGCTAATATTATTCCAGAGGTAGCTTTCATCTATTAAAATAGTTGTAGATTTTTTTGCTTAATAGCTTTCTCATCAAACAATCTTGACTAAGATTAGTCAAAGTTTCTTGACTACTTATCTTTTCTAAACAGCTTAAGAGCCACAAAAGGCAACGTGAGCAGTAAAGGCAAAATTACTAACCATGACAACTCTGGAACGTTGGGTGATGGAGAAACCGATGGGGGTACAAGCAAGTTTGATGATGATTTTCCTGCAACATAGTCTTCGAAACTTATTACAGTCGAGTTAAAGGTTACTGGTATCGCCCAGTTTCCACTTGTGTCATTGGCGTAAAGAGTCACACTGTGGCTTCCAAGTGGAACTTTGATTGAGGCATGCATATCAAATATTATTTTATTATCGGAGATTGTTTCGTTTTTTTCACCATCTATGTTATAGCCAACCCATGAAGGAATTGCGTTTAAGCCGAAACTAAAGCCAATTTGAGCATAAGGCTTATTGTTGAGGGCAACATTCTTCGTGTCGCTAAATGAACCAAATGTTAATTTAGGGTAAGGTGCAAGGGGTAACTCGAAAATAGGGTCTGAACTTTGAGCGGCAGTGTCAATCGTGAATGTAATCGAAGTGGAACTAGTGACTTGTTTTCCCGCTGATACGTCATAATAATTTTCAACTGTTACCTTGTATTCTCCGTTTGATATATTGCCTAAAACCGTATTGCTTACAGCAGTGAATCGTGGATAGCTATAAGTGTAATTTATGTCGGTAAAACGCCCTTCCATTGTCGTTTGATTAATGACCCATATTGGTACGGTAACTGGACTTTGGCTATTTAGAATGTAACGAACCAAAAAATTTTGTTCATTGTTCTGAACCGTGAAGTAAAGTGGCAACGAAGTTACGTTGTAGGTTGCTCCGTTTTGTGGAGATTGAATAGTAATGACAGCGTTGTCGTTGGTGGGAGCGGTGGATATGGGGTTTGCAACCACGGGGTTAATTATGATCAGACTTAAGACAATTAATATTACAGTAAAAAATGGTGAGAAGTGCATGCTTAAATTACGCATACTAGTTTGTACAGTGAGTTTATAATTTAAGCTTTGCCAGAGATTGTTCTTTCTCCTTTTGCTTGCCTGTTATACAAGAAGGCTCTCATGGACGCTACAATCATCCTACAAAGTTAAGAATAAAGCACTCTTGGCAAGCCGATCAAAATGCTTGTTGGCCGTTCTCTTTTATTTCAGACAAGCTATCAATCACTTTCCTCAAGAACACTTTCAATTTTTCAATGAACTTGTAGAAGTCCCCCTCATCGATCTCTTTTAGCAGAAGTCCTTTTTCTTCGCCCCAATTGAAAGGATTCGACAGAATGGTTTGTTTTTTATCCTCTAGATTTTGGCGGTATCTTTCATAGAGATTAAGCGTAAACTGAGTTTTCTCTAATACGCAAGCATAGATATCATCTAATGAGATTCCAAATTGCTTTTCAATTAGGTAAACATCGAGGTAATCTCTTGTTTTTGTGCCTTGTCGGGTAAGTATTGCTCGAATTTTCTCAGCTAAAATCTCATGGCAATCGTAGACGTCGAAGTCTATTTTCTGAGCATATACTTCGTATTCGGGGTAAAGTAAAATAAGCTCCTCAGGATTTTCCGCTATTAGACTTTTCAGCTCAGCACCTTTAAAACGATAACATATCTTTTCCACAAAATTCATTTGAACCTTAAGAAAAATCCTGCGTCCTAACACTTCGGACTGGTACCAAATCTTAAACGTACAGATTTTATCTCCGCCAGTAAGCTCAACATAGTTTCTGTCGTCCTTCAAACATTTAAAGTCTAACTCATGCGCCTTAGCGATTTCTTCAAACATTTCTCCAATGCCATCGATGACCGGTGAGAGGTACCTTCTAACCTCTTTCTGAGATTTACCCTCAAAGGCGCCCTGATCTTTCCATGTAAAATCGATGTCTTCGGAGAATCTAAAGTAATCGAGGTAGCATTTTGCTAAGCAGGTGCCGCCTTTGAAAGCAAAGTTGTCATGGAAGAACTTGTTTTTTGACAGGTCAAAGAGCACTTGGTGAAGGATGAGGTCTTTTTCTATGAGGTCTGCTCTTTTGACTTTTTGTATTCTGGCTACTTCGTTTACGAATTCTTTTCTCATCTGATCACCATTTCAGCGATTTCCTGAACCGTTTTTGGATAGTTGGTTGCGTATTTTTTGGTTTTTTCGCTTGATAGGTTTTTAGCCCATTCTGAAACGTCGAGGGCTATTTTTTCTTTTGGAACGCCATTATATCGCCAGGTATAAATGAAGTCCAGTATTGTTTTTTCGGGGTCGGAGTATTTGAGATTATTTTTGACTACGCCGAATTCAAGGAGCTTTGGAGTGAGTTTGATGAATTTGAACTTGTATCCAGCTATGTTAATCGGCTTTGACCGCAACAGTTTATCGTTAACAACATAGTCTACCGAAAAGCTCTCATGCGTTAGGTTGTTAAATTTCAGTGCGGTATACAATCCAAAGTACCATTTCTTAACACCCTTGAGTTCCAAGCCTTTGGCAACAAGATCTAAGTGGCTGTATTTGGACTTGTTAAATTTTGTCTCTTCTGGAGTTTTTATATAGAATACGCCCTTGAAAATTCTGACTAGGTAACCGCGAGAAATGAGATGCCTAATTGTTATTGCGTAACTTAGGCCCATTGCCTTGCAGTAGCGCTTGAGTTCCTCGGATGTGATGAATTCTTTTTTGTCTATTGCAAGCTTCTTAAGCAGCAGATTGGAGTTTGTCATTTATATCACAATGTCGGAATTTTGTGATGTTATGATATAAACAACAAAGTCACATTTAAGCATTAGCAAAGCAACCAAGACCTATACAAAACGACCGGATGGGATTCGAACCTTTATTTATGATTGTAAATCTTATTTTTTCTATTAGTTATTTAATAGCGATTTGAGGAGTTCCAAATATTCAGAAAAATTCTATGCTTTTTTGGCGGACTATTCCCTGTGTCAGACCTGCACTTTGAGAAAACATCTTTGTTGATCAAAGTATGAAGAATATTCAAGACTCTTTGCGAGGCAGCGAAGTTTGCTTAAACTTTAAAAATGCAGGTAAACTATAGTAAACAGGTGTATTTGTTTGGTTTCCTGCCTTCATGGTGCAAGCTTGCACCGTTTTGGTAAACTATGGGTTGTTTTGCTTGTTGCTTTGGTTTTGGCTCCTCTTCTTATTGAATCACCGAAGGCTCAGGCATCAACGCCGACGCCGAGTCTAGGAGATAAAGCACTATCGTTTCTTAGCGACGTCATAAACTTGGACCTGACTAAATACAAAATCACCTTGTATGAGAACGAGTCTGGCGGAACCCACTTGTTTTACAAGCTCTACCCCAACGATGCAACGTCACTATTTTTCTTCCCTTCAGGTACTCTTGCCATTTTTAACTTCTACAATGGCACTTTAGGATCATGCACGTTATCGCCCGGCAGAGAAGGCCTAAATTACAAACAAGCTTTCTCCAACCGCTACAATACTACACTGGGCATTGTTCAGCGGTTCGAAACATGGTCGAATGATTCTTGGGTAAAAGGAATGGAGACCTTAATGGTAAAGGTCGGTTCAGAGAAGAATGTGCTTGAAGTATCGGGGAACCAATCTCTAAGAATCACTGCCCTTTCGGATGGTTTTGGAGAGTACAAGTTCAGCAACTATTTTCATGGTGTGGAATACACTGGGGTATCTGTTTCCATGGGCAACTCCAGTGGCGGAAGTGTGTTCTTCACTGATAGTCGCGCGTTTCAAACAATCGGGAACACGACCGTTACTGTGTCTAGGGAACAAGCCATAAACACCGCCGAGAAATATGTGAAAAACTATTCTTTCAAGCATACATTCGGAAATGGAACCAGCATCACTGTATCCAATTTGAATGTGACAGGCATTGCCTCTGCTGAATTGAAAAGCAAATCTAACAAGAATTCAACGTTGTTTCCTTACTGGGATGTTAGGGTTAACGTCAGTAACATGCCGGCGCGTGGCTTGCAGGGGGTCGGCGTTGTAATTTTGGCAAACGATGGGACTGTTACGTCATCATATAGATTCTCTTCCATGGACATTGGATCGCTCCTCAATTTCTTTTTCCCTTCACCCGTTTCTTTACTAAGTACCTTAGCCTTCATGATAGGTATCCCCATTGCAGTCGTGGTAGTGCTCGTAATAGTGCTGGTGGCTATCTCAAGAAATGGAAAGAAAAAACAGCAAGCCACTTCACCTCTGGCGAGCTAAGCAGCCGTTACCTAGAACCCCCAGATGGTCTAGATAACTGTATTTGAGTAAATTTCAATAAAACTTAAATCCAAACAAAAATTTTATCGCTTTAAGTTGCTTGTGTTATTCCTTTTTTCTTTTGTTAAACGAATCTTAAAATAGTTTGCTTCTCTATATCGTAATATAAGCTAAAGCCACGGTGAGCTAATTTATTTTTATTTTTCTAGATCGAAGCTTAAGTCTCTTAATGGATCGGTATCTGGTGCTTTGAGAATGGTCCCGAAGGAGAGCATAGATGATTATCGACAATTCTATTTGCATTCAGATATTGAACAATCAAAAAAGATCATTGTTTTGATAAGTATCGCGGTGGCATTACTTGCTCTTTCTGATTATGCTTTGTTAGGCCCTTCATTAGTTTTTGTAATTCTTGAAGTTCTCAGGATCTTGGTATTAATTTACTCAGGGATAATATTCTTACGCATCAATAAACTCCACAGCTACCGTTCATATGATAAATCGCTTTTTGTTTATCTCCTCATATTTATTATTTTCAGCTTGTTGGTTAATGTTACTAGACTGAATGATTTTGCAATCCAGACTGTAATTGCCAGCATCAGCATTTTCGCTATCTATTTAGCTATACCTACCAAGTTTGCTAATCAAGCAATATTGTCTTTAGTCTACACTGGTGGACAGGTGACGCTAATGATATTCGCAGGACAAGAATCTGACTTGACACCTTTAACTATGTCTATTAGTTTAGTTTTAGCTAATGCGTTAGCGGCTGTGGGTTCGTGGCAGCTTCATTCTTATCGATGGCGAGCTTTTCAAGATTTTATAGAACATCAAAAGTCAGAAAGGTTCATAGTTATTGGACAAACCGCTGCCATGGTTGGACATGATGTTCGCAACCCTCTGCAGGCAATCGAAGGCGACTTTTACCTGACAAAATTAGATGCAGCTCAATTGCCTGACAATGAAGTGAAGAAAGATATTTTAGAAAATTTAGATGCCATAGAGCAAAACTTGTTTTACATAGACAAGATAGTTTCCGACTTGCAAGATTATACAAGGCCTCTAAATCCAACTTTTCAAGAAATTGATCTGGCAAAAATAATTACTGATTTGCTGCGCAACAAAGTGCCTTCTAATATTATATTCAGTAGCCAAATAGAGGAAGCGGCAAAGAAAATTAACAGTGATCCCGATTTAATCAAGCGGATGCTAAACAACTTGGTAACAAATGCAATACAGGCGATGCCGGAAGGAGGAAAATTATCTGTACTTGCAAGTAAAAAGGAGACGTACATTTTTCTAACGGTTGAGGATACAGGTGCTGGAATACCCAAAGCCGAGCAGGACAAACTTTTTACTCCTCTATTTACGACCAAAGCTAAGGGTCAAGGCTTTGGTTTGGTAGTAGTTAAGCGTATGTCAGAAGCTTTAGGTGGAACAGTTAATTTTGAAAGCGAACCGGGGAAAGGAACGAAGTTCACAGTTAAACTGCCTTCAAAATAGAATATCCTGTCTTCGAAGAAGGCTATTTTCGTGTAAGCGTATGGTGGTTTAAATATGAATTGTTTAGTGCTTTTTGTACAAAAAGATTCCATTTTTTAGTTTTTTTGTCTTCAACATTGATTAATTTAGTTAGTTAACTTCTCTTCGCAAAATATTCTCCAAACTTTGCTAATTACGTTAACTTTCCTTCGCAAGACTCTATCCAGACTTGACTGGTTGGTTTAGATGATTTCGCAAGAAATCTTATATAAAATATCAATAGCTAACTTGTTTGGGGAACGTACACTTGGATAGAGTTGAGGCAGTATGTCTTCTCAGGGAATTAATAACTTTGGGCATAGTTCAACCGACTATTGTGTCAGTTGAAAAGAATAAAAAAGGCACTTTTAGTCTTACCCTGAAGGTTGACAGCAACCTTCCTGAGCTAAGGACTTTTCTTATTTGCAAAAAATTAGAGCTTTCTGAGGATACAGAAAAAGGCACTTGTACAATCAATACGGTCCTCTAACTGAAAGACCAGTAATTATGGACTTAATTTTTGAGCGATTGAATTATGGCATTTGATCGAACCCGCCGATTATGGAGACACCCGCATTCCTTTTTTTCAAAGAATAATTGAATAGCAAGGATAGCTGATGAGTTACCTCTCAAACACGAAGATATGCTGTAATGGAAGCATTATTTCTCTTCAAATGAGCCTGCCAATTGTTAGAACTGCAATTCCTAAACGCTCAAGAGCCTTAGACATCCAATCAATATACTCATTAAGTTTTTAAAAAAAATTAAACATAACCAATTAGCGATGCCAAAAAAACAAGTCAAAAAAATACGCCACCGCACATAGGGCATTTTAACGGCAGTTCCTTCTGCATCCACGATAGTTTAGTTGAGCACAAAAAGCAAAAATAGATTCCACATTTTGAGCAGTGATAAAACCCACCACCAATCATATTTCCGCAAGCATCGCAAGGTCTAGATAAATCTACCATAGCCTTATTGAGGTCTAAAACTCTTTAAAAAGCAAAGGTTGAATCGACGATTTTAATCAGTAGAGACTACGATTAAAGTAAAACCGGCAAAAGCACCTGCCTATGTAGCTTCCACTAACCGAGTCTTTGAATGGTTTTTGCAGCTGTACATGCGGGCTTCCTTGTTTTATTTTAAGACCAAGAGAGCAGCACACGCTTTGGGTGATAAGCTTATTAGGATTTACAGGTTACAGAATAATTAGGTGATTATTTTGGGAGTTAAAGAAAACCTAGAGTTAATGAAAACACTTGATGATGCCTGGAACGCAGGACCTAATAGTCCACTTTGGGAGACTTTTAGGAAACGACACCGAGAAGACGTCAAAGTGTATTGGCCCGCCCAACCGCTCCCCACCGTTGGACGCCACAACCACGACGTCGAAGCCACAGAATTCTTCAAGACATTCGACAACAAACTAGTCAACAACCCCTACAAGATCATTTTCGGCGAGGGAGATCATACATGTACCGTTGCTGATTGGACCGTAACGATGAAAGGACCCATGAAAGGCGCAGACGGAAAAATTATTCCGCCAACAGGAAAGACTGCTAAACTCGAATTCTGCACAGTTGCCACCTGGAAAGACGGCGAAATCGTCGAAGAACGATTATTCTACGATGTCGTCGGCTTCATGAAGCAACTTGGCCTAATGTAAGAGCCAAGACCTTTTTTATATTTTTGAAAATTTTTATTTACTGCTTAGGAGAAGTATTTATTGGGAGCGGTTTTTGTTGGAAAGAAAAGTCGAAAAGATTTTGGAACGCAGACTAACTCTTGAAGGTGCCGGAGTGAAACTAAGACGCGTTCTGGGCAATGATGATAACTCCACGCTTGATCCATTTCTGCTCTTAGATCATTTTGGCTCAGAAAACCCTAAAGATTACATCCAAGGTTTTCCTTGGCATCCACATAGAGGGATGGAAACAGTCACTTACATGTGGACAGGCGAAGTGGAACACGGCGATAGCTTGGGCAATAAAGGCGTAATCAAATCTGGTGATGTACAGTGGATGACTGCCGGGTCAGGCATAATTCATCAAGAAATGCCCCAAAAATACGAGGGCTTAATGCAGGGATTTCAGCTCTGGGTGAATCTGCCAGCTAAAAAGAAGATGTCTGACCCAAAATATCGAGGGATAACAAAAGACCAAATACCTCTTATCGAGAAAGACGGTCAAACGATTAAAGTCATAGTGGGCAAAATAGAGGGAATTGACGGACCAGTTCGAGACCTATCCACGGAAATAGAATATTTTGAGGTCGAATTAGCTGTTGGAAAAGAATTTCAGCATTTGACGCATAAAAATCTTACAGTTTTTAGTTACATCATAAACGGGTCTGTCGAAGTTGATGATCAGAAAATAAAAAGCGGACAATGCGCGGTTTTCAGTCGAGGTGATTCAGTTAAAATTTCATCCCTAAAAGGTGCTCGATTTCTCTTTGTCGCAGGTGAACCATTAAACGAACCAGTTGCGTGGAGAGGACCAATTGTGATGAACACCGAAGAAGAATTAGACAAAGCATTCGAAGAACTCGACGAGGGAACATTCATCAAGAGCCACCAACCCACAAAATTAACTTAATAAAAGTTAGGTGAAAATTCATGAGCAAAGTCGAAAAACAAAAATTCCGAACCGCAAAAAAGAGCGACTTAAGTGATCGAGTGAAGGGAAAAGAAAAAGCCTGCGTTCTATTTTATGCCACTTGGTGCCCGTTTAGCCAACGGTTCTTACCAATCTTCCAAAAATACGCAGAGAAAAACCCAGAAGAATGCCTCAGCATAATCATTGATGATGATCCTGAAGTCTGCGGAGAATACGCCATTGAATACTACCCGACGGTGATAATGTTCAAGAAAGGAAAAGTGCATAAGCGCCTGGATGCAGAGCCCGGAGTCGGCTTAGACAAAAGGCAATTAAAGGATCTTACTGAAAAAGAGTAAGCTTTACTTTAGCAGAAATCACTTCCTGCTCTTTTCAATGGCTCTAACCTGCAGAACCAGAAATATTTTGATGTACAGAAATATCCGAAATAACCTTTTCGAGCACTGGAGTTAAGACTGAGCCCAGAGGTCACTTAACGATCGAGGTGACTTCACTGGCTCTCTTTTGGTTGCACCAAGTATTTATTATAGCATTATTACTATAATGTTATAGTAAATTCATATATGTCTGCGGAATAAGGTGCAAAGGATGGACAAGGCAACAATTCGAATCCTAGACACAATCTCTTCTAGCATAGGTGATTCTTTGTCAATTAACCAACTTACTGAACGAATCAAGAACACATATGGGTCCGCTTATTATGCAAATATTTACCAGAAATTACAAGAGCTAAAAAGCGAAAGCTTAGTTGATCTGGAGCCGATTGGCAGGTCATCAAGCGTTAAGCTGAACTTTGACAATTACCTTCTGATAGATAACTTAGCTGAAATGGAAATTGAGAAAAAACTAGATTTTTTGTCCAAGAGAAAAAACTTGTTCTCGCTTTTGGCGAATATGGATGAAATCTTAACTGACAAGTGCTCGATAAAATCTGTTACTGCGATTAATCCATTAAAGAATGTAAAGCTTAACCGAGTTGAACTGCTTTTTCTGCTCAGAGAAACACCCGGTTATCTCAACGGGACGGTTGAGTTATCCAAAGAGATGTTAACCCTTGAGAGAAAATATAACTTGAAAATCAGCAGCCTCATACTTGATGAACAAGGTTTCGTCGATCTCTTAACGTCGGATGAGGTTAATCCAGTTAGAGAAGCTTTAAGCCAACAAATTATCCTCTACAATCCCCAAGCATTCTGGATCCAAATTAAAGAAATCGCCCAAAAGAGCCAAATTCGAACCATCAGCTCAGAGACAAAACCATCAGGCATCTCCGAATCTGACTTGACTTTTAACCTCATCAGGTTTGGATACAGCGAATTTGGCCCCGGCTTCACTCAGGGTAAAAAGTTCTGTGTTGAATACATAACGACCTCGTTGCTTCTCAAGGAAGAGGCACGAGGAATTGACGCGGTAGCCGTTATCCTTGCAAAAAACAGCTTCAACAGTAACTTGCTCGCATTCCTAAGCCAGAAGTATCAGACGGCGCCAAAACTGTTGGGAATACTGAAAATCTTAGGGCAAACAAATCCAAAGCCGCAAGTTAATGATGCAATAAAAATCTTAAAAGCGGTAAATTCACAAGAACTTGCTGCAGATGAAGATAGTATAAGGCAAAAGTTGGAACTCTACAATGCCCTGTGACAAAAGCGCTCTCTTTGACTTTCTAAGCGTTAACCCCTTTGTAGAGAAAGCCCTTCTTATTCTTTGAAGCCTTAATAAGCAAATAGGATTTAGAATGTTTCAAGGAATTCAAGTTGGCGCATGAACTCAGAACACTTATTGAAAGGCTGAAACCAATTGCGTTTGTTTACAAATTCAGAGACGAAAACCTGAAAGAATCGATCACTTCTTGGATGTAGGCGCAACATTAAGGCTGGTGACGGCCATGAATTCTCACTTTTTGGTTCCGATGGGATCACGACTGGGAAGGTGACGGTGTAGAGGACTGGGAACCAGTCACCTATATTATTGCTGAGACAAGGTTGTCGACATTCAGACCCGTGCTCACTGGCAGAGTTGTCAGATGGATGAGTGACGATCCTGATTTTAGAAGATGGTGAACGAGCAATTGTATATTTTAGTAAACATGGCCACGCTCCATACATGAGAGTCCAATCGAACGTGGGCTGGCTAAAAGGAGCCTTTGACCAGGCCATAACTGGGTATGCAATATCTGATTTTCTTGAAGTAATGGATGAAATAACTGGATACGTAGAGATAGCTGACTTATGATGTAATCGCCTAACCGTGAACCTCCAAGTACCTCAAGAGCAATGACCGGGGATTAATATTCTTGGAAAAAAGTTCTTTACGCAATGCTACAAAAAGCCCAAACAAACTTAGCTTTGGCTTTTTTGGGTTTTGTACCTTTGCAACAGCATCATCGATTGATTCAGTATCTTCACTGTCTTTGAGGACCTGATATCCAATAACCCAATGCTTTAACGACTCTCTTATCCTCGAAATATCTCTTCTAATAATCTCTGGAGATTTACCGTCAGCAACCTCTAAAGCCTTGAACATGTAGGCAAATCCTGTTGACAAGGGCTCATCTGGATGCAGCTTAAACCACTTCTCTACGGTATCAGTGATTGCAAGCATTTCATCTAGCAAGTCTTCCTTACTCTAACGACCTGCCTACTGGCCTTGTCTAGTTTACCAAGAACAAACGTGCTAAAACCCAAAGAATCGTAATTGTAGGGCTTGCTCATAGGGATCTTCGATACTGTCAGTAATACTTACAATCCTCTCAGGATCTTCTCAGCAATCGCGATTCTGAGCTGGTAACTAATATCATACTTGCTAAAGATAGGTGTAATGTCGCGGAGGTTTCTTTGAGGAATCTCTATTACACAGTTAGCTAATTTCCGGTGGGGTATCTAAACAGAAGGACCATCGTTGTTTCTGCCGTATAACTCATTATGAAATCTGGTTTTATCTTTGTATTCTTGGAGATAAGTTCTTCAAAAAATAGAAAGCGGACAAAAATCTAAGAAACGTAACGTTTCCCGCTTGACGACAGTTTATTGCCATAGATTCTATTAACAAAATTATTATAGTCACCCTCTGATTAACTGTCACTAAGGCGCCAGGTATGAAACAATTCCTAATTACTCCAGCTGCTGGAAAACGCTTAATTGCCCAAACTCTTGCAAATCACCCAGCCATCGTTAAAGCCCTCAAAAAAGGAACCCTAGTTATTGTTGCCGGAACAACGAACGGTTATGTAGCTGAGGAAATCCTAAAATTCCACAAAATCGCCAACGATTTCTCAAGAAAACATTTTTTCCGTGGTATAACCATGCCCCCGACAAAAGCAGTAACCCCTGAAGGACGATTGATTGATGAAAGCAAGTTTCCAGGCGATGTAGTAATAACCAAAGGCGTCTGGCAAAAAGGCAAAACAATCGCTGACGTCATAGATCAACTCAAAGAAGGCGACGTTATCATAAAAGGAGCTAACGCGCTGGATTTGAATCGTCGGCAGGCTGCTATTTTGATCGGTCACCCCAAAGCAGGCACTATAGGTTTAGCGTTGCCAGCAGTTGTGGGGCGCCGAGTCAAACTTATAATTCCAATTGGTGTAGAGAAACGTGTGAATGGCGATTTGTTCGTTTTGGCAGAGAAATTGAATGCGCCTGGTGCTGGTGGGTATCGTTTGTTGCCTGTTCCCGGTGAAGTATTTACTGAGCTCGATGCTTTTGCTGCTTTGACAGGTGCTGAAGTTGAGTTGATTGCTTCTGGCGGTGTTTGTGGTGCTGAAGGTTCGTGCTGGATTGCGGTTTATGGAAATGCCGATCAAGAGGAGTTTGCCCAGGAGGCTTATGCCTCGGTTGCCAACGAGCCAGCGTTTAACAAGGATTACCTTTAGCGCTTATTCTTGGCCGTGGTGCATCATCATTCCCATGCCGTGACCGCCTTGTCCGCCTTTTCCTTTCATACCTTCTCGCCAATTCTGCACTAGCTGAGGCATTACCTGACTCATCATCTCCATGTTGCTTTTTATTAACTCCATCGCTGGCTGGTTTATTTCAAGTTCAACAGTTAGTTTTATTTTGCCGCTTTTGTCTGTTGTTTCCAAAAATATCCACCTCCTAACTCAACGGTCCTCTAAAAGCTGTTTTTGCTATTTTATTGGTTAGTGATTGCATGTTTTAAACGTAAGTGGCTGTGGTGCTACAACAACAGTTAGACTGCTTTTAAACGAAAAAGAGTGAATTAGGCGGTATTCCAAAACTGGGCCAAGGCTGAGAGCGCTTTTTCAAACAGGTAGTCCTCGGGCATAACATCAACTTTGACACCCATCTCCTTCAATGCTTCCCCAGTTGTGGGACCAATGGCAACGGTTGTTACATTGATGTTCAAAATCTCTCGGAGTTTTTCCATGGAGGCTTTTTGAGACAGCATTTTGAAAATGTTTTTTGCGGAAAGTCCGCTGCCGAAAACAATCGCGTCTATCCTGCCCGAGGTCAGGTCCTTATAGAACTTGTCTTTTAGTTTCTCGTCCACTGGCAAGCCTGACTCGTAAACGTAAATTTCCTCCACGTCAGCGCCCATTTCCCTAAGTTTGTCCGTAAGCATTGGGGTTGCATTGCTGGTTCTGGGGATGCGGATTTTTTTGCCTTCAACCTCGCCTTCCCCAAAGCATTCGATTAAGCCCTCTGAACTGTACTTGGAAGGAACCAAACTTACTTGCACGCCGTAGTCTTTCTCTAATGCGTCAGCTGTTCTGGGACCAACTGCGATGACAAACGTTGCAGCTAAGCCCTCTTTTAACTCGCTGGTTTGCTTTAGCTCTTCAGCAGCACTAAAAAGATATTTTATGCCGTTGGTGCTCATGAAAATAACGTAATCTACTTGTAATTCAACCAGTTCTGTAATGAATTTTTTGATTGACGCAAAATTGCTCAAGCCTTTGATTTCTATGGCTGGAATGTAGTATGGTTTGCCGCCTTTTTCCTCTATAAGTTTGCCTGCTTCTTCGGCTTGTCCTGCTGGGCGCGTTATGGCGACGATTTTGCCTTTTAGGCTAGGGGTTTTTTGAACCATGCAAGTTTCCTGCCTAATGTTGCTACTTCGCCAATCACGATAACGGAGGGGGGTTTGATTTGTTTTTTCTCTGCTTCTTTAACGATTTTGCCCAGAGTGCTGATGAGAGTTCTCTGCTGTGGGTAGGTTCCAGATTCCACGATGGCTACTGGCTTGTTTGAGCTTACGTTGCCTTCCAACAATTTGCCGACTATGCCTTCGAGCGATTCTACGCCCATGAGGATGACCATTGTGTCTACAGCTTTAGCAATTTTTGCCCACTCAATTGGTTTCTCCGCGTCGCCTGCCCTGTGCCCAGTGATAATGGCAACTGACGCCGCGTAGTCTCTATGAGTAAGCGGAATGCCAGCATACATTGGCGCCGCAACAGAGGAACTAATTCCAGGCACCACTTCAAACTCTATGCCCTTTTCGACAAGAGCCTCAGCCTCTTCGCCGCCCCTGCCAAAAATAAACGGATCACCACCCTTGAGCCGCACAATTTTACCGCCTGTCTGGGCTTTTTCGATTATAAGCTCAGTGATTTTGTCTTGAGGAACCTCATGCTTGCCCGTGCGCTTGCCCACATACAATTTCTCTGCTTTTTCTGGGGCTAAGTTGAGGATTTGCTCGCCAACAAGCCTGTCATAAATGACCACGTCAGCTTCTTTGATCAATTCAACCGCTTTAACCGTGAGGAGTTTGGGGTCGCCTGGTCCAGCGCCGACAAGATAGACTTTACCAAGTGCCATACTTTTCTCTCCATTCCTTCTCATAGTCCTTGGCTCCCTGCGCAATAAGGTCCTCGCCAACCTTTTCTCCAAGGGCTTCAGCATCAGCGAGGGTTCCTTTCGCAGACGCAATGATTCTCTTTGGTTCATTAAGTGAGTATATACAGCCGATAAGCGAAAGGTTGTTACCTTCGGCATGTGCAACGGCACCTATTGGCACTCTGCAACCACCCTCCAATGCAAGCACCAGACTTCGCTCCGCAGTATATCTCGGCGCGGGTTTCTTTATGCTCAACACTTTGTAGAATCTTTATTACGCATTCGTTTCCTTCCTTGGCGACCACAGCTATAGCTCCTTGTCCTGCTGCTGAAGGAAATAGGTCAAGGGGCAAGCGTTCGGTGATTTCTTTTTCTAAATTCATGCGTTCCAACCCTGCCTCGGCGATGACTACGCCTGCAAACTCGCCTTTGCGGACCTTATTTAGGCGGGTGTCTACGTTGCCTCGGATTGGCTGCACGTCAAGGTCTGAACGGATAAACTTGATTTCTGCCATTCTGCGTAAGCTGCCTGTTCCAACCACAGAGCCCGCGGGCAAGGCATTAAGTGGTATTTTGTCTTTTGAGATAAACACATCATTTTGTGAATCTCTTTTAGGAATCGCCGCCAGGACTGTGCCTGTTTGCTGCTCAACGATGGGCACGTCTTTTAGGCTGTGAACTGCAAAGTCTATTTCGCCGCTGACTACTTCTTGGTCGATTTCTTTTTCAAAAATACCTTTACAATCTATTGTGAATAGAGGTTTGCCGTGTTCTTTGTCGCCAATTGTCTTAATGATTTTGAGTTTGAACTCGACTTTCGGATTTGCTAGCGCTATTTGCTTTAAGACGCGGTTTGTTTGTGCAATGAGCTAGCACGCTTCCTCTGGTACCCACGGTTAGCATCATTTAGGTTGTTTTCTCCTTAGCTACATTGCCAAGTGCCTTGTCAAAAGCGTTTATTGTCTGCTTTAAATCTTCCTCGCTATGAGCCGCCGACACAAAACAGGTTTCAAACTGCGACGGCGGAATAAACACACCCTGCCTCAAAAGCTCATGGAAATACCTCATAAACATCTTTGCATCCGAGTGTTTGGCGCAGGCGTAATCTATGACTTCTTCGTTTGTAAAGAATACCTGGTACATTGAGGCAATGTTGTAAACTTGGGCTTGCATATCGTAGCTCTGAACCAAATCAGTCAACGCCTTTGCCAGTTCAGCGCAGTTTTTCTCAAGCTTGGGATAAATTTCTTTTTTCTTTTCGCTAAGCATCTTTAGGATTGTGAGGCCTGCCGTCACCGATACGGGGTTGCCGCTGAATGTGCCTGCTTGATAGACTTTGCCAATGGGGGAGATGTTTTCCATGATTTCACGTTTGCCGCCAAACGCCGCCAACGGAAAGCCACCGCCTAAAATTTTTCCAAGCGTCGCCATATCAGGCTTGACTTTGTAGTATTCCTGTGCGCCGCCCAGTGCTAAACGGAAACCCGTAATTATCTCATCAAAAATCAGCACTGTGCCGTATTTGCTGGTTACTTTTCGTAGGTAGCTTAGGTAATCGTGTGTTGGCAAAATCAAACCGACATTAGCTAAAACGGGCTCAACTATAACTGCCGCTATATCGGTGCCCTGCTGCTTCATAACAGCTTCCATCGCTTCTATACTGTTGTAGGGGATTACGATAGTGTTCTGGGTGGTTTCCTCTGGAATGCCAAGCGAGTTCGGCGTTCCAAACGTGGCTGCTCCAGAACCCGCCTTCACCAAAACGTTGTCATGGGAACCATGGAAGCATCCCTCGAACTTTACGATTTTTTTTCTGCCTGTATAGCCTCTTGCAGCGCGGATGGCATGCATGGTTGCTTCTGTGCCTGAGTTTACGAGGCGCATCATTTCCATGCAGGGCGAGGCTTTAGAGATTAATTCAGCGAATTCGACTTCACGTTCGGTTGGGGCGCCATACAACGAGCCCATAGGTAACTGTTTTTTCACTGCTTCCATAATTTCGGCGTTTGAATGTCCCAAGAGGAGAGCGCCGTATGCATTGCAGTAGTCAATGTAGGCTTTGCCGTCAGCATCATAGAGCTTTGAGCCTTGAGCGCATTCCACAAAGAAGGGGTAGGGCTCAAACGCTCGGACGGGGCTGTTTACGCCTCCTGGTAAAACTTTTTTTGCTCGATCGAAAAGCGCCTTTGATTTGCTGCCGCTCAAGACTGATTCAACCATGATTTGGCATCTTTAGCAAAGTAAGTTATGATTAAGTCCGCGCCTGCACGTTTGATGCCTGTTAAGATTTCTCGGATAACGGTTTTTTCATCTATCCACCCGTTTTGGGCGGCAGCTTTAACCATGGAGTATTCGCCGCTGACGTTGTAGGCGACTATGGGCACGTTAAAGTTTTCTTTTGCAAGCCCGATAATGTCAAGGTAAGCTAAAGCAGGTTTAACCATAATCATGTCGGCGCCTTCATTGAGGTCTAACTCCATTTCACGCAACGCTTCCTCTTGGCTTCCCTGGCTCATCTGGTAAGTTCTGCGGCTCCCAAACTTGGGAGTAGACTCCGCTGCTTCCCTGAAGGGACCATAAAAGCCCGAGGCGTATTTTGCTGAGTAAGCCATTATCGGCACCTGGTCAAAGCCTTCATCATCCAGTGCTTCGCGGATGGCACCGACTTGCCCGTCCATCATGGCTGAGGGCGCTACAATATCTGCGCCTGCTTCAGCTTGGCTAACCGCGACCTTGCCGAGAACCTCCAAAGTTTGGTCGTTTAGAACTACGCCGTCTTTAACTAAACCGCAGTGCCCATGACTCATATATTCACATAAGCAGACATCGCCAATGACAACAAGTTCTTCGCCGTAAGTTTTTTTCAACTCGTCAATTGCCTTTTGAATAATCCCATTTTTGGCAAAAGCGCTTGTTCCTGCCTCATCTTTTTTAGTTGGGATACCAAAAAGAAGCACGCTTTTTACGCCTTGATCTAATGCTTGTTTGCCTTCTTCTGCTACTTGACCAAGTGGCAGCCTACTGTACCCAGGCATTGATTCGATTTCGACGGGTTTTTTGATGCTTTCGTCAACGAAAATTGGGTAAATCAGGTTGCTTGGCTGCAGATTTATCTGGTTTAGTATTTCGCGCAACGCTGCGGTTCTGCGTAGTCTCCTCATTCTAACAGTGGGAAAACTCATTTTTTCTCCTCCTTTTCACATATGATTTTCATGGCTAGTTCTTGCGCCCCAAGAAGGTTTCCTTCTTTTAAAACCTCTTGAATCCTGTCGTTATTAAGTATCTCGTATAACACCCTGCTTCTCTCTTTTGGGTCAGAAAAGCGCTGTTTAAGGATTCCGCGGACATTGGCTTGCAGCTCTATCTCCAGCAGATCCTCAGGTGCAACCATCTTCTCAATGCGCTCCCTAAGAACGCGCGCCATTGCCGGGCTTTTGCCTGAAGTGGAAACAGCAACCTTCACGTCGCCAATACGTGCAACAGCTGGCAGAATAAAATCGCTCAACGCAGGATTATCGACGGAGTAAACCATGCATCCAAACTTTTTAGCGGCTTTCACCAAATCAAGGTTAAGCTTTTCGTTGTCGGTAACTGCTAAAAAAATGTCCGGCTTAGGATTTAGGCTGTCAACGAAAGTTTTGGCGTCTTTGACTTCAGTTTTTATCAAAGCGACTTTTTTTGCCTCAGCCAACTTGGTGATGCCTTCTGAAAACTTTTTGCTTATGACCCAAATGGTTGCCCCAGAATCCACGAAACTTCCTGTCTTGCGGTGGGCTTCCAAGCCTCCGCCAACTACTATTACGATTTTTCCTTCAAGTTTGAGGTCTATGAGCAACTTTTGGGTTTGCCACCTTGAGAAGCGTTGAGCTTATAATTGGTGAGTAGACTTTTGAAATTTTGCATAAACGCTTCATAATCAACCTGTTGGAGCGCTGGAGCTTTAGCAATCCTGGTAAGGGCATCAAGATTTATGTTTTCTTCCGCCGCTTTTACAGCTTGAGCCCCAAACTCCTCGTATTTTATTTCGATTTCAGGAATCATGCCTCTTCCTTCCACATCCATCTTTGGCACAAAGCCAAGCAGCTCTACGCCGCTGTTTTCAAACGCCCGCTTAATCGTAAATTTGATATCCTCACTCAGATAGCTTGTGTGAACTTTATTTAGAATCACGCCGGTTACGTTTACGCCCAAACCCTTGAGGAGATTGATGTAGTTTAGTGAGTTTGCTAAGCCGCCTTCTACGCCTTCCTTATCGCAGCCGACCACTAAAATAGTTGAAGCGCCCAGTGCCGCAGCAACTTCAGCTGTCGAAGTTGGTCTCTGAACCTTCTCGTTCAAAAGCCCTGTAAAGGCGCTCATGGCTCCCTCAATAAGCAGAAAATTATGCTCTTTGCTTGCTTCCCTGATTGCTTCACCTAGTGGTTTCCAGCCGCTTTCCCCAATCTTAATCGATGAGTAAGGCCGAATTGGCTCCTTAATCAGGTAGAGCGCAGGCACAGTATCCCTTATGTCTCCGCCAACTTTGATAACCCCTACCTTGAATCCCCTGCGTTTTAGCGCGCCTGCAATGCCTGCCAAGACAAAGGTCTTTCCTGAACCGCTCTCTATGGCCGTGACCAACAAGAGGCGTGTTGTTTTCTGGTTAAGGGGCGCCTGCTGTTTGATATTGGTTGAGATTCCGATTTCGCATTTAATTCGCTCCTGCAGCTTGGCATTTGCTTTTCGAATCTCTTCAAGCTCAACATCATTGATGCCAAGCGATTTTGTAATGCTCTGCAAAATTGTTGGGTTCTGGTCAAGAAGCCCGTGAATAAAAATACCCACGACGTTGCCCTGTTTGTTGGCAACTCCTGAAACCAGCTCTTGTGGGTCTTTATGATAGTTTACTCGTTTTACGTGTGAAACAAGAATTGTTTTTGAATCTCCGTGCAAAATGATGTGCCCATAAGTGTGGCAGTGAAATCCTGAGACTTCCTTGCCAACTTCCATGGTGATGAAACTTTTGTCAGTTACAGTTGCAACAACGCGGTCCGTGCATATAAGAGGCTTAAACTCAGCATCAAGCAGGCCTAGACCTTCGCGGGTTATGGGCACTTTTGAGAGGCGTCCCACGTCGGTTTCCTTAGCCAAAATCTGGAAGCCTGAACAGATTCCTAGTACAAATTTGCCGCTGTCAGCCATTTTCAAGATTTCACTGCTGACTTTTTTGTTGACGCTTCCTGATTCGACAAGACTTCCGCCTGGAATGATTATCATGTCTAAAACTTCAGACGCTGGCTTGCCGTCTACGAGGGCATCAGACAAAACCAGGTCGGTTGGGAGGTTTCCGAAGTCTTCAAAGCATGGAAGAGCACCGGGAAGGTAAACCAAACCGATTCTGTGATGAAATTTTGCCACAAATTTTGCCCTTCGCGTATTTACGGTAAAACTTATATTTAAGACGGTCGGTTTATCCCAACATGCATTCCTCGGCGAAAACAGATCATACTCTCAATGTCAGGATAACGCATAAGACGGCCCGAGTGCCGCTGATGGAAGCTGTAGCGTTTAAAGAAAAAGAGCAAGCCCTTGCCGACATCCAAGCACTTGAGGGAGTAGAGGAATGCTTGATTTTGCAGACATGCAACCGCATAGAAATCTTCGCAGTATCTGAAGATGAAGCGGCTTTAGGTTTAATTAAGGGTTATTTTTCCAAAAGAGCAAATGAGCACGCCGAAGAAGCATTCAATGCTATGGAAACGTCCGAAGACTTGGAGGCTGTCAACCATCTCTTGCGGGTAACTTCAGGTTTGGAATCCATGGTTATTGGAGAAGACCAAGTGCTCAACCAAGTCTGGGACGCCTATCTTAGAGGCTGAAAAAGCCAAAACCATCGGTCCAATCCTCAAGCACCTGTTTAATCGCGCCATGACAGTTGGCAGGCGAGTCAGGAACGAAACAGGCATCAACAAAGGCGCCGTCTCCATAGGTTCAGCAGCAGTGGAATTAGCCGTAACTTTACTTAGGCAACTTGGAAGACAAAAAAATACTTGTAATGGGCGCTGGAGAAATCGGTACCCTTAGTCGCTAAAGCCTTGGCACGGCGTTGTCTTAGCCCAATTTTCATAGCCAATAGAACTTATGACCGCGCAGTAAAGTTAGCTGAAGATCTTAAAGGAATGGCAGTGAAGTTTGACCAGTTTGAGGAAGTCCTCGTAGACGCTGACGTGGTAATCTGTTCAACCTCAGCCCCACATTACCTTTTAACCAAAGACCAAGTTTATAAACTGATGAGCCGAAGAACCAACACAAACGGCTTAGTGATTATCGATATTTCCAATCCAAGAAACGTTGAGAAAACAGTTTCAGAAGTTCCTGATACAAAACTATACAACATCGACGATTTAGAATTGATCGCCAACAAAAACAAGCTTGAACGCCAAAAAAGCATAGATAAAGCAGTCAAAATCTTAGATGAAGAATTAGTGGTTCTTGACCAGGACATGAAAAGCCTCTCGGTTCGCCTGATTATTTCGTCACTTCTCTCTGAGGCAGAGCATGTGCGTCAAAAGGAACTTGTCACCGCTCTGAACATGATTGGCAACGTTGATGAGCGGGAAAAGAAAATTCTTGAAGATTTAACCGCAATTTTATTAAAGCAAACCTTTGTTCCAATTGTTGAGAACTTGCGGTCAGCCGCCAAAAACGGTGACATGAAAACCATCGAGCTTGCCGTCAAGTTGTTTGAGAAAACAGGGAAAAACTAGGTGGCACAGCAGCCTTGGACAAAGTCGGTTTAATTCTTATCGGGCACGGAAGTAAACATCCCAAAAACCGAGAAAACCTCGAAAAACTAGCTGAAATTTTGCGTAAACGCGCAAAGTTTGAGGTCGTTGAACTTGCCTTCATGAGTATAAACACGCCATCGGTGCCAGACGCTATCGACTCTCTGGCGAAGAAAAATATTTCCAAAATTGTTTTAGTTCCAGCTTTTCTTGCTCCTGGCGTTCACACAACAAAAGACATTCCACGAATGATCGGCGTGAAAGAAAAAGAGCCCCAGCTAAAGCAACGCGGCATTGAACTCATCTACGGGGAACCCTTAGGCAGCGATGAGCGAATCGCGGATATTCTTGAGGAAAAAGCACTCAAAGCCCAAGGGCAAGAAGTCAAACGCGATGGCGAAGTTGTTGACGCTTATTCTATTCCTGCGGCAGGCAAGATTGTTGACAAAAGCATGCAGCTTATTCGAGCCGCCATCGGCGACACGCTTGTCAAGGTGCCCAAGAATCAAGCGCCAATATTTGAGCGCGTTGTTCACACTACGGCTGACCCAGAATTCGCCAAACTTCTCGTCATAAGCGACGGTGCAGTCGAGGCTGGAGTTGCCGCTATCAAGGCAGGAGCAAAAATCGTAACCGACGTCAAGATGATTAAGGCAGGTATTAACGACGCGCGGCTCAAAAAATTCGGCTGCAAAATCAGCACTTACACGAATGATGAACGAGCTACAAAAATTGCGAACGCTGAGACAATAACACGGTCAGCAGCTGCAATGCGTCTGGCAATTAAAGATGGCTTAGACGGCGGCATAGTTCTTATCGGAAATGCGCCTACAGCTGCCTTTGAATTAGCAGAGCAGATTAAAGCGGGCAAGGTTAAGCCGGCCCTAATAGTGGCTGTACCAGTGGGCTATGTCGGCGCAGCAGAATCCAAAGAAGTCGTCGCCAAACTCCCAATTCCCTACATCATAGTACGAGGTCGCAAAGGCGGCAGCACAATTGCAGTAGCAATCTTCAACTCACTGCTTTCCATGGCTGAAGGCAAAGCATACGGTTAAGAGGAATATTTTTGGCGCGATTTTTGAAGTATGGCATAACAACAGGCGCAACCGCGGCAGCCGCATCCAAAGCTGCTTTAATAGCACTACTTAAAGAGCCAGTAGACCGTGTTGTGATTCCTACTCCGATTGGTTTGCGCTTTGAAGTGCCAGTGAAATCAAGCCGAAAACTCAGCAGTGACACAGCAGAATCGGTCGTTGTGAAAGATGCTGGGCAAGACATTGACGCCACGGATAAAATGGAAATAACCGCGACCGTGAAGCTGACAGACGACGGCAAAATCACTATCAAGAGCGGTGTTGGCATCGGCAAGGTCACCAAGCCAGGTTTACAGGTGCCAATCGGCGAGGGTGCAATTAACCCTGTGCCAAAAAGTATGATAACCGAAGCAGTCAAAGAAGTCTTACCCACTGGAAAAGGTGTTGAAGTCACTATTAGCGCGCCAGAAGGAGCAAACATCGCCAAAAAAACCATGAACGCCAAACTCGGCATACAAGGCGGCGTAAGCATACTAGGCACAACAGGCGTTGTTAAACCGCTCTCATTGGAAGCTTGCAGGCGCTCACTAGTTCCCCAAATAGATGTCGCATTGGCGCGTGGCTATAAGCGGTTGTTCTTTGTTCCAGGCAACATTGGAGAACGAATCGCAAAGCAAAATTTTGGTGCGCCTGAAGACGCGATTGTGCAGACGGGCGATTTTGTCGGTTACATGCTTGACAAAGCCGTGGAGAAAGGCGTTAAAGAAATAATTCTTCTAGGGCACTCTGGCAAACTCGTAAAGTTAGCAGCTAATATTTTTAACACCCACCATAAGGTAGGCGACGCACGCAATGAAGTCATTGCCTCTTATGCTGGTGCTGTCGGAGCTGACCGGAAAACCATCAACGCCCTCCTTTCAGCCAACACTTCGGATGAGGGCACAGAAATTCTTAGAGGCGTCAAACCTGGTGGAAGCCACTTATGACCGCATTGCGAGCAAGGGTTCATCAGCGCGTTACTGACCGAGTGGAAAACAAGATTAAGATAAGCGTAGTTATTGTTTCGATGGATGGCAAAGTCCTTGGCATGGATGAGAACGCTAGGTGTAACAAGCCTTGGCTAAACTTAACATAGTCGGCGCAGGTCCAGGTTCGCCAGACTACGTTACGCCAGCCGCCAAAAAAACTGTCAACCAGGCCGACCTTGTCATAGGAGCTCAAAGAAGCCTAAACCTCTTCACACGCCGACATAAAAGGCGAGAAGATTGTTTTAACCGCTAAAAACCTCAACGATGCTTTAAAGACAAGCAGCTGAATCCGTTAAAGATGGCAAAAATGTGGCTTTATTGTCAACGGGCGATCCAGGCTTTTCAGGATTGTTACATACTGTGCTGGAAAGCGGTCTTTTTGATTCTGCAGACATTAATGTTATTCCAGGAATAAGCTCGATTCAGGCTTGTGCTGCGCGCTTAAACATCAGCTGGGACAACACACGCCTATTTACTTTTCACGACAAAGTCTCTGATGATGAAAAGGAGAAGTTGATTTCTGCGGTTAAATGTGGTCGCACCATTCTGCTTTTACCTAACCCGAGAGGCTTCGCACCCCAAGACATCGCCAGCTTTCTTATCGATTTGGATACGGACAAGGAAACGCCTGTTTACATCTGCGAAAATATCACCTTAGAAAACGAAAAAATTACGTCAAGCACATTGGGACAGATTGTCGGACAGAGTTTTGGCTCTTTATGCGTAATGGTTATCAAAGCAAACAATCAAGGTACAGGATAAGTTGATTTGAATGGCTAAAGCTTGGGCATATAAAACCGGAGGCATACCGGACGAGCAGTTTAACCAGAGTGATAAGGTTCCAGGTCCAACTAAAGAGGAAATTCGAGTCATAACCATTTCTAAAGCTCGCCTCTGTGAAGGCTCAATTGTTATTGATGTCGGCTGCGGCACGGGAGGATTAACGGTTGAAGCTGCCCTTCAAGTGGCCCCGAAAGGCAAAGTTTACGCAATCGACGAAGACCAAGCAGCAATAGAGCTAACCAAAGGCAACGTTGAAAAGTTCGGTCTTCAAGGCAGCGTCTCAATTGCACGCGGAAAAGCCCCAGAAGCGCTGCTTGGTCTTCCAACGGCTGATGCCTTCTTGATTGGCGGTGGTGGCCCGTCGCTTGCGGGCAATACTGCAAACCGCTTTTTTTAAACTTAAGCCAAATGGAAGAGTAGTGATAAATGCCATACTTTTAGAAACTACAACCGTAGCTTTAGCTGAACTCAAAGCGCTTGGCTTCAAAGATATCGATGTGGCGCAAATTTCGGTTGCGAAGGGAAAGCAAATAAACAGCGGCACTATGATGATGGCAAGAAATCCAATAACAATAGTGTCAGCTACAAAACCATAACGAGGAAAAACGATTTGATGGGCAGATTCATTGGGCTCGGTGTCGGACCAGGCGACCCGGAACTTATTACAGTAAAAGCCGTAAAAGCGCTGCAAACAGCGGACATCGTTTGTATCCCAAAATCTTACGCTCACAAGCCAGGCTTAGCGTTCACAATGATTAAGAGCATTTTAGACGAACGGAAGAAACCGGCTGAAATTTTAGAATTGATGTTCCCCATGACTAAGGATGAAATCGGCAACAAGATGCTTTGGGACTTAAACGCAAAGATCATAGCCAAAGAAGCTGCTAAAGGCAAAAAAATCGCTTTCATAACGCTTGGTGACCCAATGTTCTACAGTACATTCATTTATCTTTACCAAACCCTAAAAGAAGAATATCCCGAGTTGCCGCTTGAAATCGTTCCAGGGGTCACTTCGATGACTGCTTGTGCCGCAAGCGCAAAAATCCCTCTTGCAGAAAAAGAAGAGGTTATTTCAGTTATCCCATCTGATCTTGACCCTCAGCTTATCGAGGAAACTGCCAGGCACTCGGACAATTTAGTTTTCATTAAATGTGCTCACCGAATCAAAGAACTTATCCCGATCGTTGAACGGTCAGGCTTCACCGAGGACTCCACAATTGCCCTGATTAGGCGTTGCACAATGCCGCAGGAAGAGGTTTTAATCGGCAAGCTTAGCGACGTGAAGAACTGGACGATTTGCGAAGATTATTTTTCTGTGGCGATAATTAAAAAGCGACCATTCAAGAGTGATGAGTAATGAACAAAATAGTCTTTATCGGTGCTGGTCCAGGCGACCCCGAACTAATCACCCTCAAGGGAAAACGTTACCTTGAAGCGGCTGACGTCGTAATTTACGCTGGTTCACTTCTTAACCCTGAATACCTCAAATACGCTAAATCAACCGCTGAACTTTATGACAGCGCCAAAATGAGCCTGCCTGAAGTGCTCAAAGTTATGGTTGCAGGCGTAAAAGCTGGCAAGCAAGTCGCACGTGTACATGATGGCGACCCAAGCTTCTACGGAGCCATACAAGAACAAATGGACGCATTGGACAAAGAAGGCATCGAGTACTTCCGTGTTCCAGGCGTAAGCTGCCTGCAAGGCGCCGCAGGAGCGCTAAACCGCGAATTAACGCTGCCCAATATTTCACAAACCGTCATAATAACCCGTCCTGAAGGCAGAACACCAGTGCCCGAAGCGGAAAGCATCAGAAAGCTCGCAGCTCACCAAGCAACCATGGTCATATTCCTGGGCACACCACATATAGCTCGAGTTGTAGATGACCTTGTAAAAGGCGGTTATCCAAAAGACACCCCAGCCTCGGTCGTTTACAAAGCCACGTGGCCACAGCAAAAAATCGTTCGAGGCACACTTGACGACATAGTTGCCAAAGTTAAAGCGCAGGGCATAACTGAGACAGCATTAATTTTCGTGGGCAAAGTCATGAACCCGCAAGCATACGATTTATCTAAGCTCTACGACCCAAAATTCACTACGGGTTTCCGAAAAGGCGAAGAGTAAAATGTATGCAAAGGGCGTTGCTGTTGTTGCAATTACAAAGCGCGGCGTAGATACCGCCTTAAAAATCAAAGAAGCTCTGCAAAACGCCGGCTTAACCTGCAAGGTTTACGCTCCTAAAAAATACAATCAGAACGGCGTGATCATTCTAGAAAGTAAATTCGCTGATTTCATAAGAGAAAACTACAGCCAAATTGACGCTATTCGTATGTGTTATGGCAACAGGTATAATCATTCGCGCCGTTGCACCCTATCTTGAAAGCAAACTAACTGACCCCGCAGTAATAGGCGTAGACGCAACAGGAAAGTTTGTAATTAGTCTGTTGTCTGGGCATTATGGTGGCGCAAACGAGTTAACACGTATAATCGCGGACGGAATAGGCGGCACAGCAGTCATTACCACCGCTTCCGACGCCACGGGCAAAATGAGCATTGACGAGTTAGCGCGGCTTTTGCATTTAAGCATCCAAAACCCTGAAAGCCTCGTCGGCGTTAACAGCGCCATCGTTAACGGAGACCGAATAGTAGTAGTGTTAGTGGGCAACACTGACATACCTCTGGAAAAGATGAGCTGCTTTGAAATAAAAAAGGCGGAAAACGGAGCTCAAGCCTTAGAAATAATCAATAGTTATGACGCGGGCATCATCATAACAAATGAGCCAGTCTCTATCGCTAGTTTCGTTAAACCTTTCACCATCTTAAAAGCCAAACGAGTTGTTGTAGGTTTAGGCGCACGCAAAGAGTCAAGCGTTGACAGCATGATCCAAGCGGTATGCACAGCGCTAAAAATCGCACACACCTCAATAGCCAACGTTACCTGCTTCGCTACGGTTGACATTAAGAAGGACTCTCCGCAAATGCTCAAAGCCGTTGAGCAGTTGGGTAAACCGCTTGAGTTTTTAAGCGTGAATGCGCTTCGTACAGTAAATCACAGTGATCTTTCGCCTGATTCCAAAATGGTTCAGGAAAAAATTGGTGTAGGAGGAGTTTGTGAACGAGCAGCATTACTAAGCGCCGGAAAGAATTCAAAACTGATTCTAAAGAAAACCAAGTTAAACGGGGTAACAGTAGCCATAGCCGAGGGCGAATAAGCGTCGTCGGGCTAGGACCAGGCAGCCTGGAGCATTTGACACCCAAAGCAAGATGCGAAATCGAAGCTGCAAATGTCATAGTAGGCTACGGGACATACGTTAAACTCATTCAATCTATCGTTAAACCAAACGTAGAAGTTTTTTCAGGAACTATGGGTAAAGAGGTTGAACGTGCCAAAATCGCCGTCGAAAAAGCCAAGGAAGGCAACCGCGTGGTCATGGTGAGCAGCGGTGACCCAGGCGTCTACGGCATGGCAGGCATTGTGCTCGAAGTCGTCGCAATGGAAAAAGCAGATTTGCCCGTTGAAATTGTTCCAGGCGTTACAGCTGCAACAGCTGCCGCATCAAAGCTTGGCGCGCCGCTTGTCAGTGATTTTGCAGTTATCAGCCTTAGTGACTTGTTGACTCCTTGGGAAAAAATAGAGCGTCGCCTCGAAGCCGCAGCATCCGCCGACTTCTCCATCGTTCTCTACAACCCGAAAAGCGAAGGCAGAATCGAACCGTTGATGAAAGCTTATGAGATAATGCTCAAGCACATTCGTCCAAACACTCCTGTGGGGATTGTTAAGCAGGCAGGGCGTGAAGGCGAAACCGTGTTCGTTACAACGCTCAGGGAACTGCTCAACGCCGACATCGACATGGTAACAACCATAATTGTAGGCAACAGTGCAACTAAGGTTGTTGAGGGTAAGATGGTTACGGCCCGAGGCTACGACCTCAAATAACAAAATATTAGTGCTTGTTCGCTGGCTCAAGCAACTCCAAAATATCCCTTCTTGCTTCGCCAATGGTAAGTGGAAACTGCTTATCTGTCAATAATTGATTTCTTTTACTTAAAATCTCAAACAAGTGCGTTATCCTTGGCAATCGCAAGTCCATGCTTCGAATAAGCTCGGTTTGAGCAAACACTTCTTGAGGTGGTCCCTGTGTGACAATCTGCCCTTTATTGAGAATGCAAATCTCGTTGGCAAAAAGTGGCACCAAGTCAACGTCATGGGTGGCGATAATAAGTGTCAAGCCAAGTCGCTTGTTTAGGTCAAGCAACAATTGTAAAACTTTGCTGGCTGTTCGGGGGTCAAGATTAGCCATAGGTTCATCTAAAATAATGACTTCCGGCTTCATAGCAAGCACACCAGCAATCGCTGCCCGCTTCTTCTGTCCCGTACTCAAGTTCTGCGGAGCCTTGTTCTCTAAGCCCCCTAATTCAGTGACTTCCAACGCCCACTTTACCCGCTCCTCAATCTCTTGCCTTGGCAACCCCAAGTTTGTGGGTCCAAAAGCGACGTCTTGGCTGACAGTTCGGGCAAACAGTTGGTCGTCTGGGTCTTGAAAAACCAAGCCAACTTTCTGACGGATTTCTTCAAGGTTCTTCTTTGTTACTTCTTTGCCAAGCACGCGCACTGTGCCGCTGCTGGCCATGTGTAAACCATTAAAATGATGCAGAAGCGTTGATTTTCCTGCCCCGTTGGGACCAAGAATAGCGATGTTTTCTCCCTTTTCAACGCTGAAATTAACGTTATCTAGGGCTTTTGTTCCATCTGGGTAAGTATACGTCAAATTAGTTGTTTCAATAGCTTTCAATGCAATTTTCCCCTTTCTAAATCAGCCAAAACTTTGGTTGAAGCGCCCAAATATCAAATGCCACTAAACTGGTAATGGCTAAAATTGTTAGCAAGCCTATAAGCATGTCTTTTCTGGGTATCTTTTTTGATGAATAAGAAAAGAAATTTGCGGCACCAGTGTAGCAGCGGGATACCATGGCGTCGCCGACTTGTATCGCTCTATCAAAGGAGCGTGCCATAAGCATTCCAGCTAGGGTGCCAAAATTTATGAGCTTTTTGGTTAAACTAACTTTGCGTGAATAACCCAGCCTTGATTCTTGAGCTTTACGAATCCTGTTGCTTTCGTCTGAGATTAACGCGATATATCTGAACATGAGCATCATGGTGTCAGTTATTACGCTTGGTACTTTGAACCATCGCAGAGAATCCATTATTTGCTCCATAGGTGTTAGATAATGAGCAAGTTTAGAACTGCCACGGCAGCAAGGCAACGGGTGAAAATTAGTATTCCAAAGTTTAATCCAGCTTGATATATTGGCCATCCTAAAAGAGGTAATGTTGCTATAACATTTGTGGATACTAAGCTAAAGAATTGTATAATTGCGACAACAACAATTACGTAGCTTGGGTAGAGTAGCCTTTTAAGATAAATTTTCCAGGGTGCCACGTGAATAGAGCCAAGAGACTGCAAGGCAACCGCAAGCACAAATAGAGGCATCACCCAATGGGTAAGAACTACTACGCCAACAATGGTTGCGACTGTGCTTATGATTTTGATTCTTGCGTCCACTTTGTGGAGAAAATGAGTTGCCTTCTATATGTGTGTAAAAGTGGAAGGTCATTTCTTTTTACCCTTTGCACTTTTCATTTTATACAACTTGTACTTTCGCCCAATTATTAGGAAAGTAAAGAATCCAATGGTCGTGAATATGCCTACTAATGGGTCTCCACTTAACCATTCTAACATTAGTTTTTTCTCTCCTTGATTGTTGAACACTGACGGAATGAGGTAACCGATAACGAAGCCAGCTACGCGCCTGCAAGCCCGAAACCAATGAACTCACCTGTTACGTCTAGTTCGACGACCTAACCGAGAGTGACGTCCGAAGTTGTCTTGCTTGGTCTTCTATGACTGTTAGGTACCGTGTTTCAAAAATGCTCGGTCCAAATAATGTGTAACCAACGTAGGATGCTGATTAACATTACCACATACGATTATACCCATTATGGTCAAAGCATATTTTGTGAACTTATCCACTTTTGTGCCACCACTTCAATATTTCTGGTTTGTGTGTTACTGATATACTGTATAGTTATTGCGGTGAAGGCGAACTCTACATTGCAATTGGAATTTGGACCAACGAAAAAGCTACCATATACAACGTCCAGTTTGGCAAAATAAAAGTCAAGACTGTTATTGAAGTTGATTGCCAACTGTAAGGCTGTTGTTGCATAAGTAAAGCAAGTCACCGATGAATCCAGCTAGCCCAGCAGCAAGCCAAAATGGAGCTTTCAATTTCCTTGCAATCCAATACGCACCAAAACCGGAGAAGGCACCTACTATACCCATTGATACAGTATTGGCGCCAAGCGTTGTTATTCCTCCATGACCAAGGAAAACTTGGAAAAAAAGTGCTATTACAGTTACTACAACTGTGGCATATGGACCAATCACTATCGCTGCTAAGCCTGTGCCTGTTGGGTGTCCAGATGATACGCCTATGGGTATGTGCCAGACTGAAATTATGAAAACCGCGGCTCCCATAAGAGCTAAAATGGACATAATGGATGGGTTTTCACGTCGTTTTTTTACGATGATTGCGATGCCTGCAGCGATAAATATTGCTGCAATGGCTGTCCAGGCGATTATCCATTCCCAAGTTAGTATCCCATCAGGTATGTGCGTATTGTGTCCTCCCAATTCCCCTCTTGTAAGCTGGGGATTAGCTGCTGAATATTTATAAACCTTCGTTTAACTAAGGTTAACGTCAGGTTGAATTCAAATTGCCCAATAAACCCCATGTTCTGCTAAGAGACAAAGGAGAATTCACAAAATTTCAAATACTGCTCGAAGTAATGCGCAACCAACCCCATGTAAAACAAAGGGACATAAGTGAAAAACTTGGCATCACAATTCAAGCAATATCAAAATACTTCAAAAAACTCACAAAAGAAGGCCTGCTAGAAGTTGGGGCTGAACGAGTAGACTACCGCTTAACATCAAAAGCAATAATAAAACTTCATGAAAACACAAGGGCACTCGAAAGCTACGTCACAGAAGTAAAACGTGACCTAAAAATTGAGCATGCATGGCCAGCCATCGCAACAGCGCCATTGAAGGCAGGGCAAGAAGTAGGTTTAACGTTGAAAGAAGGCGTTTTGTACACTGAAGCTTTAGATAGCCCCAATGCTGAAGCCACGGGAATCGCCCTTGCAGACGCAGAACCAGGCGAGGACCTAGGGCTTGAGAGAACTGCATGGAAAACTCAAAATGAAACGGGGTAAAATCTTAATCGTAAAGTTGCCAAGCATTCGAAAAGGCGGTTCACGAGTTGTAGACTTAGAAAAAGTGAAAGCCTACTACGACGATTTTAAACCTGACCGCGTCGGAGTCATGGGTGCTGTTGGAAGAGCTGTTTTAACCAAGCTCGATTTGAAAGCAGACATAGAATTTGGAATCAGCCATTCAGCAGCCGTTGCCGCTTCCCGTGGCTTAAACGTGTTTGTCCTAGTTGTTGGCAGAATGGTCAATCGCATGATTCAGGAAATTGACCAAATTAACATGCGAAGCAGCGCTGATATAATGTACGAGGTCAAAGACGCAAAAATCAGCCAATAACCCATTATCGTTCCATCGATATTTTGCTAGCCCCAGCTTCTTTCTCCAAAGTAACCACATGGTCAGCCTTTCCGGCAAATGCTTCACTGTGAGTAACCGCAATTATCTGTTCAATTGCCTTAAAACGGCTAATAGCCTCAGCTAACCGTTCAATGCTGCCATCCTCGCTCCCCAAGTTCTCGGTAGGCTCATCAAGCACCAACATGCTTAACCCGTGGCCTGTGCGTGACTGCATAATCAGCTGTCCTAAACCTAAACGGTAAGCAAAAGCCAACAACGTACGTTCCCCACCAGAAAGATTCGAAACCTCACGATCAACACCCGACTCGCTCTTCACATAAGGTGTGTACGTTTCATCAATGACCACGTTAAGCATTGGTGCTTCACCACCTACCAAGTCATCTAGAACTTGCTGGATGAAATTGCGCAAAACCTTCACAAACTCGCTTCTCAGCTTGGGCTGAATGCTGCGGTAGGCATCTCGGATGGCGCTCAAGACCTCGATGGTTCGGCGGATCTTTTCCATGCGCTCCAGTTTTTCTTGAGCAAGATTAATGCGTTCTTTAGTGTCATCTAAACGCCTGAATAGGTCGCCTTTCCTGTTTTGTTTCGTGCGCAACTCTGAGTCTAAGACATAGTATTGACGGAAAGCCTGCTCTCTCCCAGAACGAGCCGTTTCAAGCTCTGAAAGGTCAAAATTGCCAATCTCATACTGCACACTATCGAACTGCACTTGCAATTCTGCTTCAAGCTTCTGTTTCTCCGAAAATTCACATGACAGGCTCTTCAGGTTACCTTCTTCCTCGTTCAAGCGGTTTTTTAACTCTTCAGCCCTTGTCAGGCAAGCCTGCAAACTGGAATAAGCCTCAGAAGCAACAGCCTTTGTTTTCTGTAGACCTTCAATTTCGATTTTTAGCTGGCTAATTGCTTTTTCGCGCTCACAATTGTCATGATCTATTCTTGATAGCAGGCTGCTTTTGTATTCGCCTTCCAGTGGTTGCACGCAAAGCGGACACTTGCTTTCCTTTGAAAGCTCTCCAACCCGTTTTTTGTCTGTTAGCATGTTCCTTGATGTGGCTTCTTGATCTGCACGCAAATTGCTGATTTTGTCATCAAACGTAGCCAGTGAAGAACGCAATGATTCAGAGGTCTGGTTTGTTGGCAACCCTGCCTGCTCAAGTTTGCTTAGGCATTGCTTAACTTGTGTGTCAAACGAGACTTGCCGTTGCTGCAGGTTGCCTAAAAGTGTTTTTTTGTCTAAGAGCTTTTGAGTTATAGATGCTATATTGTTAGTCATGTTTCTAATGTCTGATTGTAACCGGGCTTCTTTTCGCTTAAGATCCTCAATTGCTTGCTTTCTATCCTCTTGCCTCTTGAGTTTGAAGTCTGCTTCATCCAAAGCCTTCTTGGCAATCATCAACTTTTGTGCAGAAGTCTCCAGATCCATCTCCAAAAGCGTGTATTCTTCACTTGCTCTATTGTATTCATCGCTGAGTTTTTCAAGACTCAATACATCGGGGTCTTTCTCGTAAATCCGCTTCTCCGTCTCATAGTCCCGTTGATACTGAGCAATGTTGCTCCATGCCACTTCATAATCTGAAAGCCCAAAAAGTTCATCCAAACGTCTCTGCCTATCCCTTGGCGCCGCATCAAGCAGCTCCTTGAGGTGCTCTTGTCTGAACCAAATAATCTCCCGATAAAGCTCTTTATCTAAGCCAGTGATGGCTTTGAACTGCTCGGCGATGGCGTCGGTTTTCATGCTGGCAACAAGGCGGTCGTCTTCCCACAGCTTGAGTTCTTCAAAGTTCTGTGTTATACTTTTGCCTTTGCGTTTTAAGCCTCGGGTCAGCTTGTAGGTGTTTCCATTATGCTTAAACTGAACTGTTACTCGTCCCCAATCTGCACCTTCACGCAACAAATACTCAAAACTCCGCCCTACCGCGTCGCCGAACATGGCAAAGTCAACTGCATAGAGCACGCTGGATTTTCCGCAGCCTAAGCCACCTACAAGGCAGTTGAAGCCGCCTGTGAAGGGAACGGTGGATTTTACGTGGCTGCGAATATTTTCAAGCTGGACAATTTCGATTTTCATTTTGCCAGCTCCTCAATAGCTTGCTTAACTTTCTCTTCCTGTTTCTTGGTCAGGGGCTCGATGAGGCTTAGGGCTGAATGTGCGATTTTGTCAGCTTCATCACGACTGTACCGCGTTGAGAATATCTCCACAAAATACTCAAACGCTTTAGTGCGCAAATCCTTGAACTCGCCTTCAAAAATGGAACGTGCCAATTCATCTGACACAGCAGTTTCTTTTATCTGCACAATTGGATGAACAAGCAGAGCCTTTTCAGCTGCGCTTCGGATTTTGCCAATATCAATTTCAGCACGACTAGCCTCAGCAGGTAGTGTGCCCCTCAGCACGGGAATTATTATTGCACCTTCCAAATCGTTTTCTTTAACCGCTTGTACAGCCAACTCCGTGATTTTTGCGGATGACAAACCCGGAAAATCTTGCTCAAAAACGATAAATTTTCTTGTACAATCAAGCTCAATTGATCGTGGAGTTACTTCGCCTTTCGCGTTAACTGTCACCTGGAGGAAACCTTTTTGGTATTTAGCCTCTCTGTAATCCGCTGTTTCCGTGCAGCCGCTATATGCCAAGATGCCTGCTTTAAACTTGCCTTGGAACTGTTCATGGATGTGTCCGGCTGCATAATAGTTAAAACCTTCAGGCAACTCGTCTGGGAGAATGTCAGCTTCAATGTACGGCGGTCTAACATTAGGCAAGTCCAAACCACCGTGGAAAACAAAAACGTTACATATGTTCTCGTCAGGTGCGGGTGGGTTTTCGGCCATGAAATTTGGTAGCGCCTCGTGAGTTTTGTGTCTGTTATGAAAGTTTGGGATACCGTAGACATAGCAGGAGTCCTGTTTGCGCCAGCATGCACCGCTGTGCCTTGGTAGGTGATGGATTAAGCCTGCGCTGTCCAGCGGGTAGAGGATGGTGCCTGTTATCGTATTTGGGGCTGAATCATGTGATCCGTCAACGGTTAAAACTGGGATGCCCACGTCTTTGAGCCGCTTGAAGCTTTTGATGGTATTTTCTAACGTGACATTTGAGGGACGCGGCTGATGAAACAAGTCGCCAGCAATAATCATGAAGTCCGGTTTTAATTCGATAGTTTTGTCCACGAGCGCTTTGAATGAATTGTCAAAATCCTGCCTTTAGCCTCCAGTCCATACTGTGAGTAACCTAAATGCAAGTCTGCGGCGTGAACAAAGCTGAAAGGCTTCAAGTCTGCTATGACTCCTCTTGTTTCCTCTTACGCCACTGATTAGTGTTACCTTGTTTTAAGCATTATTGCATTGTTTGGTGCTCCGTTTTTTCTATTCTTTAGGGGAAAAATTTAAAGCATTATGAGAGTTTTAAGTTGGGAAGGCGCTTTAGTCGTAATGAAATGCCACGCATGCAATCAAGAAACACTCATGCCATTCCGCTGCCCTGTACTGTGGCGGACAATTCTGTAGTGCCCACCGTCTGCCAGAGAACCATGCATGCCCACGCATTGATTTTGCCCGCTCCCAAACCCAACAGCAAGTTATGACACCCCAATCCTACAACAGCTATCAGTATAGCTACAATGTAGGTCCACAACCTCGGCAGGCTAGACACATAACTACTAGCCCAAAAGAACTGAAGCACATTGGGATTGCAGCGGCTCTTGTAATAGGCATCGGTTTCTCAATGGCTTGGTACAGTTTCTTCTGGAGCTGGATTGTCATGGCTGCTTTCGCTGCTGTTATGACTGTTTCTTTTCTGGTTCATGAAATTGCCCACAAAGTCATGGCACAGCAAGCAGGATTATGGGCAGAGTTTCGCCTAACCACATGGGGCGCAGTACTAACGCTTGTCTCCGTGTTTTTACCCTTCAAAATGATAGCTCCAGGAGCTATGATGATTGGCGGTCAAGCAACTTCAGCGAAGGATATGATAAAAATTTCGGTCGCTGGCGTAATCACAAATATGCTTTTCGCCGCCTCATTTCTGAGTTTAGCTTTTGGTTTACCTATTAACGAATATTCGGGTATGCTATTCTTTGCAGCATACATAAATTCGTTCATGGCTATTTTTAACTTGATTCCCTTTGGGGTTTTGGACGGGTACAAGATATTTGTCTTAAACAAGAAAGTATGGTTGCTCGCGTTTATTCCTAGTGTTATTCTCACAGCGATCACTGCTTGGGTACTCTTTTTCTAAAGAAACAAAAATGTAGTTTCAACTTTAACAATTCATAATCCAAAAAAAGAAGCTTCTAGAATTAGATAAATCGTTTAGAAAACAGGTTTGGTTTAGATAAGTTCGATTGTTACGTGAACTTCTTCAGGAACACGGATGCGCATGATTCGTCTCATAACTCGTTCTTCTGAGTCTATGTCGATTAAGCGTTTGTGAATGCGCATTTCCCATCTGTCCCATGTCGCTGTTCCCTCGCCTGACGGCGCTTTCAGAACTGGCACGCGCAAGCGTTTTGTTGGCAGTGGGACTGGACCGTTGATTTTTACGCCTGTTTTCTGAGCGATGCTTCTGGAGTTCTCCGCATACCTCTTCAAGTTTGTCGTAATCTGTGCTTGTAAGGCGTATTCGTGCTTTTCTTACCATTTTGGTCCATCAATCCATTATTTTTCTGTTTAATATATGTTGGTGCACCTATCAGACTTCAGAGGAACATAAAAACCTATCGTCCCCTTTTTAGTCTTATCGTCTAGTTTTTTATTGCTCTGACTCTTCCAACTTGCGATAGAAACGCCCATTATATATGGTTTAGCCCTCCTTCATTGTACTTTTACAAACAAGCCTTTACTAAGAATCTCCTTAGTGCTTCCGCTATCTTGTTTGCTGATTATAAAAATGGTTGTTTGGCATTAAAGCCAATTATTTTAAGCTGTTGTTGACGACTTGTTGTGAGAGGAAGTTGCCGCCTGCTTTTGTTGTCACAGTTAGTGTATATGAACTGCCTACGGTAGGTGCAGTTGATGCAATGCCGGCTACGGTTGTCATTGCTCCATTTGCTAGGGGCGCCAAAGTTGCTGTCGGTGTTGTGGATGGTGATGGAGTGTTTGTTAGTGCTGTTTATGACGCCAAAGGTGCTTCGGATGTGTCTTAATTATGATGCTGTTTTATTGTTTCAGTGGGCGGTTAATTTTGTTCAAGGTAGACTGTTACAACAGATCCTTTGATGCTTGCTCCTTGTACTGTATTTTTTCTTGTGCTGCGGTGGTGCTGCCGGTCACGGTTGCTAGGGTTCCTGATGTGCACATGTAGACAACTACGCCTGCTGATAAACTGCGATGGCGATTAGAATTAGAGTAGCAAAGATAGGCGATATTCCTTTCGATTCATCTAAAGTTTTCACTTTTTGTTTTCTGCCTCTGTTTGGGTTCAAAGGTTATATGAATTGCATTCCAGTAGAGGCTTTATATACCGTGGTTTTGATTCAGAAATTATTCTAGCTTGAAATAGCATTATAATCCTGTCACGTACTCTAAAAGCCAAAACCGGCACAACGACTAAGCCGAAACAGCGGACGGCGGTTGCTATCATCACTCTTAGAGCCGGTTGATGTGGTCTGGCATGGATTCCATGATCGTCGCCCAAAATGTAGCAGCCCTGCTTCTCCAACTGCGTATTCAAGGCACCTGCCATGGCAGAAATGGTCCAATCTGCGTTCACGCTGGTAGCTTTACCCTTGTCTCTCTGCAAAATACTCCATGATCGGCGCCAGTTTTCCCTTGAAGAAGCAGCCGCGGCAACTATCAAGTAAGCCGTCAACCTTGCAGGAACGTAGTTAAGTATTGTGTCCATATTCGCGCTAAACCAACCAATGTTTCGGTACTCCTTGTTCTTGTAGCCGACCATAGAGTCTCAAGCGTATTAATGACACGGTAGGCAAATGCACCTGGGACTCCAAAGATGGCAAAAAAGAAGAATGGCGCAGTGATGCCATCGGTTGTGCTTTCCGCGATTGATTCGACTGCTGCCGAAATAATTTGCCGTTCATTAAGGGTGTTGGGGTCACGGCGCACGATGTAGGGGAGCCATTTGGCGTGCTTCCGCTAGGTTGTTTTCTTTTAAGGCTTTGGCGATTGGTTTTGTATAGTAGCCCATGCCTTTGATTGCGAACGTTGATTGAACAGGATTGCGCCCAGAATGATGTAGGCGTATTTCGCCGTAGATGTCGAAGCTTTCTCTAAGCCAAAAAAGCAACACAAACACTGGAAGCGCAACCACCAGCACAGCGACTATGGGCAAGGAGTACGGCCGTATGGACTGCTCGATTTTGGGGGTCTTTGGTTTTTAGCGTGGCGTTTGAGGTAGGTGATTATTTGCCGATGCCCACGGTTGGGTGAATTCGGTCAGGGTACTCGCCAAAACTAAGTCAATCAGAAAAGCTATGATAAAAATTAGGATAGAGTCTTAAAGAGGGACAAGTCGAAGGCAAACAACGGAGTAATCAAACCCAGCCTCACGCCGATAGTTCTTCACTGCCTGCCGCACGCTTCTATCAACCGTAAATTCTCGTCTAGTTTAACGGCTACCCGAACATAAAACTTGTCCAGTCCACGAAATGAAGTGCAGTCCTAATC
>CAVRZF010000002.1:0-13385 GCA_963725715.1 Candidatus Bathyarchaeota archaeon
TCTATCTATCACTTAGAATCTTTAGACAAAAAACAACAGAACCTAAAATACTCTTAAGAACCAAGTTTCTCAGCGTTGCAGTAATTGTCAACTTTTTTTAGAATCGCTTCTTATGGGACCTTCCCTTTTTAGCATACTATACTTTGACCCACTGGGAGTTTATCCTCCTATGCCGCCAACTTACATTATCGCAACAATCCTCCCATTCGACGCATTCTTTAACGTTATAGTAACAATCTATACAGTTCCCATAAGCTATCTTGCAGCAAAGTTGGTAAGCAAAAACCTAAAAATTGGCAACCAGATACCATAAGCTGGCAAGTTAATTAATTTAACAAAAAACTTTTCAATAAATCTCCTATACTTAGTATCTGCAGGTTAAACAATTGTGTTGTGAAAGAAGGACAAGAGCTGGTAAAGGAGAATTTTATGTTACCCATTTTGTCTGAGCCCGTTTTTGTAGGAAGAAAACAAGAGCTTAACCAGCTTGAGCAAGCTTTGCAACTAGCCGCTAAAGGTCATGGCAAAACAATTTTTGTTTCAGGTGAAGCGGGAAGCGGAAAAACCAGACTGATCAATGAATTTCTAAAAATTGCCAAAGACAAAGATCTAATGATTCTGTCAGGATGGTGTCTTGCCAATGCTGCTTTACCCTTTTTTCCATTCATTGAAGCTTTTAGCTCTAACGTGTCCAACAATGGTTCGTCAAGCTTATTTTCCTCAAATCAACAGTTAAGTATGAAGTGGTTATCAGCACCCTATGCATCTGAAACGTTAGAGAACAAATTGATGGTTCCTCAAGTCTGGAAGGACCAAGCATTTGCATCCGTAACCAAAGAATTGCTCTTTATGTCTTCTGTCAAACCCCTAATTTTAGTACTAGAAGATATGCACTGGGCTGATTCAGCCTCAAACGCTCTTCTCCACTACATATCCCGCACTATAGCTTCTGAAAGAATACTAATTATAGTTACTTTCAGAAGTGAAGGATTCAACAATGCTGAAGAAAAAACTAATCCATTTAATGAAACAGTCCATCTTATGGGAAGAGAAGACCTCTTCTATGAAATCAAACTGCAAAATCTTAACCAAGCTAACGTTAGACAGCTTGTAGAAAGCATGCTAAGCGGAAAAGCCGAAACCCAATTTGTGGAAGAACTTTCACGAGAAAGCCAAGGTAATCCATTATTTGTAGTTGAATCTTTGAGATTCCTAGTTGAAAATGGAGGCTTTGTTCGAGAAAATGGAAAATGGCAAGCATTAAACAATAAGATACGGATGCCGTCAAAAGTAAAAGAAATAATCCTTAGAAGACTAAACACGCTAAAACCGGATGAACGAAGAATTCTGGATGTTGCTTCAGTTATCGGAGAAAGATTCGACCCAGAATTACTTGGAGCAGTACTTGCTCAAGATAGTCTTGAAGTCCTTGAAAAACTAAATAAAATTTTAAAATCAACGTTGCTTCTTCGAACAGAAGAAAACTGTTACACCTTCAATCATGCAAAATCTAGAGAAGTATTATATGATGAAATATCTCTGCCACTCAAGCAAGGATACCATGCAAGAGTTGCTGAGATAATTGAGAACAAAAACGAAAACACCAAAGCAAAACCACTAAGCACTATAGCCTACCATTATATTCAAGCTGGAAATATCCAGAAAGCAATCAAATACTCTCTTGCAGCTGGTCAAGATGCACTAAAACGATTTAGCAACGTAGAAGCTATCGAACATTTTGCTTTCGTACAAAATACCCTAGATAGAGATCCTTCGCAACTTGATGAAAGACATGCGGCTCTGGAAGGATTAGGTGATGCATACTACGCTAATTGCATGTTTGAAGATGCAATAAAAACATATGAAGACCTTGCAAATTCAGGAACAGACCTAACCAAAGTTCGAGCTTATAGAAAAGAAATGGAAGCAATTTGGTATAAAGAAGAAGATTCTTCTCGCTTAATGGAGTTGGTTGAGAAAGCTGAAAAGTATGCTAGTTTAGATAATTTAGAGAAGGCACGAATATTATGGAATAAGGGGAGAGCCATTAGTTGGCTTGGAAAAATGGAAGAAGCATTAAACTATCATGAACAAGCACTAAAAATTTTCGAAGACGAATATTCTCTACCTGATGTAGCCCAAGCTGCTTTTGGACAAGGCATTCTCAGTTCTATGATTGGCTTACAAGATGAAAAAAGCGTTTGCCAAATACTGCGCTCAATTGCGATTTTTAGGGATTTAAATGACGCACGCGGAGAAATGATTGCCCATATTATAGGAGGCGGAGAAGGATTCTTACTTTGCGGTCTCTTTCAAGAATGCTACAATAACCTTACTAACGCAATAAAAATCGGCGAAGGAATTGGCGACTTCGATAACTTAGCTCAAGCATGGTGGAGATTAAGTGATGTACCTGAGAATGCAGGAAACCTTGCCGAAGCTATATCTCAATGTTTAAAGGCACTTGAATATTCTAAAAAAACTGACACGCAAGGAACACAATGCAAGATTTATGCGAAACTTGCCAAATTGTATGCTTTACACGGAGATTTAGAGAAAGCAGAATACAATTATTATCAGCTTAAGGAAATTAACCCAGAAATTAGACATCACCCGAGAAATTTCTTCCATATCGCATTACCTTTAAGCGTGTTTTTTGCCATCAAAAATCAATGGGCAGACGCGATTAAGTATAACGAGCAAGGCACTGAATTCGGGTTAAAAAATTACCCTAATAGTTCCGGATTAAAATTTTTAATAAAAAAACATTGTGCTTGGTTTCTTGATAAGCAAGCAAAAAATAGCGGAGCAAGAATGGAGCTGATCGAGGCTAACAAGATTCTTGAATCAATCGACGAAAAATTTCAACATACCAACATTCAGGCAAACTTGATAGTGCAAAAAGAGGTGCCAATTGGAAGAGAAATTGAAATGCGCATTGATATTATTAACGTAGGTAGAAAAGCTGGCTCAATAGTTAAAATTGAGGGCTTAATAAACCCGGAATTTAAAACTACTATCACGCCATTTGACACCATTATACAGGCTAATTGTCTTGACCTAAAAGAAAAAAATATTGATGGTTTCCAAGTCAAAACGGTCAAACTTAAACTGCAGCCCACGCGGAGTGGTAGCTTTAACTTTTCTCCAAGAGTCTTTTATATTAATGATTTGGAAGAAAAAAAGATTGCAACCTAGAAGAGGTCAAAATGAATATCAACGGTGAAGGTTTTGCAGAAATAAACAGCCTACAAGCTGGCTTGTCTGAAAGGTTTGAATTTAAGTCTACAGTTGCACAGAAAGCATTTAGCTTCTTGGTTAGTGCTTTTAGGGAAGATTACGTAAGACGGCGCTTCCCAAAAGAGCAATCTGGTTGGAGGACTCTGATGGATGTAGCAAAACAAGGACAAGTAACTCAATACAGTGTATATGGTTCCCCTGGCCGCCGAGGTTTAGCAATATCTGAACTTGAACGTTTAGGCGCTGTTGAGGTTCGATACTTCTCAGGTGAAAGAGGACGCGGAGGAAAAATCCTCAAAATCAGAATTGCAGTTGAAAATGAAAACATGAAGAAATACATCGATTAAGCGTTTGAAGAGCGTTTTTTCCTGGCTGATTTTTATCATAAAAATCAATAAAAATCATTACATATTTTTTTGATTTCTACATTTACCATTGATCAATCAAGAGGTGAAAAAAATGAAAAAGGAAATAACTTTGGTTTCCACGTTGGCTCTTTTAATATTGTTTACCGCGGCTGTACCAGTAATGGCATGTCATCCAAAGACAACTTACACATTTGGAGCGGTAGGATATGACATTCCAAACACAGGCACCACTTTTTTCTCCGCCCACAACACGATTGAGCATGGCAGGAACCATTTAGGTGTTGCTTTCGATTTTGGGCATCCTTGGGGACCAGGAGTCGGCACAACCACAACAGATTTGCGGCTTAACGTTGACGAAAACTCTCCAAATGCATTTAGAGGATATGCCGTAACCATCCTTGAAGCGGCATACGCAACAGGAACTCTTGAACAAAAAAATATCATTAAATGCCTAGGATTGGGCTATTACAGCTATCACGGACCGACTTTGACTAAGATGCTTCCAGCTCCATGGGGGTCTGTAATTATATCAGATGGAGATACCTTCTTTGGAATTTTGATGACTGGGAGAAATGAAGGACATGGAACATTTGTCGATGGAAAAGTAAAAGTTCTTGAGACATTGACAGGAGTCATTGTACTAGCCGGACCTCTGGCAGGAATCAATGTTATAAGTGGAACAGGCACATCGATGGTCTAGAGACGCCCCAATAGAGAGCTACTCATAAGATAGCAAATCATGAATAACCTAATTTCTATTTCTTTCTTATTCTGAACATTAACATGATTTAATTCATTACTTAAAATGCTCTTTTGAATATAACAAGGATGTTTTTCCAATTTGAAGAGATGGAAAAACAGAACAAAAATCCTCGAAATTCAGTTGTTGTGGACTCAATAGCGGAAAAAGACTTCACAACCTTCCCGCTCAATTTCCCGCCTTCAGCTTCGAGCGAACTGAGCTCGAGCTTTAGGTATAATTGTCGCAGGAATTACTAACATGATTCTTAATAAGGTTGGGATTTCACCAGATAATTACTCCGCAATAGGTTATTAACCACACTAATTAAAAAATTCACTTTCTTTTGGTTTATTTATGAAGTAATTTGCAGTTCCAATTATAGAAAGATAAATCCCAAAAATGAACGTAAGTATCCTAAAAATAACCTGGAAACCCGTTTCCCAAGGCAAAGATAATCCAATTCCGCCAATTAACAGTGCGATATATCCAAGCATAATCAGGCTTAATTTGATTTTCTTTTCGACTAACGCGGGTGCAATTCTGCTTAGCAAATAGATGGTTACACCACCAACAATGGAGACAAGACTAATCGCAAAAGCAAAATCGCCATATCCGTCAAGTCTGAATTGCGAATCCAAAAATAGATACGGGTAGTTAGCCACTTTCAAAAGCAGAGTTATTTCTGCTATGCCTATTAGTGTTAAGATCAGCGTGTATTTTCTGAATGATTTATACTTGACTGCTACAGTCAAGATTATGAGAAGTATTAGTGCAAAGGCAATTGTGAAGGGTAAGGAATAATCTGGAAGTTCATAATAATAGGGCTTGGGACTTGGTGCAACTACTGGATTTGAAGAATGGGTATGACTTGGTCCGATTATAACTTTTGTAGGGTCATAGGCTACGTCTGAATGAACAATGCTTGTTCCTTTTGCTGTAACTAACTTGAAAATGTATTTAGTATTTGGATTAAATTGGGTTCGATTCGGGAGAGTTACTTAGGACTTTACAGCATTATTCTTTGGGATACCTGATGGTGCTTGGCAGGTATCCAATAGAGCAGCGACGCCATTTATGTATGCAGAATTGATAATTGAAGTTGTATAGCCTTCATTTCTAATTGTAAGCGTTGAAGAAATGTTAGAAGAAAAAACAACTTCTGTAATTGAAACCGCTTCACAATAACCCATCAACCCAATAGTCCTCGGTTCAGACCATGCGTTGATTGCCATTGTTCCAGCAAATAAAACCAAGACCCCACATACTAAGAAAAGAATCAATTTGAAACGTTTCAACAGACAATCAACAAAACACTTATCCGAATGGCTCTTCTAATAATATTTATGAATCCAAAATCCAAGAAGCCTAATTTGGAGCTTCAGCTTCGGGCGAACTGCAGCTTGGGCATTTATAGCATAATTATCGCAGGAAATATCATCTAATTCTTAATCACTGAGCCAAATCATTACCAACTACCAGCAAGGAATTTGACGCATAATTATCTTGTGGATTTCAAGGATAATTCTTAATTATCCCGATAACTTCGGATTTTAAGGATTGCTTTATCAGAAGTTCTGCGCTCGCGGTTTGAACCATTTGGGTATGGGATCACAGGACTCACACAAGCAAGCTTTGAGTTGGTAATCCAATGAGATGGAAGGCACCTTCTGGGTGGAGTTTCAGTCTTAAATGTCTTGACGCTAATTGATCTTTAGCTTCGGGGGACAACTGTCAAGAATTGTTCTGGCTCCATCTGCATGGATGCAAATACTGGCTAGCGCTATGCTCCAAAATACGTCGTCGTGTGTTCCGTTGGGGTGAGAGTAGCCTATGGTTCCATCGTTGCGGTATTCGTAGCGTTCAATGTTTAGTTCGCTGCAGATGTCTCCTCGATAGGGTCGTTCCCAATTTAGAAGCGGATAGTAAAACTTGCCGTTAGCCATACGCTGCTTAAGGACACTTGCCATTTCACTTTTGCGTGGCACACTAAAGTTAACGCCCTCAGCGTTGTCGATGCCGGCCATTTGCATGTCAGCTATGATGCTTGGACCTTCACGGGTGAAATCCACCCTGATACGTTCGAAGCCTCCCCAACGATCCTGTAGATCCTTAATGTAGCCTAGAACATGGGCGTATTTGGTTGGTTGACTAAAGATTTTGAGGTGTCGCAGATAGAGGGTATCATTTCTCCGCTCTACAACCGAGAAAACAGTGTAGTCTCTGGTTTGAGCCAAGTCTAACCCGGCAAAAAACTCGCCTTCCTGCTTAACTTCAGGGTCAAGCAGGTCAAACTTTTCACTGCAATTCTTTACCGTGCCGATGCAGGAGGCAATCAAACTCTGTATTAACCAAACATTGTCATCCTCAACCCACTCCGCCTCCATTTCCCTCTTCCACCGCGAAGGATCATCACCCATCTGCTCTTTTATCCGCTGGATAATATTGGGTTTTAGGGGTCCGTTTGGACTTAGGGCTTTTTCAAATGTGACATGCGAGGTTCTGAAGTGGCTGAAGTTCTTGTGAGTAAAAATCTTGTAAAAGACGCTGTCGGTATTCCAAGGCGTGCTGCTGCAGACGAATTTGCCATCAGTTGTCCCAAGCGTGTAGAGAATAGCATCATAAAGGTCCTGGTCATTTGCCACGAAATTAAACTCGTCCGCATATACCACTTCAAACGTTGGGCCTCTGATTGTTTCGGGGTTGTTTGGGAAAGCCTCGATGCTGCTGCCGTTGACGAAATAGATCTGCGTTTTCTGCGGCTTTAAAACTATTCCTGGTGGAAGCTTATTTGTGAAGGCTAGAATGCGTGTTATGATTCGTTTGGTTTGACGCCAAGAAGGCCCAACGACGCAGATTGCAGCGTTTGGGTGTGTTACCGCGTATTTTAGCAGTAAGGCAGATATCGTTTCTGTTTTACCGCTTTGTCTACACCAGCGGGCGGCAGTGAACTGATTGTTCTCAAAGAGCTCAGCGAACTCTTTTTGATATGCGTAGGGTTTGAATCCCAATATCTGCTCAAAAAAATCAACGGCATTAGCGCTTAATTGTTTAGTCTGCTCAGTAACTGCCTGCCCTATTTGGCTATGTTCCTGCTCGACTTCATGCCACTTCGCTAGAAACTGGTTGGGGCGAAAAGTTCGGGCTTCTGTCTTTAATCTCTTTGAGCGTCTTTTGTAATTGCGCATTTTGTTCTTCCATCTCTTTTAGTTTAAGTTCTACGTCGCGGTAATGAGCTAAATCGACAACGTGTTCCTTGTAGGCTTTAGAAAGGTTGGCAACCGCCTGCAAACGCTGAACCTCAAGCCTGTTCAGCCCAGGTCTAACAGAGGCTATCAACGCACCCGCCAGTATCTTAGTGGCTTCTTCAATACTAGGTAACTCCCTTGGAATGGGTATAGAAGTGATTACGTAGCCTTCGGTTTGAAGGCGCAAACCCAAGCGTTGACACTTTGTGATTACTGCTTTGGGTGTTTTATTGAGTTTAACGGCAATTTCGTCAACGTTCGAATTCGCGTCGACGAGTGCTTTTAATTCAACCTCTTCTTGAGCTGTCCAGACCTTGCCCGTCATATGATTCATCAGTTGCTTGCGAAACATGACCTTTAAGTCTAGTTGCAACCAATAAAGAAAAAACTGTGCAGTCAAATAATCGTTCTATATGTCTTTCAGTCAAAACCTTGACAACCTATCAAGAGCCTTTTGATCCATTGATTTTAGGTCCAAACATATTTTTTTCTTTGTGGGGATGAGTGTTTGCAAAACTGCTCCTCGTCCCATCTTTTGGTTGTTAGGGTGTTTGGTTTTTTGGTTTAGGCTGTTTTTCTATTGCTGTTGGGATGGGGAGCGTGGGATTCTCACCTGTAAGGTATGTTGGGATGGGTGGGATGGGATGGTTAGTAATGTTGAATTCCTAGTTAGGATAGTACATTCGTTTGGCATGCTGACCACCTAAGTTAGGCTATTTAAGATAAAACCTATCTCCGCAGACTGTAGCTAACTTGAGTAAATCAGCGATTGTTTTTTAAGAAAGTAGACGGGTAAATTGGACTGAAGGCGATTCAAAGTGGGCTTAAGAGACTTTATCCAACAACTTCAGAAAACCGGTGAATTAATAAAGATTACAAAGCCTGTCTCAACCGAGTTTGAGATTGCAGGCATCATAAGTGCATTGGGCGAAAAACCTGTTTATTTTGAGAACGTCAAAGAATCATCTTACCCAGTTGTGGCGGGACTTGTTTCCAGCAAAGAGAGGATCTGCCGCAGTCTGGGCATAACCAAAGAGCAGCTATTGCCTAAACTCCTTAGCGCTATTGAGCACCCAGTGCCGCCTCAGATGGTGCAAGCAGCCCCATGCCAAGAAGTTGTGGAAACCAATGTTGACTTAACTAAACTCCCAATAATGCATTACACCGAAAAAGACGGGGGAGATTACATCGCATCAGCTGTATCAGTCGTTAAAGATCCAGAACTTGGCCGCAACATGTGCTTCCACCGTCTAATGCTTTTGGATAAGAATCGTTTTGTGGCGCGGATAGTTGAGCACCGAGGCACCGATACTGCACTCAAGAAGGCAGGCGGGGAACTAGACATTGCCATTTGCTTAGGAAACTCTACCGCAACCTTACTCGCAGCCGCAACAACCTTACCAATGGGCGTGGATGAGCTTGGAATGGCAAACGCGCTGGAAAAAACTGACCTGGTCAAATGCAAAACCGTCGACTTAGAAGTTCCAGCCGACTGTGAATTTGTATTAGAAGGAAGGATAACCCAAGAGAAAGCCGCTGAAGGACCATTTTTGGATTTGACGGGAATAGTGGATCGTGTCCGCCAGCAACCCGTCGTAGAAATTAAATGTATAACTCACCGCAAAGATGCAATTTACCAAACTATCCTCGCGGGTAAAAACGAACACAAATTCCTAATGGGCATGCCAAAAGAACCAACCATCTACAGTGAAGTTGGCAAAGTCTGCCAAGTCAGAGACGTCTACGTTACGCCGGGCGGATGCAGCTGGCTCCACGCAGTTGTACAAATCAAAAAGCAGAATGCGGACGACGGCAAAAAAGCAATAGCTGCCGCGTTTAAAGGACATGGATCACTCAAACACTGTGTCGTCGTGGATGAAGACATTAATATCTATGATCCGCAAGATGTTGAATGGGCAATCGCCACAAGGCTCCAAGCAGACAAAAACGTTGTGATACTTTCTAACCAGCCTGGTTCATCGCTTGACCCATCAGGCGACCTCTCCGAAGGCAAAAAAGCCACAACCGCCAAAGCAGGCTTAGACGCCACCGCGCCTCTGGTATCCACGGGCAAGGGCTTCAAGAAAGTAGACTATATCAAAGTTGATTTAAACAAGTACTTGTAGGCGATGCTATGTCTTTCAAAGTCTACATGCAGAACGTTCAGGCGAAAAGCGGCAAAACCTCAGAGGACTTCTATCGGATAGCCACTGAAAAAGGCTTCATAGTCGACGGCAAAATCGTCGCCTCACACAAGCAACTGTTGGAATGGCTTAAAAGCGACATCGGCTTAGGACATGTACACGCCAACTTCATAATCGCCTACCTGCGTTTACGCACGCATGATCCGAAAATTAGCGAACAAATGAAAAAATGGGCGTATGAAACGGGATATCAAGATAGTGAATGAATATGGAGTTAACTAAACAGGAACAAGCGATGCTGGATGGCAAAGAAGGATATGCCGTCCGCAAAAGCATGGAAATCCTAACAGCGCTCGGCGACATTTTCGGCGCAAAAAGCCTAATCAAAATAGGCAGCGTTCAGGTCGCCGGCGTATCCTACCACAACCTAGGCGATGCAGGGCTTGAATTTCTAAACGAACTCGCGGTTGACGGCAGAGTCAAAGTCTTGACCACCCTCAACCCCGCAGGCATGGATCTGGAAAACTGGGAACAACTAGGTATTAGCCCCGAATTCGCCCAAAAACAAAACCTCGTAATTGACGCCTTCAAACGCATGGGCATCCTAATCAGCTGCACCTGCACTCCCTACCTCATCGGGAACTTGCCGCTCTACGGCGAACACGTTGCATGGTCAGAGAGCAGCGCTGTCACATTTGCCAACTCGGTCTTGGGCGCAAGAACTAACCGTGAAGGAGGACCTTCAGCGTTGGCTGCGGCGTTCGTAGGCAAAACACCGTGTTATGGCTTGCATCTTGACGAGAATCGAGTACCCGACGTACACGTTCAAGTCAACGCAGAATTATCCAAGCTTTCCGATTGGGGAGCATTGGGCTACGCGATTGGCAGGAAAGCAGAAAACAAAATCCCATACATAACAGGCATAAAAACAGCCGAACTAGACGAACTCAAATCATTCTGCGCATCCGTCGTAACTTACGGTGCAAAACCACTCTTCTATATGAAGGGCGTAACACCCGGAGCTGAACAGCAGCCGCAACTCAAAGAAAAAGTAATCATTGAGCAAAGTGACCTCAAAAACGCCTACGACAACATCAATGACGAGGTATCCGAAATTGAACTGGTCTGCGTGGGTTGCCCGCACTGTTCGATTAAGGAAATCTCTGAAATCGCGGATTTAGTGAAAGGCAAGAAGGTGGCTACAGGGCACGGAGTTTTGGGTTGCCACTTCCCGAACAGCAAAGCAACTTGCGGATAAACGCGGCTACACAGCGACAATTGAGGAGGCTGGCGGAAAATTCGCATGCGACACCTGCATGGCGGTTGCTCCGCTGAAAGGCAGGTTCAAATCTTTGGCGACCACGTCGGCGAAGGGATGTTTCTATTCAAGGCAGAATCTAATGAAAACCAAGATGGGCAGCATGAAAGAATGCGTAGAAGCGGCGGTGACTGGAAAATGGAACAGCTAAAAGGCAGAATAATCTACAAAGGCAAAGCAGAGGGAGAAGCCCTCGTCACTGAGATGCCGATTTCCTTCTATGGCGGCGTTGACCCAAACACCGGCGTTGTCATTGAGAAAGGACACCAGCTAAACGGTCAAAGCGTCAAGGGCAAAATTCTCGTTTTCCCACAGGGCAAAGGCTCAACAGTTGGCAGCTACACGCTCTACCGAATGAAGAAAAACGGCACCGCACCCGCAGGCATGATAAACAAAGAATGTGAAACCATCGTTGCCGTCGGCGCCATCATCAGCGAAATCCCCACCGTAGACAAAATTGACATCTGCAAAATCAAAACCGGCAACAAAGTAATCATAGAAAACGATACCGTTTGTATAGTGTGAAAGCAAGTTTAGGTTTTTTCGTTTTCTTCTTTTTTAATCCTTCTAATCAACATTGAACATATATGAAATTTGATGAGAAACGCTAGAAGAAGTAAAAGCCGAACTTGAAACCCTCAAAACTATACTTAAGAAACGGTTCAAAGTGGAAACAGTAGACATCTTCGGTATTTATGCTCGAAATCAAGCAAACGAAAAAAGCGACATAGATTTACTTGTTACTTTTGTTTGCAAAGAAATTCATTAATTCATAGTTTGAAGGCGTTTTAGCCGCAATCAGTATGGTTGAAAATCAGTCTTTAGAATTGCTTGGATTTGTGCATAAATAATCTTACGCCTTTACGGTTATTCATGGCAATGCTTCACCATACCTGCACGACAGAGCAGAAAAAAGTGCAACGTTAAATTAGCAGAACTCAAATATGCATAGTTGGTTACGATTCCCATGAACGATTCAAACCCAGTAATCTTGAAACTTGGCGGCTCAGCTATCACCGACAAAAGCGGTGAGTTAGTTGCAAAAACAGAAATCATAAATCGCCTTGCAGAAGAAATCAAGCGGGCAGACCTAGACAACCTGATCATCGTACACGGAGGCGGCGGCTTTGGCCGCCCAACCGCAGAGAAATACGGCATAAAAGATGGCTATAAAGAAGAGCCAACCCAGAAGCTGGGGTTTGCCGAAACCCACCACGTCATGACCGTCTTAAACGGCCTAGTCATGGACGCACTTATCTGGCATGAAGTTCCAGCGGTAAGCGTTGCACCATCCTCCTGCATGGTGACCGAGAACGGAAAAGTAAAATTTTTCGACGAGACCGTCTTTAAATCCATGGCTAAAATGACCTTCACTCCGGTGATGTACGGCGACGCAGTCTTAGACGATAAGCTTGGCTTCACAATACTTTCAGGCGACCAACTCGTCGCTTACTTAGCCCTCAAATACAAAGCAACAAAAATCGTCGTAGGCACAGACACTGATGGTTTATTCGACTGCGACCCCAAAACCAACCCTAACGCCAAACCCTACAAGCACCTAACGCTGGCAGAGCTCAAGGAGATTCAGCCAAAACTCGGCAAAGCCCAAGGCAAAGATGTTACAGGCGGCATGGCAGGCAAAATAGCTGCATTAATTCCAGCTATCGAGCAGGGAATTCATGTTACGGTGACTGGCGCCACAAAAGGGTTATCTATTTACAGAGCCTTAACAGACCAAAGTGTGTTAGGCACTGAAATAGAGAAGGCGTAAGATGGCAGAAAAAACGGGCAAGCGCAAAGTTGACCATATTCGTATATGCTTGGACCAAAAAGCGCAAGCTAAAAACGCGACCTCAGGCTTCGAGGATGTTTCCCTGGTTCACCGTGCACTGCCAGAAATAAACAAAACTAAAATCAACCTCTCGACCACTTTTTTGGGCAAGAAATTTTGTGCACCCCTCATTGTAGGAGCGATGACCGGAGGCGCTGAAGAAGCAATCGCCATTAATGCTTCCATCGCTGAAGCTGTAGAGAAGCTTCGGTTGGGCATGGGCTTAGGTAGCCAACGTGCCGCCATCGAAAACAAAAGCTTAGAGAAAACTTATCGGGTAGCGCGGGATAAAGCCCCAAATGCGTTTTTGATTGCTAATGTCGGCGGAGTTCAGCTTGTCCATGGCTACGGCGCCGAAGAAGTCAAAAAAATAGTGGAGATGATTGATGCAGACGCTGTCGCAGTTCACCTGAATGCTTTGCAGGAAGCGGTACAGCCTGAGGGACAAACTAACTTCCATGGCGTTATAGCAAAAATCGGCGAAATCGCAAGGGCAA
>CAVRZF010000003.1:0-112979 GCA_963725715.1 Candidatus Bathyarchaeota archaeon
CAAGTTAAATGATTCAAATCGAGGGGGCGGTACCTACTAGCCAAATCTGAAAGCATTTAATGGTGCCGTAGACTTCAAAGCAATTCCATATCGTATACCGTCTACAGCGTGGTCACGTTCCTTAACTTCAACGTTGTATTCTAAAAGTTCACTTATGGCATTTACACAACGACTAGAAATATGGAATCTCGGACGGCCATCCCCTGCTTTCATAAAACGGGCACCTAAATCCCGTATGCCATCCTCACGTTTACCGATATACGCCTCAGCAGGAAAACCCGAAATCCCCTTCTCCGGAAGACCTCGCCTAATCTTAGCTATCGACTCGGGCTCAGACTTATCACACAACACGGGACCAGAACCATAGACTTTACGAAACTCATCAAGAGCAACAATAAGATCCTCAGCCGAAGACTGCGTCCTATAAAATTCATCCAAAACCCACAACCTTCCATCACTGTCAAAACCGTCAACCATGATCGCGCTAGGAGAACTCCATCCAAAATCAACGCCGTAGCGAATCTTTAGCGACTTAATATCGGGTATTCTCGAACGTGAATTGAAGAGTCAAACGGAAAATGGCTTTAGAGAAATAAACGCTTGGAATATTCTATGAGCGTAGTATTACATTTGCGTTTTCGTTGAGCTCAACGTTCCGACTCCTTTCGTGCTAAAAAGCTCGTGACTAATTTTGGTTATCAGGTTTTTCGGGAGATCTCAATTGATTTCGTATGATGATGAAAAGAGCAAAAAATAGCACACCGGCTATGATGCCTGACGTTATGCCCATGATGTATAAGGCTTCCCACGCTGGCATAGAACTGCTTAGGTACTTGAACGACCCAACAAGTATGAACAGGGAAGCTGAACCGATGAATGAAATTCCCAGAGCCATCAAAACACTGCCAATTATGCTTATTATTATGAGTCTTTTGAGGCGTTTCTTTACAGCAGCCTCCGTTTCATGCACGTATTCTTTGAGGATGGCTTTTATCTCACTTAGAATAGCTCCAATTATTTCCCTTAATGAAATCTTTTCTGACATCTAATAATTCGCCTCTTCCAAAGCACGCTTTACTACAGCAAAGCACCAGTGGAAAAAAAGGATATTTCGTTTCACAATAACAAATGTGAGACTTACTTACTTCTTTTCTCTAATAGCGACCTTGGCTTTCAAGTCGATGATGTATTCCTTTTCGTTTTTTGCAACACCAAAGTTCCATTCTAAAACTTCAAAATCTACATCTTTGAAGTGGTTAACCCAAGTTTTCTGGAATTCACTCCATTTTTCGCCAATCTTATCTATCTGTTCTTTGACGTCTATTTTTTGTTCTGACATAATTCTTTACACCTCCTAAAAATACGCTAAAAAATGCGCAGGACTAAGTCTTAACTGTAAGCTTCTGGTTTATAGTTAGTCCTTGGTTGGTTTAAAGGTGTGTGACTGTTAGGCTGTAGCTACAAATGTTAGTTGAAGTAAAAAGTTGAGTAGTTGTTATTCAAGGTGAGATGTTCATGCCTATGTTCGCAACCTAAGCTAAAGGTCAACGCTTAGGTACCTGTGATTAAACGTTTTGACTGAAGCGTTAGGAAGCCCTGTTTCATTTGAGAGCCAAGAGGGTAAATGAACAACTTTCATTATTCGTTTGCCGCACGCTTGTAGCTGTGGTTTTACAGTCACAAATCGTTAAGTAGCCATTGAGGCAGTTGTAGAATGGGTGATTAGACAAATGAGGTTTTTGCATAATAACAAAGGTGGTTTAGCTGGGTGGCTCTGGTCTGCTATTGTAGTAGTTGTATTAATAATAGTTCTTATCGTTGTTGCGAGATTTCTTTTAAACCTGATATAAGGTAAACTGAAAAAAGAAAGCAAGGTTAATTCAATCTCTTCTGGAATAGCGCTCTTTTTTCTTTCTCAGGTTCATAGCCTTGTTCCCGCCAGGACGCAGAGAATAAAAGCAACAAAAAACATGACAACAGCATCAGAAGCTGCTTCCCAACTTTTTTGTAAACAAAGAAATCGCACCTATTTAGGTAGGTTAAATCATTTTCTCTATTGCCCTTTTCTATATCTTTGAAAGCAATGGCTTATCGCTTGTTGGTGTCTGATAGCAGTCACAGATGTTTAATAAAAGCACAAGACACTCTTTTGTAGTGAATTTTTATGAGTAAAGATGAAACTGAAGGTAAAATTAAACAGGGAAAAGGCAAAGTCCGCGAAGGCTTAGGCAAAATTACAGGCGACAAAACTGAACAGATTAAAGGCAAAGTCGAACAAGTAGAAGGAAAAGTCCAAGAAGAAGTAGGCAAAGCAAAAAGAAAAGCCTAACAAAGCTTAAAACCAACTATTCAACGCTTCAATAATCAGCCGAAATAAGATTTTCAAGAAATCGGAAAAATACTGTCAATTGATAAGCAGATAGCTTCCACCCTTTTTGGGGTGTTTTTCGCAAGTTTTGGGGTGATTACATACAAACAAACGATTTGCACAAAATGAACAATCAATCTGGCAGTGGTAGCTACAAACATATAGCTTATCTCAGTAGTTATCCTCCGAGAGAGTGCGGAATAGCCACCTTTACAAAGGATTTGATAGATACTATTGAAGAATTGTGCGGGTTTAATCCATCGGTTCTGGCGATAAACCAAAAGGGAGCAGTTTACGATTACGAAGGTAGAGTAAAAATTGAAATTAAGCGTGATTTCAAGGAAAACTACATCCAAGCGGCACAATACATTAACTCGTCATGTATTGACCTTGTTAATCTCCAGCATGAATTCGGACTTTTCGGAGGAGAATGCGGTGAACATATAAAATTCTTTTTTGGGACTCTTAAAAAGCCAGTTGTAACAACTCTTCACACTGTACTGCCTGACTTCAGCCCAAAAGCTTTGGAGGTCTTAAAATGTATAACTGAGGCTAGCGCTTCAACTATCGTTATCTCTTACTCGGCAATTGAAATGCTGAAAAATCAGGGAATAAATTGTAGAAACATCAAGGTCATACCGCATGGTTGCCCAAACATAGAATTCGTGGATACTGAACAAGCTAAAATTGCCTTGGGTTTGAAAAATCGGCTGATTGCTTCCACTTTTGGACTGATTAGCTGCGGCAAAGGCATAGAGTATGCAATTCGCGCTCTCTCGCACGTTGTAAAGAAGGTACCAAATATATTATATTTGATAATAGGGCAAACTCACCCGGAAGTGATAAAGCAGGAGGGTGAAAAGTACAGAAATAGTCTAAAACAGCTAGTTAGTGAACTAGGGTTAGAGGCGAATGTTAGATTTATCAACAGGTTCCTTTCTAAACCTGAATTAATCAAGTATCTGCAAGCTACAGACATCTACTTGACACCGTATATTTCTCCTTACCAGATAAGCAGTGGCGCACTTACCTATGCTGCCGGGGCTGGAAAAGCCATAGTATCCACGCCATACTTTCACGCCCAAGACATATTATCTGATAATCGAGGCGTATTTTGCAAATTCAAAGACTCAATTTCGTTAGCAGAGGGTATCATTGAACTATCAAATGCCAAAGTCCGAAAAGCTATGCAAAAAAGAATATACAAGTACAGTAGGCGTTTTGTTTGGACAAATATAGCTCAAGAGTACGTTAATCTCTTCAACAGGATCATTAAGATGGGTTCGGTTTTTGGAGCTGTCCCTAATATGTCACCAAACGAATATACCATAGACCAAATTGAAGGCAAGGACAATTGTTTTAACCCTCAGCCGCTCCTTGAACCGATCTAAGGTTCTCAGGCCGTTAAAAGCTCGCAAATTATCTGATAAATTCTGAAAACTTACAAGGCAAAAACTTGTTTAAAAATACAATGTCCGTAGAAGGCATGTCAAGCAAGCGAAAACTTGAAGTTGCACCCTTCATTTGCGTTCCCCCTCCCCACAAAAGAACTAAACGGGATTTGGACTTAAAGTCTGCTTAGTTTTCTAATTCTTGCTTAGCAGAGAAAGAGTCTCGAAATGTAGTTCCACAAATTCGCTTCTTGACCTTTTTTGCTTTGAAGCTTCCTTGTCTATTTTCTCTAATATGCGATTAGAAAGGGCTATGCTTACTGGGTGTTTGCGCACTGTAACCTGAGCCTCTTGATGTTTGTTGCTTGTTAGATAGGAATCGTCTACAAACGAAGAGACGAATCTCAAGAATGAACAGGATCTAGAAAAAGAGTTTGGCCAACATGTTGCTGAGCAGAGAGGATGGCACTGGCTCTAACAAGTTTCGCGGGTGAAGCATGGGGCAAGAGCAAAAAGAAGTTGAAGAAGATCTAACTTAGTCTCAGAAAAAATAACCCGGGCAATTCTCTGTGCAAACGTTCGGTTCTGTAGCTCTTTCCCAAAAGTCAGTCGGCTGTCATCAATCAAATATTGTAAGTCTTAAATAGGTTTAGACGAATTTGATTAAGAATTGCCAGTATAATTACTGTGGGGTCTGCAAGTGGCGACAAAGAAAAACGGTTTGAATACGCAAAGCTCTTCTGAAAACAAAGTCGAAAACTCGCAGTTCCCAATTGTTGGGATTGGCGCGTCAGCCGGCGGATTAGACCCAATCACGAAATTGCTGGGGAACTTGCCGATCGATACAGGTATGTCATTTGTGGTTATCCAACATCTAGCTCACTGGACAAGAAAGCATGCTACCAGAAATCCTTGCAAGATCAACCAAAATGAAAGTTCTCCAAGTAAAAGATGGCCTGAAAGTTGAAAAGGACTACGTTTACGTCATCTCGCCAGGAACAACAATGACATTAAAGAACGGTCGCATAAGGCTCGTTCCCAAAGGCTTAGCTCTTAAACCGATCAACGACTTTATGATTTCCATTGCTTCAGAGCAAAAAACTCAAGCAATTGGAATCATCATGTCAGGAACAGGCAATGATGGAACCGAAGGGCTCAAAGCAATAAAGGCTGAAGGCGGAATAACCTTCGCACAAGAGCCCAGCACTGCGCAATATCCCGATATGCCCAAAAACGCCATAACAGCCGAAACGCCTGATTTTATCCTTTCCCCAGAACAGATAGCAAAAGAAATAGAAATAATCGCCCATCACCCCCAACTCATTCCTTCCACCACAAAAATACCAGAACCAGAAAAAGTCGTATCCGACTTGAAAAAAATTATCATGCTGCTCAAAACTTCTTTCGGTGTAGATTTTACTCACTACAAAGAAACAACTATAAACCGACGCATCACACGCCGTATGGTCATCAACAAGACCAAAAACATGAAGGAATACATCGAGTATTTGCGTACCCATCCAAATGAGCCTCAGGCATTGTTTGATGACCTGCTCATAGGCGTGACGAGTTTCTTTAGAGAACCAAAAAGCTTTGAGGCTTTAAAGGAAACAGTCCTTCCTGAGCTTATCAAAAACAGGTCACTCGGTGAGTCCATTCGTGTTTGGGTTCCGGGGTGTTCAACAGGCGAAGAAGTATATTCTTTTGCAATTGCATTCCAAGAATTCCTAGAAGAAATAGTCATGCCTGAGATAATGATTCAAATTTTTGGAACTGATGCAAATGAAAAGAATATTGAGAAGGCTCGCCAGGGCATATATCCAAAGACTATAGAAGGCAACGTATCCGAAAGTAGATTAAAACGGTTTTTCAATAGGCAAAACGGAAATTACCAAATAACAACACTCATCCGGGACATGTGCATATTCGCAAAGCAAGACATAACAAACGATCCTCCTTTCTCAAACTTAGATCTTATCATGTGTCGAAATGTTCTCATCTATTTTGACACTCTTCTTCACGAAAGAGTACTGCCGATATTTCATTATGGATTAAAGCCTAATGGTTTTCTAGTATTGGGAGAATCCGAAAGCATTGGGAAATTCCAATACCTGTTCGAATCAATTACTGCCAAGGGCTTAATTTATAGAAAGAAGCCGGCACAGTCACAAATTTTGTTAAGTGAACGCTTTGTTCCACAAGCTGCGAAGAGGACTATTAAACCGCTTGAAAAAGCAGATCTGTTGACTGTTTTAGGGGAGAAAGTAGATCATCTTATAATATCAGAGTATGGTCCAGCATCTTTGCTGGTAAATAATAACTTGGATATACTGGTTTTCCGTGGAGATGTTGCTCCATATCTTTCGCCTGAATCGGGAGCAGCTAGTTTTAACGTTACAAAGATTGTCCGAAAAGAGTTTAGGTCACAGGTTCAAACTGCTATTTATAGAGCCAGGAAAGAAAAGACAGCCTTCAAAGAAACAGTCAGTTTGAAACAAAAAGGCCAGTCAAAAACAGTTAGCATAGAGATTAGGCCATTAGAAACAGCGCCTCACGAAGAGCCTTTTTATCTTGTTTTGTTTTCCGAATCTGGTTCACATGATTTGCATTCCACCCATACAGAAGCTCCAATTTCTCCTGGCGAGGTAGAGAATCTGAAGGATCGCCAGATTCGTGAGCTTAGGGAGGACCTAGAAGCAACTAAGCAGTCGTTGCAGACACTTGTGGAGGGGCAGGAGGCAACCAATGAGGAGTTGCGATCGTCTATGGAAGAGGTTCAGTCGAGCAATGAAGAGTTGCAGAGCACAAATGAAGAATTGGAGACAGCGAAAGAAGAGTTGCAGTCAGGCAACGAGGAATTGCAGACTTTAAATGAGGAGCTTAAGAACCGTAATCAGGCTCTTGGTCGCCTTAATGATGATTTAGCTAATCTGCAAACTAACATTGACATCGCAATAGTTATCGTAGATAGTGGCCTGAGGATAAGGCGTTTCACTGCTGCAGCCCAAGAACTTTTGAGAATTTCTCCATCAGATGTCGGGGGCTCCATCGGTAACGTGACTCCAGGGGTTCATATTGAAGACTTGGAAAAAACAATAGCTGATGTAATAGACAAGTTAACTCCTGTTAGTCGGGAAGTTGAGGGTTTGGACGGCCGTTGCTATAAAATGCTTGTTCGACCTTACTTAACGGAAGACAAGAAAATTGATGGTGCATTTTTATCCTTTACGGATATCTCCAAACGCAAAAGAGCTGAAGAGGCGCTTGATAAATATGCTAAGAACTTGGAAAAACTTGTTGAGGAACGTACCGAGCAACTTAGAGATTCTGAACGCTTAACAGCCATCGGTGCAACAGCTGGGATGGTTGGTCATGATATTCGTAATCCCTTGCAAGCGATTGCCAACGATGTGTTCTTAGTGAAGTCTGATTTGACCCTTATGCCTGAAGGCGAAGCAAAAGAAGGAATGAAAGAAAGTTTAGGTGGCATTGAAAAAAACGTCGAGTACATTAACAAAATTGTTCAAGACTTACAAGACTTTGTAAAACCTCTTAAACCAACTGTGCAGGAAATCGATTTGGAAGCGCTGTGTCGAGAAGTGCTCTTTAAAAACGGTATTCCAAAAAACATCAACGCATCATGCAACGTTGAGAAAGCAGCAAAGAAACTGGTGTCAGATCCTGCCATGTTGCAAAGGATTTTGAGCAATCTGGTAAATAATGCAGTTCAAGCTATGCCTCAGGGTGGAAAAATCAGTATTCACGCATTTCAGGAAGCAGACAATGTTGTAATAACTGTTCAGGATACGGGAGCCGGAATTCCAGAAGCGATAAAGTCAAAACTTTTCACTCCACTTTTCACCACAAAATCAAAGGGACAAGGCTTCGGATTAGCGGTGATTAAGCGTATGACTGAAGCGTTAGGCGGCACAGTTGCGTTTGAGAGCAAAGAGGGCAAAGGAACCACTTTTCTTATCCGTTTACCCAAATAAAATCAAAATGCTTCTCAAAATTCTATCTTGAGTTTTGTAGATTTCTATTAATCGCTGGCTTTGGGGTGAAACTGTGCCTACTCCACATTATGATCTTGTATTATGTCAAACAAGCGAAAACTAGATTTAATGTGCTTCACAGGCTCTCTTTACCACAATCACTCGAAGCATACTTAACATATTTATAAAAAACCTAGCAGAATACCTGCCGCGTTAGCGGCAGGATGAATGCGTCCACCACCACGTAGACGTAGTTCTATTAGTTCTACCCAACGATAGGTCTGTCACCATTAGATAAGGAGGTGATAGACCTGGAGAAAGCAAGGTCGTGTGCTTACCAAGCTAACTACCACCTTATCTGGGCCACTAAATACCGACGCAAGGTACTTTTAGGCTCAGTTGAGGTTAGGTTGGAGGAGGTACTTAAGACGATTGCTAATCAGAGTGGCTTTCAACTGCTGACTGCTAAGGTTCATCATGGTGATCATGTGCATGTGTTTGTTTCTGCTCCGCCTGTAAGTGTATTCCTGAGATGGTGCGTGTTTTCAAGTGCAATTCGGCTAAGTTGCTGTTTGAAGAGTTTCCGCAGAGTTAAGCTGCGGCTTTGGGGTGGTCATTTGTGGTCTGAGGGTTATGCTGTTAGAACTGCAGGCGTTGTGACTAGCGCAAAAATCGAAGAATACATCAATAGGGATTAAATTGGAGATGCTCGCCCCGTAAGGGGCGAGTAGTTCACTTTTTTTTGTTATTGCCTTCTAACTACCACAACAATTTATTTGCTTGCTAAAACACTTCTAATCTTAGCGGACTCCTAGAATGCCCTGACATCCACGTTCTTACTCAAAAACTCTTTCCCTTTCTATAGCGAAGTTGGTTTTTCGCCCAGGACAAAAGAGGAGTCCGCTATTCTTCTTACTGCATTTTTTGGCCGCACATAGGGCAATATCACATTAAATCCATGCTTTTTTGCATAGCTATTAGCACTTATTCGCAAAAGTAAAGGGGTCTCTAAAAAAGAGTTGTCATTTTTAATTTGGCGTTTTTTCTAAAAAACTTTGCGAAAGAAAATTCAATGTGTTTCATTCTAGTAAATATTTTCAGTAGATAACAGCTCCATGGCTGTCTTTGAAAATATTGTAAGTTGACAAATAGTCTTCATATACAGTGTATGATTTTTTTCATTTAACACTAAAACAGATAAGAATAAAAATGAAGAATTGCTGATTTTCAGCGAACCTTTTTTACAGAAAAGCTGAAGTTTAGTTGCAAGAATAATTTACAAATGAGACAAAATTTAGTTTGTCAGCCGAGAGGTCGACCTTGATGCCGAATTGATGAAAAAAGATTGCCTCAAAAAATGAATCACAACTAATGGAAAAAAGTAAAGGAGAGCAGGTAAATGATTAAGGAATTTTTTAAGTGTCCTGAATGTGGCGACCCGTTATCGATGTATGTTACAAAAGATAATGTGGGGAATTTTAAGTTTGAGTTCTTTTGTGAAGGCGGAGGAGACGATAAGTTTTCCTTTCAAATAATTACAGGTTTAAACAATAAGGACGTGGCTAAACTGGAAATCGGACGAATTATCAAAGAGAAATGAAAGTAGAACTTCTTGAAAGAGAAAATGACAAATGCCTTAAGCAAGAAACCGATGAAGAGTAAAGAGAGCCCACTATGGAGATCTCTGAAGTTTAAATCGGCTAAAGAATTACGATTTAATATAGAGTGAATTGATATTCCAAGTTAGAGCAAATTTCTTTCGTATGTTTTGAATTAGAAATAAATTTAGAAGGGTGTCATATCTGAAATTTCCACATCTAAGGGCAAATTGTAGTTTCCGCTGTATAATCGGTTCAATATACAGATGGAACTAGGATAGAGGAAGGTATAGTATAGATAGTATCGAAATCGAGTATACACACAAAACAACAAAAATAATTAATAAAATAGTAGTATTAAACTTAAAAAAAGTGAAAATTAGAAGACAAAAAATAATTAAGAATTATGTTGGTAAATACTGCGACAATTATGCTCAATAAGGTCGGGAATTTTAATTTTAGTGCATATCCGCCCGCTTGGGTTCAAATCCACCGCTTGTCAGAAAGGGTATATCAAAAGAAGGTAGGCTAGTTGATGTAGTATGCGTTCTAATAGTTGCCTATGTTTTCAAGCAGAAATTGTAGCGTTATTATAATCGGTCTACTTTTTCAATGCTTTTTGCCTTTCATCGCTTACGCGTGCTCATGGGCAAATTGGAAAACCTCCTTTGAAAAGAAAAAAGAAGGTATATACTGTGATATCTCCACCTGAAGGGAGGTTCAAGTCCGATTTTGAGCTATTCAAGAAATGGCTAATCTGTCTACAAATTCTTCAGCTTTCTTGATATACTCGTCGCCTTCGACATCCTTCTTACTGTGTAATATTAATGAGGCAACAGGAGTCTTTCCACAAAGTGTCGCCATTTCCTCAAATGGGCTGTCATCGGTGAACTGGTGGGTGCAAAAGAAAGCCACCTTCTTGAAACTGTCTTTGTATTGCGTTAAGTAAGTTCTGATAGGCGTAGACACCGTATGATTCCACATTGGGGTTCCGATTACTACGATGTCGAAGGAGGCAGGGTCGTTGCTCACCTTCTCCAATGTGGTTAACTCTTTCTTGGTTGCAGTTTTGCCAGCGCTCAGCCAACCTAAAAATCCTTTTCTGTTCTTGGTGTCATGAATTTCCTCGATTGTACATTTGAGAAGAATTGCCAGTTTTTCTGCGACTTTTTTAGTGTTTCCCGTTCTAGAATAGTAGGTTACAAGTGCGTTCATTCAGTCCCAAACAACCTTTAGTTCTTATTGTTTGTTATTCCTTTTAAGTGTTATATTGGCAGGGCGAACGCATGCGCGCTTACTGGCAAAACCTCTTTTTTTATTAAATAGTTAAATAGTGTTATTGTTGCAGAATTTCTAGATATTCCGTTTAATTCGGCTGAAAAAACTGCCATCTCTTGAAACTTCCGACTTTGATGTCGCGCGCGCGGTGTGTGGCAAGTGGTCACTTTGCATAATTTGTTATAAGCAAAAGGTTCGCATACAAATCGGCGAGGCTTTAAGAATCGAAAAAATGGAGAGAGAAAAAATGCTAAAGAAAAAAACCCTAGTTGGAATTGCTTTAATTCTTCTGATGACTTCAATTCTCGTTGCAACACCGATTAGCCCCGTGAAAGCAGGATTACTGCAAACAGGAGGCACTCCCGAAGGAACCTCTGGTGACCCTAACTTGAAACCGCTGCCCTCAGGCGTAACCCCTCAATATACAATCGAAACAACTGCATACATGAGCCTTGTACCTAGTACCGTGGGATTACATCAGGCAATATTGGGAAACATTTGGACTTCACCAGGAATGTACCATTGCTTTTACATGACTGATTATGAAGTAACCGTACAAAAACCGGATGGGTCAACAGAGACAATTGGCCCGCTAGACTCTTACATGGGCGATGCTACAGCATGGTTTAGCTACGAAGCAGACCAAGTTGGAACTTACCGATTCAAATTTGAACATCCAGGAACCTACTTACCTGTTGGCACCTATGTCGATAGACCAGGAACTACCAATACTGCGACGTATAACCTAGGCGCTTCAGTACACTATACGCCTCCGAGACTGATTGGCAGAACGTAACTGTACAGCAAGACATGGTCTCCTCCTGGCCAGGATCGCAAATTCCTGGAGCAGGGGACTACTGGACAAGACCAATATCGCCAGAAAACAGAGAATGGTACACAATTTCTGGGTGGTATCCTTGGTCAGGCATCTACTACTATGCTAACGGAAGAATGCTTTACCCAAGCAACTACAGGTATACCGCTTACGTTCAGGCACCTGAAACTGCCCACGTCGTTTGGAGAAGACAGGGTGCTATTTCAGGTCTTGTTGGAGGCGATACCTATACATACTCACAGAGCTCAGGTGGTGGCACCCCGACCATAATCTATGCTGGAAGATGCTATCAATCCATTACAAAGGTTGCATCAGTGCTGGTTAACGGCACTTATGTTGATCAACCTACGACTGCCTGGCAATGCTATAATTTGCGGACTGGCGAAGTGTATTGGGAGATAACAGGCTTAAGTACAAACGATATGCCGACAGAAGTTCTAGTAGAAACACCTGGCGCGTCCACAGTGGCAGGTGCGGAATCAACAAGTTACTCAATATCTCTAGTGGCACTAACAAATCCAAGCAGCACACAACCGGGAAGACTCATAAAATACAATCCTTATACTGGAGCATTAACTTCCAATGTAACCTGCCAGCCAGTAGGGGTACAAGTTTGCCGACCAGGATTAGTAAGCCCAGGCGGTGAACTTGGCTCTAGACTGTTTAATCTAAGCTATGTTTACAGCCTGCAAACCGTCAACACCAGTTTGCGTTACTTAATTAAATGGGATGCAAGAGGAACATCAGCAAACTTCACTACTAGGATAATCAGCAACGTGACAACTGACATTCGAAGCACAAGCCTTGGCGGCGTCGATTACGAAGCAGGAATTTGCATTTCTCCAAACTGGGCAAATCCGCCTGGTCCACAATGGTGCATTGGGTACAACAATACAGCTTATGACTTAAACACTGGCAAGCAAATATGGAACTACGCAACAAACGATACCCTAGTTGATAACGTACAAACTCTTTCGTCACCAGTCGCTGACCGCGGTAAATTCGCATTAGCCATGCAGAACTTACACTGGAGCTGTTGGGATGCCCGCACAGGTACAAAGCTGTGGGATAGCGAACCTGCAGATTACCCATGGGGCACATGGTGGGCATACGCAACCGCATCATATGACTTTAACGAATCGAAAGGCGCAATAATCGCCTGTGCATACGACGGCGTATACGCTTTTGACTGGGATAATGGAAAAATCCTTTGGAAATACTCTACAGGACCATCTGTTCCATTCGAGGGTCCCTACGGCACTAACCCATTCTTTACAGGCGTACGCATTGCTGATGGAAAGATATACGCATATAGCGGCGAGCACTCACCTGGTCAACCAGTCACTAGAGGATGGACCTTAAACTGCATTGACGCTGCGACTGGTAAAGGCTTATGGCAAATAACTGGTCCAATGTCTCCTGGTGCAGTTGCAGATGGCTACTTGACAGCTAGTGACTCTTATGATGGCTATATGTACGTTTTCGGCAAGGGCAAAAGCGCAACAACAGTTACCGCTCCCAATACTGCGGTACCGAAAGGCACGGGCATAGTAATTTCAGGCTCAGTTCTTGACTTATCTCCTGCACAACCGAATACACCATGCGTTGAATCAGCTTCTGTGGCTACTCAAATGGAATACTTGCATATGCAACATCCTATTGATGGCATCTGGCATAACCTAACGATTACAGGCGTTCCAGTAACTCTAACAGCAATCGCCGCTGACGGATCAGTCATAGACATAGGCACAACAACCACCAACGGCTACTACGGCAACTTTGGCTATACTTGGACTCCTCCAGACGAGGGACAATACACTGTGATGGCTTCATTTGATGGCGATGGTTCCTATGGCAGTTCAGCAGGAGCCTGTACTGTCTCTGTTGGTTCAGCACCCTCTGTCGCTCCGACCGTAACACAGCAAGCAGAGCAAGCTGCAGTCGATAATTCAATGTTGCTATATGCTATCTTGGCGGGCGTGGTAATAGCGATAATTCTCGCCGTAATGGCTAATATAAGAAAGAAATAAACCCCCAATAATCTTCTTTTTTTTATTTGTTAATTAGCACTGGCAGACTCTTCTATTTTTGTTACAGTAGCCGTTTTTTGGAGTCCCAAAATCCCTGCCTTTGAGCCAATGAAGCCGCAATTAGCTAAAAGTTGCAGAGAGCAGCAAAAGCAAAAGTAAATTTGGCATTTAGGACAGCAAGAGAACCCGCCGCCTATGTATTTGCCGCAAGCATCACAGGGCCGAGATAAAAGAACCATAAACATTCTTGATTGAATCGTTAAAGATAAACCATGAATTGAAACGACATTTTAGCAGAGTAGAGTTGACTTAAAATGAATAGATTTTCTTTTTCCAGTAATTGCTTTAACAATTCAGTTAGCTATTGATGCTGGTCTTATCGTGGTATCTGTAACCGCTAAAAAGAAAGACAAGACCTAACACGCTAAAAATCGCCGAAATATAAATAGGCGCGCTCCATAATAAAACCGCTGCCGGCAAACCGCTACCGAAAAAAAGATGCTGCAAAAAATATGAAAATAACTCCAAAAGTATAAACTGTGAATGTGTCTGTTTCCAAGTGTTTTAACGACCTTCATATATGCCATTATTTATCTTACGGTTTAAGACTTATTGCATAAATTTAAAACAAAAACAACCAAAACACACTAAAACTCTTGCAACACAACAAAACAAAAAACGCCCAAAAAACAAACCACTCATAAAAATAAACCCAAAACACCCATATTAAACTCAACCTACCCCCCTTTAATTGCAACTTTTTTGCAAATCAAACTAAAATAAAGAGTCCCCATCATCGCCAACCCCAAGCCCAATCCAAAAGATAGAAACAATCTCCAATTTTTGGGATGTATTTTTGCTGGACAACTATTCTTGTATCCTCTTGATTAACAATGCTTAAATACTGAAAAGTACCTGAGGGAGTTAGTGATAATCTTGAAATCTAAAATGTTAGCTGCCATTGCAATATTCCTCATCGCTAGTATTGCATTATCATCGGCTGGATTTGCTTTAGCATCATCAAAAACAACACATGAAAAACCAGTAGCACAAAAAAACTATGATAACTTTACTCTAACAGCCACGGGAACAGCAAGAAACTCCGCCCACGAAGTAGTTGATGTTACACTTACAATCCAAGGCAGCACAAACGGAAAAATAAAAACCACATTTCACCTGCACACTCAAGGTGGAGATGCAACCATTGAAAATTACGCCGACATTTCCGCAACAAAAGGCCAAGGCATTATAGTGAACAAACACCACTTCATACACCTTAACGTCATGATGAGTGCCCAATACTATGGCGGAAGAAGCACAGTTTGGATCCTAAGAGGTACCACAGGAGACTTAGATGACGATACAATGAGTGTATCGCTAAACTCGCGAATAGTATTTCTGCCTCTACAAGGCTACCCACACCTGACTAATTTAAGACTAGACGGCACAATAACTCTCACATAATTTTTTCTTCTATTTTTAGTTTTGAAATGAACCGTAAATTAGCAACTAGAAATCACCTTTTTGAACTCCTTACAAATTTAAACTTTTTCACGCCAGCATATGTAATGGAGCACCATTAACCGAACGTAAAGCATAATTCGCAAACAAGAGCACTATTAGAACCAATATCACAATTTTCAAAAGCAAAGTAATCTTGGTGTTCTTGAGGTGCATTCCGTTTTCAAAATTGTTCAACAACCAAAAAACACCACTTGAAGCTAAAATTTGAACAGGCAACAAATATACTATCCGATAATACATGATAATTCTCAGCTGAAACAACAAGTAAAGCTAACGAGGGAACCATGATCCATAGAAGCATTAATCTGCTGTATCTGGTAGCGAATGCTGCAACAGAAAGCATGCCTGCAATTGCAAGAAACACCAATAAAGGATTAGCGTAAAGACCGCCAACCCATGCCTGAACCATCGTTTCTAAACCTTTCTCTAGGTTCAACACATTTGGGAAAACAACGCTTCTCCCAACAAACCCTACTCCTCCAGAACCTACCCCCCTACCAAAAGGAAGAACAGAATAAAGCCCATACACAACTAAATTTAAAGCTATAACAAAGAACAATTGCAAAACCTGCACTTTCCCCTCTGGCTCTGCTCTCTGCTTCAAAAACCTGATAATCATCCAAGCCAGATAAGCAGCTAACACAACTACAATAACGTCCCAAGTGTAGGGGTGGGTAAACAGCAAAGCTACTCCAACCAATGCAGCGGCACCAATGTAAGCCCATGAATGCTTCCCACTGCTTTTCAACAATAACCCAAAAAGGACAACCCCTTCAATAAGAGCCAACCAGTTAGAAACACTATAGGCATAAACACCCACAGTAGTTTGAAAACTAAAAACGGTAAAAAGCCCCGAAGTCAAAGCCAAGACATCATTACGCAATCCAACTCTAACAAACCAAAAAACAGCCAAACTAAGCCCCACGCAACACACTACTGGCATAATCTTTACAACATTTTCAGAAGACAACCCAAACGTAAACTGAATAAAGTACATGAACAAATTAGACAATGGCCTGTCTTGCCGCAACGCAATTGCAGGACCTTGAAGACGCATATCTTCCAGCCAACTAAAATAAGCAGTTGAATCAGACCCCACCAACGAGTTTGCCGCAATATTAAAATAAGAATAACATGAAACCAGCACAGCAAATCCAATGATCAAAAGCAAACTCAAAAACAAAAATCGATTTTTCAACTTTAAAAACCCAAAACCACAACTTATAATAACCTTCTCCGAGAGAGTTCGCAACGACTTAACCTTTGCAACTACGAGTTTTCCTAATGGAATCCAAATCCAGCTATACAATAAGGCAACAAGCAGCCAAGAAGTCCAACCGTAAAACACGTTAAACAAACTCAAATCTACCAATGCAAAATGCCAATGCCAAACATCAACAAAAGGAAAACTATAATCAAAAATATTCCAAACCCACGTACCCAAAGAAGCGGCCTCAAAAAATATAATTAAACCAAAAACACCCAAGAGCAGTAAGCAAACCCCAAAACCTCTTTTTAGCATACAGCCAAACCCAAAATAGATCAGCGCTCCAACAACAGCAAAGCCCAAAGGAACACCAAGCAAAACACCCAACGTAAGACTCACTGTCGAAACCAAAGCAACAGCCAAAGTGAGCAGACAAAACCAACTTATCCAACGAGGCAAACTTTTACGCAAAAAACTAAGTGCCAAAACCACTGAAACTATAACAACAAACGAAACAATCCAAACAGCCAAATCAAGAACTGGCGAAAAAATAACTATGTCGATAATCTTTGGAGAATAAAAATAGTAATACTTAATGCCTAACAAATTGGCAAGTTGAACGAACCCGAAAAAAACATTAACTGATGAAGCCAGAGTTATCAGCAGAAAGCTGACCGATAAGTCATTACGCGAGATTGCCCTACACCTCTTCAAATCAAAGGTTAGTAGGTTGAATGAACTAAAAAAGTTGTTATGGGAATTCTTTGGTTGGTGTTCAGAAGTTAGTTACCCTGAGTCCTTCATCGGGAACAAAATCGTGTGCGCTGTCAATAACTTGGTCTCCTGAGATCTTTTCGTAGGTAGAGTAAATGTTCCATTCAGCCTTTGTTGCATCGTTTAATTCGTTAAGAGTTGCTGTCATTGTTAATTTGTTGCCATCTGAATTCAACTGAAGCGGCTTTGAATTTTTGGTTTGCACATCCTGAACCATGCCAAACATACCGGTAGCATTTATGTCTACGCGGAACTCGTATGTTTGCAATACATCCTCTTCATTTTCAAGGATTACCACCATGTCATATTGGACTGATTCTCCTTCGCCCAACGTTGTAATAGCATCTTTAACTGTTATGGTGGAGCTAAATGTGGTTTGGTTCTTTTGTATGGACGCACCAACGATATCTACCATGCCTGGGTAGGCTGATCCAATGTTGGTCTGAATATCATTCTGCGGATCGCCCTCTTGCGCGCCTGAAGGTTTCCAAACGAAAACAAAAAACACTACAGCTATTACTGCAACAATCAATATACCGACTGCCAGAGATACTAAGAATTTAGACTTTCCAATCTTTGTAAGTTCTGACATGTCTTAACACTGAATACACAACAGTATAAAGTTTATGGATTCCACAATCCTTAGTGTGCTAAACTTTGCAAAATCCGTCAATTCCACTTCGCAAACGAGTCAAGTCCACTTCGCAAAATATGTATCTCGACTTCGCAAAAATCTTATAAAAATGAATTACACGTAAGCAAACTAACGCTAAACGAGAAGAGAGAGGGAACAAAAATTAAGAAAACAATATTGAAGATAGTCATAGTGGTAGCTTTGATGACCATTGTAATAAGCGCGACCTCAACTGCCATCGATCCAATAGTAATCTTTGCAGAAGCTGCTGCAGCCCCCAAGCACGTTAGTCACTACAGAACTAATTAACTGGTACAGCATGACAACCGCTGAAATGCAAACCTTCATAAACATTCTGCATAATCAAGGAATCACAGCGTTGACTGTTAGAATAAACAGCTACAGCGAATACACCGGCAACAGCAACACCGCCATAACAAAAATAAAAGCCATAATACCAATCGCAAATGCACAAGGAATAACTCAATTAACGTTGATTTTCACACTTGGTACACCACATGGGACAACAACTTTAGGGATTCTGCATCAAATGCCGCCGCCAATCGCAACACATACATAAACTACGTCAAAACAACAATAACAGCACTCAACGGTTACAACGTCAATGCCTTCATGGTCTTAAATGAACCACAAGCAAGAACAGCATCCACAAGCGAAAACAACTTTATCTTAAACATAATATCTGCCGCAAATAGCGTCACAAACAAACCAATTTCTGTAAGATTCATGGCAGGTTACAGCCCAAGCACAGGACATTATTCACCAGCAATTGACAAAGCAACTGATTTCCTATGTCGAAATACCTATTGGGACGCAAGAAATCCAACTGGTTCAGTATATGGATGCACAGAAGCAAAGCTCTTAACCGCACTGTCCACAGCTCATAGCCAAAGCAAACAATTATGGATAACTGAATTTGGCAAATCTAACAGCAACCTTGCAGAACAACAGGCATATGTCAAAGCATTCGTAGCATACGCAAAATCCAAAGGAATGGATCAGATATTCTGTTGGGTTAGTCAACCAGAGTCAAGCGGCGAAACCTACAACATATTCAACGGCTACAAACCAAACCCAGCATTCTACGAGTTAATCAACACAGGAACCGTTAATCCAACACCAACAACAAGCCCCACACCAACCCCTACAACGAGTCCAACTCCAACGCAGACACCCGCCCCTACTTCGACACCAACTCCAACACCAACTTGGCCAGATTACCACCACAATCATCGCCATTAGTACTAAATAATATTCAAAAGTAACAACACAAGACTCGAACAACCAACAACCCTTTTTCTAAATCCTCTATCAAGCTCAAAGCACTTACCTAAGATTGAATTAGCAACTTGGCACTTTTCATGAAGTTCTTAGTTAAATTAGGAAATGCTTATTATCAAAAACACCTAATTCATCCATATGGGCTTTAAAGCTCTAAGAATCATGCTTGGACTTGAGGTTCTTTTGCTTTTTGTCCAGTTCTGGCTAGGCATGTACGTTAACTTGTACGTGAATTTACCTGTGTTTGGGGCGCAGGACTTTTCCAGTTACGTTGGCGGGCAAGACGTGTTAGTGCACATCGCAGTGGGCGTTTCGATTTTGGTGCTTGCTGCATTAATCCTTAGTTATGGCTCAAGGCTCAGAAAACTTCAAGTTAATTTGCTTGCTTCTTTCGGGCTTGTTTTCGTAATCTTAGCTCCTCTTACAGGCGCAACTTTCCTGTTCCGCGACCAAGACAACGTTTTGTCGATGGCTATGGCAACAAATTTTCTTTTGGCTTTCACCGTTTTCCTCACCGTTTTCCATTTAGTTGACAAGTTGATCTCCGAGAAAAAAAGTCTTCAGTAAACTCAAGTAGCAAACACAGGTCAAACCATCAAACAAAAACTGAAAACAAATAAGATAGAAGTCGCGAACATTAAATATATCAAATTTGGAAATAACATCTTATTATAACAGCTACTTTCTTTACTCCTATGTCACTCGAAACCGTTAACCAATGCTCTTGTGGATGCGAAACCGCCAAAATCGCAGTAGTCAAAGGACAAATCTTAATCGCCTGCACAAAATGCTCAAAAATCCGCTACAAATCATGGTTCTAAATCTAAACAAACAAGACAATTGAGAGCTCAAGCCCCACATATGCCAAACACAGAACTGAGGAATGCTTATATTAAGTTAAAGTAAAAACTGCCTGTAAGTGTTGATAGTTTGAGTAAACCAAAACATTCTAAACTCTTAACATTAATCACAATATTCTTGGTAATTCTACTTCTCCCAACTCTTAGTTTACTTCAAACTCAAGCGCAACAGAGCCAACCCGAATTTGGAATAAATTACCTATCAACACTCTACCACTATGATCCATGCTACCTAAGCGATACAGAACTAGACCGCGATTTTAGCATCTTCAAAGAGCAAGGACTAAAATTCATAACAATAAGTGCAGTGTGGAAATATCTCGAACCTGCACAAGGCACATACAATGAAACAGCAATAGATAACCTCCTCAGGGTATGCCGCTTCGCCGCTGCACATGAACTCAATGTAACAATTGACTTCCACACCTTAATGGATAATGCTAGTTGGACCATGCCTACTTGGCTTGCAAACCAAAAGTTTGAAACAATCTTCCTTAACGACACTGCCAGACAAGCGTGGCTAAACTTTACCGGCCATATGGCAAATCGTCTTGGCGGCGAAACGAATATTGATAGCTGGCAGATGATGAATGAGCCCTATAGGCGAAGCTGGGCATGCGACGTTTCAATAGATGACTTTATCGTGCTCTGGAATCAGACGAGAACTAGAATAAGAACCTACGCGGTCCAACCAGTTTCCATCAGGTTAACGGAGTACGGCTTTAGAAGCGAATTACACTTCAACTACGACCCACGAATATACGATCTATGCGATTACATCGCCCTAAACTACTACGAAACCGACCCATCTACACCTCAAACTCTGACGGCAACAGTGGCTGAAATTCAAGCTCACGGCAAAAAAGTAATGATTAGCGAGTTCGGCTTTAGGACAAATGATTCCGAAGAACAAGCTTCCTACTTTGGCAGCTGCATTGACCTGTTTAGAGGCTTAGGAGTCAACTATATAGCTCCCTGGTGCTGGAGAGCAGACTACGAACTGGGTGGGCCCGAAGTTAACTGGACCTTGCCTGGCACAGCTACATTTAACTTGGCTGCTAACTTGCAAGGAGAACCCAAACCAGCATTTCTGCTGCTAAAAAATCCACCTGAGGAACCCTCACCAACGCCTACTCCTACCGACGAACCTTCACCCACTCCCACGTTAGATCCTACAACCAATCCAACATCTTCACCAGATCCCACATTGAATCCTACAATTAACCCAACTCCGATTCACCCATCACCTTCACCAACTCCCACTTTATCTCCCACGACCAATCCAACTCCAACAGCAACACCTAAAATACCCGAATTTTCGTCGTTGATTTGCTATTATACTGCTTTTCTCAATATGCTGTGCGGTTGCGTTGATATTAAAAAAGAGATACGCGGTGACGTCGACACGAGGATCATTTTCCACTTAGACATGGACCATTTCTACACTGCAGTTGAGGAGCGAGAACGCCCAGAACTACGCGGCAAACCAGTCGTGGTAGGCGCTGACCCCAAAGGCGGCAAGGGCAGGGGCGTGGTGAGTACAAGCAACTACGTCGCCCGAAAAGCAGGCATACGTTCAGGAATGCCGATTTCTCACGCTTGGCGGCTGTGCCCAGAAGCCGTTTATTTGCCTCCAAACTTCCCATTGTACATTAGGGTTTCAGGCGAAATCATGGCTATAGCCCGCGGGTTCGCTGGCAAGTTTGAGCAATGGGGCATCGATGAAGCTTTTTTGGATGTTTCAGGCAAAGTCAAGGATTTCACGGAGGCAGAAGCACTAGCACGGCAAATAAAACAGGAAATTAAGGCAAAAGAAAACTTAACTTGCTCCATAGGTGTTGGACCAAACAAGCTTATCGCCAAGGTTGCCAGCGATTTTCAGAAACCCGACGGCTTAACCGTAGTGCGCGAGGAGGAGGCTGAATTGTTTTTGGCGCCCTTGCCCGTGCGCAAGCTGTTGTGGGTAGGACGTAAAACCGAGGCTAAACTCAAAGCCTTAGACGTAAACACAATTGGCGAATTGGCAAAGTATGATGCTTCAGCGTTGACGGCGATGTTTGGTGTGATGGGTTGGCAGATGCATTTGATGGCAAGGGGCATTGACAAAAGCGAGGTTGAGGAGCGAGAGGGAGTAAAAAGCATCAGCCACGAAACCACATTTGAGCAAGACACAGCCGATTCCGCCGCGATTATGCAGGCGCTTATGTCTCTGTGTGTTGATGTGCAAAAAGAAACAGAAAACCAAAACCTGCTCTTCAAAACGGTGACGCTAAAGATCAGGTATGAAAACTTTGAAACGCACACAAAAAGCCGAACCCTGCCATTCTTAACCAATAGGCTTCATGACTTAGAGAAAACTGAGAAGGAGCTGCTGGGCGCTTATTTGCGTGGCGACCGTAAAGTGCGCCTTATCGGGGTTAGAGTGTCCAGTTTGGTTTCAAGGGAAAAGCAGAAGACGCTGATTGTTTGAATATACGGAATAAGCAATAGTGATTTGTAGAAATCATCTGCTCTCACTATGCCTTCTTTGTTGCGTTACCCTCACTCAACACGAAATCCGAATTACCAACAACTATTGATAAAAACTTTTAAACATTATTTTTTTATATTATTAATCGAGCGTGCAATAGGTGGATCTTGAACAAGGAAGAATTACTAGAATACACGATTTTTCAATAAATTTTGATACCCTACATTCCAGAATGTGTGACATTAGTAAAAAATATCCTTCAGGAGTAATTATCCCATTGCACCGAAATGACCTTGGGAGTCCCGGGCTGAAAAGCATTATCAAAGGGTTGAATGAGTGCGACTATCTAAATAAGGTCTTTATCGCCCTTTCTGCAGATGACGACAGTGATTATGAAAAAGCAATGAGACTTTTCTCCAACTTTGAAATTCCATGCGAAATTATATGGTGCAATAAACCTCAAGTTAACACCCTTCTGGAAGAATTAAAAGGGAAAGGGCTTGACATTACAAAATCACACGGCAAAGGCAAAGACCTCTGGATTGCAATGGGAATAGCTTCGCTTGAACTTTATGCCTTTGCAGTTCATGATGCAGACATTGTTTCTTATTCTGGAATGCTGCCAACCAAACTTCTTTATACAATAATTGAGCCGAGAATGGATTTTTTCTTTTCTAAAGGGTACTATGCTAGGGTCAATCTTGAAAATAGGAAAATGTATGGCCGAATATACAGACTGTTCATTAATCCTTTGCTTGACGCATTACAAAAAAAGCTCAATCACAGTTCTTCATTTATTAGATATCTTCATTCCTTCAGATATCCTCTCTCGGGCGAAATTGCGATTTATAGCGACTTAGCTATGAACTTGAGGATGCCGGGAGATTGGGGTCTGGAAATCGGCACCATAGCTGAAATTTACAGAAATGCATCGAATAAACGCATCTGCGAGGTTGACCTTGGATTCTATGATCATAAACATAAGGAAATGAGCCAGAATGCCTTATTGAAAACCGCAGATGACGCTTTAATCACTCTGCTTAGAACTTTGACGGAAACCGAGGGTATAGATGTCTCTGAAGCTTTCCTATCGAGCCTTCAAGTGACCTATCGGCGATTTGCTCAAGACAGAATCAGACAATACAATGCTGATGCCCTCTGCAATTCGTTAGAATATGATAGACATGAAGAGGAAACCAATGTGGAAGCCTTATCTGAGATTATAATATGCGCTGGAAAACGCTATCTGGAAAATCCAACAAGTACCCAGTTGCCGGATTGGTTGCGCACAATTTCAGCTATGACTGATGCAAGAGAAAAACTGAGACGAGCCGCAATTGAACGCTGAAGCAGTAAGAACCGTTGTTTTCTCTGATCTTGATGGAACACTCTTAGATGAAAATTACGATTTTAGTTTCGCACAATCGGTGGTTGCGCGTCTCAAGGCTTTGAATGTTCCAGTTGTACTTTGTAGTAGTAAAACAAGATTGGAGATTGAATATTTCAGGAAACAGTTAAGCATAGATACACCTTTCTCATCAGAAAACGGCGCAGCCATTTTTATTCCATCAGGTTACTTCGAGGCAGGGAACTATTGGACTAGGCAAACAAATCAATATGATATAATTGAATTAGGAATTGCGTATTCTTTGATTAGAAAGAAATTTGACAGAATTAGAAAAACATGTGCTACTGAAGCAATAGGGTTTGGGGACATGACCCCTGAGGAACTTGCGAAAGACAGTGGCTTAAAAATTGAACTTGCAGAATTAGCAAAGAAGAGAGAATACACTGAACCTTTTCGAATCAATAAATCAAATGAAACAGAATTCCTCCGCGCCATAAGAAAAGAAGGGTTGCATTATACCGTTGGTGGAAAATACCATCACCTGCTTGGAGACCACGACAAAGGAAAAGCCGTATTGTTACTTAAAGAATTATTTTTCAAGAAGTTCAAACAAGTAAGAACAGTGGGGGTTGGAAATCAATTTAACGATGTGGCGATGCTTAAAGTTGTAGATATGCCATTTTTCATAGCTAAACCCCAAGAGATACGGACAGAGTGGGAGAAAATAATTAGCTGTATCTCAATTTTCCCTCAATGAAAAAACAAAATTACAATCCTTTTGTATTCCTCTTTGAGATAGTTGTAACATCCAAACGCTAGCCACTTTCTAATTTCTCAAATCCCTAACTCAGTGACAAATTATTTATTCTCATATTGCCCATATGTTTTAAAATCAGATTTATTCAGGGGCGTAGAAAGCTGCAAAATAAAATAGATGGAGTCCGTGGCTTAATAGTGGGAAGATACTTAGTTTGGCTGACCCTTAGAGTCGCTATTCTTGTACTCCTCTTCGTAATTCTGGAAAGCAGCTACAGAACTGGACTATTTGCTTACTTGGGTAACACGGAAGTCCAATTTGTAGTCTATAGTGTTTTGCAAAAAGTGTTACTTTCTTTGTTAATATGGTTTTTCTTAGCAGTTTCCAAAAAAATTATCATACCGGCAATAATAATGACTATTTCTCCTGTTGTTGGAAAAGTAGTGAGAGACCCTCGCTCCAGACAGAAAACTGTTAGGTCAACAACACAATACATAACCTACATAGTTTATTTCGCTGTAATACTTGCGATTATTCTAATTTGGGCTTACTCGTTTATCGGTGCATGGATCGCTGGGTTCTTAGGAACAGGGTTAATTGTTGCTTTAACATTTGTTTTAGGCCTATTCACGTCTAGCGTGCTTGGAAACGTTTTGGCTTACACTGTTCTAAATGGGAGTCAAGAATTCAGAACTGGCGACCGAGTGCAGATAGGTGAAAGCTATGGTGACATTGTTGAAGTTGGGATATTCTTCACAAGGATCAAAACAATAAAGGACGAAATAATTAGCATACCAAACTTGACTGTGATGGGCAAAGAGCTGAAGAATTTTAGTGCTTTAAAAGAAGTCCTTATTTATGTTTCAGTTTCCCTTGGCTACGACGTAGATAAAGATCAGGCTAAAAGAATCTTAATTGAATGTGCTGAAAAAACCAGTGACATCTTGACTGTAAAAGACAAAAAGCCGTTCGTTTTGCTAAGAGACTTGGGAAACTATGCAGTAACTTACGAAATAAACGCCTATACTAACCGCCCCAACGCTCTTGTAAACATAAAGAGCGAACTCATTGACAATATTCTTAGTGAATTCAAGAAATCAGGAATAGAGATATTGTCACCGTTTCATGTGGCAACGCGACAACATCTCTCGCCGACTGGGGGCAGTCCTTAAAGTTTTAAGTTAAAATGCTAGCATGCGAGTAAAAAATTCAGCAAATAAATTGACAAGGAACATCGCGTTAGCGTCATCTAACTATTAACACAGACCGCCTTGCGTGATCCAATTTTGTTTTTTCTACACAATGAGTACTGGGGTTCTGGAGTAAAAGGCTTACCTGAGGAATTGGCTGCAAAAATCTTTCGGGTACACTTCCAAAAGCGCTCACTAAAGTTTCTCTATCCATTGCTTAAATTTAGTAACAAAAATCAAGGACCCAACAATAATGCTGGTTAAGCCTGCTATCATAAAAGAAAACCCTAACTCGTTTTTCCCTAAACTGCAAGCAGTAACCAAAAAACCTACTAAAGCTAGAATTGCTCCAAAGACCCAAGTTTCCAAGGCTCTGTACCACTTCAAAATTGTGGCTGACTCTTTTTAAATATTGCATATATCCGCCGAATTAATTCGAATGAACAACAGAAATACATGAAAATAGACAATCGCGCTTGTAATCTTTTTCGAAGTTTGCGAAAGAAATAAGTATTGCTTAGAAGCTATTTTGTTCGCCTTTAACCGAAGGATATGCGAATGAGTAAAACTGGGGGAAGTACAGAATGGCAGAAATATTATTTACGGGTCTTATCTTTGACATTGTGGTCATTGCTGTATCTTTCCTCTTCCTAAACTGGGCTAGCAATTTAGTCATAAGTAATGCTGTCAAAGTTTCCAACATAACTAAGCTTGGAAAAACAGCCGTTGGCTTTAGTCTGATAGCCTTCTCAACCTCGCTGCCTGAACTAACCGTAGCAATAATAGCCACAGTCTCTGGTAGTGCAGCAATATCTGTAGGCAACGTCTTTGGCTCGAACATAGTCAACATCTGCGTAATCATTGGTTTAGCAGCAATACTGCTGCATATAAGAAGAGTCAAGGGCAAAATTAGCTTCAAAGAGTTCTTTCTTCATATGGGAAGACACATAAAGCCCAGTAAGTCTTCAGTAGCCGACGGGATTAACGTCATTCCTTCTTTTGCCAAATCAGAGCTCAGTAGCATCTATTTCGGTATTTTCATTGCATCGATAGTTCCCATGATTTTAATCTATATCTCTGGCGCAACTTGGGCTGTGGGCTTAATTTTGCTCTTCATCTTCGCCGGCTACATGTATCGACTGACGAAGGTAAGGATGCCCTCTGAAAACGGCGAGATTACTCAGGAAGAAAGGAACAAGCTAAAACGATATATGTTCTTCACCGTTGCAGGCGCTCTGGGAGTGGTTGCCAGCGCTTACTTTCTGGTGGAATCTGCGGTTAATATAGCAACATCTGTCGGTTTATCTCAACAGATAATAGGTGCTACAATAATTGCCATAGGCACAAGCCTTCCAGAACTAACGTTGGACTTAAAGGCATTTCTAAAAGGCCACCCTGGGCTTGCTTTTGGAGACATCATAGGCAGCAGCTTTGTAAACATAACATTGATTCTAGGAATCACTCTATTCGTTCCTGCACTTCTTGGTTCACCCGTAGTGATGCGAATGGAGGTTTTCCAAAGCCTCGTTATTTTCTCAATAGTTACCAACATGTTTTTCTGGTATTTCCTTTCGAGCGGAAAAATAGGCTGGAAGGAAGGATTAATTTTCATATTCGTCTATGCGCTGTTTCTTGCCACTACGCTTGGCTTTCTGTAGGCAAGCAAATATGAATTGGCAGGATCCATCGATTTTTTGATTTCATAAACTGGTTTCTAGATGAAGAATAGTTAATCTTCTTGTTTGGAGTTATCTTGGCGTCGCCAAAGTTTGCATCGTTGACTCGAAGCTCTCCTAAGCGATGTAACGCAACTGCGTATTTCTTTTAAGGAACTATGCTAATTATCTGGTATGCGACGATTAGTAAAGATAATTGTTGGTGAAATGGTTCTTCTTATCGCTTCAGTTCTAATTTTTAGAAGTGCTTGGACATTGCTGGACTTGTACTTAGGGTACGACGACTTAATTGTTATGTTAATCATAGGAGTAGTTCTTGCTGCATTGAGTTTGTGGTTGCTAAATTATGAGGTTAAATGTGAGATCGAGAAAAGTGGCAGCGAAAGCAAGTAGGTCATCAAAATCTATTCTCACACAAATTCGAAATGAAGCCTCAAATCAGAACTCAAAGACAAGCTTAAAGAACCACAACTAGCCTGGCCCGAGCCAGTAAGACCCGAACTGGGGACATTACAAGTTTACGTTGCACTGTATTTCTCGATGAAATATGGTTTTAATTTTTTGAAGACTTCTACTTCTTTAACTATTTTTGCTTCGCACTCTTCGCGACTCATTTCCCAAGTTTCTTTCATGAAAACAGCAACTCGTCCAATCCAAAGTACCCGCAGAGCATCGATTAATCTCTCTCTGAAGAATGTCGGCGTTTTGTGGAATTCAGCGATGAAGGAGTAAACCGTTTTCGCCCAGATTTCTGAGGGAAAATCAACATTGGCGTTTTCTAAAAGTCTTAGCTCAACAAATTTGTGTTGAATATCTTCTTCTAGAATTGAGCAGTAGATATCGAGGTATTGAGGGTGTTTGCTTTTGAATGCATCTATGGTTCTAGGCAGAGATACCTCAATTTTCTCACCAGTGTCTTCATAGTTGGCTTCGCCAAACATTTGCGTAGCTGAAAGACCGCGTATTTTCTTCCATTCTGGCTCGTATTGTTCTATGCAAGTGAACATTGTATTCATCACTTGTCGGAACATGGAAGATAGCTGGCTTGAGGGGTCTTTGGCATCATGACTTTTTACCCCTAAGAGAGCTTGCCTCACACTATATCCTTTTGCAAGTGCAGTATAGGTTTCAAAGATGTCAATGCCAAAACGGCTTACATCTGGGAACTCCCACATTGACGATTCCAAAAGATCTTCTACCAGTTCAATCGAAAATCCGAAATCTCCACCAATGGGTTGTCTGATGTCTTTGCCGAAAAGGCTTGTCGTCACTGGATAACATAGAAAGTTGGTTATTGTTCCGTCGTACTTGAACCGGTTATAGAATGGAGCCACAAAACCTGTCCCAGTCAGAGTTGGAGTAATTAATAGGTTCATCCACTCGGGAGTTATGCTGCGCAAGTCTGAATCTACAAGTGCTACACTTTTAACTTTGAGGTAACTTGCGGCCTCAAATATCGCCCTGACAGCTCTTCCTTTGCCTGATATTCCCATGTAAATTGCTGGAATAAGCTTAACTTCGGATGGCAAATAAACTCTCTTTACTGATTTTAATGTATCATCCTTTGAGTTTCCATCGGAGACGAAGATTACAGACTTTAAATTGGGAAAATATGTGTCCAAACCCTTGGTTACTTGAGAGATAACGTAGCTTGCAGTTAGAATATTATTAAAAGAAGGGATTCCAACAAGGATGTCTGCTTTTTCTATGTCATGCAGATAAACGCGAGCATCCAAAGACAGTGCGGAATCGGCTTTGTTCACTTCTTTTTCCCTAGGCTCTGTTCAAAGATCATTCCGTAGTAAAAAAGTTATTGGAACACCGTTGCAAGGTTTCGACGCTCACCACCCCAAAACTCCTGCAAAATAAGAAAGCTACATCCACCAGTTAGACCATAATTATGGATATGTCGTTAACATTGGTTCCGGTTGCTTGTGTAAAAATTAAGTCGCCGAGTTTTAGAAAAAAATTATAAGAATCATTTGAGGCGAGATATTCTTCCAAGTCTAATCCTAACTGCTTTGCTCGCTCTATGTGTATCCGTCCACGATGGCGCCTGCAGCGTCAGTTGGTCCGTCGACACCGTCGGTACTAAAACAAGCAAGCACACACTCCAATCCTTCTTCAAGATTTAAAGCAGCAGAGAGCGCGAGCTCTTGATTTCTACCGCCAAGCCCTTTTCCTCTCACAGTCACGGTTGTCTCTCCCCCAGCAACGATGGCCGCTGGTTCATGGATAACAACATTATAGTCAAACATTTCATTAGCAAACCTTGCTAGCACTTTGCCGACTTCTCTGGCTTCTCCCTGCAGTTTTCCAGTTAACAGTTGTGTCTTTATTCCTTCCGCACCTAAGCAGTCAACTGCAGCCAAGCACGCAGTTTGATTGTTGCCTATAACAACAGTATGGACCTTCTTAAACACTAAATCATCCATTTTAGGTGTCTCTTCAAGCAGACCTTTTGCTCCTTCTGATAAGACACGGCGAATAGAAACAGCTGCATTTATCCATAAATCATATTTTTTAAGGATTTCAATGGCTTCCCTGAATGTTGATTTATCGGGTACAGTTGGACCAGAGGCTATAGAATCCAGAGGATCACCGATAACATCTGAAAGGATGAGATTTAGAACTGTTGCTGGAAAGGCTTTTTTTGCTAGCCAACCGCCCTTAAAATTAGAAATATGTTTGCGAACTGCATTTATCTCTGTAATTTCGGCTCCGCTTTTTATAAGCATACTTGTTAGTGCTTGTTTATCCTTGAGGGCTATACCTTCTCGAGGCAGAGGCATAAGGCTTGAACCGCCCCCTGAAATCAGGCAAATAACTAAATCGTTTTCTTGTGCCTGTTCAGCCAATGCCATTATTCGGCTTGTACCATTCATCCCTGATTCATCTGGAACCGGGTGACTAGCCTCGTTGAGCTCTATGACATGTGTTATTTGGCGAGAGCCATAAGGTATGTTTACAAATCCCGATGTAACATGTTTACCTAATATCTCTTCGACAGCTTGTGCCATCTTACCACCAGCTTTGCCGCCGCCTACCACATAAACATGCTTAAATTTTGCTAAATCAAAATTGCAGCATTCAACTATCAGATGCTCTTTTTTTACCTCAAGTTTGCTTTTCATTAGTTTCTTTGGATCAGAAGCGTTAACGGCATTTTCGATGCACTTGAGAGCGAGGGTTCGGCATTTTCGGGTGTATGCAGTCCGGCCATTTTGAATTAATTTATTTCTGTTCTTAATCTCTATCATTTTACATACCGCAAAACTATGCTAAAATAGCCCTTTTAGGATTATAATTTTTTGCTTACTGCGCTGGAGCCAACGCTAGAGCAAAGTATGCGTTCTCAAGCCAGGGTCGCCCTCTACTTGTCATCTTGTTGATCTCTGAACGCTCCACTTCTTTGCAACAATTAAGTACTTATTGAAAATCATTTTTGCATCTTGTTTGCGCTTAGATCGTTTTGCAGGGCTGGAAGGAAGGAGTAATTTTATTATTCGTCTATGCGTTGTTTCTTGCCACTACTGTTGGTTTCTGTAGGCAAAGAAAATATGAAATAGACTAGTGTAAGAATTCCGCTATGAGTGTTATTGTGCAATATTTATAACTAAAAAACTATATAAATATTTGAACAGCGAAAAAATGGAGCGGAATAACTTTGGCAAAAAAGAAAAAAAGTAAAGGGAAAAAAAGCAAAAAATAGGTAGCCCTTATCGGCTTTTTAATCGTTCGCATTTTTATATAATTGCAACATCAACATACAATTTTATTCTTATGATTTTTGTCGCTTTTTTTAATGAAAAAAGTTATCTTTATGGCTGTGAAAAAAAGATTTTGTATTCTGGTGAAATTTCTAAGCCGATATCGCTTCCTTGATTTGGCGTCTTCTTCTGGAGCGAATATCGAGGCCAATCATGAACACGAAAAAGAGACAACAATAATCGATGCAACTTCTAAAACTTGAATAAACACTACTTTAGCAATCTCCTTAGTTACTTTAAACCTATAATAAACTACAAAAAACTCAGAGAGTAAAAAGGCTAGACTGTTTTTTCTATTTTTTATTTTTTGAATAGCTTGATGGAAGACCTGCTTGTTTTTTCTGTTTCTTCTTCAATTCTTTTTCGCGGAGAGCTTTCTTATGTTGTTCAAGAGCTTCAACCTTGGATTTTTTTGCCAATTTCATCGCCGCGATATCATTACGTTTAAGATATATTTATAACTATTTGTCTATACATATCGTTTCTATTGACCACTGAACACAAAAAGCTTATTAGTTATGGATACAATTCTCTATTGGTTATTTGTATAACTGATTAAAATATGGTCGAAAAAACTGAAACTTCTAGCAAGAAATTTGTTGTTTCGGGTGAAGATGCACTAAGGGTTGCTGAGGCGTTGACTGCTACAACATTGAGAATGCTACGTTTGCTATGGAAAGAACCATTAGATGTATCAACAATTGGCAAAAAGTTAGGGTTTAGTGAAGCTTACATAAGTGAACAAGTAAAAATTCTTGATGAATTGGGATTGCTGAAAATTACCTACGCGAAAGGTAAGAGAGGCATTAGGAAAATATGTTCGCCAGCTGTTGAACAAGTTACTTTAGTAGTAAAAGATTAGCTTCAGTTTGTAACTACTGCCGGCGAAATAATCATTTTAAGTTAAATAGGGTACCAACAAGTTCTCCATTAATTTTTTCTCTGATTATAACAATCACTGTTAGTGCCCTTATTTTGTTCTTAATATTATTGAAATCTTCGAAACAATAAAATACTCTTTGTTATTATCGCTAACTTTTAAGATAGTGAGCTTTTATTTTTCTAACATTAGAGGGCAGTTTTATTAGTTTTCTCAGACAAAAACATTATTTACTCAAATGTATGATAAATTACTAGATTGCTGATGGTTGCACTAATAAATATTGATGATGTATTAGGAAAGACTGTAATTGGGGCAGCTGGTAACCACATAGGTGAAGTAAACAACATTGATATCGAAGCTAACACTTGGCAGATTACCCATTTGCACGTCAAATTATCAAACAAGGCAGCGAAAGAATTCGGCCTCAAAAAAACGCTTAAGAGCTCTAACATTCGGATCCCGACATCCTCAGTAAACGACATAGGTGTAATTATAACATTGAACCTATCACTTATCGATTTAAGAAAAACCCTTAGCTCTTAGCTGGATGACACGTACCGTTCACGAGCTAGATTAATCGCTTGAACAACAAGAACCTGCAATCTCTAATTTATCGTTTTTAGTGCTCGTAATAGCTTTCGCTCGCGCTAATCATCTTTTGCGCCGATTTCTAAATGCGTATCACAAACATTCTTTGCATGGTCGTTAGCTTGTCGTTGATTGATGTCATCTAATCCACTTCTATTTCTAACTCCACTAAACTGACCTCGGTACTCTATCACAAAAAAAACCGAATAAATGGCGCTTGAGGTAGGGAAGTTTGCTATTGACTTTACCGCTGTTTCAGTAAAAAGCTGGTAGCTGACAGTGAGGATCCAAGAGACCGAAAGGTATAACGGGGCTAGCAAATTAGCTCTCATTACGAACAACGGATACTTAATACGGAGTATCTCTTTTTTAAAATTTGCGATTTACGCGCAAACGCATGTCTCACAACCGAGGCTGTGTAAAAGCAACTAATAAGCGTAAAACGGAAAGGTATATGGTCTATTAAAAAATCGGGCAAAATTTGTTTGGGTGCTTCTTGATGAACTGTAGACTGCCCTTGAACAAAAAATAATCTTTCTATTAACCGGACATAGAGGCGTTTGCCTAAGTCTTCGTGGACTTTTTTGGGTACTAAAGGTTTGCCATACACTTCTTCGCTGGCAATTTCGCTTAATGTTTTTCTAGAACGCACAAGATGAAGAAGCTTGCTTGACAAATCAAGTTTTTCTTCTGGGTAGCCAATTATTAGCATGATTATTACCTCAAAGTTATCGGGGATTTTAAGTAATTCTTTGACTTCTTTCTCGTTAAAGCTTCCTACGCAGCAAGTTCCCAAGCCTTCGCTTGTAGCTGTTAAAATCATGTTCTCGACTGCCAAGGAAACATCAACTGCGTACCAATCATCTGAAGCTTCTTTGTCGCCGCATGCAACAATAACCAAAGGAGATTGAGCGACAAACTTTGCATAAACGCCTTTAGAGAGTGTTTTTCGCTTTTCAGCATTTGTCACCGCTATAAAATGCCATGGCTCAGTGTTTCTAGCTGACGGTGCAAGTCTTCCCGCCTCTAAAATTTTTTCGAGTTTTTCCCGTTCAACTGGCTTGTCTGAATAAGTACGTATTGACCTTCGCTCCTGTATAGCCTCAAATACGTCCATAACATCGCTTCCTAATTAAAATGGGGTTTAACCGTATATTAGCTTATCAGCCCGCGTTTTTCTTTCCAAGTCGGTGCTTTTCTGCCGTTTTTCGATTGACCTCTCCATCAAACAATAGGGGCATCATTTGTGCGCTAATAGGCTTTTATTATCACCCATGATGAGCCAAAATTTGACCTTTAAAAGAAGTAAAAGAGCTTATCACTATTTCAAGTATTCACTTTTCAACAAATAAAAAGGAAATCTTGACTGAATTTTCCGAATTATGCGGATTAGCATGCGCTTGGAAGACGAACGGTCAATGGTACTGTTGGGGAAAGGGCGCCGGAGAAATTCCATTTGCTTGCTAAACTAGATCAAGTTGCACAAAAGGTAAATACTGTATAACGGTACTAAACAAACAGATCTTTATGCCAAAATTTGATGTTGTTGATGAAGCAGTTATAGATGCTTCGCCTTCAGTGGTTTACCAAGCCCTTTTAGACGAGATAGCTGGAGTTACAGATTGGTGGATGCCTCATCTTAAATGCAAGGTAAAAGGGGACATGCCAATCGACCGCATGGGTGCAACTTTTGACATAATCATTAATCCTAATAGCAGAATGAACGCAACGTTTTGTGCAACTGTAACGAAGGCAGAGAAAGATAAATCGATAGAAGAGAAATATACTGGTGACTTTGTTGGAACTGGAAAATGGACCTTTGAGCCAATAGACGGAAAGACTAAAGTACAATTTAAGTGGACTGCCAAAACCAATAGTGTATTGCTTTCTGTTTTCTCTCCGTTTGTTGATTTTGGAAAAAGACATTCCGATGTAACCCAGAAAGGATTCAAAGCATTGAACAATTATTTGAGCAATAAATAACTCATGGATTTATTATCTAATTCAAAATTGTCCCTTCTTTTTCCTTGTTGCACTTTTCGAACGTGCTTCGTCCACCATCCTCCAAAGGATTGAGATTTCGTAACAGGCAATGTGCCTATGAACCTGTAACAGTCTGTTATTGTTTATATGGGGAAAAAGTCCATGCTATTGAAAAGCTAAAGATATTAAAAACAAGCAAGTATTCACCGCATAGGTCTTGCGGAAGTCAACATGGTATTCATCGCAGAAAAATTCTACTCGATTTTAAACGAACCAACGTACTAAAAAAATCTGAAAATTTGAGTAATCATCTTTTTTTGGATAAGTCATCATACATATTGTTAACATACCCCATCGGTCCCAACTCTCACAATTCGTTGCACAGAATTAGATAGATAACGTTGCTGTATTTGCACAGTCACAATTATTTATGTTCTCAATAGTCTATTGGAAATTAAGGTGATTTTATGGAAAAAGAACTCCTTTTTGAAGCAAAAGAAAAAACTATGGCAATCAACATCAAAGAATTCAGTCCAGAAGGCGCAAAGCTCGACATAATGGTTGGGGGAACAGTCAGCGGAAAAATCACAGGGCAAATAATGACCACACACAATTCTCTAATGAAACCTGACGGTACAGGAAGTGCCGACGTCAAATCGATGATTTTCAGCAACGGCGAGGCAATCATGGTGATGGGAACGGCTAATGGGACAATGGTCGACCCTGCTCCAATCGAAAAAATTGAGGAAAAACTGACATTCATGACCGCCTCCAAAAACCTGGCATATCTCAACACAACCAAAGGGTGGGCAGACGCCAGCTACAACATGGCAACAGGCGAATACAGTGCTAAGGTCTACGCCGTCAAATAACAACGTAGACCACTTTTTTTACTTTTTAAAGATTAAAGAAAGGGTATTTCTTCAAGTGTATGGAACAACTCAATTTTTCCTAACGAAAGTTTTAGCGGTCCATATTTCTTTGAGTAGGTTTTGTATATCTGCAGTACTTTTTCGTACACTGGCTAAACAAACTGAACAAAGTTTCCCGACATTCTTTTTGTCCTTTATTGAAGACTTTCCGTTTTTCTGACTCTAACAAACAGTCTGAGCGGCTATTGCTTACCCCGTGTTTGCACATCAGAGCCTGAGCTTCAATCGGATTCAAACCCCAAATAGTTCAAGTCTCTACCGGATTTGAACGCGCGTTCTTATTGCCAAATAATGTAAAGCGACAGGTTTATTAACAAAAGAAATTGAACGTAATATGTCGTTTTAAACAATTGTTACAAGGACTGAGAGATTGGTAGACATTGTAGTCACCGGTATTATCAATTGGTTTCATGTGATTTCCGTGATTGGATGGACCGGTGCAGTCCTTACGTTCATTGTCTCGTTACAGCCGTCTCTTTCAAAATTCTCAGCACAGGCAAATGCAGAGTTCATCATAAATGCAATGCCGAGACTTGTGCGCTCAATACAGATTTTTTCAGTCTTGACGTTAATATTTGGTCCACTTCTTGCATTTACTATGAATGATGGAGAACCCAATGTATTCGACTTTGTCTCTCCATGGTCGCTATTCGTTACCGCAGGTGCAGCATTCGGGATTACTATGCTTTTAATGGTCTTCCTCTTTTTCACGCCGACTGCAAATAGACTGGTGCGTTCTGTATCGAATATGCAGAAAAACCCTCAGCAGCCCCCCCTTACTGAGTTAAAGGTACTTCGTAAACGAATGGCAATAGGCACACCTCTCAGTTTGGTGCTACTACTACTGGCAGAAGTGTTCATGGTTGCAGCTGCGCAATTTTAGTAGCTCCTAATACTAAAGGCGTTTTATGGAGCCGTCACCCCAAAACCCCCTTTTTTAAGCAGTTTAATAAAAGCAGGTTTTACCCATGTGCATGACTTTGGTAACAACAGACTCTTCAAGAAACGCAAATAAACGCATAGAAACGTAGGGAAACGCAGGGCGACGGGAGGAAACGCAACCTGCAAACAAACCAAACCCTAAACCAAAAAACCAACCCAAAACAAACGCAACAAAAACAATGCGTAATACGGTATTAGGACGCACAATAAGATAATGACAAATCTAGTAGGATCTTATTGCGCCTCCGCGGCAAAAAATGACCCCAAGAAATTAAAGAGCTTTATTCATGATTTCAGTTCTTCATTTTTTACCAAACAGAGGTTAAATTCTGGGTATTATGTCAAATAACTTTAATATTTGCCGCTCGACGGTTTAGGCAGCATAAACGGAAGTGGCTAACTCATTTGGTAGCCCGTCTTTGAATTGGAATGTGGCCAACACTTTGAAGACTCACGTTTACAACACTGGAGAACCTACTATTGAAAATTGAGGTCCTTGGAGCAGCCCGAGAAGTAGGCGGCTCATGCATAGCAGTTGAAACCGGCTCTTGCAAGGTTGCTTTAGATTACGGTACAAAGCTTGATGGAGAAGCAAGAAAGCTTCCTGACGATTTTGATGCAGTCGTGATTAGCCACGCTCACCTGGATCATTCGGGCGGCCTCTTGAATATAGGCAAACAAAGCCCTCTCATAATAGGCTCTGAGATAACTCGAGATGTCACCGTAGACCTATTGCATGACATGATTAAAATCCAAAATGAGAAGGGCATCTTCGATTTTCAAGACGAACATGCAGACAGAATCGGCGGATGTTTTCACACAAGCAACGATTCTATTTCTTTAGGTGAGCTCAAGATACAGCTTCAGTCAGCTGGTCATGTTGCTGGAGCTAAGATAACTTCTCTTCAATCTGAAGGAAAAAGAATTGTTTACACAGGCGATTTTTGCTTCCACGACACTGAGATATTGCAAGGCTGCAGGCCTGAATCAATTCCGAAAAAACCGGATGTTTTGATTGCTGAATCTACTTATGGCGGAACGGTTAGGCCGCCTAGAAAAGCAGTTGATTGATCAGTTTTTGAGGCAAATGCGATTCACTATGGAGCATAGGGGCAATGTTTTGATTCCAACTTTCGCTTTCCATAGAAGTCAAGAGATGGCTAAAAGAATAGACACGGCAATTGACCAAGGCATTTTGCCATCTTATAATGTTTATACAATATCTAACCTTGCAAACAGGATAACGAGGTACTTTAACCAAAATAAGCAGCTGTTCACCAAAGAAATTAAGCAGCAAAAGAACCCCTTTACCTATCAGCACGTACAGCACCTCTACAAAACCTCCCAAATCAAGGAACCAGCAGTTGTTATATGCACCTCGGGTTTTGGCCACGCAGGTGCAAGTCTTCGTTTGTTAGCTGATTGGGCGGACAATAAAGCTAACTCGGTTATTTTGACCTCTGGTTATCTTCCCCCCGACAGCCCATTAAAATCCGCCAAAGAAAACCGATACTTCAAGAGCAGTGATGGCGCAACAATTTCTGTGCAAGCGGATGTTAAGCAGATTGAGCTTTCAGGGCACGCAGATCAACTTGAACTTATCCAGTTAATCGCTAAAGTAAAGCCTGAGCGAACCCTTCTTGTTCACGGCGACCTTGAGCAGGCAGAAGCGCTTTCTGAAAAAATACAGGAAATGACGGATGTATGTATTCCAGGAAGAAACGAAGTTATTGATGCCTAAAAAAAGTAAAATAGGCTTGTATTTTGAGCAGCTTTACTTTACTGAAACAAAGCTATTGCCCTTAATGTAGAATCGCCAAGACTTATCCTTCCAGTCACCAGCATAGTCCACGCCGACGCGTGTTGTTTCCACTATTTTCTCTTTCGGAACAGGCGGGGCGTCTTTAATGTATAAGGGCGGAGCTGTTAGGTCAAGTTTGTTTTGTGCCTTTGATATGCCCATTGCCATGCATAGTCTGCTGGGACCATTCGTTAGGTTTTGAGCTGTTCCTTCTTTGGCGCCTCGGCGTTTTGCCATAATGTCCATGCCCTCAACTGGTTCAAGCGCTCTTAGGAGAACGGCTTCTGGTTTGCCCGGCACATCGCCTGCAGTTAAGTTAAAGCAGTAATATAATCCATAAATAAAATAAACGTAGGCATAGCCTTTTTGCCCAAACATAACTTCGTTTCTAGGTGTGCGGCGACCTCCAGAGCTGTGTGCAGCTTGGTCTTCAGGCCCTCGGTAAGCTTCAGTTTCAACAATCCTTCCTGCCGTCGTGCCCTCGCTTGATTCATGCACTAAAATTTTTCCAAGTAAGTCTTTTGCAATCGCTATTGTGTCCCGTTGAAAGAAAGGTCTTTGCAAAATCTTAGTTTCGGATTGCAACTGCTCGCCTCCTATGACTATGTTTGGTATCTTGCTGGGTCGGTTATGCCTGCTTCTTGGAAGGCTTTTTTGCGGTTCACGCAGCTTTCGCATTTTCCGCAGTGCTTATCGCCGTCAAGGTAGCAGGACCATGTAAGCTCAAAGGGCACGCGCAGTTCTTTGCCTTTCTTGATAACGTCTGATTTGTGCATGTCGCTGAAGGGCGCTTGGATGCTGATTTCTTGGCATGTTCCCAGCCTCGCCGCTTTTTCAAATGCTTGGTAGAATTCGCGTCTGCAATCGGGATAGAAGGGTTCATCTGAGCCTTGCGCGCCATAGAAAATTTTGTCTGCACCCACTGAAACAGCGTAGGCGACTGCAGCTGAGAGGAAGATGCCGTTGCGGAAAGGCACAATGATCGGTGAGGTGAACTCTGAGGTCAACGGTATGGCTGTGTTGCAGAGGCTTGTTACGTCGCCGAAGATGTTTTTGAGGGCTGATAGATCAATGATTTTCGTTGAGGTCCCGAGGGTGGCAGCGATTTTCTGCGCTGACTCGGTTTCTTTAACTGCGATTTGCCCGTACTTGAAAGTTATAGGGTACAGTTGGTATCCCTGTTTGTTTGCCCAGTAGGCTACAGTGGCGGAGTCGGGTCCACCGCTTAAGACTACCACGCATTTTGGTTTTTGTGTCATGTTTTTTCCTCTAATTGGGGAACCATCGTTGGAACATGGCGTTTCTTTTCAATAATTTGAATAGAGGCCATCCAATGAGCACGGTTGCAACAAGGTTTCCTATTATTACGTATGCTATGCTGAGAGGCAGGGGTATGTTGAATGGGGCAGATAACATGTATCCAACTGTTATGCCTAAAACAATTGAGTAGGCAGCGCAGCTTGCGATAACGGTGTAGTCGTTTTTGGTTCGTTTGTAAAGGTAGTAGACTACAAAAGACATGGCAAATGAAGGAATCGTGTTAAGCAGGTCAATTGGACCAAGGGGGGAATACAAATTACCTGCAAACACCCCCAAAGTGTGCCCCAAAACTCCAGGTAGCCCCAGCAATGGCACGGCGGCAACCATTGAATCTGCGATGCGGACTTGAATTGGCCCAAAAGAGATGCCTCCGAGGACAATAACAAGCGCTGCATAGAGTGCAGCATATATAGAAATTAAAGCTAAGTCTTTGGTTTTTATTTTTAACTGCATTTTTCTCGCTTTCCCGGGTTTTATTTTTGTTGGCGGAACGGGTAGGAGATTCAACTCACCCGCCAATTGCCATTTTGAACATTCAAAGTTGCCTTTAAAGGTTTAGGGAAAACTCAAGAGCAAGAAGCATAGATGCATTTAATCTGAACATCGCCCACACTCCTTGCTCATTTCTCATTAACAATTCCTGCTCAATATCAAGGTCCGACCCGGCGGCTGCCGACTTTTCCCCAAAACCGCTTTTGGCATGCAAACCCAAGATTGACGGGCAAACCACACTTGCACTCTACCTCCTCCCTCCCTATATTTTTACAACCAACTTCAAACAGTAAAAAGAGCACATGTATAGGAGGAGGGAGGAGGGGTATACTATTTACAACAAAAATCCAGAGTAAATAGGTAATGGGGTAGGAACTTTTGGCGGTGGGCTAGATTAAGCTATCAAATAGAGCAGAGCCTCTAACAAACTGAACCCTGGATTCATAAAAGTTAACTTATATGTGAACTTTCTTTATCCAAAGAAAACTTTCCCATAATACTAAAAAACAAAAAAGGCAGAGACAAACAAAAAATGGCAACTCAAAAAACAACAGAGGAAATTCGGGCACTTCTAATCAATGCAGACATAGATTTTGAGGTAGTTGAGAATCGGGCATTGAACAATTATCTTCCCAAAATTTTTCATAGTTGCCCATTTACAAACGATATATGCACAACAAAGCAATGTATAGAATGCGAAGTCTCCAAAAACTACGCAAAAAAACAATAACTGACTTTGTTCACGGAAGGTAACACTCAAAACCTTTTTCACCAAAAAAAAATTCAACAGACAATTTCGAAGAGTTGACAAAGTTGCTGGGCGAAATATTAATAAAGTTCATGGAAATGATTAGATGATGCTACTTCCTAGTGGATAGCATTCCGCGAAACGAAGTTTTAGGGGAGCACCAAAACCATGTCACAAAATAATGTAGCTAATCAACTAGTCCTTAAAGGAACAACTACTCTTGGCGTTGTCTGCAAAGACGGCGTAATCTTAGCTTCAGATACCAGAGTAACAATGGGCTTCTATATAGCTCACAAATTCGGCAAAAAAGTCTACCAAATCGACGACCACATAGGCATGACAATAGCCGGAACAGTCGCGGACGCCCAACGCGTAGTAGACATCCTAACAGCTAACGCACGTCTATACAGAATAAACATGAACAGACCTATGCCCATTAACGCAGCAGCACGGCTCGTCGCCAACTTACTCTTCAACAATCGGTACCTACCTCTGGCAACACAGGTTCTAGTCGGCGGCGTGGACGACAGTGGACCACACATTTACAATTTGGATCCGTACGGCAGCTTAACTGAGGAAAAATCGGTTTCAACAGGTTCCGGTTCACCGATAGCTTACGGCATCCTTGAGGACAATTATCATGAAGGCATGACTATTAGCGAGTTGCTTCCAACTGTCGCCAAAGCAGTTAACGCAGCTATGAAGCGAGATGTGGCAAGCGGCAACAGCTACAACATCATAACTATTGATAGCCACGGCTACAAAGAAATGTCAACTGAAGAGAAAAGCAAACTCCTCAAGGCAGGAAGTTAAAAAACTGTGGCACATACTTCTAACAAAGATAAAGATAAAATAGAAATAAGTCAATTTATTTTGGAGAAAGTTCCAAGAGAAGCAGAAGTTACCAGAATCGAATACGAAGGACCCATGCTCGCGGTCTACACCAAAAAACCCGAAGTTCTAGTTGACCAAAGCAGCATTGTCGCTGAAATTGTCGGCGTAATCCGCAAAAGAATCGTTATTCGCCCTGACCCTTCAGTTCGCATTCCAGAAGTTGAGGCAGAAAAAATCGCAAGGGAACTAATCCCCGTTGAAGCCGAAATCACTGACATCAACTTTGACCCAAGCCTTGGCGAAATAATAATCGAAACCAAAAAGCCAGGCCTCGTCATTGGAAGAAACGGCGCGGTTCTGCAAGAACTCATTAAAAAGACTAAGTGGCGCCCACACGTTTTGCGTAGTCCACCTATCAAGTCAAAGATTGTTACTCACATGCGCCATTACCTGCACTCCGAGAGCAAAGAACGCGAGCGTATTCTCCGCACCGTTGGCGAACGCATTTTCCGCCCAAAAATCTACGAAGTAGGCGACATACGCCTCACAGTGCTTGGCGGCGCACAAGAAGTCGGAAGATCAGCATTCCTAGTTAAAACACGCGAAAGCAGCGTGCTTTTGGACTGCGGAATTAACCCTGGCTCAAACAGACCTTTCGAGGGTTTTCCACGGTTCGACTGCCCCGAGTTCCAGATTGATTCGTTAGACGCTGTAGTTATTAGCCACGCACACCTTGATCACTGCGGACTGTTACCGTTCCTCTATAAATACGGTTTTGACGGTCCAGTCTACTGCTCCGCACCAACCTCAAACTTGATGACTATGCTGCAGCTTGACTACTTAGACGTAGCGGGCAAGCAAGGAGTGACACCACTATATGATCAAAAGGACGTGCGTGAATGCGTTTTGCACACAATCCCACTCAGGTACGGCGTAGTTACCGATATTGCACCAGACATCCGCTTAACACTGCACAATTCAGGACACATTTTAGGCGGCGCTATGGTTCACCTGCACATCGGCGAAGGTTTACACAACATCGTTTACACAGGCGACTACAAGTTTGCCCGAACCATGCTGCTGGAAGCTGCGGCAACAGAGTTTCCACGTATTGAAACCGTGATTACGGAAAGCACCTACGGTGGCACTGACGACGTTATGCCTTCGCGTATAGAAGCCGAAGAAGCCATGACCCGCGTGATAAACCAGACATTAGAACGCAAAGGCAAAGTCCTCATCCCAGTTCCAGCAGTCGGCAGAGCCCAAGAAATCATGCTCATAATCGACGGCTACATGAAACGCGGTCTCATGAAGGAAGCCCCCGTATTCATCGAAGGCATGATAAGCGAAGCCACAGCCATACACACAGCCTACCCCGAATACCTCGGTAGAGAAGTCCGACACAGCATCCTTCACGAAGGCATCAACCCGTTCCAAAGCGACTATTTCACCATCGTAGAACACCCGAGCGTACGCCAAAGCATAATGGAAGGCGAACCATGCATTGTGCTGGCAACTTCAGGCATGCTTGAAGGCGGACCAGTCATCGAGTATTTTAAAAACTGGGCAAATGACGAACGCAACACAATCATTTTTGTAAGCTACCAAATCGAAGGCACCATGGGCAGACGTGTCCAAAAAGGCGTCGGCGAAGTAACCATGATGGACAACGAAGGCAAAATGGTAGCGCTCTCAGTCAAAATGCAAAATGAATCAATCGAGGGCTTCTCAGGACACTCAGACAGACGCCAACTAGTAAACTACCTAACACACCTAACACCAAAACCAGAACGCATCTTCGTAGTTCACGGGGAAAAACAGAAAACCATTAACTTCGCTCGCTACTTAGACAACAAAGCCGGCATAAACACAATAGCTCCAGCAATACTAGAAACATTTAGGCTGCTGTAGGCGCAGCAGTCGGCATAGAATCAGTTGAAACCGGCGATTTTTCCCGCCAAATTCTAATATTTTTGGGGCAAACAACCACACGTTCCTCTCCCAACCTTGCAATGTCCCCACCCATAGATTCAGCAAACTCGTAAAGCTGGTTTACAGCGGTTTTTACATCTTCTATGCTTTTAGTGGCAAGAGGCGTAACCCGTAAAATAATGATGTTACCGTTCTTAACTTCATTTTCCACATTTTCTATATCGGATAATTCTTTGAGAGGCATAGCTTTAAGGTAAGTTTTGCTTGCTGGTTCTGCTGGCGCTTCCTGTTTTTGCTCCTGTACAGAAACAGGCACAGCATTTTCTTCTGCTGGCTCTGGCAACGGTTCAGGCATCGGCTGTGGTTCCGGCGCTGGTTCCTGCGGCGAGCTAGAGTCTTGCTGTTTAGGCTCTTCAGGTGCAACTGCAGTGTCTGCTTTAGGTTCTTCTTTAGCTTCGGCTGGTTTTTCAGCTTCCGGTTGTTTGGGCTTGCGGAATAAGTTGAACTTCAATTCTCTCTCTCCGACTCATGTATTTGGGTTGCAACAGTTAAGCGTTTCTTAATTCCTGCAAGTCCCATTCTAGGCATTAGACGCTTAAATATTTTATTTATGCCAGATAAACAGAATCGCCATAAAAGGGCTAGCTAAGAGGTAAAAAAGCCGTTTTCTGCGTTTTTGATGTATTTAGGCAAGTAAAACCATGAGGTTGTTTGTAACCACTGCAAATAAGAATCCAATGATGCCGATGTAGCTGATGTTTAGCAAATTACGTGAAATCTTGAATGATTTGGCGGCTTTGTCTGAGCTTTTCATTAACAGCTTGTTAGCATAAAGATAAATGAACGCAATAAGAGCGGTGGCGGCGATTTTTATAACCATAAATGCGTCGATGTTTGTGCTAATTACGCCTGCCATAACCGGGTTGACTTCTGAAGCTCCGGAAAACATTACGCCTATAACGGTTGTTACACAGTCTATTGTGCCCATGAGTACAAGGAGCAAACTCGTGATTACTTCTATCCTTTGCATGACGAAGGCCTTCTACCTTTATCCGCTTAAACTATGATCAGCGCTCTGTATTTAAAAATAGTATTTCGATTCCCGATATATAGCGGAATTTTAGGTCTTCGAGAGGTAAGTTAATGGTGAATTTTGTTCCTTTTCCCTCATGACTCTCAAAGCTGATGGTACCATTTAACACATCAATCAAACGCTTCACCACTGCCATAGCCTAAGCCTTGACCTTTAGCTTTTGTCACCATCATAGACGTAAACAGTTTATGTTTCACATCTTCAGGAATGCCAACCCGGTGTCGTAAACACTTATCTCCACGATGCCTTGACCTTCAAAGCCGCTAACTTCAAGTTTACCCACTTCACGCTCAGTGCTAAGTTAGTAAGCCTGCGGGCTGAAAGCTATAGGCTTTATATCGAAAAAGAGGCGTTTTTTTGCGCATAATCCTTATATTTGAAGTCTTAAACGTTCCTTTGGAAGGATTTACCCATGCACAAGAAACTCTTGATTCCTGGCCCAACAGAGGTCAGCCAAGAAATGCTCAATGAGCAAACTCACCCACTTATCGGTCACAGAGAAAAAGAGTTCTCCGACCTCTATGGCGGAATAACCGCTAAACTCACAAAATACTTCGAGTTGCAAATCGACACAAAACCCACAGTAACCACCAGCTCAGGCACACTGTGGTTTGACATTATTGGCCGCAGCATTGTAAAACAAAAAGCTCTCGCATGCGTCAACGGCGCCTTCGCAAAACGGGCAGCTGATACCATAAAAGCATGCGGCAAACAAACGGATGTTTTAGATGTTGAATGGGGAAAAGCAGTTAAGCCAGAACTGGTTGCAGAAAAACTTGACAGCGATGCATACGATACCTTGCTGGTTTGCCATAACGAAACCTCCACTGGTGTTCGAAGTTCTGTCTCGGAAATCGGCAAATTGGTGCGCAAAAAACATCCTGAGGTCATGTTTTGTATTGACGCGGTTTCTTCTTTGGGCGGCGACAAGCTTATTCCTTCGGAAATCGGCTGCGACATAATTTTTGGCTCAACACAAAAATGCTTTGCGTTGCCACCTGGCTTAGCAATAGCGCTAGTTAATGACCGAGCAATCGAAAGAGCCAAACAAGTGCCCAACCGCGGTGGATACACTGACATGGTTGAAATCTTCGAGTTCGAAAAGAAACAGCAAACACCCTTTACTCCAAACATACCGCTCCTATATGCCCTCAACAAACGTATGGACCTAATGCTGAAAGAAACCTACGACGGCGTATACAAGCGTCATTTAGATATGGCAAAATACACTCAGCGGTGGGCAAAGAAGCATTTTGCAATGTTCCCCGAACCAGGCGCCGAGTCAATTACCGTTAGCTGCATGCAAAACACGCTTGGCAAAAACGTAAAAGAACTAAACCAGAAGCTAGGCGAAAAAGGTTACTTGATTTCAGGCGGCTATGGCAAGATGGCCGAGAAAACCTTCCGCATCGGGCACATGGGTGAATGGAACGTTTCAGGAATCAAGGTAGTTACTGACTTAATTGATGATATTTGGGGTTTAAAGTAAAGTGACCGTTAGAATCCTCATAAGCGACAAAATATTCGATGAAGGCATAAAACTGCTTGAGGAGAAAGGCTATCAGGTAACCCGCGGATGGGAAAAACCAAAAGATGACCTGCCTAAAATCATTGGAGAATTCGACGCTTTAATTGTGCGCTCAGCAACAAAAGTCAAAGGCGAACTTCTCAACAATGCCAAAAACCTCAAAGTCATCGGACGCGCTGGTGAAGGCTTAGACAACGTCGATTTTGAAACCGTCAAAAACCGAGGTATCGTCCTAGTTAACACTCCTCATGTTTCATACATGAGCGTCGCAGAATTAACCATCGGGTATCTGCTGGCGCTGTCTAGAAACATTGTGCAGGGAACCGTCACTTTGCGTCAGGGCAAATGGGAAAAAGAAAAACTAATCGGCACAGAAGTCAACGGCAAAACATTGGGCATAATCGGCTGCGGCTACATTGGAAAAACAGTGGAGCGCTTAGCCATAGCATTGGGCATGAAAGTGCTGCCTGTCGAGGAATGTGTGTATGACCGTTTTATGCCCTTGGGCGAAATGTTACCGCAAGCAGACTACATTACAATTCACGTACCCTTAACCCCGCACACTCGCCACATGATTTCCACAAAAGAATTCAGCATGATGAAAGACAGCGTGATGCTAATCGACTGTTCCAGAGGCGGAGTAGTGGATCAAGAAGCACTATACCAAGCCTTAGTTTCAGGCAAAGTAAAAGGCGCAGCCGTAGACGTTTTCGAGGAAGAACCGCCTAAGAACAGCAAGCTCCTAACACTTAACAACGTCATTGCTACGCCGCATATTGGTGCTCAAACCTATGAGGCACAGCAAAAAGCAAGCGTACAAATCGCCAAAGCAGTAATAGACGCCCTGCAAAAATTTCCGTGAGCTGACTCTTTTGGTTGACATTAGACCCTTTAAAGCCATACACTACACCAAAAAAGCAGGTATACTAGAGCAACTAATCACCCAACCATATGACAAAATCGACGCCAAGCTGCAAAAAAAATACTATCAAAAATCACCCTATAATTATTGTCGACTAATTCTACCAATGGAACCTAACACGTATGAGGTGGCGCAACAGCGTATTGAGCAGTGGCTAAACGAGGGCATACTCGTCAAGGACCAGGAGCCTTCAATCTTTGTTTCAAGACAACAATTCAATTTAGATGGCGAAAAATACGAGCGAACGGGAATAATTGCGGCACTGCATCTCTATGACTACAGCGAAAACATTGTTTTTCCCCACGAATTTACCTATAAAGCACCTAAAACCGATCGACTGAACATGCTGCGAACAGTTCAGAAAGACCTTGAACCAGTTTTCACTATTTACTCAGACCCTGAAGGAAAAACGCTTGCCTTCCTAAGTGAAGTAGCCAAAACCAAGCCGACACTGCAAGTTACTGATTCGTTAGGTGTCAACCACACTGTATGGAAAGTCACTGATGCAGAAAAAATACGTCAACTTCAATCTGTCCTCAGTTACAAACCAGTTGTTATAACTGATGGACACCACCGCTATGAAAGCGCCTTAGACTACCGCAATGAAATGCACAAAAAAGGCAACTGGACAGAGGATTCAGCGTTTAACTTCCATATGACCTACATGGTGCCCGTTGAAGAAGAAGGCCTAATTGTTCTGCCAACCCATAGACTCCTCAAAGGGTACAAGCTTACGCCAGAAGTCGTTCAGGGGCTCAAACGCTTCTTTGATTTAACAGAAATAAAAACCCACACAGCAGAAGCCTTAGAAAACTATCTTAAAAGCCGCTTCAACCAACATGCCTTTTGCGTTTACGACGGCTCCAAAGCCTATGGTTTAACACTTAAACATGACAAAGTGGTCTTCGACTTCATAAACGAGAAAGTATCAAAAGAAACCAAAACCTTTGACGTCGTAATTCTGCGCGATATAATTTTCAAGTTTGTCCTAAAAACAGGCGAATTGAACCCTGACGATACACTTCTCTATGCTCGTTGGGCAAAAGAAGCTGTTGATAAAGTGGATTGTGGAGAAGCCAGCATCGCGTTTTTGATTAATCCGATAAACGCCAAAACCGTTGCAGCCATAGCTCAGCAGCATGAGCTGTTGCCTGAGAAAAGCACGGATTTCTACCCCAAGATGGTTTCAGGGCTCATGATGATGGATATTTCTGCTAGCGAAAAACTGTAAGCTATTTTTTCGGTTTAGCGCTTTTTTGATGGAAAACAAAAACTAATATATCCCTAGCGATAAAACGCTTGGTCAATTTAAGAGGAGAGAAACAATGGGTGAAGATGTTAATAGAAAACTTGAAGAGATTCCAGCCCCTCCACCAGCAGTCCCCCAAATTACACCTATGAAGAAATACGTAGCAGAACTCATCGGCACTATGGTCCTAGTACTGATGGGATGCGGCGGCGCAGTTATTGCAGGCAACGCCATCGGAAATGTCGGGATCGCTTTTTGCTTCGGTCTTGCAGTGTTAGCAATGGTTTATGCCATAGGCAGCGTTTCAGGATGTCACATAAACCCCGCTATTACAATTTCAATGCTTGTAGCTGGTAAAATAAGCATTAAAGACACAGTATTTTACTTAATTTTCCAATGCGTCGGCGCGGTGATTGGCGCAGGCATACTTTACGCAATAGCCTCAGGAAACACAGCCTACAGTTTAGCAGTTAACGGCTTAGGCGCAAACCAGTACAATCTATACTCTTTAGAATCAGTGTTCATTGCGGAAGTCGTTTTGACCTTCATATTCGTTCTTGTCGTTCATGGCTCAACTCATGAAAGAGTGCCAAAAGGATTCGCAGGCATAGCAATAGGCTTAACCCTAGTGCTCATCCATCTCGTTGCAATACCCATAGACGGCACATCAGTTAACCCCGCAAGAAGCCTAGGACCAGCAGTATTTGTCGGTGGTACAGCACTTGGCCAACTCTGGGTGTTCTGGGTTGCACCAATAGTCGGCGGAATCATAGCAGCTATCGTGTGGAAACTCTTTAAGTAATCAAGAAATATCTATCTCCCTTCCTTTTTTAAGCAAAAACTTTGACAAGATATACTTTTACAAGTTTTTAGTTAAATACTCAAAAAATTAGGTTTTTTGCTTAGAAAGAGTGTGTAAAGATCTCGCTTTCCAATGGCTTTTAAAAGCAAAGGCAAAGGATAGTCGATATCCAATTGGGAATATTAATTCTCAATTAAGTAAAGGAAAAGTGAAAAAATGGTTTATACACAACAAAAATCTAACACAATCGCTATTTTCTTTATATTTCTAATGGCAGTCTCTATGATTGCAATTACATTACCTCAACCTGCTAAAGCTGCTGGAGTAACTCAACTTGGAACTTCACCAACCGATACACCAGGCTACCCTCAATTAAGCTCACTTCCAGATGGTGTTACACCTAGTTACACATTTACGAGCGAAGCTTACCTTAGTTTTAGTCCCAACCCCATAGGAGTCGGGCAGTCTCTACTTAGTCAACGTATGGACTAGCCCAGGCAGTCGCCATACATTCTACATGTTCGGATACAAAGTCGACATACAAAAACCAGACGGAACCACAGAAGTCGTTGGACCATTCAACTCCTACCTTGCAGACAGTACAGCATGGTTTACATTCGTACCGGACCAAGTTGGAACATACAGATTCAAGTTTGAATCACCCGGAACTTACATTCGCAGCAGGACAATACTGGGATCTGGCTGGATCAGAAACCGGCGGCTTCGTCAATCCGCAGGCAAGTATTTCAATTTAGGTGCTTCGGTATACTACACTCCTAGCTCGACTGATTGGCAAAACCTAACAGTGCAACAAGATCTGGTGGCTTCTTGGCCTTCAAGTCCACTTCCTACTGACTACTGGTTAAGACCAATCTCTCCTGAAAACAGAGATTGGTGGACTATCGCAGGAGGCTTCCCCTGGACTGGCGCAGTGTACTATGACAATGGACGCGTCCTATACGGACAAGACAAGTATAAGTACACTGCTTACGTGCAAGCGCCAAACAGCTGCACACGTCCTATGGAGACGACAAGGCAACTTAGGTGGTCTACTCGGAGGAGACGCATACCAATACTCACTAAGCGGAGGCGGTGGGACACCCAGCATAATCTTTGATGGACGATGCTACCAAACCCTAACAAAGCAAGTACCTACATACGTCAACGGTTCTCAAATCCTTTGGCCTTCCACTGTTTGGGAATGCTACGATCTACGCACTGGACAAGTTTATTGGGATATTCAGGGCGTTGCAGCACCCACAAACATTCTATATGAAAAAGCAACCGGGGAAGCTGTACCAGGCGCTGAGGCATCTAACGGCTATACGCCTTATCTTATAGCGATCAGTGGCGGCAGACTTTACAAGTACAATCCATATACTGGCGCTGCAACCGTGAACATTTCATTGCCATCATACATATCATCGGGCACAATTTACAACAATGACCGGGTATTAAGCGTGCAGACAATTGGAAGTGGAGCGAGCGCAACATACAGATTGATTAACTGGACAACTGTTGGAAGCAGCACCAACTTTGCCTCAAGAATAGGAACCAACATTTCATGGCCGAGAAGCAGCTTAGGGCAGGTTGATTATGACGCAGGCATAGCCGTGCAAATTCAGCGTTCAACTTCAGGGTCACCCCAAGAAATGGAGATGCAATGGGCCATAGGTGTTACTATGAATGCGACGGATCTGTACACAGGCAGAACATTATGGAGCTACGTCAGCAACGATACTCTTCAAACCGTTCAGATGGGTGGCGGCGGCTTTGTTAACCGTGGAATAGTTGCTTATGCCTCACACAACGAGAGTGTGGTTAGGCTGGAACGCACGCACAGGAGCACTAGCATGGACAAGCGAGAAGTCAGGCTATCCTTGGGGTACTTGGTGGGCATATAACATGGCTTCATATGACTTCAACGGAATCTAAAAGCGCGATTATCGGCACTGCATACGACGGTGTCTACGCTATCGACTGGGAGTGACGGAAAAATACTCTGGCACTACTCGGTTCCCAGTGTTCCATTTGAGGATCCGTATGGCCAAGCCGCATTCTTCACTGGCGTTCAAATTGCTGACGGAAAAATCTACGCATTCAGCGGTGAACACTACTCCTTCCCAACCGGTTACTAGAGGATGGCAACTGCACTGCATCAACGCGAACAACGGCGAGGGCATATGGCGTATAACAGGACCTATGGCACCAGGCGCTATCGCCGACGGCTACCTAACCGCATCCAACACATACGACGGATACATGTATGTCTTCGGCAAAGGTCAGAGCGCAACCACAGTCACAACACCCAATACTGTCGTACCATTGCAAACTAGCGTGGTCATTCAAGGCACAGTAATGGACATATCACCAGGAGACCAGGGCAGCTTCCAGAACCCAACTGCAAGACTTGATTCACCAACCAAACCAGGCACGGTTCCCTGCGTAAACGCAGCATCAATGCAAACGCAAATGGAATACTTATACATGCAGCATCCGCTTGATGGATTATACCATAATCAGACAATGACCGGTGTCCCAGTAGTTTTGACCGCTATCGACTCAAGCAACAACGTAATTGACATTGGTACGACCACAACAAATGCGTATGACGGAACCTTCGGCATATCATGGACACCATCGAAAGCTGAAACATATCATATAACCGCATCTTTCGCAGGCGACGCATCATACGGCAGCTCTATGGGCGGTGGAACTGTAGTCGTTTCTGAGGCTCCTACAACACCTACACCGGCAGCAACAAGTGCACCTGTAAACGCAGCAACAACAAATGACCTAATGGTGTACATGGTCGGAGGAGTAGTTGCCATCATAATCGCAATCCTACTCGTCGGTGCAATACTCTATAGAAAACACTAAAACAACAAAACAATCTTTCCCTTTTTTCCTTTTTTTTAAACTCTAATCTTAATCGAAACCTCTGTACAGCAAAGTTTAACCAACACTGATACCTATTTTTATTGCCTTGCCAATATTGAGCACCCATAACGACGGACTCAACAGAGGGAACGTAAGAAACACAAATCTTGCGCCTATGACGAGCGAGTTCTACCCAATTATGGAACAGGCAAGGCGCGGGCGCTAAAACATCCCCTGCCGAGAGAACTTAGCCAAGCAAAAAGCAAAGCTCAGCAATGCGGTTAAGCGTTAGGTTACAGGGGAGACAATCAGCCCGTAAAAATAGCGGTGATTTGAATATCGTTTTGTCGCTTCAGCTAATGAATTATGTAATTATTGGATTTTTATTAACACATTACTTGTTTGTCCTGTTCATTCTCGAATTTACTAACTCTTTTTGCTACTTTTTGGGTTTCCGCAGCTACCTTGGGATCTTTTATTTCCTCGATTTGCGCCGAGTTGCTTTCAAGTATGAATTTTAACATTTCAGGTTCAAGCTCCTCTAGCATAAGCTTGGAGTTGGGGACCAGGCAGTGTCCGCCAATCACATCTGGAAACATAACTGGTCTATCATGCCTCTGACGGTGAGTATCCTCTATAAAGTCAACCGTTTCGTCAAAGCTGATTTTCAAGTCTGAGTTTGCCTCGTTGTATTTTCTAGCTAATCGATGCATTTTTTGGAAGAACACAATCATCCATGTGCGGTAGGTAGTCTCGAAAAGTTTGGCAAATTCTGTGTCTGAGCAGTTATTGAGAACTTTTGTTTTTAATCCTGCTAAGGCAAAGTGCTCTGCCGCTGCCTTGCCGGCTTCAGGCGTGGCGCCGCCAACGTACTTAGTCCAGCGGCTGAATTCTTTTTTCATGTATTCCTTGTTTTTGTGGACCCCTCGGCATGGAGAGTGCGCGATTAAGCCGCCACATTGCTTGTAGAGTGCCATTGTGGTACCGATTGGAAGCGTGCTGTTTATGATTGTTAGCTTGGGATGATATTTTTCAATATAGCCTTTTGCAACCTGAATGAATTTGTCTTTGTTAGGCACTGGAATACAAATCTGTAAAACATCAATTTTGCCGTTCGGTGGCTCTTGAGCGCTGTTTTCTTCCATTTTCTTTTTGTCTACGTCTACGCCATACACCTTGAATTTTTGGCTGTCTTTTAAGATACCGAAAACTGTTGTGCCTATTTCCCCAAGGCCTACTACAAGGATGGTTTGCATTGGTTCCACTTGGAGGGTTTAATCAATTAATTTAAGATTTAAATTATTCGGAAGTAAAAATTGGAAAGGCAAAGGATTATTAGTAGTTCTTAAATTAGCTGCAGGAGACTTTTGGCGATCAAATCTATTTGTTCCTCATTAACGCCTGGATGAATGGGCAATGATAGCACTTGGCCGGCTGCTTTTTCGGTTTCAGGTAAATTGATTTTTCCAAAATTTTCTTTATAATACGGCATTTGGTGAACTGGCGTAGGATAGTATGCTTCGGCGCCTATTCCTTTCTGGTGCATTTGTTCAATTATGTTATTTCGCGTTTTCGCTGTTGCATTTATAATACGCACGGTATAGAGGTACCAGCTTGGCTTGCGGTTTTCCAATTTTGGCGGTAACTTTAATTTGTCGCTTTTTTCCAAATTCTTTGTTAACCTATTAGCGTTTTTTGTGCGTTTCTCAAAAAACTCAGGTAGTCTTTTTCAGTTGAACTATGCCTATAGCTGCTTGTATCTCTGTCATGCGGTAATTTGTTCCCAACATTAGTGAGGAGTACTTGACTTTTTCTCCATGGGTTCGGACCATGCGGACTTTTTCAGCAAGGTCATCATTATCCGTGGTCACAACCCCGCCTTCGCCTGTGCCAATGTTTTTGGCGGCGTAAAGGCTCCAGCAGGCAAGGTCTGATAGCGCTCCTGCAGGTTTCCCCTCGCATGTTGCGCCGTGAGACTGAGCGCAATCCTCAATGATTGCTAAGCCCTGTTTAGCGGCGATTTGTCTGATCGGTTTAATGTCGGCGGGCAACCCGTAAAGGTCTACGGGAACTATTGCTTTGGTTTTTTTAGTTACTGCTTTTTGTATAGCCTTAGGTGAAAGGGTATATGTTTCTGGGTCTATGTCGGCGAACACTGGTTTGCCCCCGGCCAGAACCACCGCTTCTGCCGTTGCCACAAATGTGAAGCTGGGCAAAATCACTTCATCACCAGCCTTAATCCCCGCAGCCATTATCGCAGCGTGCAATGCGGCGGTTCCTGTGTTAACTGCTATGGCATGTTTGACGCCTGCAAACAAAGAATAGTTTTTTTCAAATTCTGAGACTTTTGGACCTGCTCCCAATCCACTTGTTAGCATGCCGCTTCGCATGACTTTAACTACGGCTTGAATTTCTTCTTCGCCTATTTTGGGTATGTTAATGGGAATCATAAGATTCAACTCAGGTTGTAAGTTGGAATTAAAGGGTAAACCTTATTTCAATCTATCGGAAACCCCCAAAAATCGGAATAAACTAGTTGTTGCTTAAACTAGGCGTCCTTATATGAGCCCAATAGGTGATCTAATTTTTAACTGCTATTGTTTGAGGTTCAGGCAAAGGGGATAGCGTTTATTAATCTCGAAAAACATCTTAAACTTACCCAAAAAATGGGTTGAAGTCTTTGTAAAACCAAATCAAGCAACCGCTTGTTTGAGGTTTCAGGGCTTTAATGGTTTATCGTTCACCTTTAAGCAAGGTTGAATAAACCCATATCTCTATAAATTGAGGAAGGATGTATAAAATGGCAGCACCAAAAAAAACAATACTTGTTGTTGACGACGACAAATCCATACTTCGAACATTCACTCGTATTCTTCAAAAAAGCGGCTATGAAATAGACGTAGCCGAAACAGGCAAAGAAGCCATGGAAAAAGCTGAAGGACGACACTACGATTTAGCCCTGGTTGATATTCGACTTCCAGACATGGATGGAACCGATTTGCTTGCCAAACTAAAAAAACAGCTCCAACACACAGTAAAAATCATGATTACGGGTTTTCCATCACTGGAAACAGGCGTTAAAGCTCTGGATGAAGGTGCTGATGCGTATTTGGTTAAGCCTGTAAAGCCGCAGGAACTGCTGATGCTTCTGGAAGAGAAACTCAAAAACCGCGAAGAGCCCCAGGAAGCAAGCACTTAGCAACATCAGGTTTTAATCGGCTTTTTTCTTATTTTGAGACTGTTTAAGAGCTATTCATATCCCTTAATTGTTAAGTTGACGTTTTCTTTCTCGGGTATGAGTTTGACTGAAAAATTAGCGTTGCTTTTAGCATCTCTTTTGTGTTTGCTTCTTGTAATCCCAAACATATTTAACGCTAACGTCAGCGGTCAGTCTCAAAGCCAATATTCAGCCCAGAATGCCTTTCCGAACCTAAGCTTTAGCCAGCCCGACGGAATATTCCCTGACCCAACCAGTGCAAACAGGCTGTTTGTTATGGAGCAGGCAGGCGTAATCAAAGTTTTTAACAACTGTAGAGACGCAAGCTCCTCAACCGTGTATCTAAACATTACTGACCACGTCCTCTACGGCGGCGAGCGGGGCCTTTTAGGCTTGGCTTTTCACCCAAACTTTAAGCAAAACGGCTTCTTCTACATCAACTACGTTGCAGATAACCCAAAGCGAACAGTCATAGCCCGCTATACCGTTTCAGCTAACAACCCAAACGCCGTCGACACAAATAGTGAAGTAATTATTTTGGAGATTAGCCAGCCTTTTGACAACCATAAAGGCGGACAAATAGCTTTTGGGCCCGACAGTTACCTCTACTTAGGCGTTGGCGACGGGGGTTCAGAAGGCGACCCATTGGGCAACGGGCAAAACTGCTCAACATTGCTTGGCAAAATTCTACGCATCAATATCGACTCGCCTAGCGCTGAAAAAACCTACAGCATCCCAAGCGACAACCCCTTCTCCGGCAACAACTTGGGGTACCGTGAGGAGATTTACGCTTTTGGTCTGCGAAATCCATGGCGTTTCAGCTTTGATAGTGCTACCAGTCGTCTGTGGGTGGGTGATGTGGGCCAGAATCGGCTGGAAGAAATCGATATTGTTGAGAAAGGCAAAAACTACGGGTGGAACATTATGGAAGGTACCATTTGCTACAACCCTGCGTTAGGCTGTAACAAGACGGGGCTTGCTTTGCCAATTTGGAATTACACACATACTGATGGAAGTGATGCTATAATCAGCGGTTACGTATATCACGGTTCAACCTTCCCTAACCTTAATGGCGCCTACATTTACGGCGATTATGGCTCCGGAAGAGTGTGGGCGCTCAAATACAACGGCACCTCAACGGAGAACGAACAGTTGGTAGATTCGGGGCTAAGTATTACTTCGTTCGGTATGGATGAGCAAAGCGAGCTTTATTTCACTGCTCATGATGGCAAAGTTTACCAACTGACGAACAACATTATACCCGAATATCCGTGGCAAATGGGAACAGCTACTCTTCTAGTTGCCATAACACTTCTTGCTTTATTTAAGAAAAAGAGAAAAGTGCTTACTCAACGAAGATTGCGGGTTGGTTTGGCATAGCCATGGCAGCTCGGTTCTTTGGGTCGTAGCGTTTCTCGTCAGTTTCGCTGTAAACGGACGCCTCAGCATCAAACCGTTCCTTCAAAAAGCTCACGGCACCGTCGATGATTGCTTTCTCGTCAACAACTTTAATTTTCAGCAGGTTAGCTTTTCTCTCGCTCGGTATCTTAGTTAACGACTTCATTATTCTCGGTACTAAGCCTGCAATGTCTTTCATGTGGGGCTTGAGTTCTTTGTCGGCGACAAATTCTTTCATGAGATCGCCGATTTTCGCTTCGCCAGCCAGCGTTTTTTCTAGAATTTTGAAGTAAACTTGCCATTTCCATGGAGCTGCCGTATAGTAGCATATGTGTTTAGGTTTAATTTTCATGGCTTTTAGGATGTTGGAGGTGTCTGACATCATATCAATGACAAGGTTTTCCTGCTCCTCAGCGGCGACATCAATTTTTGCCTCCTCATATACTGGCCACTGCGCTACACTGATAAAGCCCTCGTCACCTGTCTGGCTCCAAAGCTCCTCACATTGGAACGGAGCGAACGGCGCCAGCATTTTAAGCCAAACCTTCACAGCTTCGCCAACTGCTTTGGCGTCTGTGTTACCTTTCCGCTGTATATACCATCTTAGGTCATTCCAAACATCAAACAAAGCAATCGATAAGGCTGTTCTCGTTTTGAGTTCGTCTAGGTTAGCTGTGATATCGGCTATTCGATGCTGAAGTTTGCTCTGTAGCCACCTTTCCAGAGTCGTATTCTCTTCAACTTTGGCAGAGGCGATTATTGCGGTTGCAAAATTGTTTAATGCTTCAAATTTGGTTTTTAGGTCACTTACGTTTTCTGCTCGCCAGTCAGGGTCATCCATGCCTTCCGCGCCCAATAAAAGCGCGCAGCGGGTTGCGTCAGCGCCATATTTTTCTACTGCACCTTTCATTGTGATAAAGTTGCCTTTGCTCTTGTGCATTCCCTGCCCTTCAACCATGAGCATGCCGTTTACTCCTATTGCTCTCGGCCAGAGTTCAGATGGAAACAGAGCGGCGTGGTGGAAGATGCAGAAGGATAGATGGTTTGGCACTAGTTCCTTGGCGGAGTTTCGTAAGTCAAAGGGGTACCAGTACAAGAATTCGTTCCGCATTGCCTCCAGCAAAGAGGCGATTATGCCAATGGATTTTTCCAGCGTGGCAGGGTTGCCTTTTCCCCAGAAAACATAGTCGAAGACTTCTGGCTTGAGTTTTTCGGGTTTGATATTGTATTGCTTTATGTGCTTGTTTATGGTGTAAAAAGCCATGTAAATTGTGGAGTCGCTAAGAGTCTCAATTATCCAGCCTTTTCCCCATGGAAGTGGGGTCCCAAAACCTGTGGTTCTTGCGCAGGCCCATTCGCGTAGCCAGTCGATGACTGTGTTGAACAATGGTTTGGCTGATTCTGGGTAGATGGTCATTTGAGCGACTGCTTCATGTGCCTTTGCTTTCCAAACTGGGTCGCTGTAGTTTAGGAACCATTGGTCTGATAGGATTTTGACTATGCACTGAGTCATGCAACGGCAAACCACCTGCTCGGGCAAATCATACATGCTGTCGGCGAAGCCAAGTTTGCGGAAGTCTTGGATAATTGTGTCTTTGACTTCGCGAACGGTTTTTCCAGCATAGGGTCCACAATTTTTCTTTAGAACGCCACCATGAAACTCTTTCTTGTAAAGCGCCTTTGTTGCCTCGTCTGCTTTGGGGTCATGCTGATCTTTTATGCCCATATACGCCACTATTTCAACCGCTGGGAACTCACTGAACCCTTCAACCTTGATAATTGATATCGGTTTAATCTGCTTTACAACCGCTGGATCCATGCCAAACTGGGTAAGACCCTCTGGTTTCTCCTGCAAGTCTTTGAGTGCCAACCAATCGTAGGGAGCATGCGCAGGCACACTGTACACAACACCCGTTGCCGTTTTGGGATCGACAAACCAGCCTGGCAAAATTGGGAATTTGCCTTTGGTTATCGGGTTTTCAAAGATTTTGCCGATGAGTTCTTTGCCTTGGAAGCGGCGTTTTACCTGTACCTTTTTCTCTTGTTCTTTCAGCTTCTCTGCGGCTTCTTGGCTGATTATCCAGTTCTCGCTATTAACATCGGCTTCAACGTATGTGGCGTCTGGGTTTATCCAAATGTTTGTTATACCATAGATTGTTTCTGGGCGGAAAGTTGCCGCTGGCAAATACGTGTTCTCGTCAAGCTTGTACTTGATTAGTGTGTACTCTTCGGGGGTGACGCCTTCGCCTATTTGGCGGTCATGGTCGCCTGTTGGGCTCATGTCTTTGGGGCACCAAACCACTGGATGCGTCCCTCGTGTAACGTAGCCTTTTTCTTTGAGGTTTTTGTATTGCCACTCAATAAATTTCTGGTAAGTTGGCAGAATTGTGGTGAATTCACGTCGCCAATCAACAGAGAAGCCGATGCTTTTGGCGGCTAGGCGCCCTTCATTAGTATAATACTGAGCCATGTAAAGAGGGTCAACAAATTTCTTGAGCTCTGACTCTGGCACGCCGTCAACTTCACGAAGAACCTTGATATAGGCCTCGTCGCCTCTTGCCACACGCTGGCTAGCCCCAAGCAGCGGCTGTCCCGTCCAGTGCCAACCCCAAGGCCACAGCACATTGTAGCCCTGCATACGCTTGAACCGTGCGTAAGCGTCAACCCGTGAAGCCGTAAAAGCGTGCCCAACATGCAACGGTCCATTCATGTATGGGTATGGAAAAGTCACCATTTTCTTCTGTCTTTTTGAGTCTGGGTCACCCTCGAATAAGTGAGCGTTTTCCCATTTGGCTTGCCATTTCTGCTCAATTTGCTTGGTTTGACTCATGAAACTTGTTGATTGAATCGTTGGCTATTAAGAGTTTTGTTTTTCGTGCCCAAGCTCAGAAACCCAGAAAAATAAAAAAAGCTAGCCTCCTTTTTGTGGGGCAAACGTGATTTCGATTTCGCTCCATCCTTCATCTGTAGTTGCTGTTCCGGCTGTACTGGTTTTTGTTGCGGTGGCTGCTGCGTCTTACTGCGGGTCAAAAGCTACTCTAACCTTGCTGACGACGCTAATGTTCTTAGGCAGATCGCGTTCAATTTACAAAACCTGTGCGTTTTGTCAGTGCTTGACGTATTTGTTCAGGCATTAACGGTTGATTTGGCAGTGCCGCGAGCTTTTTTTTCTGATTCGAAGCTGATTTTAGTTGGAATTCTGACTGTAGGTTTTCAATGCTGAGTAGCGCGGTGCTTTTGCCTAGTTCTGTGCTATCGGTTGCTGCAACTGTGCTGATGTAGTTTCTGAGATAAGGTGTAGGCGAACTCAGCAAAGCCCATTTCCTCTGCTTTAGCTAGGCTGGTTGCCACCAAATCTTTTCACTCCAAGAACGTGCATATAGTCAATAAAAAACTCTTATCTACTTGATTTTCAATACAAGAGAGCGATGAACCATGCCCGACAACACAGAAGTAAAAATCAAACAGGACCTCTTTGTAGAAATACAGATTTTAGAACAAAACTATGCAGTAATCTCAGGTTTTCTCTCAGGGAAAGACTACGATAGCATAGTAATTGGCCAAGCTATTCAATCATTCAAAGACAGCCTAAGCAGAGCCAGCGCCTTTGTCCTCGCCCTATACAACCTAAAAGGCAAACGAGTCAATATTCCATGGGAACCGCTCTTCACTAGCCTCGATTATGCGCTTGCAACAGTTTCCGTTTCGTCTTCACCAAAACAGAAAGATGCAGTCCGCACAATTCTGTCAATGTCTAAGGACCAGATTGAGCAGGTTTTATCTTATTTCGCAGCTCTGAAAGAATCAATAAAATAAACAGCGACTGAAAAAGAATTTAGAGCTTTGCCGTTTAGACTTTCTTTTGATTTCTAAGAGGCGGTTTTTTGCATTTTTACTTGATAGGTTGCAATATTTAAGTGGTGTGTTTTCGTAGGTGACTGGAGGTTGCCTCTCATGTGTCCTAAAATGGTGTTGTAGCCTACTCTCTGATTCTCTTGCCAAACCATTTCTAAATCAGAAATAGGATTTTTGTTTACAGAACAAAAGCTATGAAGCTGCTCGCGTGTAATAGCACAAAACTGTGGAATTATTTGGGTTTGTTGAATCCCAAAATTGGCAGGATAACATAGATTGGTTCTATTTCGTGGTTGCTTTTGATAGGTCTTGGGGATCGACTTCAACCTTCTTGCCGTCTTTAATAATGTAAAAGTGGAAATCGTACTCAGCACAGTAGTTTTTTAAGTCCCGATAAGTAACTTTGTCGCCGTTAAACATTTCAGGAGTGGCTACTTCGCAAATTCGTGTCAAACAGCCTTCTTTTTTAGCCACTATGTCTGGAATGGTAGGTCCCACCTTTGAAGGCTTGTTCCATCCTTCTAAGTCTGCATTAACTTCCCACTGGTCCTTTTTTAGTTCCTCAGCAATTGCCAATACACAGGCATCGTGTGACTTCGCTTCTTCCTTCTTTCTCAATCAAAACACCCATTATAATAAAATCCCACCTACCTGATAAATCTAATTTGGTTGAGAATATCTTAGGGCAATGTCTCTTCGCGATGAAATTCTAAATTGTGTCTTTTGTAAATTTCCGTTCGCCATTTATTTTCCCAACTTGCCCAGCCAGTCTTAACAAGCCCTTCTCTAACACGGGGATTTTGTTCTACCCAGTTTAGAAAAGTCCAAAAACGCTTCTTCTCTTTAAGGAGATCTCTGGGAACGCCGCTTTCAATACACCACCTCAAGTACGCGTCTTCAACTAGCTGTTTTAGTTCGCCAGTTGATTCTACCTTTTGAACTCTAAAGCCTTTGCCCTGCAAGTGACCGATTACAGCTGATAAGATATATTCGGAACAAATTTTAAAGCAGGTTTCGCTGTCTGGCTGCATGACTGCAACAATTTCATCAGCTATCTTTAACGAGTTTTCCAAGTATTTCTTATTCTTGAAATTTGGCGTTTGAAAAGATGACGTGGGAATCCTGCGTTCCATTAACATAGGTTCAGGCGGTTTAATTGCACCGACAACCACGCCTAACAGGATATCGCTCCATCCTGAGGCATCTATTAGAATCATTTTTCCTGGAAGATAACAGTCTATTGCCAATTTTTCACTCGCACATTTAGGCTTTTACGCTTTCAATTATTCATTGCCTGCTTAAGTTAGTTGCTTTTGAGGTGCTAAACGCTTTAAATAATGAGTTTTAATTAACAAAAGGTAGAAGCGAAATTTATGCTTGAGCGATTAATCGTATACTCTGATGGTGGTGCCAGGGGAAATCCTGGGCCAGCAGCCATAGCTTTTCTTGCAGTTACGGAAGCGGGGCAGGTTATCAAGGAGGATTCCCGTTTCATCGGTGAAGCGACCAATAACCAGGCAGAGTACAATGCGTTAATAGCTGCGTTGGAGTTTGCTGTAGCTATTAAAGCCCAAGAAGTCATCTGCCACTTAGACAGCGAACTGGTTGGAAAACAGCTTAAAGGCGAATACAGCGTAAAAAATTCAGAACTTAGAAAACTTTGGCGCAAAGCCCTGGAATTGAAGGGTTGTTTTAGGAAAACCTGTTTTGTTAATGTTCCAAGAACCAACCCTTACATTGTGAAAGCAGATGCGCTTGTAAATAAAACGTTGGATGGGCAATCAGGGAAGCGTTTGGCTAAAGGATTATAGTAAACATAGGTATTGAACTTTTTAGGTGAAAACTAATGTTTGTTCATGCAAGCATTCGCACAAGCAACTTGGAGAAATCCATTGACTTCTACACCCGTCTGTTGGGCTTAACAGTTTTGAGCCGAAATAAAATCAAGGCGACTAACGCTGAAATTGTTTTTCTCCAAGACGCGGATAGGAAAGGTTGCACGCTTGAGCTGACCTTTTATAAGAATCAAACAAAGTTCGCTCAGCCTGAGTATGAAGAGCGTTTATTTGACCATTTAGGATTTGAAGTGGAAGACATTGATAAGACCCTTGCAGCTATGCGAAAAGAGAATGTAACAGTTACTGATGAGCCATTCAAGTTTAGCCCAAATACAACAATCGCTTTTATCGAGGACCCTGACGGAACCCTGATTGAGCTAATAGAGCGAAAATAGCCTTTTACTCGTAGAATTTTGGTCTTGCCCGTTTAGTGTATTCTTCTATGGCTTTGGCCCTCTTCTTCCTCTTTATCTTTTTTTTCAGCCTCTCTTTCGGCTGGTTGGGCAACGTTTTTTTCGAAGTCGCCGTCAACGTTTTTGTATGAACCTTCGAGGGCAGCGATGTGACTTTTGAAATCACCAATTATACTTTCCGCCTGTCTATGGGACGAATGCACTTGCTCCGATACTCTGAGCAACCCACTCGACTTTTTTCTCGTTAAGGTCTTTGAAGGGGTCTGGTATCAGGTTGTTCGCCATTAGATCGGTGTGAGCTGTCCCAGAAGCCGTTCCAGAGAGCCAGTTGTTATCTTCAAATTCAAATTTGTAGGCGCCTAATTATTCACAGTTGTGTTCTTCATAACTTTTGAATTTCCAAAAGCCATTTAACGATTGTTCAAAAGGCGCCAAAAACTTTACCCTTAAACACTAAAAAGAACCCAACTAAATAATCTTAACCATCCAACGCAAAACAACTAAAACAAGTAAAAGAAAAAGCATTTCAAAGTGGCGACAATTATTCTCAAGTTAGCCCTAACGCTTCCACCAATCCGAGGTTTACTGCGTCGAGGCGGGGCTTCATATTTTACTTCGCCAAGTTTAAAGCCCTGCTTTTTAGCGATCACTAAAAGTTCGCCACCGAATGTTTCGCCGCCTCTTAACTTACTTGCGACGGTTTGTTTTTTGTAAACTCTGAAATTCGAGTAAAAGTCAGAGACGCCAACCATTTTGCCCAGCGTTTTTGAAGCACATTTTTCTGAGAGGCGGGGAAGCATTGTGCGGGAAGCTACGACTAAATCGCAATTGTTGAGTTTGCTGATTAAGTTTTGTATGAGTTCTGGCGGGTTTTCCAAGTCAGAGTCAATTGTGACTATTACAGGGAATTTCGCTAGCTCCATCCCGTGAAGTAAACCCTTTGTTTGCCCTTCTCGACCCTTGCCAACCGCAACATCCGCATACTCCTTGGCTACATCCAGAGTGCCGTCTGATGAGTTATCATCGACAACAATGATTTCGTGCGGGGTGCCCTTTAGCGTTGACCTAACCCTAAAAATCAATTCTGCAATGTTCTCTTTTTCATTCCATGTGGTGGTTACTACTGAAACTCCTTCAGTCATTATGCTGTCAACACTCGCCAATAGCCATATCAATTTAACGTTATAAGTTATAACGCCTTTTTGGCATGCAATCCACGATTTATCAGTCGTATTTCCAATCGCATAAGACGCGGAAACTTAAAATAATTGGAAGGACTGATGTGTTAACGAATTCATAAAATTAGGTAAAATTAATAGAGGAAGAAAAAATGAGCAAATCTGAAAAGCCACACTTAAACATCATCATCATGGGGCACGTTGACAACGGAAAATCCACCACTACAGGTCACTTGCTTTACTTAGCAGGCGTTATTGACCAAAGAACAATTGATGCTTACAAAGAAGAAGCCGAAAAAATGGGCAAAGCAACATTCCACTTTGCATGGGTCCTTGACAACCTCAAGGAAGAACGAGAGCGAGGTGTCACCATTGACCTCAGGTTCCTACAGTTCCCAACCAAGAAATATAACATGACGGTTATTGACGCACCAGGCCACAGAGACTTCATCAAAAACATGATTACCGGCGCAAGCCAAGCTGATGCAGCCGTGCTATTCAGTTCAGCTAAAAAAGGTGAGTTCGAAGCAGGAATTGGTGCTGGAGGTCAAACTCGTGAGCATGCATTCTTGGCTTTCACCTTGGGCATACGCCAAATAATCGTTGCAATTAACAAGATGGATGACCCCTCAGTGAACTGGAGCAAAGATCGCTATGACGAAATGAAGAACGAAATTACAAGAATGCTCCGTATGGTAGGTTACAAGATCGAGAAAATCAACTTTATACCGGTTTCAGGTTGGACAGGCGACAACTTGCTCAAGAAGAGCGACAAGATGCCGTGGTATAACGGCCCAACCTTAATGGATGCGTTTGACCTTCTCGAGCTTCCACCAAAACCGACCAACAAGCCACTCCGCGTCCCAATCCAAGACGTTTACAGCATCACAGGCATCGGCACAGTTCCAGTGGGCAGAGTTGAAACAGGCACACTCAAACCAGGACAAAACCTTATCTTCATGCCTTCCAACAAGACCGCTGAAGTCAAATCCATCGAAATGCACCATACCCAAATCCCTATGGCTGAACCAGGCGACAACATTGGCATGAACGTTAGAGGCATCGCTAAAACAGACGTTCACCGTGGAGACGTAGCAGGTCCAGTTGATAACCCTCCAACAGTCGCAAAAGAATTCATTGGACAAATCATCGTCATTTACCACCCAACAGCAATCGCGGCCGGTTATACACCAGTCCTTCACTACCACACAGGACAAATCGCAATCAGATTCTCAGAGCTTATCAAGAAAATTGACCCACGTACAGGCCAAGTCACTGAAGAGCACCCAAGTTTCCTCAAAACAGGAGACGCAGCTTGGGTACGCATGGAACCACTACATCCAATCGCCGTCGAAACATTCCTTGAATTCCCAGAGCTCGGCAGATTCGCAATCCGAGACATGGGTACAACAGTAGCTGCAGGCGTTATCAAAGAAATAACCAAAAAGGGACCATAAACCCCTTTTCCATCATTTTTTGTTTCATCTTTAAAAGAATATTTTGAGCAGATTTTCAGCAATTAATTGAAAACTAAATTATTTTGTCGGCTTTGTTTGTTTAGGGTGAACTTTGTTGCTGTTTTATGACAGTCACAAGGTTATATATCGAATGGAGTCGAGTGCCTTATCAAAGGTGAGGGTAACGGATTATCAAAACCAGGAAACAGCTACGCTCAAAAAAGGGTTTGGGACTAGAAGGGAACGCTTTGGTGGAAAATCTATCTCTCTACGGGATATACCTCTTGAAATTAGACGCAAAGAAGCAAAAAAACCATTATTCTTAACCAGATATGAATAAAGAAACTTAATCCTATCTTTTAACCGAATCGGTAGACTTGTTCATAATCGGGTGACAAAGGAAATCTATCGTCGTTATAAACAATATCTAATTTTAGGCCCTTTTCCCGCGATGCGTTCTGCATCAGATCCCATATATGAAGCGTTTCTTTATCCGCAGGAAAGATTTCCCAGATATGATCTGTGGCCCACCGTGTTCCCCAACCATAATTTTTAGGCATAGTGGTAGCGCTGAAAAAAGCCCACAAAGAAATAGCTGAAAAATAAGTTACGTCAACCTATTTTCCTTCTTTGTTGCCCAAGAATATGTTTTTCTTGCGAAAGTAAAATTAGTTCTAAATACATTAATGGAATCTCTAGAAGTTTGAAAGCTATGTCTGGAACTGAATCTTTGCTTCCTTTTGTGAACGAGAAAAAGAAGAACGGCGAAGAACCAACAATAATAGTGGACAGCCGCGAGGCAAGTAGTGCAGAAAAAATTGTTAAAGGCTTAATTGAAAAAGGCGCTAACGTAAAAACCCAGTTACTCGAGAAAGGCGACTACATACTTTCGGATCAATGTGCGGTCGAGCGTAAAACCGTTAACGATTTCGTGTACACCCTAACGAGGCGTTATTTGTTTGATCAGATTTTCACGCTCAAAGACGCTTATCCAAAGTCGCTCGTTGTACTAGAGGGTTACATGCCCATAATCTACAAGTACAGCAACATCCAACCAAGCTCGGTTTGGGGAGCCATGTTCAACTTAGCCAAAAATGGGGTCTCGCTTGTCAGCACTTCATCGTACAAGGAAACCATCGACTTTCTGTACACCGCGGCCAAGCAGGAGCAGATTGTTGAGAAAAGAAGCCCTATGGTGCATGCCTTTAAGAAATGTGAGACCCTTTCTGATAGCCAAATATATTTTGTCGCCAGTCTGCCGAATGTGGGGCGAGAGAAAGCCACAGCCATATTGGACGCCTACCAAACGCCGATGAATGCCCTTATCAACGTGGATGACTGGTCAAAAGCAGTGCATGGTTTGGGTCCAGTGATAACTAATAAGGTCAAAGAGGTTTTAACAACCCCTTACAAGGAATGCGAAGAAAAATAATCCGCCGATATCAACGCTTTTTTATTGCTCCATTTTTACAATAGTTTTTGGCTGTAAAAACTAGACCCTGTCCCTACCTTTTTGCCGCTCAGGCTTGAGCAACGCCCAGCACGAATTTGTCGTAGCAGAACACCGTTAAGGTTTAAAGCCTAAGCAACATTACTTATGAACCCGCCTAAAACCCAAGGCATACTGCAAGGGGCTGTCGGCTAGCTTGGTCCAGGCTTGTAGCCTCGGGCGTTATAGACGCCGGTTCAAATCCGGCCAGCCCCACCAACCAAATTAAATGATGGCAGATAAGAGAACTGAATACTGAAGCTATTTTTTGACGGCGATTCCGCCAGAAGTTGATATGTTCGATTTATCTCCGAAAAAATATCGCTAAAAAGCTCCTGCATTTACGGAGTAGCCGTGGAATTTTTCTGTAACTTTTGTTCCTGAAGCATATGATTACCATGGCGAGTTAGCTTCTGTTTTGTAACTGCCCGTGCTTTTTTGAGCGCTAAATTTCCGTAAACTTCGAAGTACAAAAAAATCGTCAAGAAGCCCTTTATCGATAGATGTAGGTACACGTTAAACGGAAAGTATGTTCCAATAAAAGGAAATAGTTTGGCTGGGTCAACTTTGGCAGGTCACGGGGCTCCTTAGCCCAAAAGAATTGAATCTTTGCGTGTCTGAGCTGAAACGTGCTTTGACTCGCCAAACATACTCCTTCCTATTTTTTTCTTCTTTTGTTTGCGTTTATAAGCACGAGGGTTGTTAGTGTACCTGAAGAGTTATCTTTTGTTCTCTTGGCTAACCATGTTGGGTCACTGATTCTTTTCAAATAAAAAACAAGAGGGGAAAAAAATTTTGTACACAAGAGCGGAGCATCCGTTCAGAAAGGAAACAATCGCGAGCAATCTTGCATGGAGCAAGTAGCGAAAACTGGAGACGTAATTTATGGTTAAGGTTGGGGAGTCGAGAAAGTGTCCTGAATGTGAAAGCGTAGGCAGTGTTGTTTATGTTTCGCAAGACAACAAGACCATGGGCGTTCAGTGCAGTAGAAGCCATCGCGAACCCAGAAGACCAGAATCCAAATACGGAGCCAAAGTGATTCGCTCAACTAGGACAAGAAAAAACATCGTTTTCATGACGGCATCTGTAGGCTGATGACTTGAAGAGCTTCCATTTTTTGCTTCTAAAAAGTGTGAAACTTCCTTCCAATTTTGAATCCGGCAAGCCCACTATAGTATCTTAGTTTTCACAAGATGCTTGCGCTCAGTATCTGCTGAGTGTTTTCGCAAGCAAATAATAGGGTGTCGGCCCTTGTGCTCTTTTTACTGTTTGAAGTTGGTTGTAAAAAGATAGGGAGGGGAGGAGGTAGGTTTTGGTTGTGTTGTATCTGTATTTTGATAGGTTGCGTTTTTAGGTTACTTTTAAGGTCTAAAATGTAGGTAGGAGAAGGTGGGCGAACATTTTTCTTTTTTTTAAGCGCAAGATTTTACTCACTGTAAAGCAAGGTACTTTTTAGCTTGAGGATACTGCATGAGCCGTGCTTGGGTGCTTGCCAAAAAATTATTCAGCCTATCATTGATTTTTAATGCGCTCTTAAGCGTGGCTTGCATGGTCGGCGTCTTGGCGGGGTTCTACTGGCTCTATGATAATTGGCAGCCATTCGCGCCCTACCTGCTTAATGGCAACCTTTTTTGGGTTGTTATAGCCGCCGCCGTCATCAACATTTTTCCAAGCGCAGCCTTAGGGCGAACACTCAAAACCGGTCGCTTCCTATTTCACCACTACATCTACGGCTTCATAGTTCTGTTTGTTACGGTAATCTACATTGTTTTCTTTACGCCCGCCTCATTGCTTACTATATTCTTCGTTAACAACACTAGCGTCGGTGTCAATATTGGCAGGTTCTTTATCCTTGGAGCTTTCACTTTGCTTTTAGATGACCTTCCAGACGTCCACAGGCGAATTGAGGCCGCCTTAAACTGGCTAAAACTCAAAGCACATCAGGCAGGCAAAACCATCTTGCCAGCGCAATTGCTAACTGGCGCTATTTCATTGTACATTTCTGTAGCAGTTTGCCTGTATATCATCCAGAATCAACAGTGGTTCACAGTGGCCAATTTAATGCTGATCTCTACAATGCTTCTAACCAGCGTTTCCTCGTTTATTTTTGTAAAAAGAAAAGTGTGGCTAAAGCTTTCATTCAACAATAACAACACTCATAATAGCCACTAATTTCGAAGCAAAATTTAGCGGTTTCTCGCTTTTTCAAAAGCCGCCGCCACAGCTTCGCTAGTCAGCACACCCACCACTTTAGTGGGAATTTGTTTGTCAACAACAGGTAGTAAGTCAATTTTTTCTCGTGTCATGAGTTTGTAAGCCTCAAAAATGGCTTGATCTTGATCGGTTGAAATGTTCTTAAGTGGCATCTGCTCAACCCTGAGGTTGCCCCTCAGGTCCTGTGAAACCTTGATTATTTCGCTCCAAGTCACGACGCCTTGGAAAACACCCTCTTTCTCTACAAGTGCATCGTGGTATCGTGCTTTGAACATGATTTCTAAAGCTTCAGAGATGGTTTGGTCGGGGCGAACTGAGCCGACTTCTGATTGCATAACGTCCCTGACCCTGACGTTTGCCAATGAAGTTGAAACGATTGTTTGCTCCGCTTCTTCACTCGCACCAATGTAAATGAAAATGCCGATTAGAATGTAGAAGAAATTGAAAAAGAACCCAACGACCACAAGTATGATACCAAAAGCTCGGCCGATGTAGCTGGCGTATTTTGTGGCGTCGGTGAAATTCATGCGTTCAGCAAGCAGTGCCCTTAAGACTCTGCCGCCGTCCATGGGAAAAGCTGGAATTAGGTTGAATGCGCCAAGCAGAAGGTTTAGGTAGCCCAAGTCAAGCAGCACATTGCCCGTGGATAAAACTATTGTAGACGCTGAAAAAGTAGGTATTTTGAAGGGTAATACGAAATTTATGACTACTAAAGCAGCTCCAAGCAATATGCTTGTAAGTGGCCCAGCGACAGACATACGCCATTCAATAGATGGGTTTTCAGGTATTTCCTCAATTTCAGACACGCCACCTATAGGGTATAGCACAATTTTGCGGACTTTGATGTTGGCTCGTCTTGCAACAATAGAGTGCGCCAACTCATGAAAAAGGACAAATACGAAAAGGAAAATTATCAAGATGAATGAGTAAATTTGAGAATAATAGATTGCTAACCCTAAGACAGTCAGTATAAGAAGTATAAATGTTAGGTGCAGCTCAATTGGAATTCCCCAAGCTGAACCTATCTTAAAAGACAACTTCATAATCAAAGTGAAGTTAACGTTCACTTTTTAAATTTTCGATTTAACCATTTTTCAAAATTCTAAAGAACCCCTAATCTGGAACTTAAAAAATAATTGAGTTTTTATTAATTTTTATATTGACTATTTTGGTCGTGGTCTTCAGTAGCTTTACTTTGTTAAAAAATTTATTGATCTATTATGATCGCTGTGTTCGCAACGCGGAAGCCGTGAGTTCAAACCGTCCGTCAACTAGTTTACTTTTGTTTGAGAAACTCTTGACTCATTGTCCTTGTAATGTAACCTTGGTCTTTTAAGTACTGCATTTGCTGCTGAAAAACTTGTGTCGTAACTGATGTGGCTGAATTATCTTCACAGACTTTTTGGTAATATACTATTGTTATGGCGCTTTCTTGTGTACCGTTGAGATAGGAAGCAAACTCTGTTAAACTAGTATTAGTGTAGATTGCGTAGGAAGGAACATTGTATCTATCAAAAGATAAGATGTCGCACTTGCCTGATTGAGTAGTACTTGCCACAGCGTAGTATTGAGAGACAAAGTTGCGTACTGTCCAATTATCTGCTCCTTCGCCATAGGGGTAAATTGACACATCAGCGGCATAACCTTTCGAACGGAGAACCTTTTGACTATTTAGCAGTTCTGACTGCAATGTTTTTTCGTCAACAGAGGATAAGTTAACGTGCGTTTGAGTGTGGCTAACAATATCGTTTCTCTTATTTGCGAGCGCCGAAATTTCAGCCCAATTCATGTAAGCGGGGTACCCCACGTAAGAAGTAATAATCGCAAAAGTTGCTGTAAAATTATAACTATCAAGAATAGATGCGGTTTCCACATGAGTTTTCCATCCATCATCAAAAACTAAGCAAACGACTTTTTCACCTGAAGGTACTGTTGGCTCATAGATCTGTTTAGGAAAGGATGGACTGTAAAGCGTTCCATTTTCAATCAAGAAAGCAACTGTGGCAGAAACAACAATAATAAAAATTAAAAGAACTGACGCATTTCTCTTCAAACCCATATTATTTCCCCCTTCCAATCGTTCCGCATTATTTACCGCATGATCAAATATCAACCCTACTGTTGATGAGTTCTCAAGAGATGAGTGTGCTTCCAGCATGCTCTAAAAAAATCGATAAACGCTTGTCTGCACAAGAGCTTGGGGGTTCCACTTTGACTCCCTTAGATCTGCTTGAGATGAATATTGTTTTTTGCACAAGTGTTAAATGACCAAATGTTCCAATATAGAAGCTGGGGCAGAGCTATTTGGCAAAAAATCAAATTAACTTAAAGAAAAGTTTAGTTATAGTTACATTTACACTTCTTATTGCTGGGATCCTGCTTTCAGCAATACCGACTGCAAGCGCAAACGGGGTCATATCGGTGCAGCCTAACCAAGGTAAACCTGGCACACTAATTAACGTTAATGGAGGAGGATTTAGCGGCCGAGTGTTTATCTCCTTTAACGGAACAGGGGTAGGAAATGGGATGCTTCCAAACAGTATGGGAAGTATCCAAGGATCCTTTGCCGTTCCAAATGTGGCCGCAGGGACTTATAACATAACAGCTTCAGATAACAATGGCGTTACTCCCGCAGTCATTTTTACGGTACTAGATTCAAATGCTTCTCCCTCACCATCATCATCTCCTTCATCTCATACAGCGACGCCTCATCCTTCATCAACCCATACAGTTGCACCTACCGATTCTGGCTCAAGCACTACTGCTACGCCCCATTCTACCAGACGCTCAACAGTTGCTGCAAACTCGGAAAATGGGTTCTTTTCACCCTTAGTTATCGGTATAATTGCTGTCGTTGCGGTTATTGTAGTAGTTCTCTTGTTAATCTTCATGCTTAGAGCACGCGGAGGAGGAAGAAGACGCGATGATCTACTCCGAAGAGAGGAGCCTCCAGCATACCGCCCACCACCAACACCCACACCGCCTACACCACCTTCTACCCCTGCCTCTTCTCCATTTGCTACAACAAGCGCAAGCAGGCCCTATGTGACTGCTGCAGAAAGATATGGCAGACCCACTACTTATAGACCCCCAACTTATGGGCAGCAATCTACAGGATCCACCATAACCAGCCGGCCCACACCCAGCTATAGTCAACAACCAACTTCAGGCACCAAAACATGTCCTAACTGCAAACGAGCTGTAAGAGCTGACTACAGTGTTTGCCCATACTGCTACAAGAGAATGAAGTAGAGAGAAAATCAAGAACTTCTCTTTCTTTTTTTGTCTTTTCGAAATAAAATATTGTAATCTAGATCATAAATTTCTTCAGTAAAAAAATGTTTTGCATCTGAAATTTTGAGATATTTCTTGTTTACTATCAATTTTCCAAAAACCATAAGTAGCAACCATAAGCCATTATTGCCAGAAAGAGAGGGGACAAAATGAACAAGAATCACAAAATTGAGTTATTAATTTCTATCATAGTTATCGTCATTTTGGTAGCTTCTTTCATTGTTGAGTCAACCATAGCCCCGCCCCAGCAACCTACAAAGGCAATGGATTTTACCGTAACTGGAACCAATGACTGCCTAAGGTTCCTTAACGACACCGTCTCCGTAGTTCACGTGCCCTTCACCGTGGCAGCAAACCAGAATTGGCAACTCACAGTGAACTGCACTAAAATGCCCGGCGGCGCCAACGGCTACACAGACATTTACATTTACAATGGTTACTGGGATGCAGGAACCAACTATATGTGCCTATCCAAAGACGTTTACCCAATTCTAAGCCAAATACAAAGTGCTGATTATGAGCTCAAAGGCACCACAGCTTACACCAAAATCTACAGCGAAGTAACTCCAAAAAGCTACACCGTATTTTTCATAATTCCACCAGGCGGACAAGCCACCTTCCACATTACATATAAACAAATATAGAAACTAAGCACTCAGCGCTTTTTTCTTCTTTTTTCGTTTAACAATATGGTTAAATAAGTCTGTAAGCTAGCTTATTTTGAGGTTTGTACGCATGTCTGAACTTTTTTGGAAAAAACCTGTTTTATGCATTTTTAAAGAACGAGAGCCTTTTGAAATTGACCCCTTCGTAGTTGTTAAAGCAAAAAAACTAACGCTTACTCCTCAGGGCTCCAAGTATTCAGGAATTGCAGAGGACTTTTTCACACTAATGGGCGACGCTGACTATCTCTCATCCGCAGAAGGTGCAAAAGACCATTATGTTCTGTGCTGGTTCGATGATACCGAGCCCGACATGACCAAGGATTTGAGGCGCCTCAAGGGGGTTACTTTTACAGGCAAAGTTATATATACCATAAACGATGGCGGCAAACGAACCTATAACGCCTCTTTCAAGGCAGAGCATGCCAAACTAAAGTAAACGTTAATTTTCTTTTTGGATCCATGGTTTTTGTTGCAAACTAGTCAGTTAACGGCAGTTTTGAAGGTGCACTAACTTTTGCAATGCATTGAGTTAAAGGTGAATTTTATATTATCGCCAAAATTACTCTTAAATATAACTGCCTAAACTTCTATTGGTTAAGGTCGTAGACCATGGTAGAGCAAAAGTTACGCGCAACTCTAATTACTGGTAGAACGATTGATCAAGGCGTAGGGAAAGAGATGGGGAAAGGCTCAAAAGAGTATTTTGACAGCGCCGCCGTCATCTTTCTGGATGAAGGCGACATAAAAAAACTCGGCATAAGAAGCCGAACAAACGTTCGAGTAACCTCGCAGTATGGCTCGGTTATCGTCAAAGTGCTTAAAAACCCATACGGCTCTAACCCAGGCATAGTATTCATTCCATGTGGTTTATGGGCCAACGCAATCTGTGGCGATGTAACTTTCGGCATGGGCATGCCTCTATTCAAAGGTTTTACAGTTGAAGTGGAACCGGCTCAAAAAGAGCCAGTTTTGACACTTGAAGAGCTTCTCAAAGAAGAATACGGAAGGAATAGTTCATGACAGAAATAAAATCAGTTGTTTGTCCAATATGCGGTTGCTTATGTGACGACTTAGAAGTAACCGTTGAGAATAATGAAATTGTAAAGATGAAGAATGGCTGCAGTGTCTGTGAAGCTAAAATGGTTCACGGATACAAAAGCGAAGAACGCATCCTAAAGCCAATGATAAGAAAAGACGGCAAATTAACTCCTGTATCAATGGATGAAGCCGTACACAAAGCAGCCCAGATATTAACAGACGCAAAATATCCCTTGCTTTTTGGTTGGAGTAGCTCAACTAGCGAGGCACAACGTGTAGGTGTCGAATTAGCTGAAGAGCTAGGTTCAGCCTTAGATAACTGTTGCAGTGTCTGCCATGGGCCATCAGTTATGGCTACACAAGAAATCGGCATACCATCATGCACACTTGGGCAAATCCGCCACCGCGCAGATCTTATCGTTTACTGGGCATGCAACCCATGGACTTCACACCCGAGGCACGTTGAAAGATACACTGCCTTCACCGACGGACGCTTCGAGCAGAGCGAATGGAAAAGTTACATGGAGAAGATGAAAGGTGGAGCAAGCCGCAAAAAAGTCGAGGCAGCTTCACGCAGGATTCTTGGTAATTATCAACCAAAGTTTACTCCGGACGCTTGCGCCGTAAATGCGCCACCCCAAACAATCAACAAAAGCGGGCGTAAAATGATTGTTGTGGATGCAAGAAAAACCATGACTGCTGAAGCGGCAGATTATTTCATTCAGGTTCAACCAAACAAAGACTATGAAATCTTGGATGCAATGCGGTGTTTAGTGGCTGACCAGGAGCTTGACGTTGATAAAGTCGGTGGAGTACCAGTTGAGTACCTCAAAGAAGTAGCAGATGCAATGGTAAACTGCAACTTCGGCGTCATCTTCTTCGGCTTGGGCTTAACTCAGAGCGCAGGCCGATTCAGGAACATCGAAATAGCCATCGCGTTAACAAGGGACCTTAACAGAAAAACTAAATTTGTAATTTCCCCCATGCGAGGGCACTTCAACGTTACAGGCGCAAACGTGGTTTTCGCATGGTCAACAGGTTACCCATATGCGCTTGACTTCTCCCAAGGCTACCCACAGTACAACCCTGGAGAATTCACCGCTATCGACTTACTTAGACGCGGCGACATAGACGCAGCACTCGTCATTTCATCCGACCCGGGTGCGCACTTTCCTAAGGCAGCAGTTCAAAACCTGATGAAACACCCATTAATCACCATCAACCCAGACATGAACGCTATCTCAAGGCTTGGTGACGTGGTGTTTCCAACCCAGTGGTGTGGCATAGAGTACGAGGGCACAGCTTACCGAATGGATCATGTGCCAATAATGCTTCGCAAAGTCGTAGAGCCGCCAGAAGGTGTCCCTAACGATGAGGAATTGTTAAGGAAAATCCTTGCTGAAGTTCGATCAATCAAAGCCAAAAGTCCGGAGACTGAAACTAACGCCGAAGTTAAAGCGCGCAACAGACTGGCACCTAGAATCGAAATTAAACAGAGAAAGAAAATGAAAAAAGTAGAGGCTGCTTAAATGACTGAGTTACTCATAAAAAACGGCTTTGTCTTTGACCCCATCAATAAAATTAACGGGGAAAAAATGGATATTGCAATTAAAGACGGCAAAATCGTCCGCAAAGTCAGCAGCAAAGCCCAGGTAATTGATGCTTCAGGCCTAACTGTTATGCCTGGTGGTGTTGACATTCATACGCACATTGCGGGTGGAGAAGTTAACACTGGTAGAATAATTCGTCCAGATGATCATGTTAAAGATGTGGAACGCAAAACAGCCATGACCCGCTCGGGTACTGGCTACTCTATTCCATCAACTTTCACTACTGGTTATCGTTATTCACGTATGGGTTACACAACCGTTATGAATCCGTCAATGGCGCCCTTGGAAGCTAAACATACCCATGAAGAATTAAACGACATACCATTACTTGACAAAGCAACTTATCCACTTTTAGGCGACTGGTGGTTCGTACTAGAAAACCTATCGAAAGGCAACATCGTAGAATGCGCCAAACACGTCGCTTGGATGCTGGATATAACTAAGGGCTATGCGATAAAAATTGTTAACCCGGGCGGATTGGAATCTTGGGGTTTCGGACATAATGTCCATAGCATAGACGACCAGGTTGCAAACTTCTGTATTACGCCAAGAGAAATCATCACAGGTTTAGCCAAAGTTAACGCGTTGCTTAACCTGCCACATTCAATTCACCTTCACACTAACAACCTTGGAATACCGGGCAACTACAAAACAACACTTGACACTATGAAGGCGTTGGAAAGCGTGCCTTACAACGGCAAACCCGTTGGACACATTACTCACTTGCAGTTCTCGAGCTTCGCAGGCGACAGTTGGGCACACTTCCAGTCAGCCTCAGAAGAAATATCCAGCTACATTAACGCCCACAACCACATGACCTTCGACATGGGACAAATCATATTCACAGACACCACAACCATGACCGCCGATGGACCCTTCGAGTTTTCACTCTACGAATTGGGCGGTCACAACAAATGGGTCAACAGCGACATTGAAACTGAAACCAGCGGCGGAATCATACCTTTCCACTACAAGAAAAACAGCCCAGTAAACGCGCTGCAATGGTCCATCGGATTGGAGTTGGCTTTGCTCATTAAGGACCCTTGGAAAATGTTTTTGACAACCGACCACCCCAACGCTGGGCCTTTCTTCGCTTACCCGCGAGTTCTCGCTTGGCTATACAGCAAAAAAGCCCGTGAAGCAACACTAAAGCATTGCAACAAGAGAGCTCAGAAAAAGAGTTTGCTCCCAACAATCGACCGTGAAATGACACTCTACGAAATAGCCATTATGACCCGTGCTGGACAAGCAAAAGCCTTAGGGCTTCCAAACAAAGGTCAACTTGGCGTTGGCGCAGATGCAGACGTTGCAATATATAATATTAACCCTGAAAAACTCGACATAGCCCAAAAGTTCAAGATCGCACGTAAAGCCTTCAAACACGCATCATACACTATCAAAGACGGCACAATTGTTGTTAAAGACGGCGAAGTGGTAAACAACACCACACCCGGCAGAACCATGTGGCTTGATGTCCAAACCAAAGACCCCTGCGTAGTTGACGATGAAATGAGACGCAAATTCAGACAGTATTGGACTATCGAATATGATAATTACCCAGTTTTCGATCATTACCTAAGGGTTCCAGAAAAATTAACAATAAAGGCAAGTGTCTAAAATGATCGTCCTAATTCCCAAGAAAAAATTCGAGGTACCTGTCCAAGCAGCTTGCATCAGTCCCGACGTTTTCAAAGGCAAAAACATTGTTGAAATAGCAAACATGCCCATTACCGAGGGAAACCGCAACCTAAAACTAGGCGATCTCTTCGAAATCCAAGAAGACCACCTTGAAACACCATACATCACAATAAACGGCGACGCAGGCAAAGTCAAACGAATCGGCCAAGCCATGAAGAGCGGCGAAATCCTTGTCAACGGCGACTGCGGCATGCACACAGGCGAAAAAATGGCAGGCGGCAAAATCACAATTAACGGCAACATAGGCGGATGGTCCGGCAACGACATGAAAGGTGGCTTAATTGAAGTCCATGGAGACGCAGGCGACTACTTAGCTTCCCCATACCGAGGCACCAGCACAGGCATGAAAGGCGGCGTAATAATTGTTGACGGAAAAGTCGGTAGCGACGTAGGCTGCTACTTGCACGGAGGCGTCCTCAAAATCAAGGGCGGTGCAGGCAGATTCTTGGGTTACCACATGAGCGACGGCGCAATCCTCTGTGACGTGCAAAGCGACACCAGAGCGGGCGCATGCATGACCGGCGGCAAAATCGTCATAACAGGCACCATCGAAGAAGTCATGCCAACATTCACAATCGATAGCGTCAAACCCAAAGTCAAAATAGACGACACCCAAAACGTCGCAGGACCATTCTACGTGTTTCTAGGCGACCTATCAGAACACGGCACAGGCAAACTCTTCGTATCCAAAGCCAACAATCCCCACCTCAAAACTTACGAAAAATACCTCTAATTTTTTTCCTTCGTCAACTAAATTAGACGATCTGTTCAAGTTATTTACATAACCCAAATTTTATATTAGGAAAGAAGCTAGATAGGTAAGGAAGCTAGGCAACGATAAAATGGGCTATTCTCAGATAGAACATAAGAAAAAATCCAAACGCTTCTACATAACTTTTGCATCGGTTTTGTTTATTGCAGCATTGGTTGGTGCGATGACCCTTTGGGTGTATGTCATTAATCAAACACATTATGGCCCAGGACCTATTAACATTGAAGTAACTTCAAACAAGCCAGTTTACTTAAGTGGAGAACAAGTTAATTTTACTATAATTGTTTGTAATGAACACGACTGGCCTGTGCCCTATCCTAATTCAGTTATTTGTTTGGTAGAAAGGGATGGATCATACATCACAAGTATAGGAGGCGGACAATTGGATTATATCACATTGCCAATGTTTGCTCCGCACTCAAAAACATTGTACCTAACAAATTTTCTTTGGAACCAAAAAATGGGCATCAATGGAACGCTTGTAGAACCAGGCAATTATACATACTCTGTGACTTTCAATAGTGGTCTAGTGAATTATTCTAGTTCAGGAAAATGTTATTTCGAGATTGACCTATGATGTTACTTTGCCGAATAACTTATCAAGCTGGTTGAGTTCAAACACAACAAGTTAAGAGAGGATACAGTTATGCGTCAGGTTGACATGACACGGCTTGACTTAGCCACGGGACTAGTTGAAAAAACAAAGGATTGCATTGCTGAGGAGGTTCCGTTGCAAATCTCGTTGAATTGTGCTTATACGTTTGTGATTTGGTGTTCGCCCTTTCAGTTTAAGGAGTTGGCGGTGGGCTATTTGCTCGCTGAGGAGATTTTGAAGTCGGTAGACGAAATCGAATCTATAAGCTCCAACGAGGTGGAGAATAAGTGTTCACTTATACTCAAGCCAACCGTGGATTTAGAAGAGCGCATGAAAAATAGTCGACGAAGCACCCGCATAATCCCTCTCATCAAAGCCAGCACTTCGCCTTACCAACATGACGAAAAAATACCCGTTGTAAAATCAAGGCTGGCAATCAAAGCTCAAACAATACTTGACGCCCTCGCCAAGATGAACAATCTTGCCAAAGGCTTCAAGCAAACAGGCGGACTTCATGATAGCGGCATTTTCCAGGCAGACGGCACCATGGTGGCTTTTAGTGAAGACGTGGGTAGGCACAACACAGTTGACAAAGTTATAGGTCAAGCTTCCCTTGCTAAGGTCGATTTCAGCCAATGCTTCATGATCATAACTGGTCGTGTCCCGGGTGACATGATTTACAAGGCGGCAAAAGTCGGCTTGCCCATCGTAGCGTCGGTAGCGGCTGTTCTTAATTCAGGGGTTTCCTCAGCTGAAAAAGCCAATATAGCCCTTGTCGGCTTTGTTCGCGGAAGCCGCATGAATATCTACACGGAGCTACAAAGAATAATCCTGTAGGTGCCAGTTGATGAGTAGACCTGACATTAGGCGAATGCCCAAACGTTCCAACCCTATTGAGGCGCAAGCTAAACTGCTCGACGCTGTAGTTTCAAAAAAGTTATCAACAGAAGCCATCCGATTAGAGCAGGCTTTAGGTAGAGTTCTGGCTAAAAACGTATTTTCAACGGTTAACATTCCTGCGTACGATAAAACTTTCATTGATGGCTACGCAATAAACCAACAGGAATCCTTGCAAGCCTCAACCGTAAAACCGGCTGAGTTCAAAGTCGTGGGCAAACTGTTTCCAGCTGACTACCCAACGGATGCATGTGTGGCAAGCGGTGAAGCTGTTTATGTTGCATGCGGGGCACCTATACCCAGCGGCGCAACTGCAACCGTGAAAGTTGAGGAAACACGCCTAAAAAATGATAAAATAGAGGTCGTCCGCCCCATCCAGGCTGGCGAGGGCATCATACCCCGAGGCGACGACGTAAAACAAGGACAGCTAATCCTAAAAGGTGGGCAAATCCTGCGCCCTCAAGACATCGGTTTGCTTGCTCAAGTCGGCTTAACCACCGCACAAGTAACTAAAAAACCAGTAATCGCCATCCTATCAGGCGGAGACGAACTAATCAAACAATGCCAAAAAAAACCAGCCAAAATCAGTAACAATTACGCGCTTGTCGTGGCGCAGTTAGCCCAAGAACTGGGGGCAGAGGCTGAGTTGAAGGGAATAATGCCTGACGCTTTGGATCAGGTTAAGGCGAAAATCGGTCAAGCCATATCAGAAGCAGACATCATCGTAACAATTGGCGGCACCTCAGTGGGCATGAAAGATTTCGTTCCAGACGCCATCAACAGCCTCGGGCAACCAGGCGTTATGGTGCAAGGCATCTCCTTGCGTCCAGGCGCCGTATCGGGCTTCGGAATCATCAAAGACAAGCCAATTGTCATGTTGCCAGGGCACATCGGCAGCTGCATTGCGGGCTTCTACCATTTTCTCGCTCCCTTAATCCGCGCCTTCAGTGGTGTCCAGAGTGACGGGCTGCTGCCATGTTTAGCGGCTGAGCTCTCAGAAGCGGTGGATTCGGGCCCACAATTCAGGTTTCTACTTTTTAGGCTAAAACGCGATGGCGCTTTGTTTACGGCTGAACCAGTTGAAGGCGGCTCAAGCGCGCTGTCAACCATTGTCAAATCGAATGGATACTCAATTATTCCGCCGCACACGCAAATGCCGAAGGGCACCAAAGTTGATGTTCACTTGTTTTGTAAACTAGAAATGGCGCATATTACCTAACTTTCGATGGGTAGCGGTGAACATGTCCAGTTTTGCCCATAGCCCACGATTCACACCACGATTTATCTGCCCACGCACGCTCAGCTAGCAATCGGCAGCGATGCTCATCATATATTTCCGCTTCCAAACGATAATTGTTCGCTGCCCGTAGAAACGCTTCTTTGCCTTCAAAATCCAACCGCGTGGCTTCTTTAGCGTCAAATTGCTGCCCAGACAACTTAAGCAACGCTTCGCCCTGGTTTTCTCCGCCGACAGCTGCCCAGAAAAACGAGTCTGAAGTTTCAAAGTTCCCTGTGCAGGCGGCAAAGGTGCTCTGGGCTTCAATTAGCCTGTTTTCCTGTAACATTTCGGCGCCTTTTTTTAAGACTTGCAAGTCAGAAATTGACAAGACCCCCAGGTTCAGCTTCAGGTTTTCTGTAACGGAGCCGTGGGAGCGACGGGTTTTCAGCATGGAGAGGTCTTCTCTGGAGTTGATGTTGATGAAGCTTTTAAGCTCTGGGTCAAGCGTTTTTATGTGGTTTACTGGGGAAACAAGCAGTAGTTTTGATGCGCCCCGAGGGATAGTCATCAGAGCGAGGCCTCTTGAGTTTGCAGAGCGCTTCCGCGATTTCCACTGTGCTTTGTCTTTTGTAGTATCATCAGCAAGGTTTCGAGTCTGCCATCAGGCCACATTGGAACAGCCACTTCAAAACCCTCAGCCTCCCTAAACAGGTATTCAGCAACAGCAGGCTTCAGAAAAGGCATATCACAAGGTAACGTCAAACAGTAATCGGCTTGGACGGCTTTGAGTCCTGACATGATTGCCACGTTAGGACCACTAATGCCGCTGATCTGTTCATCAACAACTAATCTTGACGTTTGTCATGGCATGGTTTTTGAGTATTTGAGCGTATTTCTCCTTTCGCGCCTCGTCGTTTACGCAAACGACGACTTCATCAACTACGCCTTGAACGTTTTCGACGGCGTGAACCAAAAGCGGTTTGCCAGCAAGCTCAACGCAATGCCTTGTCCTGCCAAGTTTTGTCAATTGTTTGGAACCTGCGAGCTCTTCCACCTGCCAAAATCAGTGCAGCCCGTTTACCCATTGTTTTTTCCTCAGTTAGCTTTACGCTGAGCTCTTTTGCTCTTTAATAAGGTCGACGAGTTTTTGCCCGTCTTCAGGCACTTTGATGATTGGGATACCCTTGTACGCTGTGTTACCAGTGTTTTGGACACTATTCCCGCTATGGCTATGATGGGTTGAACTGTGCCCTCCAAGCGTCTGCTCCAAACCGTCTTGGTCTTTTGCCGTTATGATTTTTGGTACGTCTTGTCTTTTAGCTATTAAACTGTGGAAGCCTTCAATGAAAACAATGTCCAGGTTCTCTGCTGCAAGAAGTGCGATTATTTGGTCTAAATCTTTGAGAGCCATCTCGGTTTTTCGTATGATGTCTATTTCTTCAGGCGAAATGGCAACGATTACTTTGGCGCCTGCTTTAGCGTATCGCCAAGTGTTGGTGCCTTCTTTATCCATCGTAAAACCCTTGTGATGAACGTGTTTGATCGAGCCGATTTTGTAGCCTTCAGCTGAAAGCTTAGACACAAGGTATTCTAACGTAATTGTTTTTCCTGAACCGCTCACGCCTACAGCGGCAACAACTAAAACCATGCTGTTTCATAATCCCCTTTGAAAATCAAGAAGCTTGGCATTAATAAATTGCTCCTTATTTTTCGCATTAAACCATATATGCATCATCAACCGCTAGAATGCTTAATGGTGCAAGCTTTGGTAAAACTTGTAGCTGTAGTCGGCCGGAAACATTCAGGAAAAACCACGTTGATAGAGCATCTTATTGCTGAACTTACGAGCCGCGGATACCATGTTGGTGCTGTTAAAGATATGGTTAGGATTCCAACCCTGGATACCCCAGCTACTGAAACCGATAGATACACCGTTGCAGGTGCAGAAGTTATTGTGGCAGTTCCAAGGCGGGAAACGGTTATTTTTATCAAAAAACGCCTCAGCCTAAAAGAAATTCTGCCCTATATTGAAGGATTAGATTACGTGCTTCTGGAGGGCTTTGAACATGAGCCAGCACTTCCTAAGATAATTGCTGCAAAAAGCGCGGAGGAAGCAGAAAGATACTTTGACGGCTCAGCAATTGCAGTTTCAGGTTTAATCTTAGAGTCTGAAGTAGAAGCGAAGAAGGCTGAGACATTGGGACTTACAATGTTCAAGAGCTTAACGCAAGCCAAAGAGCTAGCTGATTTAACTGAGCAAAAAGCCAAAACTCTTAGCTGACTTGTATTGCAACTACGCCTCTAATCCATCTCTGAGCGAACTGGTCACTGGCTGCAACTAACCGAAGTGTCCCTTCCCCATCATCTCTTAGTGGGCTCAGGAATGCTCCATTCTTTTGGTAGGCGATTATTGTTTTTGGATTCACGGCATCTTGGATTGGTAAAGTTGTTCCATAGCCGTCTGAGGCTTGGATGTAAACGGACGTGGCGTTTGCAGAAACTTGAGCTTGCTCAAGCAGCGACTTTAATGAGACACCTGTGTAATTGAAGACGCCGTTTTCTGATGGGCGACTGCTAGACGACAATGAAACTTGCAGAGTCAGTGATGGATAAGTTTGAAGTTGGCTAAAAGTAACATTGAGTGGGTTGCTTACTTGTCCACTTATTTGAAGTGTTCCCGCTTGCATTGTGGTTGGGCGAGTGTAAAAATAAAGGGGGATTGCTGCGGCAACCAAAATAATGAATACAGCTAACGTGATTTTTGTTATTCTATTCATTTTATCCCCGCTAAGAAACCGTTATGCTCGTAACCCATCTGACCCAGTATTGTCCCCACTTGAAGTCTTCAGTTGGCACAATCAGACGGTAAGGTTGCCCATTGTTAGGTGTTAAGTATTTGCCGTTCTCTTGAGTTCCAATTAGCATGCCTAAGCTCTGCACTTGCTCTATTGTGTAGTCTCTGCTGTAACCGTCCACTGCAGTTACGGTGACTTTGCTAGCGCTCGCTGGTATGCCCCCTGCTTGAAGAATACTCCATAAGCTCACACCTGTCCAATTGGATGTCCGCTGAGGTTCACCGCCAGGAGCAAAAGCCGCCGTTACAGTTTTGATTTCAAAGTGTGTTATGTTACTACCAATTAACACCATTAGCGAGTTTGTGCCTTCGATGCTGATGGTCCATGGTTGTATGCTGATTTCTTGGATGCTCTTAATGTTGTATGCCGATGCAAAGCCAGGTGTAATTAGCTTGAATGGCCCCTCTGTAGTGTCTGTTATCCATTTGCCATCTTTCACAATGGCCACAATTACCTCGCTGCCAGGGTACTGTGTGCTGTTGTAGGCTTGGTAGAAGTTGATGGTTTTATTGTAGTTGCCTGAGCCAATTATGGTGATTGTACCTGTGTCCCATGATGCACCTGTTTTGTTGAGCAATGTGAGAAGTGTTACGCCGACGTAGTTTGCGGTTTCACCTTTAATTGTGCTGGTCACGTTTGTCAGGGGCATCTGGGATATTTCTTTTACAGTTAGCGTTTTTTGTGTTGCGATGTCGCCTGTTACTGTGATTTGGGCTTGTTGTGGTTGACCTGAGGGCAGAAGATTGGAACCTTTTGCAGGTGATTGTGTTATGTAGTAGGTTGATGCAAGTGCAATTATAACCACAGCTATTACCACTGCGGAGATTGTGATTTTCTTATTTTTGTTCAAATCCTATTTTTCCTCCTAAACCGATTTTTCCTATTCTCACAAGAAGCATATTCGCGATGAATCCACCTATACACCCACTTATCGCTGCAACCACAGCCAAAAACGACAACACACCCCATGGTAACCATAGAACTAAAGAGCCAACAAGAATAGTTCCGACAACGTTAGCAATTGCGGCGGCTACGATGCAGCATGAGACACAGCAGGCTTTGTGTCTTGAAACTAGGAAGAATGTATCTATGGCTAAGCCTGGCGCTAGATAGATGACAAAGGATAGGAGCCCAAAGTTGCCAAATGGCAAAAGCAGACTTATGAACGCTTGTGTTAGTGAGGTCATTGAGGCGGCGCCGAGTTTTCGCACGAAGCCGTATGCCATGACGGGCCACATCATGTAGATTCCACCTGCTACAGCGCCCGTTGGAACGTAGAGGGGTCCTGTTATGGCGGCGACTAAGGGGTGGGTTATGTTTTTGGTTGCTAAACCTAGGCTTGCAAACATCGCCATCAACAATAAGTCAGTGGTAGCGATTTTTAGTAGGCTTTTGTTAGCGGGTTGGATTTTTCGTGTCATGCTCAACCGATGTTATCAGCTTGTAACATCGGTAAAATAAACTTTGTGCCAAACCAGAAACGAAATCCGTTACTCCGACAACTCTTTCAAAACCGAATCAAGCCGAACCTGAGCATTTCTATACCGTTTCAACGAGCTCTTTGCCAAAGTCAGTAACCTCAGAAGATCCGCCGCCTTTAGCGCCGCCGCGAACCCTCGTTACCAGTGGTTTGTCAAGCCGTTCTTCCGCCAACGTGATTCTGTGCAAGGCGTACCGGTAGGACATGCCTAGTTGTTCTGCGGCTCCCAGCATGGAATGGGCTTTGTCAATTGTTTCTAAAAGTTCAGCTAAGCCGTCACCGAATACTGATTCGCCTTTTTCGTTAACCATCCAAAGCTTGGTTTCATAGCATAGTTTGTCCATTGTTTGACGCCTTGTTTAGTTAGGGTAGTTAGCCAATTAAGCTTAGTGCTTCTGTGATGTTTTGTTTGTTGATTTGCCGATATGTTTTTTTGAGCATAACGCTTTAATAGTATATACAATATATACCGACTATACCAATATTTACGGTATTGCCGTGAGGGGAGCATACGTGCAAAAAAATCCAGAAAATCAAGAAGAAATAAATAATCATATTATACAAAAACAACAACTTAACCCACAAGTCAAACTCCTAAAAATCTACTCGCCAACCATAGCACAAAAAGCACAAGCCGGACAATTCGTCATCCTAAAAGCACACCCAAACAGCGAACGAATCCCACTTACATTAGCTACTTGGGACAAACACGATGGCACAATCACCCTCATATTCCAAGAAGTAGGCTACTCAACAATAGAACTTGGCAAACTTAACGAAGGCGACAAAATAGAAAACCTCGCTGGTCCCTTAGGAACCCCCAGCAACATTCAAAAATACGGCAGAGTCGCTATGGTTTGCGGCGGGGTCGGAACAGCAGCAGCTTACCCTATTGCTAAAGCGCTTAAAGAAGCAAAAAACCAACTTGTAAGTGTCGTAGGCGCAAGAAATAAAGACCTTTTGATTCTACAGGCTGAAATGATCTCTGTTTCTGACGAGTTATATTTCACAACAGACGATGGTTCCTCAGGTCGAAAAGGCTTTGTTACTGACATGCTAAAAACGCTAATCAGCAAAAACTACAATTTTGACATAGTTTACGCCATTGGACCACCAGTAATGATGAGTGCCGTCTCAGAAGTCACTCGCCCATTTGGCATAAAAACGATCGTAAGTTTAAACCCGATTATGGTAGATGGCATGGGTATGTGCGGCGCTTGTCGAGTATCAATAGGCGATCAAACTCGATTCGCCTGCGTGGACGGCCCTGAATTTGATGCCCATCAAGTCAACTTTAAAGAATTAATTCAACGGCTAAAGAGCTATTCAACCGAAGAAAAGCTTACAACCCAATTCAATGAGCAATCAGGAGGCTTATGCGCATGCCACAGCCACTAGACCCAAGCGTCTCCCAGAACCGCTGGCAAGCCGTTGAAGCGCTAAAACAAGACCCTCAAAAACGAGCGAAAAACTTCAAAGAAGTGGTGTTGGGCTACTCCGAGGAGCAAGCTTTGGCAGAAGCCTCAAGATGCTTGTCCTGTCCAAACCCGCGTTGCGTCAGCGGTTGCCCAGTAGGCGTTGACATCCCAGCGTTTATCAAATTTATCAAAGATAAAAAGTACATCGAAGCAATCTCAAAAATAAAAGAGAAGAATAGTCTACCAGCCATTTGCGGGCGGGTTTGCCCTCAAGAGGAACAATGCCAAAAATACTGCGTAATGGGTAGAAAAGGTGAATCGGTTTCAATTGGGCGGCTTGAGCGATTTGTTGCTGACATTGAACATGAAGAAGGCATTACGGTTAAGCCTACTTTTAAGAAATGGAATGGCAAAAGAATTGCAGTTGTCGGCGCTGGTCCCGCAGGATTAACAGTTGCATCCGATTTAGCCAAACTTGGATACCATATCATAGTTTATGAGGCGCTTCATGTTGCAGGCGGAGTATTAGTTTACGGCATCCCAGAGTTCCGACTACCAAAACGCATCGTTCAAGCTGAAGTTGACTACATCCAGCGATTGGGCGTACAGCTGAAACCGGATTCTTTGATTGGCCGACTCTTCACGGTTCAGGACTTATTTGCTCAAGGGTTCGACGCTGTCTTTATCGCTACAGGAGCAGGCTTACCAAAGTTTATGGGCATTCCGGGCGAAAACCTCTGCGGAATTTACTCAGCCAATGAATTCTTAATACGCGTTAACCTCATGAAGTCCTATCAGTTCCCAGAGCACAAAACACCTATTCACGTGGGCAAAAAAGTTGCTGTCATCGGCGGCGGCAATGTTGCTCTAGATTCTGCAAGGTGCGCGCTGCGGTTAGGCGCTGAGAGTGTGCAAATCATTTATCGACGCTCCAGAGATGAAATGCCTGCTAGAGAAGAGGAAATTATTAACGCTGAAGAAGAAGGCATTCAGTTCAAGTATTTAGCTGCACCAAAGCGCTTCATTCCTGATGAACTTGGGCAAGTTAAAGGCATGGAATATGTTACGATGAAACTTACCGAACCCGATGCGACAGGAAGATCTAAACCTGTTCCAATCAATGGGTCAGAAACGATTTTGGATGTTGACACAGTAATCGTTGCAATAGGACGCACGCCTAATCCAATCGTTCAAATTACAACGCCCGGACTTAAAACGTTAAGTGGAGGCATTATAGCAATAAATAGGGAAACAGGACAAACCAGTTTGGACGCAGTTTATGCTGGCGGCGACATAGCGACTGGTGAAGCCACTGTTATTAGTGCGATGGGTTCAGGCAAAATTGCTGCCCGAAGTATCCATAGACTTCTAAAAGACCAAAAAGAAAAAACGGCATTAACAACCTCGGTTAAAACGACCTAACCTTTATTCTTATTCGCTAATTTCGTTTGACACCGAATTTGGCGATTTAAAGGCACGGTTTACTGTCATTTCAGCCATGCTAAACGCACAGTGACAAATCCTCTTAATATCATCACGTATTGAACATATGCCGCAAACTAAATCAGCGCTTTTTGGCGGGCCAGTGAATGATTTTGTCGCTATTTCCATTTCGGCTTTGTCCATCTTTTGCCTATACTTCATAATTTCGACAGCGGCATTCACGTCTTTCACGAAAAAGGCTGTTATTCCTCTAACGTAAAGGTCCAAAACTTCTTTTCCAGTATTAAGCATTATCTGCAAAACTTCATCTGGAATCTTTTGTTTTGCCCCATCAAGCATGATAATGTGCCGGGCAATGTCAGCTGCGTAGTCTCCAGCATATTCCATGCGATAAGCAAGTATTTGGTGATCCATGCAGTCAAGCGGGTCAACATGCAATTCATTGGCTAACACTGGGTCTTGGGCGGCGTTGCGAAGGATTCGAAGGATAAAAAAGCCAAAATGGTCCACGTCGTCATCTAGAGACATTACAGATTTTGCCAATTCAATATCGCTGCTTTCCAGCGCGGTGATAGCTCCTTCAATCATTGAACGTGACATAAGATGCATGCGTTGAACCGCCTGCTCCAAAGAAGCCTTCGACTCATCCATGAGGCTTTGAATGTAAACGCATTTTGCATCGGCTTCCATAACTCTCATGTAGAGTCTGCCAGCCATGCGACGAATCGCTTTGGTTTGCGTTACAGAGAAAATTTTTTCAGAGGTCAATATAATTCCCGAGTAGCCGTTGAGGAAAGCGCCTAAGATTTTCTGTGTTACAAGCAGTGGCTCTTCGTTCTGCCCTATGCTGAGGGTTATTTCTTTGGGCTCAGATTTTTTGAAGGCGCTGGGGTAAATTACTAAGGATCGGTCGCGTTGAATGTTGAATGAGACTGAGTCGCCTTTTTTGAGGTCGTTTAGTTGCATCCAATTTTTCGGGAGCGAAACTACTAAGGATGATTTGCCTAAAGACATGATTTTGCGTTCCATAAAGCGCCCTCTATGCGAGTTTTAGCTTGTTATTACAATGTAGATTTACTATAAAAAATAAGTGTTTAAGTCTATACTGATTGCAGGTTATGTGTAATAGTATATACCGGTATTTACCAAAACATGAATGTCAGGGACCAAGAAATGGGTTTTATGCCTCGATAACCTTTAGCATCTCCTAAGAAAGTTGCAGCGCTTGGGCCTTTTGTCGCATAACCGACTTCAAAATGCCTAACCCTGCGTTTATACAACTAAGTTAGTTGTGGCGATTTTTGGTAGGTTTTTGTTGGCGGTTTGTATTTTTCGTGTTGCAAGGCGTACCGATAGGACATGTTTAGCTGTTCGGCGGCTTCCGGCATTGAGTGGCTTGTCATTGTTTCTAAAGTTCGGCTAAGCCGTCGCCGAAAACTGATTCGCCCTTTTCGTTAACCATCAAGAGCGTGGTTTCATAGCATGGTGCGGACATAATATCATTAGAGGTTAGTTGATGGGAGAGGAATTGAGTTACTGATTTCTTGGGAAGGATTTTTTTTGGGGCTGTTGAACTTTTCCTTGCGTTTGTATACCGTTTTTTATGTCACGTGTCATAATGTTTATAACGCTGTTATATGTAATGTATATGTTTAGGATTGGAGGAAAAAGACATGGGAAGCGTGCAAGTTCAAGAAGCAAATTATGTGATTTTGGAAAAACAACAACTAAATCCTCAAGTAAAACAAATAATAGTTTACGCGCCAGAAATAGCCGCAAAAGCGCAAGCCGGACAATTCGTAATCCTCAAAACACACAAGAACAGCGAACGTGTTCCCCTCACCTTAGCAGCATGGGAAAAAGAGATAGGCACAATCACAATCATTTTTCAAGAAGTAGGTTACTCAACTATTGAGCTGGGGTCTCTTGGTGTCGGCGAAAAAATAGAGAATCTCGCGGGACCACTAGGAAAGCCCAGTGAAGTTAAGAACTACGGCAAAGTCACAATGGTATGCGGCGGCGTTGGCACTGCAGCTTCGTATCCAATCGCTAAGGCGCTCAAAGAAGCAGGCAACAGAGTCACAACCATCATGGGAGCAAGAAATAAGGACCTGCTCATTTTAGAAGCTGAAATGCGTTCGGTTTCTGATGCGTTTTACATTACAACCGATGATGGCTCGAAGGGTCAAAAGGGCTTTGTAAGCGATGTATTAAAAACCCTAATTGCAAATGGTAGTGAATTTAACGTTGTTTACGCTGTGGGTCCGCCGATAATGATGATGGCGGTTTCCCAAGTTACTCAGCCCTTTGGTGTCAAGACCATTGTCAGTTTGAACCCCATAATGGTGGATGGCATGGGAATGTGTGGCGCCTGTCGGGTGTCTGTTGGCGGTAAAACAAAATTTGCGTGCGTCGATGGTCCAGAGTTTGATGCACATCAAGTTAACTTCAAAGAGTTAATGCAGCGTCTTAAGAGCTTTTCAAACGAAGAAAAGCTAACTATCCAAGTTAATGGAAAGTTAGGAGAAACTTGTGTATGTCACGGCAAGTAAGTAAACCTATCCAGAACAGATGGCAAGCAGTGCCTATAACAAAACAAGAGCCAGCAAGGAGAACAAAGAATTTTCAAGAAGTCGTATTAGGCTACATTGAAGAGGAAGCGTTAGCTGAAGCCTCACGGTGCCTGACTTGTCAAAAGCCTGAATGCGTTAAGGGCTGCCCGGTTGGAGTAGATGTTCCAGCCTTCATAAAACTCATTAAAGAAAACAAATATCAAGAAGCAATCGCAAAAATAAAAGAAAAGAATAGCTTACCCGCAATTTGCGGCAGAGTTTGCCCACAAGAAGAACAATGCCAAAAACACTGTTTGCTCGGTAAGAAAGGAGCATCAGTGTCGATTGGACTATTGGAACGATTTGTGGCTGATTGTGAATTGAAAAAAGGGATAAACGTTGAACCCGTCAATGTTTCGAATGGTAGAAATGTGGCAGTGGTCGGCGCTGGTCCTGCCGGATTAACGGTTGCGGCTGACTTAGCTAAGCTAGGCTATAAAGTCACTGTGTTTGAGGCTCTTCACACTGCAGGCGGCGTATTAGTTTATGGCATCCCCGAGTTTAGATTACCCAAAGATATCGTTCAAGCGGAAGTTGACTACGTTGAGAAACTCGGTGTAAAATTTCGTTCAGATTCCCTCTTAGGCAGATTGTACACAATAGATGAATTACTCGCTAAAGGTTTCGAAGCAGTCTTCATAGGAACAGGCGCTGGGTTGCCAAAGCTTCTCAATATACCGGGCGAGAACTTATGCGGAGTTTACTCAGCAAGCGAGTTTTTGATCCGAGTCAATCTCATGAAATCCTACAAGTTTCCAGAATACAGAACTCCCATAAGCTTGGGAAAGAAAGTGGCAGTTATCGGTGGAGGCAACGTTGCTTTGGATGCAGCAAGATGCGCTGTGCGGTTAGGCGCGGAAAGCGTTACAATGGTGTATCGGCGAACCAGAGATGAAATGCCTGCAAGGGAGGAGGAAATCCTAAACGCTGAGGAAGAAGGAGTCATATTCAAGTTTCTATCGGCACCAACACAATTCATCGGCGATGAACAAGGCAAAGTGAAAGGCTTACAATATGTGGAAATGGAGCTTGGCGAACCCGATCAACCGGGTAGACATGATCCAGTTCCTATAACGGGATCCGAAGCAGTAATGGATGTTGACACTGTGATTGTGGCTATAGGGCGCACTCCTAATCCGATAATTCAAAGCACCACAAAAGGATTGAAGACACTTATTGGAGGAATAATAGCGATTGATAGGGAGACGGGACAGACCAGTTTGGAAGCGGTTTATGCTGGCGGCGATATAGCTACCGGTGAAGCCACAGTTATAAGCGCCATGGGCTCGGGTAAAATAGCTGCAAACAGCATCCACAATTATCTAAGGGGCAAAGAAGAGAAAGACGTTTTGCCTGCGAAAACAGCGATTTAACGCCCTCTCCAAGCGACCTCACCCTCCCTCATTTTAAAGAGTTAATGTTTAGTCAACTTAGCTCTAAATTGTATTTGCCGCCCTAAACTAAAGGGGGCTAGAGGTTGCCAGAGCACCCGTAATGCTTATGCCTCTATGACTTTGGCGTTTTTTAACACGTTAACGTTTCCGTTGCCCGCAGCTACATAACCGACTTCAAAGTGTCTAACTCTTCGTTTTTCCAATTCGCCCAACAAATCATCGGCATTCGCTTTGCTTACAGCTATAAGCATTCCACCAGCCGTTTCCTTTGCTTCACCCTGCAACAGTGGATAACCAAAAATCTCTGCCAAAACCGGTGTCCCTCGAATCACAGGCAACTGGTCAATCACAACGTCCACCTTGCCTAATACTGCGATGTTAGCGGCGTGCCCCTTCAACCCAAACCCCGTCACATCCGTTGCTGCATGCACAGGAACCCTCTGCATAGCTTCCGCAACTGGCTTATTCGAGCTAACCATGACTTCAATGGCTTCGTCAACTGCAGCCTCGATCAAATCCTCAAGAACATCTTTGAGCAATTCTTTGCCTTCCTCTTCCTTGCGTAAACGGTAAGCCGCCATAGCAGGTGCAATACCTAATGGCTTAGTCAAAATAAGGCGGTCGCCCACCTGTGCGCCACGGGTGTAAACGATTTTTTCTATCTTGCCGACCCCCGTTGCAGCGCCGCCAATAATGGGCCAGGGATTGCGAATCGTGTGCCCGCCAACTACAGGTGCACCCATTTCGCGACAGAAATCGCCAAAGCCCTTAAGCATACCTACGGCCAACTCGTCCGGCATATCCTCAGGGTACGCCATGATTGATAAGACACTGGCAATGTTAGTTACTGCTAAAGCGTAAATATCGCTGGTTACGTTGCTGCCCGCAATTCTTCCCTGAATTTCCGGCTCATCAACCATAGGTGTGAAAAAATCAAGCGTGTTTAAAACGGCGATGCCATTAGCAATTTTTACAACGCTACTGTTCTCCCATGGACCAGCCAACACTTCCTCACCAAACCCACCAGCCAACCCTGCCTTATCCAACAATGTGCCCAGTTGATACTGGGGGAGCTTGCAGCTGCAACCGTGGACCGGAACAACTTTGGTTAACCTGTATTTCAAAGTATTTTCCTCCGAAAGCCTGCACATTACTCAGAGCAGATAACGATATAAAAATTTTTAACCAAAAAGATCAAGAAAATTAATGGGTTTTTTTGGCCTCAATAATTTCCAGAAACGCTTCCACCCTAGTTTTTATTTGTTCAGAGTCACCCATTGTATAGTCCGTTTCAATTTTCAGCATCGGCAAGCCTTCAGCTTTGAGTGCTCGCTCAACTTTGACACCTTCAACGTTGTAGTCATGGCAGTTCTGCAGCGTGTAGTAAATTACTCCTTGAGCGCCAAACTGCTTGGCAAGCGTTGTTATGCTGTCCAATCGTTTTTCGTTGGGTGTAAAGCAGGCGCAGGGAATCTGCGAGTATTTTTCAACAATCGCCCAGAGCAAATCCTCTAAGCTTTCGCCTTTCGGTTCAACAAGGTCAGTGAAGTAACGTGTGCCAACGCAGCTTTCCTCAACAACAACTGAAGCACCCGCTGCCTGTGCAATACTGTGAAGCTTCCAGTTGGGGATAGCCATGGGGCAGCCAGAAATCATCAGCCGTGGCGCATCTTCGCTTGTAATGCCCACGCCGTTGTGGACACGCTCTTCCAGTTCGTCGCAGAGCTCGTTTACTTTAGATGTGAACCGACCTGGATCATCGTTGAAGCTGATTTGGAAGATAAGTAGCGCATCTAAGCCGCTGATGGGTGAAGGATTTTTGGCGCGTAGGTCTTGGAGGCGTTTGAGGGCTTTTCGTTTGTTGTTAATTAATTCTATCGATGCTTTTAGTTTCTCTGCTGTTATTTTGTTGCCTGTAAGTTTTTCAATTTCTTCTTGGAACGCTTCAAGCTCTTTGTACCAGAATTCTTTGCCTTTTTGTGTATCGGGTTTGTGGGGGATTTCTAAAACGTAGGTTTGGATTAGCTCGTTTAGGAGTTCGTAGACTTTCTTTTTACCGTCGCATGTTGTTTCTCCAACGACAAGGTCGCTGCTTTCGAAGTACGGGCACGTACGATTGAGTTTGAAACCATAAAACGACTTGATTAAGGGGCATAGGTTTCGGGGTAAAACAGCCTCGGCGTCGGGAACGGAGAAGTCTGCGCCTCCGCATAAGCCAACCATGGTCGCGTTTGCGGCGTAAGCTAGTTCTTCAGGAGCATAAATGCAGAACGCGCCAATGACTTTGTTGCCTATGGCTCTTTGGTCGTTGAGTTCTTTAATTCTCAAGCCATGGATTTCTGAAATTACGAAGTCAAAGTACCCCATAGCTTTGGGTCTGTTTTTTTGGGAGAGATAAACAGCGGTGTAGTATTGACCTAAGATTCCTAGGAGTTGGTTATGTTTTTCAATGTCAATTCCAAGGGTTTTCCACATTTCCACATATTTTTCTGACATTTGCTCACCTGTTAAACGTGTTGTTAGAGTTGCAGGTCATCTTTATTAAAATTTCTGATAATTACTATTAGAATTATTGATAATTAAATCTTTTTAATCAAAACTTCAAAATCGACACCGCGCTTTGATGCCTGCACAACCTCATGCCCGTTGTTCTTTGCCCAACGTTGAACATTATCAAACTCCAACTCACCTTCACCAATAACCTTGAGCATTTGCCCTGATGCCATTGTTTGAAGCTTGCGCTTGGTGAGCGCTACTGGAAGAGGGCACATTTTGCCTTTTACATCCAATGTTTCAAAATCCAAATCTACGCCACTAAAAAGTTAAGACTTTATCACTATTGACTGTCCACTCAACAAGCTCATGAACAGTCGCAATTTTGACCTTATCAAGCAGGTCAGCTTGGGTCAAGCCGCGTGCTTCACAACAGACCACACAAGCTTTCACTTCAACGCCGCCTTCAATGAGACTTTGTAGCATTTGCCCACAGTTGATTAATCCTTGGGCGGGTTTTTGTCCTTTTTTGGCTAAGTAGACGCCGTTTTCAAACAGCCAAATGTTTACTTTGTGCCCTTCTACATCGGCGGTCATTGAGAACCGTATCGCAGAGAGTGCGCGTTCTTTTGCGTAAGGGGCCTCGTTTATGATTATTGTGAATGTAACCAAGTTGCTCAGCCTCAAATATATGAATAGTCATTATTAAAAAAACTGATATAAGCATTTTGCAAACAAAAAACAAATAGCATACATAAACCTAACAACCAAATATAAAAGGGGCACAAACGCGTGGAAACAATCAGATTCGACTACCTCAAAACATTCCTAACAGTAGCACGAACACACAGCTTCTCAATGGCATCCAAAGAACTCAAAACCAGCCAAGGAACCGTAAGCCACCACATAGCTGCCTTGGAACAGTACTTTGACGCCGAACTATTCAAGCGCACACAAAACGGCGTTGACCTAACCGAAGCGGGAGCAACTCTCAAGCAAACGGCAGAAAAAATCCTCCAAGAAGCCCAAGAAGCAAAAGCAAAAATCAGCGCAGCCAAACAAAACCTCTCAGGAACAATAAGTATAGCCGCCAGCACCATCCCAGAAGAACACATAATCCCCAGTCTAATCGCCGAATTCCAAAAACGCTGGCCGGCCGTAAAATTCAAAATAAAAACTGAAGACAGCCTAACCAGTCTCAGCAGCCTACAAGCAGGCAATGTAGATTTCGCCGCGGTAGGCACAATTCAGGGTTTTGAGGAAACATTCGATTTCTTGCAAGTCGGACAAGAAGATTTGGTCTTAATTGTGCCATGCAATCACCCGTTGGCCAAAGAAGAAACCATCAAACTAAGAGAAGTAACAAAATTTCCCTTCGTCAGCAGAGAAGAAACCTCGGGAACGCGAAAAGAAATCGAACGACTGCTTGAAAACAGTAAAATCCCCTTAAGTCAGCTTAGGGTGGCGTTGGAGCTTGGAAGCACCGAATCCGTAATGACTGCAATTTCGGAAGGGCGAGGTATTAGCATCACCTCTTCAATTGCGGCCAAAAAAGCCCAAGCAGCAGGCTTGATAAAAATCGTCAAAATAGCTGAGGCAGCCAAAAACCCCAGGAAACTTTTCATCGCCAAACCCAAAAAACCCCTCCTCAAGGCATCAGAGGCTTTCTGGGCTTTCTGCAAAGAATATAAGTTCAAGAATCAAGCCGTTGCATGCCCAACAGAATAATGCTTTTGCAGAGGGGACGGTTGTGATGTTTGCGCCCAAAATCCCTCAAAAAAGTATCTCTATTTGGTTAATCGTCTAGTTTAACCCAGATTTTGCCGTCTTCAATTTTCAAATCGAATTTCTTCAGCTTCATTGACGGTTCTTCTTTGTATTCGCCTGTTTCCAAATTGAAGCACCAGTCATGGCAAGGACAAATAATACACATGCCATCAAGGGTTCCGCCTGAAAAGCCGCAGCCCATGTGTGGACAGCGATTATCGATGGCAAAGATTTTGCCCGCTTGTTTAATTAGCAAGATTGGTTCACCTTCGACTGATACTAACTTCATGGTGCCTTCTTGGAGGTCTTTTTCTTCTAAAGCAACAAAATAGTCTTCTTCCATCCATTTTGCCTCAGGTTAAACGTTAAGGTATAATTCTTTTTGAATCTTAAAAACCAAACTGCGATGCCACCGCTCATTAGCCAGCCAAGCTTATGATGATGAAACCGAAAAGTCTGTAGAACCACGGGTTATATGCCGTTAAACAAATTGTTCAAAATGAAAAACGTTTATTGTGTTAGTTTCGAGAACAGCGTCGTGAGCACTTTGACAAATGCGTTGTAATTGGTCCAAATAGCAGTAGTCTTGAATTTCTTCTTCAAGCCATTGTCATTTACTTGTTCTTTGTCTTGGAACGCGATGAGGACTTCTTTTTTGTCTGAAATCATGAAGCATGGCAAATTTTCATCGTCTGCGATCTTATGTTTTTCTCTTAGCCAATCAATCTGTTTGGTGAAATAGGCGCTTTTAGGTGAGTCATCAGTTACCAAAGTAACGTTTACCTTACCAGCTTGATTTTTAAGTTTATCAGAGAAGCCGCTGTAATATAGTAACGATATATAGTCGGCTGAAGCGAATACTTGGAACTGTTTTTCGCATCCATCCAAAAGCTCATTTGCTTTCATGAGCACTTGCTGCTCGCCCTCAAGCATTTGGAAGAGTTCTTTTTTGGTCTCTGCAACTTTCGGCTGGGGCATAGACTGCCAGAGTTCTACAAGGCTAATTTTTTCCTGTTCAAGACGTCTTATCTGGATTTTCTGTGCATCAATTAGCAAATCGATTGCTTTGTCAAGAGGAACAGCAGTGAATTTTAACGGCTTCTCAAAAATGGAGAATACTATGCCTTTCTTTTCTAGGTCGCGTAGGATTCGGTAGGTTTCTGTTCTGTGAAGTGAGATGGTTTCCGCGATTTCTCCAGCTTTCTTTTCGCCAGAGCGTGCAAGGTGCAAGTAAACTTTGATTTCATTTTTTAGTAATCCGAAGCGTGAGAGTGTTTCCTCAATGATTACAAGTTGCTTGTTGTATGTTTGGTTATTCAACCTGTAAACTTCATTCTGTTTATCGTAAATTTTCATTAGTTCTTGTTTTTCCAATGTAAGTGCCATAGTGGCTGTACTCCATATTGAGGGTATTACGTCTAAATTTTGAGCTTTTATATATAATATAATTACGACTTAGAACTCTGAATTCAAAATCCAGATTCAAAAAGCCACCTGGAAAAGATCTATCGAGGTATCAACTTATTCTCAAATGGAAAAGTGGTTGACTGAGATTTATGTTGATGACCAATAGCAGGGTATCGAAAATTATTGCTTTTTTGTGACAATGTCTTCTGTTTTGTTGCGTTTAAACATTGAATTGTTGCAATTATGACAAGTTTTAAATGTACGTTGGGGGTGCTATTGGTAAGGAGCAAACAAAATTGTCGGAATTGCAACCTAAAAAAATTGGAATTTTCAAATGCGGAAATATCGGAACAGCCCCAAATCTTGAACTTTTGTTTGATGAGTTAGCTGACCGAAAAGACATAAAAGTTAGAGTGATAACGTCCGGCTCAAAAATGAACCCTGAAGACGTCGAAGATGCATTGCCAAAATTATTTGCGTTCAACCCTGATATGGTAATAATAATCTCGCCTAACACAGCTCTGCCTGGTCCATCAAAAGCCCGAGAAGCAGTCTCAAACGCCAAGCTACCGGGAATCGTTATAACAGATGCTCCTGGCAAAAAGGTTAAGGCTGACATTGAGCAGCAAGGCTTAGGCTACCTAATAATCAGTGGCGATCCACTTATTGGCGCCCGAAAAGAATTTTTAGACCCCATCGAAATGGCAGTTTTCAATTCGAACGTTAACAAAGTACTCGCTATAACAGGCGTTTACCGCATAGTTTACCAGGAAATCGATAAAGTGATATACGCCCTCGAAGCTGGTCAGACTCCAACGTTGCCAAAACTGATTATCGATATGGGCATGATTCGTGACCAACCCTTCTTCACCAATCCATATGCAAAAGCCAAAGCCATCGCTGCCTACGTAATGCTCGAAAAAGTCGCTGAAATAGACACTCAAGCCTGCTTTATCGAAAAAGAAAGCGAAAAATACCTTCCTCTTACCGCTTCCTCGCATGAAATTGCTCAGGCAGCGGCACGACTTGCTGAAGAAGCACGTGAAATCGAAAAATACAACGACAGTGTACTTCGAAAGCCACATGGGAAAGATGGTAGACTTAAGATTAAAACAAAACTGCTTATGCCCGCAACTGCTGAAGAGCAGCATAGCAATATTTAATCCCAAATTTGCTTTCTTTTTCTTTAGCGGCTTCTACAATAGGTTCTAAATTGATCAAATCAGGGTTTAAAGAAAACTCGTTATCACACCGTAAATACAAGAATAAGAGCACTGGAAACTGAAAGCGATTAGGCGGAACTATAGCGCAAATGGTAAGAGTTCTTTGTGTGGCAGTGATAAGGTTGTTTTGGGTTGCTTTTTTGAAGCAAAGCTTAAATCATCTGCAACAGTCATCCCAAACCATTCCAAACCATCCCAAAGTATCCCAAAGCATCCCAAAAAGGAAGTAGAAATAATGTTAAATAAAAAAATAAACTACAAAACTATCTTAAAAAGCGGAAGAATTCTTGTTCCTGAGCTTTATCGTTGGCAATACAAAATTGAGAGCTCCCAAGTTTTGAGTGTAAGCATAAACCTTACAGTCGATTGGAGCAACAAAGAAAGTTTTTTGACAAAGATCCGAAAGGACGAGAGAATAACAATCCCCAAAGCTGTACAGAACCGTCTAAAAATAAAAGATCTAAATCTAAAAAGCTGCAAAATGAATATTGTTATTGAACCAGCTTAGGAACTGACAGATTCATTTTCATCTATCTCTCCACTGTTGCGCAAAGAAGTGAAGAAAACGTACAAAAGAAAAGTTAGGGAGTACGAAGAAGTCACCTTGCATTTTCCTAAAGATCTTCATGAATTCCTAAGATGCTTGCAAAACCACCAACTGGAGATAAAAGCAAGCAGAGAAGGAAAGATAACTCATATCATGTTGATTGATAACAATGACCAGTTACTGTGAAGCAGTTTTCTTTTAACGCTTAATTCCTAGGTTTACAGTCTAGTTTTTCATGTTTCAAATAACGCCTATGCGCCCTGAAGATTTCGGTTTTGCAACTGAGTTAGCTAACACAATGGATTGGAACATGGCACCCGAAGATTTTCAGTTCGCGGTCTCGCTTGAGCCAGAAGGCTGCTTTATCGCAAAGCAAGACTCTGAGCGAGTGGGCATTGCAACCTGCATCAGCTATGGCGCCGTGGGCTGGTTCGGCAATTTAATTGTGAAACAGAACACTCGAAACCGAGGAGCAGGAAGCCAACTAGTAAAGCGCTCATTAAAATATTTACAAGGCAAAGGCGTCAAAACAATCGGGCTCTACGCCTACCCAAACCTCGTAGGCTTCTATAGCAAGTTGGGATTTAGGCAAGACGAGGATTTCGCGGTTTTGAATGTGAAATCGCTTGGTGCTATGTCTGGTGAAACCTTGACGAAAGTGGGGAAAAGACATCTTGGGGTAGTGAAAGCGTTTGATTTTCAATGCTTTGGCGGTGATAGGCGAAAACTATTGAAATCAATTATTATGGAGAAGGGCAATTTAAGCTATTGTGTTATGGAGAAAGGTGAGGTTGCTGGGTATGTGGCCGCGACGGTTTATGAGAAAATGGCTTGGATTGGACCCTTAGCCTGCAAGGCCGACAGCAGAGACATCGCTGTTTCGCTGCTTAAGGCAACTCTTGCAAAGTTAAGTGGTAAAAGCGTTTTTTTAGCTCTTCCAAAACGGGAAGCTACCCTCGTTGACTTGTTGCTCAAATGTGGGTTTGGCGAGGATTTTCGTGTTTGCAGGATGTTTTTTGGCGATGCTGTGGCAAAAAGTTGTATATATGTGGCAGAATCTTTGGAGAGAGGCTAGCTTATGAGTGAAGATTATTGTTGTTTATTGCTTGCGGATTTCCTGAAAAGCTCTTGGGCCACCGTGCAAACCCTCGTTGAAAGTGTACGCGTCTTTAAGCAGGAGAATCGCAGCCGTCAAGTAACATTGTTTAATTACGTGAACGGCAAAAAGGTCACGGTTCCTTTTGTTGGCAACCGTTTTTTCCTAAGAGGATCTGTTGAATATACAAACCCCCAGCTTACCGTTGAAGAAATTCAGGGCATTATTGGTACACGTCTGCTTGAGGTATGCAGCAACTACTTCGAAAAAAAGGGTTTACATAAGCCAGAAAGCGCCGATATTTCAGAGCTTTGTGAACTTCTCAAAAAGACGCCTGAAGGCTTCATTGTACCGTTCCTGCTAAACACTGATGATGTCGAGGCAGACCGCTATTCCATAAACCCGCTTAAACACTCTATTGTGGCGAGTGGTCAGAGTGCTTTTCCTGCGGCAAACGTGGACACTAGCCAGCTTGAAATTGATGATGCTTTCGTAAAGAAGTATGATGGAAGCTTGATTTCGAAAGACGAGGTAGAACTGCTCAGCGAAGAACTTAGAAACTCTAGTGGTTCGTACTTGGATTTTTGCGATTCAGTCAAGTACAAGCAGCTTGAAGGGCTATCCAAGTTCTTCGGCATGAACCTTTCGCTTTACGCTTTACGCATGCCCCTTTCGACTTTGCAAGCGGAAGAAAAAGGTGGCTTAATACATTACATCATAGGCGAATGCCACCATGACTACTCAGCCATCGAAGAAGCATACACATGTATGGGTAGAAGTATGGCGAAACGAACAACCCTGCTCACAGTGCCTCATTCAAAGAGAGGCTATGGCTCAAAGCGGGCGGCGCGTGGCAAACTCCATTTCGAAGATGGCAAACTGCTCGATGCTACGGTGAAATACAAAACTACCAAGCTATACCCAAACGCTATGGATCCAGAAGACATAGCCGTGGCAGAATGTAACGACAGCTTCATTGTGACCGGCGATAAACTTTCAGACTACAGCTTTAAAGAAACGCCCTCTTCCCCACAGTTTTTCCTCTACTCTATTGGTTCCCCTGAAGACGCCGCCATTTGGCACGCCGTCGGCTCCTTTGCTTCTCCACAACTGCTAAAGAGCTGCTCATCAGCGCGAACTGCTTGCAGAGAGGGAAAGTTAATTAAAAATTTAAGCGATAAGTACAAGATTAGCTTGAATTTGCCTTTGCAGTTTAATCTTGCGCCTGAAGGCGAATGGAGTCACCCGATCCACCGTAACATTGACGCCAGCATAGGTAGCGTGGAAGACCTTGCAGATTTGGCGCATCGAGGAATGAAACTTGAATACCTTTCAACTTTCAAGTAGGAGCCGTTGCATGCAGTGTCAGCTGTAGAATACACCCTTTTTAGGATATTACGCTTGTTCAGGAGGCTTCCAGCGAATCCGCTTAGTATTGGCAACCAAAAAGTGATTTTTTTGGAGCATTTCAAGGGGTTTGACAAGGTTCCAGCGGTCAAGGGCATTTTCGGCGATAAAACCACCGAGATTCTGAGTCACCTCAAAGTTGAGTTCACTTGGCTATTGGGTTACATGTACGTGGACGGCAGCGACGGGCATCTTGTAATAAGCAAAGGCTACCTGAACACAGGCGACAAAACGGACATTTACCTTGACCTTATCCATGAACTCTGCCATGTCAAACAGTATATGGAAGGAAAAGAACTCTTCGACCCCAGATACGACTATGTAGAACGCCCCACTGAGATTGAGGCTTACCGTTATGCCGTTAAGGAAGCCAGGCGTCTTGGCTTAAGCGAGGAGCGAATCAAGTGTTATCTCTGGACTGAGTGGATGAGCGACAATGATTTTAAAAAGTTGGCAAAATCGGTAAATATTCAAATTTCAAGCGCTTCATGATAGACCTTGAGCATTCTTTGGGCACAAATGTCCCACGTGTAGTTTTCCGTAACAAACCTTCTGCCATCCGCTCCCATTTTACCATTCAAAGCCCTATCAGAAAGCAGCCTCACAATGGCGTCTGCCAACATGTTAGTATTTCCCAGCTTGACAAGATACCCTGTTTCACCGTTGCGGACTGCTTCGCCGACTCCGCCCACATCAAAAGCCACCACTGGCACCGCGGACGCTTCTGCCTCAAGCAGCACAATGCCCTGTCCCTCCTGAATTGAGGGCAAAGCAAACACGTCAGCGCAATTGTACACGATTGAAAGTTCTTCTCCTTTGAGGTTGCCCATGAACTTGAAGTTTCCTAAAAGGTTCGCAGTCGCAATGCTGGTTTGCAACTGGCTTTTTAAAGGTCCTTCCCCAACAATGAGGAACTTGGTTTGCGGTTGTTGTTTTATTATTTTTTCTGCTGCTTTGACCAGAAACGGCAGCCCTTTCCTCGGTATCAAGCTACCCACGAAAAGCACAACAGGCTCACTGCCCAATCCAAACCGCCGCCTTGCCGCCTCGCGGTTGGTAGGCTTGAATTTTTCTGGGTCAACGCCATTTGGAACAACACGTATCTTTGATTTGTCGACGTCATAGCTTTCCAGTATTCTTCCCATTGAATACCTGCTAACTGCAACAATAAGCGCCGCTTTTTGAGCCATTTCCTCTTCCAGACCTGCTTGGTAACGCATGAAGCGGTTGGCTAGTCTGTTTCTTGCCGTTTGGTGCTCATTTTTCAGGGCTTGCTCGTACTCGTCTTGGAGTGGTCCATGGATTAAGTGGATAAGCGGTTTTTTGAGGTTGCGTTTTCTTAGCTGATTGGGAAACCCGTAGCCGCTAACATTGTGAGCCTCATAGAGTTCGGCGTCAAAAATGCCTGCTGTTTTGGGGAGGCTCCGGTTGAAAAACCAGTTATCCATCGGATACAACTTGTCGGTCGAGTAACACGGAACAATGCGCACACCGTTGACCTCGGTGGGCTGTTTGAAGCCTGCTTTGGTGCCGCAGTAAACGGTAATGCCCACTTCGCTCTGGAGCTGCTTGGTAACCTCAATTATACGTCGCTCTACGCCTCCGAAGTAAAGGTGAGGCGGCTGAGTGTTAAAAACGGCTAACCGAAACCTGTCCAAGCAGTTCACGCTCCCATTAACAATTAGCCTATTATTAACTTAATTTTAAATATAAGCTAAATTGTTAGGCAGACACTTGGCATTTTATACTTTTATATAGTCTTTTATGCTATTTTGCGGAAGGGAATGAAAATTGTCTGACGCCCAAGAAGCCGAATCAACCACAGGTTTACCAGCAAACTACGCACCTCTACAACTTGAAAAAGAAATCCGAGAGTTCTGGATAAAAAACCGTATTCGCGAGAAGCTTGAGCTTGTTGAGAAGGATGCGAAGGGCATACTGGGTTACGTTGAGGGACCACCAACCCTGAATGGTATTCCCCACATTGGTCATGCTCGCGGCAGAATCATGAAGGACATCAGGTACCGATGGAAAACCATGGAAGGCTACTACATGCCATTTTGGGCAGGATGGGACTGCCAAGGCTTACCAGTCGAACTCGAAGTTGAAAAGCTTCTGGGGGTACGCAACAAACGGGAATCAATAGAAAAATACGGCATGGAACGCTTCATCGAAGAATGTAAGAAAGCCATAATGCGCTACCACGCCATGTGGCTCCAAGCCGACAGTGCATTGGGCGTTTTCATAAATCAAGAAAAGGCGTATTGGACCTACAAGGACAGCTATATCGAGCGCGAATGGCAGATTCTTAAACGCGCGTGGGATCAGAACCTACTTGAAGAAGGGCACTATGTTGTGGCTTATTGCCCCGGATGCCAGACCAGCCTTAGCAGCGCTGAAGTCGGCTACGAGGGCAGCTACAAAGAAGTAGAAGACCCCTCACTCTACTTCAAATTCAAAGTTACGTGCAGCAAGAACGAGTTTTTCCTTGTTTGGACAACCATGCCCTTCACAATTATAACGGATACAATGCTCGCCGTTAAGCCAGATGTTGAATATGTGAAGGTGCAGGTTAGCGATGAAATCTGGATATTGATGAAGCAGCGACTTGAACCAGTCATGCAAGAACTTGAAATAACCAAGTATCATGTCATCGAAACCCTGTCAGGCAAAAGCTTGGAAGGAACAGCATACGATTACCCCTTAAAAGACATCATCCCAAAGCAGGCAGAACTTGAAACCAAACATCCTCTTGTGCACCATGTGATTGGGGAAGACTTTGTTGACGTTGAAACAGCAACGGGCGTAGTTCATCTTTCGCCTGGAAACGGCGAAGACGATTTTTGGGCTGCCCAACGCAGAGGAGTACCAATTTACGCGCCATTTGACGATGAAGTAAAATTCACAAAAGAAGCTGGTATCTTTGTGGGTGTTTTTGCAAGGGAAGCGGACATGTTGGTGGTTGAGGAACTTCGTAACCGCAACGCCTTTGTTAAAGTTGCCAAAGTCAAACATGAATACCCAACCTGCTGGCGTTCTCACCACAAACTGGTCTGGCTCGCGCGGAAAGAATACTTTTTACGCACAGACAAACTAAACGCCAAAGTGCTTGAAGCTGCCGAAAAAGTTCAGTACTACTTTGAAGAACCCAAAAACCGTTTTCTAGGTTTCCTCAAAGAGGGCAAGCCATGGTGCATCAGCCGAGAACGCATCTGGGGCACTCCACTACCAATCTGGACCTGCGAAAAATGTCATAGCAAACGCATAATGGGCAGCAAACAAGAACTTCTAAACAACACTCAGGAACCAACTCCAGCAGATTTCGAGTTACACAAGCCCTGGGTTGACCGCATAACACTCAAATGCGAAAAATGCGACGGCGTCATGCATCGCGAAGACTTCGTTTTGGATACATGGCATAACAGCGGCGCCTCACCCTACGCACGATTCACTGATGAGGAAGTTGCAAAGTTTGTGCCAACCGCGTTTTTAACTGAGGGCATTGATCAGACAAGAGGCTGGGCGAACTCTCTGCTTTTAGAATATGTCATTTTAACTGGCGAACCAGCGGCACCGTATAAGGCGTTTCTGTTCCAGGGTTTAACTCAGGATGCTAAAGGCAGAAAAATGAGCAAAAGCCTTGGCAACGTAGTACAAACTAACCAGTTGCTCGAAAAGAACAGCGCTGACCTTTGCCGCTTTTACATGATGCGAAAATGCTCTTCTATTGACTTTATGAATTTTGACATGCAAGAACTTAACCGCCGCTCGTACCAAGTCCTCTCAACTCTATATCACTTAAGCAGGTTCTTTATGGATAACGCGACCTTCGATGAGTTTTCTGCGTCTAAATATACGTTGAACTGGGCTTTTGAGACAGGTAAACTGGGTGCGGCAGATTTATGGCTTCTATCTAAGCTCCAGGAGAAAATCGAGGCTTTCACCTCTAAGCTTGAACTCTGCGAGTTTAACGCTGCTGTGGCTGTTCTTGACGACTTTGTCATTGAAACGCTGAGTCGTTTGTATGTGCCTATGGTACGTAAGGAACTCTGGACTGACGAGCCTGAAACCTTCGAGCGACGGCAAATCATCTACACCCTGCTTCATCATGCACTAAAGACTGTTACTTTACTGTTCAACCCCGTCACACCCTACCTCAGTGAAGCGCTCTACCAAAAAATTTACCGAAAACTTGAACCTCAACTGCCAGAAACCATCAACCTTGCATCCTGGCCTATTCCCAACGATAAATTCCGCAACAAAACCCTCGAAGAACAATTTGACACACTACTAAGAGCTGTCTCAATTAGCTACGCTGCACGTCAAACAGGAAAGCTGAAGCGTCGCTGGCCTCTTAGCAAAGCAATTGTGATTGCTCCACAAAAAACCTTGGATGCCGTGAAAAGCCTTGAGGGCTTGTTCCTAGAGCAGATTAACGTTAAAGCAGTTGAATACGCTACTCAAGTTCCTGAGTATGTCGGGGGCGAAAACTGGGTTTCCAGCCAAGAAGATGACATAACCGTGTTTGTCAGCGGTCAGCGGGACGATACGTTGCTGGGCGAAGGTATTATGCGTGATTTAGCAAGGCGAGTTCAAGCCCTGCGTAAAGAGATGGGTTTTGTGCCTACGGAAGTGTTGGAGTCTGTGCATATTGCTGAACTTGATGGGGAAAGTGTGGGTTTGCTTGAGCCTTACCTGGTCTGAGATGGCTGGTCTAGTCCGAGCAAGAAAAATTTACTTAAACGCTAGCCGCAACGAGGAGCAAGATGCAGAGTGGTGTGAATCCGAGTTAGATGGCAAAAAAATATACCTTAACATACATTAGCCATAGATTAGATGAATTGAAAAACGGTGAATAGCTAATACTTAGCTGTTTACACGTTTGCCTAAAGCTTTGTGGAAGCTGCTATTTGAAATCCTGCCATTTCTTTCAATGGAAGCGAGTGTTTTTGAGGATTAAATAGAATTGCTATTATGCACTTCTTGCTTAATTATTTTAGATTAAGAGCATTTCAATATTTAAAAAATAAAAGAGTTATTGATAAATGAATAGTATTTGCTAATGCTTTTTCGTTTTTGATTCAAAAATTTTCGGTCTTTATGTGAAGTGGTCACTTTCCATTACATCTTATAAATAGAATGCAGTAATAATTAACTAGGTTGGAACTTTTTGTTCCAACTAAAAAAAGAAAAAGTGAAAAATTCTTGAAAACAAAATACAATGTTATAGTCGGAATTCTTATTTTCCTTATGATAGCTTCAATAGTAGATTTAACGACGGCGCAGCTTTCACATGGAGACAACGGTGGGCTTCAAAACCTCGGTCACTCTGACCCAAATGCTCCCCACATGCCTAAACTCGGACCCTTACCAGCCGGTGTTACCCCAGCTTATACGTTTGACAGCCATGCCTACTTGAGCTTCAGACCTAACCCCATTGGCATAGGACAATCCCTTTTGATCAACGTTTGGACTTCCCCCGGAATGTATCACGCCTTTTACATGCAAGGATATTCAATAGAAATCCGAGCGCCTGACGGATACCGAAGAAACGATTGGTCCATTCATTTCATACACGGCAGATGCAACAGCATGGCTAGATTACATACCTGACCAAGTTGGCACATGGCAATTTAAGTTCATTAGCGCGGGAACCTATATCCCAGCAGGCGAATACGTCGACAGACCCGGCTATGACCCAATTCCTCCTTTCTCGGGCGGAATCTTCGGTGGTGGCATGTATACCCTAGGTGCTTCAGTGTATTATCCTGCTGACGAAACTGACTGGCAAAACCTAACCGTGCAACAAGACCTAGTATCTTCATGGCCATCATTACCGCTGCCAACAGATTATTGGACACGTCCAGTAAACAATGTAAACAGAGACTGGTATTCCATCTTAGGAAACTACCCGTTCACCACTCAATACTACTATCCAAACGGACACGTTCTTTACCAAAGCAACTATAAGCAGGTACCTTACGTGCAAGCTCCAAACAGCGCACACGTAGTCTGGAAACGAAGCAACACTGGCGCAGCAGGCATGATAGGAGGATCAGCATATCAATACTCAACCAACTCAGCCCCCGGCACACCGAGCATAATCTACAATGGCAGATGTTATCAGTCCATTACCAAAGTGGCAAACGTGCTTATCAACGGCACAACTTTAAGCCAACCCACAACTGTTTGGCAATGCTATGATCTTCGAACGGGCGAAATATTCTGGGAACAGACAGGTGTCAACCCAATACCGAACATAATTGAGTACGCACCACCCTCAGCCAGCACAAGTGTAGAAGGTGCAGAAGCATCAGGCGGCTACTCGGTAAGTCTAATGGCGATATCCAACAGCAGACTAGTAAAGTACAATCCCGCAACTGGAGCAGTATCTTTGAACATATCAATTCCCTTAAGTTCAGGAACCTACTACCAAGATGGCTGGGCTTTGACTGTACAAGACCTTGGCTTCAAGCAGACCCGCTGCTGACCGATACCGATTAATCAACTGGACCACAATGGGAACTAGCACCAATTTCACTTCCAGAATAGGCACCAACATAACTTGGCCAAAAAGCAGCTTAGACACAATTGACTATGAAGCAGGCGTTTCAGTTTACGCTTGGTGGTCTACTCCGCCTGGTCCACAATGGTGCATTGGAAACATACTAAATGCTACAGATCTTTACACAGGAAGAACCCTTTGGTCGCAAAACTACAATAATACAGCCTCTGAGAACATTCAGGGCGCAGGATTCGTAGTTGTAGAACGTGGAAAAGTTGCCTTTGGAGGACATGGAATGCAATGGGCCTGCTGGAACTCACGTACAGGACAAAAGCTTTGGGACAGCGAATTAACAGAATATCCTTGGGGCGCATGGTGGCCTTACAGTACAGCAACATATGATGTTAACGAGACCACAACTTACATTATCACATCCACCTACGAAGGCGTCTACGCAATTGACTTAGATACCGGCAAAATTGCTTGGCATTACCAAGATGCAAATGTAGTTCCATTCGAAGACCCCTACAATGCAACTCCCTTCTTCACAGCTGTAGAATCCGCAGATGGCAAAATCTTCGCTTACAATGGCGAGCACACTCCGAGTTACCCATTCGCAAGAGACTGGAAGATTCACTGCATAAATGCAACTACTGGGGAAGGAATCTGGAAGATGCTTAACCCGATGGTTCCAGGTGCAGTAGCAGACGGTTACTTAACAGCATCTAACCCATATGACGGATACATGTATGTGTTCGGCAGAGGGCTAAGCAAAACCGCTGTGACAGCATCACCAAAGACAATTGCACAAGGAGCACAAATCCTAATCGAAGGCACCATAATGGATCAATCTCCTGGTCAACCAGGAACCCCATGCGTAGCCAAAAATTCAATGGAAACCCAAATGGAGTACATACACTTAGGCATGCCAATTGACGGAATATGGCACAATGAAACCATAACTGGTGTTCCAGTGGCACTAACAGCTATAGGCTCTGACGGCGCGGTAACAGACTTGGGCACAGTGACGACTAACGGCTACTATGGAACCTTCAGCTTTGCTTGGACTCCACCAAAACAAGACACCTACACCATTTTGGCTTCGTTTGCAGCAGACGATTCATACGGCAGCTCATCAGCAGCAACCGCAGTAGCAGTAGGTCCAGAACCAACACACGCACCCACACAATCTCCATCTGAAACACAAGCTGACGTTATGCCAACTTTAACAGGCATATTGGTAGCTGTTATAATTGCAATCATTCTCAGCGCTATTGCTCTAGTAGTTGTCCTACGCAAACACTAAGGAAAACAATTGAGGATCAAGAATCCTCTACCCCTTTTTTAGTTTTTTTTATATTGAATTTGAAAAAAAGTGGCTGAGAAGGTTTAAGCGGTTAAATTCAAATTTCCGAAATTTGCATAGTTCTCCTTTCAATGTGCCGCTCAAACTTCAACAAATATTGCTTCACTACTATTCCACATATTGGTCGTTTTTTTTTAAAAGAAATATTAATAATATCCTTTTTAGTTAGATTTGCTTTTAAATTTACACTCAAATGTACTTTCAATAGTAAAAAAGTATGCGTACTTGAAAATCAACTGAGGAAGAGGAAATATGACTGAAGAACATAACAGCAACCACTCAAAGCGGATCTGCAAAAACACATGGATTGTTTTGGGGATAATAAGGGAACATGAATTTTCCTACAATAAAACCCATGGTAGACTCGAACACGGCTACGGCGAAGATACAAGTTAACCGAAACCTCTAAATGTGCACATTAAAGTATTTTTTTACCCAAAGCTTTGAGGGCCGGTAGATCAGCTCTGGTATGATCGCCGCGTTCGCAACGCGGAAGCCGCGGGTTCAAATCCCGCTCGGTCCACTTTTACGCCCGCTCGCCCCCTTTTTGAGTCGCCTCAAACATTAGAGGTTATTTTAGACCTCAAAAAGCAAGGAAAAGCGGAAGAAACCATAAACGGCTACAGCAGAAGGTTAAGACACCTTGCAAAAAACACCGACATCAATGACCCAGAAACCGTTAAAGAATACATCACTAACAAAGAATCAAGCAATGCAAACAAAGAAGCATACGCAAACGCCTATGACCACTTCGTTAAATTTTACGGTTTAAAATGGAAAAAACCATTTTTCATAAGAGAGGAAAGACTGCCCAATGTACCAACAACCGAACAAGTGAACACAATAATTCCAACTTTTACCAGAAAATACACAACAATATTTAGCATACTTAGAGACACGGGATTAAGACCCGTAGAACTGCACAGGCTACGACTAAAAAACATCAATCTGGAAAACGGAACAATAACACCAAAAACAGCCAAGAACGGAGCAGCAAGAATTCTAAAGCTACCAAACCCAACATTAGCAATGCTCAAAGAATACCTCACAAAATACAACTTTAAACAAACAGACGTTTTGTTTCCACCAACAAAAAAACAATGCCACATATGGGTTCTTAGAAGAAACCAATTAGCCAAGAAACTTAACCAACCAGAACTTACCAAGTACAGATTATACGATTTAAGGCACTATTATGCAACCATGCTTTATGCCAAAACAAAAGACATCCTTTTAGTCAAACAACAACTCGGACACAAACGAATCGAACACACCCTAATCTACACACACCTAATCAACTTCAAAACCGACGAATACATCTCAAGAACTGTTCAACTCGGAACACCAACAACACTAAAAGAAATATGCGAATTAGCCGAAGCAGGCTTCACCAAATTCACCGAAATAGAAGGATACCAAATATTCAAAAAACCAAAATAAACACTATGGCGACGTCGGGCTTCGCTCCGCCGCCGCACGAAACGCAAAAGCCAAACGATACGCAAGCACAAACCCTATTGTTTAAGGATGACTTTTTCCTACCATCAATGTCGAAATAAATCTGAAGGAATAGGTATCTTGCTTAATTCAAGCATTATGCTTTTTATCGCTTTTTTGATAACTTCTTTTGCAGCTTCAGGTTGAGATTGAAGTTCAAGTTGAGAAGAGTTGTTCAAGAGATTAATTCCCGTCAATTTTGATTGAATCAATGCCTGATTACAAATAGTCCCTATACCTTCTTCGATGTTCATAATAGAGTCTTGATTAGTTCAGGTGAAATAAAGCCATAATATTCACTTATGAGATGTTCAAAATCTTCATGTATGTTGTCAAATCCCATTTTAATCAAGAGAATGTTGTCTGAATCCATGTCTTCGCAGAAGGATATCCCGTTTTTGCCTAACACAATCGGGTTTGTAGCAGAGAAGTCTAAAAGTATTTTGATAAAATATTGATTGTTTTACTTTTTGGTTTTTTATTCTTGTCAGCTTCTTTTAGAAGAGAAGTTACTTCTTTTGGTGACTCCGAATCTGAAATCAAAAAAGTCTTATCAATTGAAAAAAGCAAATATCTCATTTTAAATCTAAGTCTTAGACATTACTTTATCTTCAACATTTTTCCATTCTAGTTTTTCTCCGCAAATCCAGTAAAAAAGATAGGAAAACGATTGTGAATATCATAAAAATAGAACTTGTAAGAAAGTTCACCGCCAAGTTATATTCAATAAGCTGATAAGGTATTGCTATAAACCATATCAAAGAAGCAATGCTTGAGAATAATATTATTAGTATTCCCCAATACGCTTTTTCCGGTTATGCCCATAGAACGTCAATTGGTTTATTTTCCTTATAAAACTTAAGTTAAGCAATTAAAGCGAGCGTGTGCCTCGCCTGAAGTCCATGCCGAACGATAGACGAAGTAAAACGAGTCGCCAAACAAAGAAAAGTAGTACTTGAAATTAAGCTCATTAACAAAAAAGGGAATAAAAAACAACTTACTAAATGGTCACCGTTGACCATTCATAGGTTGTTGAAAAGGCAAAGAGAAGTAGTCTTAACGTAAGGAATCAAAGGAAGGTTAGGGTAACGCTTCTGGACATCAAGAGTTTTCTCTGCAGCTTTACGAATCTTTTTGTAGTCACCAGCAGTAACCGACATAGTTGTTAAGTCACCCTTAGAATCTACCACTTCAACCTCATAGAGTTTGGATGGTTTACCATTGAAAGAGCTATCCACAGGCTTTGGACGCTTCAAAACAATGAAAACCAACTCATTCTTAGGAAGGAAATTCTTTTCACCATCCAGCAAAGAACCGAACTCTTCAACACTTGCATCTAATGTTTTAGCATCTTTGGCGCTCATTCAAATTTCACCTCCTCTCTCCTGTTGGTTATTTGGTGAGCAAAATTCTAAGTCAATTTCTAAATCGGTAGCAGAAATGAAACTCTAAGAAATCCTGATAACAAACAGGCAAAACAGCCTTAGAGTAATAGAACCGTTTAACCAAAAAGTTATGCCTAAAAGCACCATACTTAAACGTCAACTCAAGAACAGGCGAATAAACATCATAATGAATAACAACTTCTAAATGAGGAAGTGAAAAGACCTTTTCGCCAAGACAGTGAAAGTTAGAGAGGGAACACTCATTCATAGTGACCCCTCACTTTAGGTGCTTCAATCCACTTTA
>CAVRZF010000004.1:0-246254 GCA_963725715.1 Candidatus Bathyarchaeota archaeon
ATCCTCTCAAAGAAACAAAAGAAAGCGAGGAATTAGTTTGTCGTTTTTCACTCAATTGACGCACTTACATCACCTGTTGACGGAATTGGATTTTTGGAAGAAGGTGAAGCTGCATTCTTTGATGCTCTGTTAATTTGCAGAATAGAAGGAAGAATAGCTAGAGCGTTAACGATTGCAATAGCAAAATATGCAGATTTGATGCTTGCCATAAAGAGCATTTGTTCAGATGACGATACAGAAGTAGAGCCAATTTGAGTGATAATTCTTGTAATTAAGGAGTAGGGAGCCGTAAATGACATAATCACTATTGCGAAGTTGAGGCTAACGGTTAATCCTATATTGAGAAAAAGCCCAACCAACGCAGATCCAACGCCTCGTCTCTGAATGGGAAGAGCACCCATTACAGACCGCAAGTTTGGAGCTAAAAACAAACCAGTACCAACCCCCATCAAAGCCATAAACAAAGCCAATAGAGAGTAAGGAGTTGAAGCATCAGTGGTTGACAAAAGAAAAAGCATCACAGTTCCCAAACTCAAACCCGCCAGAATAAACCTAGAGTAACCAAACCTATCTGACAATGTTCCACTAAGCGGACCAACAGCTAAAAAAGCAATCTCAAAAGGCAATATGCTAATACCCGCCTGCAGCGGAGTCTGGCCTCGAACTATCTGAAACTGCAAACTCAAAAGCAAAAGCATAGCTGCCCAAGCAATCACATTAAGCAAAACAGCCAAAACCCCACCAGAAACTTCCCTGATTCTAAAAATGTGGAAATCAATCAAAGGGGACCGACTGCGCTTTTCCCACAAAACAAACATCAACGCAAAGATTCCAGACACTACAAAAAGCCCCAAAACAACCGCCGACCCAACTGAAAGGTAAGCGCTTATTGTTAAACCAACCATTAAAGACAGAAGAAAAACCGCAAAAAAACCAAATCCAACCCAATCAATCTTAGCATTTTCATCTAAAGCCGCTACTTCTTTTAGTCGGCTTCTCGCCCAAAAAGTACCAAAAATCCCTACGGGAATATTTACGTAAAAAAGAGCCCGCCAATCAAGAAAAGACAAAATTAACCCACTTAAAGTTAAGCCCAATATTGCTCCTGCTCGATATGAGATTTGGTTGATTCCAACAAACAAACCCAGCTGACGGCGAGGAGTGGCATCTGTTACAATGGCGATGCTGTTGGCAAAAATAAGAGCAGCACCCGCTCCCTGAATAGCTCTAAATATTATTACTGAAAGAGGGTTAAAGCCAAGGCTTGTCAGAGCTGACCCAACGGTGAAGAAGGCAAACCCAAACCAATAGATCCGCACTCTACCGAAAATATCAGACAAACGACCAATTAATAACAACAAAACAGTAGTTGTTAAAACATAAGACTGGGTAATCCAAATAGCTTGTTCTGCATCTGCACCTAACTGATGAGCAACTTGCGGCAAACCTATGATGACTATGCGAGCGTCAAGTCCAACCATAAAAATGCCGATGGTTGTAACAGTTACAGCTACCCATTTATACTCCAAAAAAATCACCTCAATAAAAGCTAAAAACTAAGATATATAAAAAAATAAACAAACTATTTAGCCTTTTTCACACGCACCAGTAGGCAGGATATAAATAAGTAAGATTCAAAATCGAATTTGTCAGGCTGCTCCAAAAACAGTGTGATTATGCACACAAAAGCAAATTGAAACACAACAAAAGACGCATCAAACAACCCGCCCCCCTCCTATATTTTTGAATAAAAAACTATAGCAAACAAGAACAATCCAAAACAGACAAGCACCCGCAACCCAAACCTACCTCCCCCCTCCCTATCTATTTACAACCAAACCCGCATTGTAAAAAGAGCAGTTAATCTTAACTTCGGAGTGTTTTTCTTCTGTTTTATCCGGTTATGCGGGTGTTAGGTTTATTTCAAATGCGTATTCGTTGAGGGTTTCTTTGGGGAGTTGTTTTTTTATTATTTCTGCATTTATTTTGGGGATTGTTATTCGTCCGTCTTTGTTCATTTTTGTGTAGAACGTTTCTTGGATTCCGCGGTTGAACAAGCGGACGGTTATTTTGAGTAGTTGGGTGGGTTCTAATTTGAATTCCCATCTGATGAGTGTGGGGATTTGTATTCGGTTTGCGTTGCCTATGGCTGCTTTGAAGCTTACTGAACGTGTTAGCGGCATAGACTTTTTCCCGCCAAATACAACCGTTTTAAACCAGAACTAACCATTGCTAACCGTTTTTAACCGTAGCCTAACTTTGATTTAAAGCTTGTTCCAAAAAAGCAACCCAAAACAACCTGAACAAAATTTGTCGAAAAAAACAAACTTTTTAGAGGCTGATCTCAAAGAAGACCAAAAAACAAAATTAAGAAATGCTATCATGAGAGCAAAAACTTCTTTGTCAAGAAAAATCAGCTCAGTACAACAAATAATGATTTTTAGAACTGATGGATTGGTGAAACAACTTTGCTTTCTATTAAGCTGCTTATAATTTTAGTTCGGTTTAGCATGTCCTCGTCTAAAGTTACAAAATAATCAATTTTGGTTCCATAAATTCGTGACGCTATGGAGGCTGATGCCAGATGAAGTGTGTCTAACGTTTTTAGACCAGTCTTTGAACCTATTTCCAGAGCTAATGCAAATAATGCGGGAAGCTTTACGCGTCGATCATTAACATTAAATGAGGCTTCGCCTCCCATGGGAATAAAATCCAACTTTCTAATACTTAAGACTCTTCGAAGGAAAGCCCCAGCCACTTCCTCTCGCCCCAATGTTTCCGTTTTATCCCCAAACCTTTCATAAGCCCTTCCTGTAGCGCAAACCACCTCAACTAGGGTTAGTACGGAAGTAACGGCGGAGAGTTTTCCATTCTCTATTTTATTGAGTAGCTTTTTTGCATTGCCATGTTGGGGTTCATTTGGGGCATACCTTGCTAAGATAACGTTGGTGTCCAAATAAAGTAGCATTAAGCTCGTCCTTCAGCCACAAGTTTGGCAACGCTGATACCTTTGAAAAGTTTGCTCCCAACTTGTTCCAACTCCTCATCGCCTAACGTCGGCGCCTTCATGATCAATTCTTGAACCTTGTCACCCAAAAAAAGTTCAGGGTGATCCTTTAGGTATTCTTCCGTAATTATTCTCAGAGCCTCACTTCTACTCTTGAAGAAGCCTCTGGAAACTGCTTTATCAACCTTCTTTACAGCTTCTTCAGAAAACCGCGATGTTACTACTTCTTCCATGTAGATGGCCCAACCAACATAAATGTATACATTTTGAATACATAAATAAACTTTATGCACAAAATCAACTACTCTCAAAAACAGCAACTTACCAAAACATTCAATGACGCCTAAATAAAAAAGCAACCCAAAACACAAACAACAAGAGAAAACTCTTTTGATCCGCGGATTTTTTTTGCTTTAACATCTTCTTTTGTTTTCTATAGCAGGCGATGAGTTAAACATAAAAGTGGCAGATGTTTGGAGTTACTTGCAAGATGAGTAAGTTGATTATCCTTCAGGGAAGTGAATGGGAACTTGAGCCTAGAGCGGAATTGGCGCCTAGAACGGAGCCAGAGGCTCGAACTGAACCGGAGCCCAGGACAGAAATAGCTCCAAGAACGGAACCAGATAACAGTTGTATTCTGTCAATTAAGTGCCCTGTTTGCGGTTATGTTTGGCATATTGCTAAAGAAACTGAGAAACAAAGCGTTAGATGCACAAAATGCGGAAACGTCTTCCAATTAGAGTAGAATTAGCTTTGTACCACAATTACTGGTAACCAAATGTTTTATTTGCTAACTAAATCCTTTTAACGATTCTTTAAAATAGCGGTTTCTATAACATAAATCAGGTGTTTTTTTGAGTCTTTATTCTTTTGAGAGCACATTGAAGCCGGTTGCTCCTTTTGATTTCTCCAAATCCATGGAGTTCCTTTCTGATTTTAGTCCAATGCAAAATGAACAAGAAGTGAAAAGCGGCGCCCTCACAAAAGCCGTCCAATTAAATGGCAAAACAGTTGGGTTTGAGGTATTCGACAAGGGAACTGTTGAAAATCCAAAATTGGAATTTACTGCTTACTGTGAAGCCAAGTTCACTGGGCAAGACAAGGAGTCAGTAGCTGACCGAATAAGTTTCTTCCTAAGCCTCCAAGACAACCTAAACGAGTTCTACGAAATAGCCAAAAAAGACCAGTACATTCAACCGGCAATCAAACAGTTTTATGGTCACAAACAAGTGAAGTTTTTGACGCCCTTTGAAATTGCATGCTGGGCGATTTTAGCTCAAAGAATACCTATGAATGTTGCTCGCAAAATGAAAGAAAACATTATCAAAAAAGTAGGTGGTCAAATCAAAATAAAAGGAGTCGATTACTATTCTTTTCCTGAACCTTCCAATCTGTTGGCCGCATCCCCCGATTTGCCTCAGTTGGTGCCAAATAAAAGAAAAGCAGAGTACCTGTCATTTGTGTCTGAAGCGTTCTCTAAGGTGGATGAACAATGGCTTAGAACCGCCCCGTACGATGTGGTTCATGACTGGTTAACGGAGATCAAAGGTATCGGGGATTGGTCAGCTAATTTTGTGATGATTCGGGGACTTGGAAGAATGGAAGAGCTTTCAAACATTGAGCCCCAGTTGGCTTTAGATGTTGCAAGAATTTACGCTGGAAAAGACGAACCCGTGAAAAATGAAGATGTATGTAAGATAGCTGAGAAATATGGTAAATGGAAAGGATATTGGGCCTATTACCTTCGGATCTACGCGGAATTCGCGTATGTTTTTGAAAAAGGCAAAAAACATCTGATGCAGTGAAAGGAATATTTTGACTTTAAGCCTGTTTTAATAAAATCATCACTTATGGAAAAAGTTATAATCAATTTAAAAAGATATATAGAAACGATAGAAATGAACAAAATTTTTATCGTCATCCCATTAATCATTATCATTGCAGTTTCGGGCGCAGTTGTACTTCTAACATACCACGCCCCATCAAGCAACGGATCACCAAATGCAACAACTAACCCAAACAATAATCCAAATACATCTCCTTCTCAAACTGCCACCCAAGTTAGGTACAAAACTGTCGACTTTGTCGACAGCCAAGGCATCGGAACCAAAGCCTTCAGCATGCTTATACCAGTAGATTGGCAATCAAGCGGCGAAATCAAATGGGTACTGGATAATCCAGCAATGCCTGCTTTCGGAAACTTCAAAGCCTGGAATCCCAACGGAAATGAAGAATACAACTACTTTGCAAACCAAGCATTCTTCTCATCAGACAACCCCATGATTACCCAGACATTTCCAGCCGGCTCTCACTACTTTGGAGCGCTGGTACATGCTCCATTAGGCCCAGTTGAAGCCCTAAAAGAAATCGCAATCCCAATGTTTAGAAGCAATGTTCAAGGTTTAACAGTCGTAAGTGAAAAACTGCTTGCAGAATTAAGCAGCGTCATCGCAACTGGAACTGATCCAGCGACAGGTGTAACAACTGCTGCTAATGGAGGAAAAATACGCATCGAATACAGCTCTCAACGGTGTTGCGATGGAGGAAGAAATGTATTGTGTTATACAATCACAAGATATTCCAATACAAACACTCACCGGAGTCTCCAGAAACGTTAACTGGTACATGACCTATTTAGAGTCGTTCCGGGCAGAAAAAGGCCAACTTGATGCAGAAACCAAAACCTTCCAGGCAATCTCGTTCTCTGCCAAAACCGAAGAAAACTGGATAAACAAATACAATCAGGTTGTAAACTACCTCATCCAGAGACAAATTCAACAAATCCAAAGCTTAGGCCAATTGAGCAGCATTATAAGTCAAACGAGCGATGAAATTAGCGACGAAAACTATGAGGCTTGGCAACAAACCCAAAACGTAAACGACAGATTAGCCAACGATTTCTCAAACAACATTCTTGGAGTTCAAACATACAACAACCCATTCGACAGCGGCACAGTTGATCTTCCATCTGGATACAGTTATGCATGGGCTAACAACCTAGGAGAATACATTCTCTCAGATTCAGCAAGTTACAATCCAAATACAGAATCTAATTTGAACTGGCAACAAATGACCCCTTAAAAATATGCTTGATCTTCTTTTTCTTCACAGTAGTTTTACGGTAATGGATATATCTTCTTTTCCTTAGCCATTTCAGCGGCATATTTCAAAACAGCCATTACGTCTTCGCGAACTAACTGGGGATATTCACTAAGTATCTGCTCAATAGTCCAATCGTTAGCAAGAAGATCCAAAATGAACTCAACTGAAAGCCGAGTACTTCTAATCAGAGGCTTTCCTACTAGGACTTTTGGGTCAGCTGCAATTCTTTTTTGCCAATCTTCAGGCATTTTCTGTCACCAACATCTCTACAGTGAGCTAGAAAATATTAAGATTGAATAAAGCTTTACTTTAGTAGAAGGCGCTAAGACGCTGCTTTATTTGAGGCTCAGACTGCTGCGGATTAGAGTGTTAGATGTTGGGTTTGGTGCAGAGTAGATGCCTGGATTTGGTCAGATAATTTTTAGATTTAATCGCTGCAGTTTAACATATTTATTTAGTATGTGCAGAACCATTAGTAGGATTCGACGACACATGACCTTTGATGTTGAGCTAAAGAAATTAGGAGTCTGCTGTTGAAATTAAACAAGAAAGTCGATGGGTTAAATGACTTATTGGAAGAGAGGCTAATCGGTTTTGAAGAACCAACGCAAGAAGATGTTGCTGCAATAAAAGAATATGAGGCTGCGAAGAAAAATGGAAGGTTAACTTTAGTGCCTCAAACAATTGTGGTTTACTCGTTTTCGCAACGCGAAAAAGCATATGAATAATTCGTTCATCAGTTCACTTTTTCTTGTTTTTACAGTAAAATAGTTACTTGTTGTTTTTTGGGTGTGACAACACATGTTTATTAACCGTATGCAGACTTGAGTATTCAGACAGAACTCTTTAGAAAAAGAGGTTGTTATACTATATGTTTGACTTTTCAAGTGAGAACTTCATGGATTTTTCTCTAAAAATCGATAAGGAAAAATCAGCCAAGTTCGAAATTTTAGGATCTTTCAAGTTTTATCTGGGCAGGAGTGGTTGTTAGTGGCGTTAACTAGCAATTCTGATTTTTACGTCGCCATCCAAGATGCTGGCATAAACCGGCTTGTTCACCATGTAATGCGCAAAAGGCCTTCACTCTTCAACTATGGCACCTCGTTTGTTGCTTCCAACCCCTACCTTCTATGCAAGAGTATTGATGTCGCACCAGAAGTTCTTCAGGCAGGAAACCCCCTTGTTACAGTTCTACCTCCCTTGCCAATCATTGGCACATCCGAAGCGCTAAATTACGCTGTGCAGCTCACAAAGGGAGAGCTTGATTTTCATCCAGGAAATGTTTTCACTCTTCCAAGCGAATTGAATCCGCCTTTGGGAAAGCAGCGTTTGGGCGTTCATTTTCAAGTTTGCGCGGGTTTAGGTTGTCCTCCTGCAATAGGAACTCCAACAAGACCACCTGGAAAAGCGGCGGGCTCAGCCTCTAATTTGGCCAGGATGTCTACAAATGAGATATCTGTTTCTAACATCGGCGTTTTTAATCCAGATGGCGGAGCAGTGGTAGTTTTGCCAACGCGAGAACTCGATTGTTTTTGCCTTGACTTGTACGCAACCGGCGGGGCCAAAACTACTGGTCCAGTTGGAAACCAACTGATTCAGCCATTCGTAGATGGCATTGATATCGTGGATATCAAACCTGATGCAATAGAAAACATGATAAATTGCTATGCCCTCCTCGCCTTGAACCAAGGAATTCTCCCAAGCATCGGACAGATGATTTCAAAATTTGCCTTCAGCAATCCACTTCCACCAGACTTAGGTTCAATTATCTTCTCTGCAGCAACATCTGTTCCTAATAACCCCGGGATTGAAGACGATCAACTTAAGGCATTCGTCAATTTGGACACGATAGTTCTTAACCTCAACATTCCCCCAACGATTTGCCAGTCAAGCGGCGGCGGAGGCGGGGGTGGCGGAGGAGGTGGAGGAACTGTTACGAGGACTACTCGAGGTAGAACACGGACAGGTACATTTGATTTGACCGCGGCTATTTCTGCTAAGGCTTTTGGAAAAATCTTTGGGGCATTGGTTAAGGGGTTCCACTTTTCCTGCGCTGACCACGGCAGTTATGGACCGTTTTCTGCAAGTTACGATGTTGAGGCACATTTAGAAGGCGGATCAATTCAACTGCGAAACAACGGATCTATCGAAGTCTCTGACTTAGAAGTCAAATGGGATGCTTTGAGTCTGAATCTATGTGTTGACATTCCTGAAAAATGCGTGGGCGGCGGCTGCTTAATTCCAAATCCCTTTGACGGTTGCATCCTTAGTGTGCCCAAAATATGTTTCTTTAGCGGCAACCCAGATTTCTGTCTACCGATAAATCTAGGCGGCTTCATCACTTCAGAGGTAACATTCACTGCTGGCGTTAGAGTCTTCTACGGGGTTGGATCAGGCGTAACAAACAGATGGCAAATCGTCATAGTGCCCGAAATGCCCATTGACCTCCAAATAATCGACGTTGCTGATACAGTCGGGGATCTTTTCAAGAATCTCTTCGACGCTGCAATTGACAACTTGCTAGGAGGCATCCCAGATTGGGCAAAAGATTTGCTAAAGGGAATTTTTGGCACAATTGACGACCTAATCAGATTCGTTCTCGACATTCCCGACGATATAGCAGGATGGCTTTTGGATCTACTAACAAGTCTAGGCGTATTCGATGTGTTGCTAGCCGGAGTCTACAATTTCTTGGCAAACAATCTGCCAGCCATTGAAATAGATGACCCCTTCAAAGCGTTGGATAAGGCTGGTCCACTAATTCCTGTAATGGTTCCCATTGAGTTTATTGGAATTAACATCAATCAAAACGAAATGGTTATCCAAGGAGATGTGGGGAATTAAAAATGAAAGCCATAATTAATCCATTTGTTTTCTCTCAAGTGAACTTAGACAGTGCATCACTCACAATGCTAACCTCAGCGATCCACAAAATATCCGAATTAGGAGTCTACGATGGCATAATTCAGCGAGGACCTGATACGGTAGGACGTTTTAGATTAGCCGTTTCCGACTTTTCACCTGAAATATGCGTCACTGAATCCAAAAATCAAGTTAATATTGACTTGAAAAGTTTGGATTTGCCAGCAGCCGACCACATTGAAAGCCAATCAAAGAATTGTTTCCAAGTTAGAATCGGCGGATATGTCGTATTTCATCTGTCAAATGGCGCCGGCGGCTACGCAGTCGAGCTTCGAAAAACTGGAACCGAAAGCAAAGGAAAAATAGTTTTTGACAGCCGAAAATTAAATGAAAACGATCATTTTGTTGCCACACCACTACGTCCAGGAACATACCAAGTCATAAATGTAGAAACGAAAGCAAAAGCAGAGTTGGTTGTTGCTTATCCAGAAATCGGGAAAATACCCAAACAACCACAAGCCACAAAAGTTGAATGCACACAAAACCAGATAATTCCTGAAAAAATACAAATAAACCCGACTGAGAGCTTATTGTTTAGCTTTAAGGTGCCTTCCAGAATCAAAATAGAGCTAGTCACACCAGAAGATCGCCCCCGAGCTGCCCAACAAAAAATGGAAGACAGACAACCCAAAAAACCTGACATTTCTGCTTCAAAACAGAAACCAATACGGCATTTGTGGATCAACGTCTAAGCTTAAAACTTCGAGATGGAGAATCTTGACATGAGTTTCTGGGTTGATCCCTTCGGGCTTTTTTTCCTTGGTGCGTTTTTGTTCATTGTATCTGTTAATTACAAAGTTGCAATATCGGTTCTGTATGCTCTCGCTGCAGCTATTCTAACTAGTTTTACCTTTGGAGGTGCGGCTCTCTATTTAGATTGGTATCGGTGGGTCATACCGGGGATTGTTGATTTGAAGGGTTCATACATTATGTTTGACCAGGGGTTGACGGGGATAACTAAGGCGGCTTTTCCTGCTTGGATAGCGATGATGTTTCTAACTCTGTATCCACTTTGGTTCGTTCTGGGTTACGAGACAGCAAAAAAATATAATCTCCCGCTCAAGTTTGTGCCAATTCTAATTGTCGGAGTTGTGCTGTTGGCAATCCCGTCAATTATCCAATCTTGGCTTCTCAGTCATTGATTAGACAAAAGAGGCAGCAGCGAATGCGAAGACAAAACTCTCTCACGATCGCCAAAATGCGTGAACGAAAACAAACTAGACAAGGAACTTGCCAAGATGCATCTCTGCAAATCAGCATAATTGGGTACAGAGACTCGTTTATGCTCAAAAAAACGAGGTATGGGTTGGAATTAGCGATTGAAATATATTAAGGCTAAGTAGCTATCATACCAGTCATACAATCTGAGAATTTGCTGTTTTTGCTACATTTTTATATGCAGAATTTAGCATGAATTCTCTGTTTTTTCATATAACAGTTGGCAACGTTATTATATGCAAACGCGTGATTTAAGACTTGAAGGTTGGCATTTTTTTATGAGCAAAACAATTAAACCAACTCCTATAAATGAAAATCGTCTTCCAGATCGTTTTTCCCGCGCAAGCACACCCATTGGAATAATTGCAAAAGATCCCAAAATGTTCAGGTCAATTGTCGATGCCTTCGAAGCTTGGGATGGCAAACTATTCAATCATCTTCTCTCAGAACTTAAGGTCAGCGAATACTGCGAAAGAATCTGCGTATGGTTAAGCAGTAAAGAAACAGTGCTTGAATGCTTAAGAATCTGTGGACCGCCCCCTCAAGAGCCTGTAACTTTTGAACAAGTTTCAAGATTCGCCGATCTTGTTGCAGACCTAAGCCAAGACGAATTCCTCTTGCGGCGCCTAGTAGATGCGGTCAAAGACAGAGATGCGGTGGCTTTCAAAACTATTGTAAAAGAGTTAGAAGCAGAGCCACTTTGCCACTTGTTATGTCACTGGATTTCCGTGGTACGCTACAGATTAGTATGCGAAGTAGTTTGCGGCAAAAAAGACGTACCCCCATATCAGGTTGTTGCAGAGCTCGCGCGTGCTGGCGAAGCAATTGGGCAATTAGCTAAGAAAAGAGTAATTCTAAGAAGCGCTTACGAAGCTGCCATAGCATACGACGCTGACTCGCTAGGTGAGATCATAAGCGGTTTCATTCAATGTTACTTAATTTGCGAGTGGTTCTGCAGCTGGCGTTGCGTGCGAATTTGTATGCTTTCCTGCCGCCCATTCCCAATCCCCGAAGTAAAAGACCACATAGACGAAATGCGTGAATTCGCAATATTTTCAGAAAAACTCGCCGAGAACAAAAACGCCTTTGCCCGAATATTATCAGCTATACAATCTGGAAATTCAGAAACATATTCAGCCCTAATCTCTGAATTCAAAGCAGATAGATACTGTTTACAGATATGCCACTGGATCTGCTACGAACTATGCAAACGATGGTGCTACATCTACTGTGTATCTCATCCTCCAGGCGCTGAACCGTTGTTCACAAGTGTGGGGCACTTCAACATTTACTCAGACATTGATCCCTCAACAGGACTTACCAACAAGAAACTTTCCTTCGCAAGCCTATCAAGCGGAGGCGGCCCAAACTTTGCATTCCATGAACAGCTTTCGCTAAATGGATTCTGTCCCAGCACATCCCCGACCTCTTCAGGAACACCTATGAAGTATCGCTTCCAATATGCCATCGGCTCTGGCACACCAGTTCCAATCACCGGTCCACTGCTCAGCCCAGTTGAAAACTTTAGAAGAATCCCATGGCCTGAACGCGACTTAAGCGGCAAAGCCCTCAGCACAACAACATTGACAACCCAAAGCGTGATAATCCAGTTCGCCCCAGGCGGCATCCTACCCCCAGACCCGACTCCTCCAGCACCAGGAACAACATGGGTTGCACCCTCACCCCACTACATAACAACGGACTCAGACGGCTGGGTCGAAGTTGATCCAAACGCAGTTGGCCTTGGCTTCACACAACTATTAGGCTTTGACACCACCAAAGTTGTTGCGGGAGGCACACCACCACTGCCCGGAGCAGGAAACCCCGTACCCTCCACCCAGCAGAAAGCAGGAACAGATCTTGCAATCATCTTTGAAGCAACCCGAACCACAACGTTACCGCCAGGCACCATACCAGACTATACAAATTCGCTCTCCAAAATCCACATCAACAACTGGAACGAGGTCAATCAGCTGGATTTCGTAGAATTCGCCACTAGCTGTTGCACACCAATCGACAAAACACTAAACGTACTGTACACCGTTGATCATGAACTGATGGGTGCAGGTGGATGGTCACTAAGTATCAATAGCTGTAGCATATCCGCGCCAGGCAACATAACGCCTTCTGGACCGCCACTTACTTATCGGGGCGGAGCCGGGAGCATCTATGAAGACACATCAAAATGGGAATCTTGCTCTTATTCTGTGACTCTTAGCACTAGACCTGGACTTACGACTGGCATTGTAGACCGCGGTACAATTGATGTAACAAAAACATTCTGCATCTGTGGGCACTAAAATCTTGGGGCTTGTGGGCAGATAGCGACTGTGGAAAACCACAGCCTACCTCTTCTTTTTTTATCGCACTTTTTTTTCGGCTGGGCTAATTGCCTTTGTTATTTCTATGAAGTTTTGTCTGATCTACGGTGAGCGAAGGTAGGTTAAGCTTATTTTGCTTAGTAGCCTGAAGAAAGATAGAAAACAGTTAGAAGCAGACGGTTGCCCTGAGCTATCTTGGCGTATTATCTGATGTTTTTGTTTGTGATTTCTCGATTATCTCACAGATGCGGCAGGCTGCGTCATCGAGAGTCTTCTTGAGTTGTTTCATGTCTTCTTCCACTATTTCGCGGTTTTGCAAAAGCGGGTAGACACTGAGGTGGATCAAGTCGAATGTGGCTTTTATATCAATTTTTCCGGTTCTCTTCTGATCCATTAATGACTTCATTATTTTTTCTCTTTTGGCGATCTCTTCAATCTTTAGCCTTGGTTTGTCGGTACTTAGACTTCTGCTCATTACATAACCACCTCTATCTCTGGGATTTTCATCCCACACAAGTTTAATCCCTTGATTTTAATTCCTTTTAAGACCAAGCTTAGGTCAAGCTTGCTGGCGATTGCAGAGTCTAGTTGTAACTGTACCAGATAGGTTTGAAAATTCCAAGCCGCCCCTGACCCTCATTACCATCTTAGTGATGTTGAGAGTTAATACGCCGTTAATGTGGGCTCTATCGGCGTCACCGATAAGTGTAACACCTGATCCATACATCTTCTTTGAGGTCGATATTGTTAAAGCCGTATTAGATTGAGCCTCGAACGCTTGGGTTGTGACAGATGGGATGGTTATGTTTAAGGCTTTTATGTCCTTCATGGAAGCTTGAGGGCTCGATATGCCGGTTGAATCCATTTCGTCAATGCTTGTCTGATCGGTTGCGATGTCGTTGGGTCCAGTTGGATTGGGTATAGGTAGGCAGAGTCCAATGTTAATTCCCAGGGGAGTGTCAATGGGGATACTTGTACATTGCATCTGTATGTTATCGGCGGTAACTTGGTCAATTTCGGTTCTCCTTATCGGTTCAGCGGTCATTTCGAATGGACCGATATTGGTTGTGGGTGAAAACATGGAAAACTGACCAGCTCCGAAAAGGACATCTCCCAGAGTATGTTTCTCCACGTAGGAGGCAAAGTTTACTTGACCTGACACTCCATAACAGAAGTCTTCCCAACAAAGCGGCCAGGGCAAGTCAATGTTTCCCGAAAACGTGGTACTTATGGCTAGAGTGATTTCTAACTCTACGTTTTTAGCTTTGCACGAATCGTACTTGAATGTTCCACCAAAATCTTTCAACCGAAGGCTTGGAATGGATATTTCGCCGATTTCTATCTCCGCAATCGTGAGTGGTCCACCGATGCTGGAAGCGATTTCCGATTTGGGTATAACCGCGCGGGCTATCACTTTTTCTTGTCTTGAGCGGCATCGCATCTGAGGCGGAGGGCAATCACATCCCTTTGTCGGGATTTTGGGTAAATCAAAACATACTTTTTGCGTTTCTACCTCTATTTTAGGAAGGTTTACGCAGACTTTTTGTGTTTCCACTTTTGGCAGAGGAATGCATATTTTCTCATCTTTTGATGAGATAGCTGCGTTAGTTTTTTCTACGGAAGTTATTTCTTTAGCATCTAAAACTTTTTTTGTTCTCGAGCTCTTGCTCAATCGCTTAGTCCCCATTTCTATTTGGGTTTATTGTTATTTATCGTTTGTGTTGAGTCTGATTAGTCGGCACAACATCAGATTCGCTATCGTCACTAAATGCCTTATTTCAGTCTATATGTCAAGAAATAGAAACGAGGCGACAATCTCGAAAGCAACAAAATCTGCTCAAAAATCCTATAACATTTTAGCAGCGTTGCGGGTTCCCCATAAGCTTCAATCTGGTTTGTCTGGAGTGCTTTGTCGAGGGTTATTCTACCTTCAAGAAGGTCAAACAGGCATTTTCTTGAAAGTTTTACTCGAACATCAACCGTCTTGGGGATAGTTTCACCCTCGATAACAACGTCGTCGGATGTGACTCGAATCAGCGTCTTTTCCTCGTCGAGGGTTTGAAGCCAAACTAAGCCCTCAGTGCTATCAATCATCCTTTGAAGATGCTTGGGATAATCTTGTTTCATTAACGCAATTAGCTCTTTTAAAAACTGTTCAAGTGTCAGTTGCATTGCTCTCATCTCTCTTTCGCGGTCGAACCGATTCAAACCAGCATGGAAGAACACACTCGTAGGTGCTGCCGCCGATTTTCCCCATCAGGTTTGCTTCACAGTACATTTCGTTAAACACAACCTCTGATGAATTGACGATACTAGTGTTGACTATGCTGCACACGGCTTTAGGTGTGAATACAACCTCAAGTTTGTCCCCACCTTTGGAAGCAGTAAACGTTCTGGTTTTTGGAATTGCTGGGCGATAATCCGGATATAATAATTGGGTGATTGCTGGCATGATGCTTCGATTACTATCATAGTCTCCTGAGGCAGTGATCTTCATCTTGGCGCTGTCGAAGAATTGTCTTTTTCCATCCTTAGTTTCAACGAAGACGCCGCCGTATGAGAGATCGTTAGTCGCGCCGTAACGGTAAATCAGAAAATCCACTCTTCCTGGTTCAATGGCAACGCTGGGGTCACAAAAGATAACGCCAGTATCCCAACCCCAAGTCATCCCTATGTCGAAGCAGCCGCCTTCATGATCCTGATATCCCTGATTAGTCTTAATCGCATAGTTTTTCTTGTTAACTTTCAAATTGCCTTCAACAAACAATCTGGGCAATTCAACCCAGCTTTCCCATTGACGATTCATTTCTTGGGCAGCCAAAAGCATCTTTGAATTGGGATTCTGCTCCTTGAGGACTTCTATAAAGATGTCTTTGTCCGTAACAGGCGGGGAAACAACTTTAAAGTTTAGGTTAAACGAAGTCTGCTCCATTTTCCCCACAACGTCAAAAGAATTGTCCTCCAACAGTTCCACGGAGAATTTATCGCTGACAAAGTTTGGGGTTGTAGGATGTAACTTCGAGTTGATTCATCGGAATTAGCTTTAATTCAGCAAATATCTTTCGTGACGGGTCAACAATGTATGAGAGAACGGAGCCCCAGCCGCGTTTGGAATCATAAGGATTTCCGTGAACCCCAAAGTTTAGCAAGCCGAATATGCCCGTTTTTCGGTCAAAGAAAACAAAGTCATGCCATTCCTGATAGAACCTAGCTCTTGCATCGAAAAGCGAGGGTAGAGTGAAAGCATCAACGCTAGCCGTGTCTTCTACACGGTATAAAGTCATTGGGCTGACTGCTCGGTGGGTGTTTCTTCTGGGACTGGTGTCGCTTTTTCTATTATATCGACTGCTCGATTGGAAACTTTTTGTACAAGGGTTAGGAGCTCTGTGTTAAACTGGATGTAGAGGCGCATCATGTCACTAACAGAGTTGCTGACTAGCTCTGTCATTTCTTCGTTGCTTAGTTTACTCATCCGTGCAGACGCTTTACTTAGTCTTTGAGCTGTTTGAACAGTGTTATTAACTGAAGCTTGAGTCAACTTGGTCAATTGCTCTCTAGTTTCAGGATTGTTGAGAGTGTTTGCAATTTGGTCTATGGCTTTCTGCACAGTTTTTGGGTTAGGCATAACTGTTTTAGGATTTACCTCGGCTGTGCTTTTAGCTTTTGAGCTTGTTTTTTTGGTTGTTTGTTTGCTCACTGTTATCTCCACTCTCAAGTTATCAGTTAACGTTATTTAATTTTTCCGCTGAACAAGGTAGTTGGTCTGTTCGAGGAAAAAGTCCTTCCACTTTTTCTCAACCATCCAGTCGCATTCATTTAGCAAAACGTCCCTGGCTTTTACAGCGAACTGCTTCGCAATTTCAACAGCGTACTCTATGGCTTCGTATTTTTGCATTAGACCTCTAACATACTCGACATCGGCCTCTGTCTTAACCTCTCGTGGCTTGCCCAAAATCTTTCGAATACGATCCCTCTCCTCTAGCTTCGCAGGTGTTGAGGGTGTGTATGAGCATGAGCGTTCTTTTTCCCTCCAAGATATCACCATCGATCTCTTTGCCGTAGAGACTCTGCGAAGCTGTAAGGTTGAGGGTGTCATCGGTTATCTGGAACGCTATTCCTGTGTAGAGGGCATATCTGGTAATGGCATCTAACTGCTTAGGACTAGCTTCATCTAACCCTATGATGATGCCCGCTCGGCAGGGCGTAATAATTGTGTACCAGCAAGTTTTGTTCTCACAAATGCTAAAATAATCTTCAGGGGTCAAATCAACCCGGTTATCTTTAACAAAGGTCAACTCTTTTATCTGCCCCTCAACACTTCGTCGGGCTGTTTCTTGTATTTCCATAATAATCTGCAATGATTTGCGAACGCCAATCGATGACAAGTTGTCTATGAGCGGAGACATCGCGAGGATTTTCACTGCGTCGCCAGCGTTTGCTGCCAAAGCTAGACCGTACTTTCTGTTTAACGTAAGGCCGCCTCGGCGATAGATTGACTGATCGACTATATCATCCTTTATTAAGAAAGAGTTGTGCAGAAGCTCAATTGAGGTTGCTGTATCGATTGCTTTGTTGTAGTCGGCGCCGACTGAAGCTGCTGCGGCAAGACAAAACAGAGGACGAATCCCCTTTCCAGGTCTAGTTGGGTAGTCAGCCAAAAGGTCGTAAGCTAATGTTTTGGATCCAAAGTTCAGTTTAAGATAGTGCTGCATTCGAAGGGTGACTTTTTTCTTCATCGCCGACAGGGTTGTTGTTTCGCTCAAGCGTTGACCATCACCCCATATTACTCAGAAATGATAGATAACCTTTCTCTATTCAGACTTAAGTGTTCTTTCAAGCCCAAAATTAGTTGAATGCCGCTTCTGAGTACTTTCCGTATAGTTGGAAGATGCCAATGCAACGTTAATTGCGCTTGCCACCGACTTAACGGCCCAATCAAATAGAGCAGAAGGATTCTGTGTCGCTTGGGCAGCTACCGAAAAGCCCGTTTGTATAGCCTCCAAAGTAGATTTCGCAATCACATTGGGATCCTGCACCATCTCAACCAAACTATTCAGCCCTGTCGATAACATTGCCTGCTCGATTGTTCCTCGAGCCACTTCCAAGTTAGTTGCTTCGGTTTGGGGTACAGTTCCCATTAGGATGCCTCCAACGATGTCAGCGTAGCCTGAATCAACTCGGGAACGCGCCGCCATAAGTTCCAACGAATGCAGCCATAACGGGTTGAAGCTTCGATTTCGAATCAACTGAACAATTAAGTACGCAATTGACATCCCGTATTGAAGTTCCCGTTCAACAATATTCTGGTATGCCGCCAAAGCCTCTTTAGACAAATCGTTGGCAGTTAAGGAGGAAATGGCGACTTCAGAGGCCCATCTGCCACTTAGAAGCGCATATTGAATTCCCTCACCATTTAATGGATTTACTAAACCCGCGGCGTCACCGACAAGCATAACGTGGTTGTCGACCAGTGGCTGGCTTGGATTATAGGTTGTTAATGGCCATCCTCCTATTTGCCCGACTAACTTGGCGTTCTTGAGTCTTTTGCCCAACGCTTCATCGTTACTGATGAGGTGGTTTAGAAGCTCTTTTAGGCGGTTGCCAGAAGGTATGGTGTCTAAGACCATTCCTACCCCTACATTAGCTTGGTTTTTACCTGTGGGGAATAGCCAGCAGTAACCGGGAAAACTCTCTTTGTTGAAGTGCAGATCAGCTTGACTTGACTGTCCCTCAACATCCTTGAAGTATCCGCGTATCGCAATGATTCTGTCGGCACTAGAAGGTGGTTGACCCCTAACGATTCTGGCGATGGTTGAATTGCTGCCATCTGCACCTATCAATAAACGAGCCTTCAGGGTTCTTTTGCCGTCTGGTCCCTCCGCTTCTAACTCAACACATCTACGCTTTACCCGCATGCCTACAGCTCTCAGGTTCTCCAAGAAAACAACACCTTCTCTACAAGCTGAGTCTAGGAGCAGTTTATCCAAGACAAGACGAGGCATTACACGACCGTAACGCGGTAGACCTTGAACCTTTGGGACAACTCTAGAGACTAGTTTATTGCCGTCCAGATAAACCGAGGCTTTGATTATCCGGTTTGCACTCTTGAATTCAGGGGTGCTCGTAATTCCCAGTTTGGCAAGCTCATTCTGTGCAACTGGACTTACAAAGTCGCCGCAGATTTTGTCACGCGGAAATTTACACCTGTCTACGAGAATTACATCATAACCCGCATTTGCAAGATAATGCGCAGCGGCGGAACCTGCAGGTCCAGCGCCCACCACTATCACATCGCAATCGTATTCCTGTTTATTATCCAACGGAATGATTAGTCACTCCTGACAAGAGAATGGGAAATCGGCTTCACTAACCTGGCAAATGGCTACTGGGATGGGTCAAGCAAAGCTACCTGAGTATCCATTTTCCGTCTTGTTAGCTATAACTCACTAGGGACGATCCTGTTTATAACTTTACTTTGACCAACAAGCGCACCCGTAACCATGCTTTAGACTGAGGTTGTCTCTGCGCAAGCTGAACTGATCGGATTGCGGCTATCGTAAGTCTTATAAGTTGATTTATCAAGCTTATTTAGAGGTATTTTTATGAGTGTTGAAATCCCAAAAGGAGAACTTTTTGAGCATGCAAAAATATCCGCCAATATGGTGACGTTAGCGTGTCTGCCTGGAACTCAAGCTTGGCAAAACGCGAAGTTGTCAAGGCTTTCTACCAAGATTTTTGACATCAACGGTGAATTGCTGTTCAAAGACTACCCATTAAGTCTGAACGAGAAGATCGCGTTGTGGGTCACGTAAGAGCTGATGTTCGCAAAGACCTAGGTTCCCCTATTGTTGCGTATGAGTTAGGCGAAAGGTATTGGAGCTTTGATGCTGCGGTTGAGACGCTGAAGCCGATCTTTAGCAAAAAGTTTCCGAAGTTGAATTTGAAAAGCATTAAACTCGTTTGTTATAGTTATCCCAAGTTGGGCGTGATGTTTGAAGCCCTTGATCCAACTGGAGCAATTTGTCGTCAAATCTATGATGTGGCTAGCCTCAATGCAGTGCCTGAGAAAAACGATGGGCGCGCGGTTGAGGGTTTTTACGTTTGGTCTATCACGGTTAAAGAAAAGAAGCGAAGAGTGTACGGTTGAGGCGTTTTGAACAGGTAAAGAAGAGCCTTATGCGGATACCTGAGGTTGAACGCACAGCTATGATGAAGGCAGATGTTTTCAGAAAGTACACCGTTACATCAAAATATTTTGACACAATTTTCAAATTAGTTCAGACAAAACTACTTAGTACTGCACGCAGTACAACTACAATGAAGTACGGTCACATCATTGCTTTGTCTTACAGGGGCAGGAAGTTGATGATTACTGTGCAGTTGCTACTTGTCAGATGATTCTTTGTTACTACCGATACTACTACACGCAGAATCAGATTGCGCCCGCACTTGGTTACAGTGCTGGGTCAGGTTGCCCATCAGATCAGTCACCGGGGTATAAGTCGCTTACTTGCAACCACCTAACAGCTGCTTTCGATAGTACTCCCACGTTTAACGAGGCAAAAGCGCAGATCGACGCTCTACACCCCTTCAAGAGTGGAATCTCCGGTCATGCTAGAGCATGCGCAGGCTACAGCCGCAACTTGTTAACAGGTGTTAACCGCCTCTACATTTACGACCCATGGCCATGGAATGCAAACTTCAAGCTCGCCGGCACAGTAACGTGGGAAGACTGGGATTCACCGGTCAAAACCAACTTCGTAACCCAAAGCTTGACATGTCCCTGAGGAGAAGAAAAATCTGCCCAGTAAACCACGGCTCGGTGCTTAAAGCCGCTAAGAAAGCGTTAAACGAGCAACCTATTAGCGATGACCTCAAACTTCGCTAACTTGAGAAAAGCAAAAGCCAGCAATCCCTATCAATGTAAAGGACGATGAAGGCAAGGACGCTTTCTGGCTAGTGCCGCTGTTAAGTGGAGAAAAACCGTTGGATTTCGTGGGCTGGAGAGGAACTGAAGGTTAGCCAAGTTAGCAATTTGGTGCTTCAGCGGCTGACAAGGAAAGCTGGGTAGATGCCTCCTTTTTTGATAGACCTCCAAGCGAGGTGATTAATTCTATTAAACTTCGATATCCAGGCATGGAGATGTCGGAGCCAGTTTTTTCTTTTGATAAAAGTCCTGCAAAATGGGGATGGGTAATAAGATTAAGCAATAAGCGCAAGATTGTAATTTTTGTTGATCCCTATGGTTGGCACGAAAAAGACTAGTCGCGGCATCGAATTTGAAGGTTAAAGGCTACGAAGAAAAGGTGTCAAATTTGAGATTTTTTCCCCTGAGATGACAACATTTAACATATTGATTGTTAGGTCTATGTAAAATTATTTTTTCCGAAAAGCCTTGCAGTATTTCGCGATAATTTGCGATTAAATGCGATTATTTGGGACGATTTGGGACAGTTTGGGACAATTTGGGATGACTGTTGCAAACGATTCAAGCTTTAATTCAAAAGAGCAACCCAAAACAACCTTATCACTGCCACACAAAAAAAGCACTTCAACACCTGACCTACCTACTTATTTCTAATCGCTCTCACCAAATCTTGAGCTTTAAAATCGCACATAATCAAAGGAAATCGCAGGGACGGAAGAATCGCAACCTGCAATGCTGAGTTGATTCTGGAGCAAACTTCAGTTTCTGAATGCAACCTTCCGTATGTTGCCCAATTACTTTTTGGCGCTCGACTGCATGCAAAGCCGTAACATAAAAACTATCCTTATTCGGTGGGTAGTGACTGACAAGTTACAACGACATTTCTTAAAGTCTGCGAGATTTATTGTTGTGTGACAACAACCACATATCGTTAAATTATTTGCTTAGTTGATACATTAGCGGTAGATTTTTTATGAAAAAGACTTTTGGGTTTGCGCTTGCTATTTCTAGAAACCGTAAAGCATTAAGTTCTATATTAATTGCGATATTAGTTATAGGTGTTGTATTGGTAGTTGCTGGAGCCATTGTTGCATTTGTTTGGTTCATGCCTGGCAGCACGAAAACCGAAACAATGACGTTTAGTGATTTCACGGCGCTTGAAGTTGGTTCGGCTTTTCAAGTCAACATAGTGAAATCAGATACATTTAGCGTCGAGATTACTGCTGGCGAGAAAAAATTCGATAGGATTCAATTCACCCAAACAGGTGAATCACTGAAAATCGAGGTTAACCTCGGCATACTTTTTGGCACATTTGACGCGAAAGCCGAAGTAACAATGCCCATGTTAAGTAGACTAGACCTTTCGGGCAACAAAGGGGACGGGATGGCTCCGACAGCACGGTCTTAATTCAATCTATGCGGTTATTCGTCGAATTGTTGATACGGTAGACTGATGGAAATGTTAGCTTCGAGTCAGGTTCAAGATCTCTTATCGGTAAGGATCCAGAAAGTAACCGATTCAGCCTTAGGCGAAGGGACGTATACAAATCATAACGCGGAAATGTAATGAGGATTCAATTCACGGCGACAAAACCCCTCCTCCTGCACCGGAACATCCAATCAAGTACTTTTTTGAAACACCCACTCATCCAGTTGTGCTTCATAAACACATCAAACCATGCGATGGCAGAGCATGATACAAACGACAAGATATGGAAATGGGAGTATATCCCATGGTTAAACGATGCACCAATAAAGCTTGGTTCCAAGACGAGAAAAGAAATTGAACAAAGTCTTAAGTACCGCGAAAATTCTGGTAACCATTAGAGACATACCCTTTAAGATTAATCTATGAGCTTTCGTTTTGAACAAGAACCAGACGACAGCGATTGAAAATACAGAAGCTTACCTCTGACCACTCCAAGCTCTTATAGAGGATGCCTAAGCAATCGTTTGGTGCCTAAATGAGGAATTCGTTCCATGAATTTCTTGGAAGATTGGCCAATTCACTTTTAATCTGCCTTCTTTGGAACTCATGCTAAAAGCGTACCATATACTCAAAAAACTCCCAAAATAAGGTGACTACAAACGCACAAATGTAGTCAACTCGCGGCTGCCTCTGCTCTGCTGAAGGTGCTTAGCCTTTGTTTTTTGTAGATTTTTAGGAGGGCTTTTATAACTTTACCGCTGACATAAGACAGATCTAAAATTGCCAATCCATTACGTATGCAGGAAGTGCAGCAAAGCCTATTCAAAAGAAGAGTATGCATGAAAACAAGTTCTGCCATTCATGCGGCTCTTTTCTGCTGGCTAATTTCCGGATGCAACATGAGGGAACAGAATCAGCAGGAGCTAAATCTAATAATTCTTCTAAAGAAAAGTCAGCTCTGACTAGGGCTGCTGAGAGTCTTAGGCAAAGGGTGGGTGATACAAAAGAGTTTGAGGTAGTGTCTGAATCCGCTGGGGAGGAGCTTAAGAAACCGGTTTTTGAGAGTTGGTTGTGGAGTGCTGAATACAACGATGCTTTGTACCTTGAAGGCGAACTAATCAATCAGTATCAGGGCAAGAGTCTTGAAGATGCTATATCTGGCAAAGTTGTTTCCAATGAACAGGGCGAATGCTACTCTATCTCAGATTCTTGCACAAATAACTTCAAATTAGCCCCTTACCAGCAAAGCAGACAACACATTATTTCTGACTTAAAAGTCCTATCAGGAATAGGACCAGTGGGTGAACAAGCACTAAAGCGCAAAGGCTACAGAACAATAGAGGATTTGAAGCGTCATCCCCGCTGGAAAAAGCAAGCCGTCGATTACATGAAAATAGTCGATAACAAAGAAGTGGACTAGGTAGTGTCTGAAGCCGCTGGGGAGGAGCTTAAGAAACCGGTTTTTGAGAGTTGGTTGTGGAGTGCTGAATACAACGATGCTTTGTACCTCGAAGGCGAACTAATCAAGCAGTATCAGAACAAGAGTCTTGAAGATGCTATATCTGGTAAAGTTATTTCGAATGAACAGGGTGAATGTTACTCTATCTCAGTCTCTTGCACAAATAACTTCAAATTGGTGCCTTACCAGGAAAGCAGACAACACGTTATCTCTGACTTAAAAATACTATCAGGAATAGGGCCAGTGGTCGAACAAGCGCTAAAGCTCAAGGGCTACAGAACAATAGAGGACTTGAAGCGTCATCCTCGCTGGAAAAAACAAGCCGTCGACTACATGAAAATAGTCGATAACAAGGAAGTGGGCGCGATACAGAAATGGCTCTGGCAACGGCTTCCAAAGTCCCATCCGCTGCTTCACTATTTAGCGGGGTTCTGCCAGGACCAAGACTTCGCCATAATAGACATCGAGACCTTAGGATTATCGGAGCGGCCTATCGTTTTACTGGGAATAGCCAAACCAACAAAAGACCACATTTGTACAAGCCAATTCTTGTTAAGAGACATCGGGGATGAACCAAGCGCCATTTGGGCTTTAGTCTCACAACTTGAACCCAACTTATCACTCATAACCTTTAATGGCAGAAGCTTTGACATTCCCTACATCAAGCAAAGATTGGCTTACTACGGATTAGACGCACCTTTGGATAACCCCCATTTTGATGTATTACATTTTACTAGACGCGCTTTGAAGCACAAATTACCAGATTGTAGACTAGATACTGTCGAGAAATACATCGGCATCAAAAGAGACGTAAACATTCCGGGGGCATTGGTTCCACACTTCTACGATACTTATCTGAGAACCAAAAACGTTGGGCCCCTTGTGCCTATAGTTGAACATAACAAACAAGACCTTTTAACACTTGGAAGCCTGTTCTCCAAGCTCTATGAGGAATGGAACCTTGATTGATGACTTCATAAAATCGATAAAACGCATGTCATCTTACAAAAAACAAATTATCCACATTGAAAAAATTCCACCTCAAGAAGCGAACTTTGAAGAACTAGAAAAACCTCTTCCCGATAATCTTCAAACTTGCCTACTAAACAGAAAAATAAAATTCTACTCACACCAGGCAGAAGCCATAAACAAGGCTAGGCAAGGCAAAAATGTCGTAATTGCTACTCCAACCGCCTCGGGAAAAACTTTAGCGTTTAACATTCCTATCCTTGAAGCGCTAACAAATGACAAGAAAGCAACCGCACTATATCTTTACCCAACGAAAGCGCTAACAAACGATCAACTAAAAGTTCTAAGAGAACTCGAAAAAGACACAGGCATTAAGGCAGACGCTAATGTTTACGATGGAGATACACCTCAGTATCAGCCGAGCAGGCATACGAGAAAATTCGAGAATAATCTTAACCAACCCCTATGGACTCCACCAATACCTGCCCTGGCACTATAAATGGCGAACCTTTCTTCAAAACCTCAAATTCATTGTAATTGATGAAGCTCACGTGTACCGCGGGGTCTTTGGTTCAAACGTCGCCATGGTTCTCAGACGGTTACTAAGAATTTGCAGTTTTTATCACGCAAACCCGCAAATCATACTTTCGTCGGCAACAATTGCAAATCCAAAAGAGCACGCGAGCAGACTTACCGGAAAAGATTTTGAAGTCGTATCAGATGATGGCGCTCCAAGAGGAAACAAGTCCTTTGTTTTCTGGAATCCACCATTCATCGATACAGCAAACGCAATCCGCCGATCGACCCACCAAGAAACCAAAGACATTCTAACACTAAACCTCCTCAAAAACCTGCAAACACTTTGCTTTACCACGTCTAGACAGATGGCTGAACTCATAACCCGATGGACAAAAGAAGAACTAACAAGAAGATCAAAATCACCCAACATTATAACCGCCTACCGCGCAGGCTACCTGCCGCAAGAAAGACGCGACATAGAAAACCGATTAAAAAACAAAAACCTAATCGGCGTTGTTTCAACCAATGCGCTGGAACTCGGAATCGACATAGGCTCACTTGACTCAGTTATTATCTCTGGCTACCCGGGAACCATCATCTCTTCATGGCAGCAAGCAGGACGAGCAGGCAGAGGCAGCTCTGATTCACTTGTAACTCTAGTAGCCTTCCAAAACCCATTAGACCAATACTTCATGAAACATCCAGACGACTTCTTTGGAAGACCACACGAGCAAGCAATTATTGACCTGCATAATCAGTACATTTCTTTGGGACACATAATGTGTGCATCCAGCGAGCTGCCAATTAATGAAGAGGTGGATAAGCAGTTTTTCCCTGAATTGCTTTCGGAAAGCATTTTGGCGCTTGAGCAAGAAAACCTAATTCGAAAAACACCCCGAGGATGGGTCTACTCAGGTACCGCGAGAACAACCGAAGTTGTGAATCTCGAAAGCATCTCTCACAAAACCGTCACGGTGACATGCAACGGAAACCTACTAGAAACGCTAACCCTAAACAAAGCCTACGAAGAAGCCCATGTAGGCGCAGTTTTGCTGCATCAAGGCGAGACCTATCTTTGTGAAGAACTTGACTTGGATCAATTGGTAGCTAAGGTTAGGCAAGAAAACGTCAACTACTATACAGAAGCGCTAAAAGACGTCGATGTCGCAATCAAAAAAATGCAAGAAGAAAACAACAGCGGAATCAAAGTTGGATTAGGAGAACTCGCAATAACTGAATTTTACCATACGTACGTTACTAAAACATACGATGAAGTCATTAAAAGAACTCCGCTTAATTTGCCGCCCCTCTCTTTTTCAACAGTTGGTTTGTGGTTTACAATTCCTGAAGAAATCAGGGAAGAAATTGAAGGTCAAGGCCTTGATTTTGCCGGCGGGATACATGCGGCTGAACATGCGATGATAGCGATGTCTCCGATATTTGCAATGTGTGATAGATGGGACATCGGAGGGTTATCAACCCCTCTGCATCCGGATACGGGAGAACCCACGATTTTCATCTACGATGGCTTTGAAGGAGGAATCGGAATCTCAGAAACCCTCTACTCAAAAATAAAGCCGCTATGGGAAAAAACGCTTCAACTCATCGAGAATTGCGAATGCAAAGACGGTTGCCCCTCATGCATATACTCGCCAAAATGCGGAAACGAAAACAAACCATTAGACAAAAAAGCTGCAAGTATCATTTTGCGAAACCTATTATCTGGTACAGATACCTAGAGGCAATTTATAAATTCCCCATTAGGATCACGGATGAAAGCATCTTAGTTCGGCATGTCCAGCGGGCTACGCGGTTATCAGAGGAGGCAATATCGGTTACAGGGCAACGACTGATTATGAAACTATGCGAATTTTCCTTTTAGTGACAATCACAAGTTGGTCTTGGACGTTTTTAGGTTTAGCCTTAATTGGGCATTATCAAGGGCTTGAATGATGCTTTGGGTTGTTCCCTCTTTGGTGTTGACAAGTATAACCGCAAGCTTACGTCTGTAAAGGGTATGATACAACTTGGCAAAGTCAACGTCTTGTGTCATAACCGCCATGTTGTTTTGCATAGCGAACATGGCTATCTTTTTGTCAGTTGCTCCTCTGAGGGTTACATCAGCCAAGGTTACTATTTCAAAGCCTTCCCTCTTTAGCCAATCCATGACGCGTTTTGGAATATTTTGGTCGATGAGGATTCTTGCCAAAGGCGCTGCTTCCTCTGCTCTCAAACAGGAATAATTTCTTCTCGACCGAGGCAATCTGACGCGTATAAGAGGGCAGCTTTAATGTCTTCTTTCTTCAGATCAGGGTAGTCATTTAATATTTCAGTTTCTGTTGCCCCGTTTGCCAAGAGTTGAACAATCAGCTGCACCGTAATGCGGGTACCCTTAATGACTGGTTTGCCGACCATAACTTTAGGGTCTATCGTTATTCTATCCATCGGTTCCATTCAAATCACCTGTTTTACATACAGTAACTTATGGATATTTGTCTTCTTGAGGTATATGAGCATATGCAATGCATAGTGCCCCAAAACTAAGTACTGATCCAAAATCTTTGGGGAGATAAGTCTTTAACAGTTGCTAACACTGATATCGTTGTGTTCGGAGTTCAGATGCCGCGTCGATTAGACTATTGCCTTTTTCCCAGAAATTCTCCGTATCGTTTGGCTGCTTTCTCAATTGACTTCTGTTCAATTTCAGTTAATTTTTTGAATGGATTTAGTTTTATTTCAACATTATCTTCCTTTAAAACTCTCTTCCAGGTTCCTACAGCTTTGCCGCCTAAAATTATCACAGCTGTCAAAGCATTACCCATTGAAATCATTCTCTCAATGTCCCGCTTTTCACTGATATCACTTCTATCTTTGTACGCTATAGCGTATTCATCATAAACTGACAGCAAGAAGGCTTGGTTACCATCCAAAGGTTGGTTTGGCGTTTCCATATTTATTGGGAACCAGTAGTTCTTGCCGTTAACGGTGGTCTGTGTTAGTTTTGATTTGATTAAGTCTAATCCTTCATTTGCATCTTTTGCAGATAGACCTGACCACCATGCGAAATCTCCAATTTGAGCTGGACCATGACTCGAAAAATATTTTAATGCAAGCTTCGATAGGGCCTCTTCTTTATTCAACTTCTTAGCCTTTGGGACTATCTCTTCAAGCAAACCATATGTGAACTGTTTGCCTCGTCTAGGACCACTGCAAATTAAAGCATTCAACTCGGAATAATACAAAATATGGGCAAGCCGCTGTCCCCGGACATGAATTTCATTCTTCTCCAAATAATCGGCAAGCTCTGTTCGTGTTAAGTAGTTTTTGCCTTTCAACGCTTCGGCAATTACCGCTTGACTTTTTGAAACAAGCTCTTCATTGATGTCCAATTTTCTGTCATAAGGCAGAAGAATTTTCTTCACGCGGGGCTGATGTTAATTTCTGCATCCAACGAATATCTTCAGGCATGACAAAATGCCAGGTTGGTCTCATGACGTGTGTACGCAGAAATTTGCCTTCGTTAAAAGCTCTCTCTATAAAGTCGTCTGTGGCTTTTTGCATTCTTACGCCAACTGACCATTTAGCCGCTGCAAAATCTTGAGCTTGCACAGCTCCCAAATGTGAGACTACTTCATCGGGACTTCGAAACGGATGGCTGCTAAGACCCGTATTTAGCAGACGAAGTAGCGCAATGTTCACTCTTTACACCATTTCTATCTTTTAATAAGTTGCAATACCTATAATAGCTAAATATTTACCAAACTTGAATATTGTTACGCTCTTTTGTGAATTTTTTTGATTTACTCTTAGTTAGCACGCTAACTGTTATGAACAACAAGTTTTGTTTGTTTTGCTCCCTTTTCTTAGTGACGCCTTATTTGGCAAATTCTATATCGCACTATCAAAAGATTAAAAATACGCAATTAGAAAATGATGTGTAGGCTATAGATTGAAGATATCGGGAATTTGCTGTTAAAGACTTGGCTATTGCTAAAAATTTTGAAGCAACCGAAAAGGAACTAAAAGAAAACTGGGAAGGTCGGAACTGAAGCCGTTAGAAAGAGACAGTAACTTTACTTTGTTAGTTGAAAGGCTTGTCAAAAGCGAAGTGCCTGAATTATCAGAAAGTAGAATCTGTAGAATAAACCTCAAGAGTAACTCCAGCTCTTGGTACTCAATTTTTCCTACTAGATTTTTTCAAGGTTAAACGTCTCGTTACCTAAACCATACTCTGAGGCATATCCAATATAGCTTAAAGCTTTACGATTTTTACTCTCGAATTTCGGCTCGAACCTTTCCAAGAAGCTTTAGCCCAAAACGGTCTAAGCTGACTGGATCTGACCCTGCAATCATAGCATTCAAGCCCGCTGGGCAGCCTCCATGTCTGCATTCTTGGGCTCCTATCATTGTTTCAACGGCATCAACGATAAATAGGTCCGTGTGGACTGCAGCGTTTACCTCGGCTATGCCTTTGTATATGTTCTTAAGCTTACAGTGCATTAAAAGTCTGTCACGTCTGCTAAGATAGCCAAATTGGTTCTTTAGAGCTCCACTTAAACCTACCATTCCATGTATTTTCAAAACAGGTATGGAGACAACCAAGTCACAGGTTTGAGGCAAAGCTGATACCCTGATGCTGTAACCTCTGGGGCTTAGGTATTCTTTCATTTCTTTTGCATGTAAATTAACGAATTTGGCTCCGTAATCTTCACATACTTTTCTAAGGGGGCTTTTCTGCAGTATTTTGCTTGAGCTTCCAGCGTCGAAGGCTGGTGCGTCACCGACTATTACCTCGCAGCCAGAAAGAGCCTTCAAAGTTGCTTTGAGAACTTCTGGATGAGTGGTTGTAGGATAAGGCTCGTACGATACAATGTTTGGTTTAACAAAAACCTTTTTTGATTGCTGAAGCTTCTCCTTGAACAACTCAAATATTTTAGTGACGAACTTTTCTCTCTCACAAGTCTCCGAAAAATAAACCTTCGACATCGACCATGCACCAGTTAAGCGCATCTATAGATGTAAAATGAATCCTATCTAAAATTTTTACCTCATAAAACTTTCTCTACTCGATACTGTTACGTCAAGTTACCTAACGCCTACAAACATGCTTTCAAGTGCCGCTCGCCGCGTATTTGCGTAGGAGTTCTAATTGCCAATTGCACTCTTTAACGAGACCATCATCCACAATGCCTGAATGAGCAATCACAGCTCTAATACCATAGACCGAGCTGCCTAAAGCGTGAGTTGGAACATGAGCAGTTGCTACTGCTTGACCAGCAGCATGAGCCGCGAATTTTGCATAATCTCTCCTCGCCACTTTGGCAGCAGCGTGAGCGCCCAATGAAGCCCCACGAATCACAGACATACTGAAAACCCCATTTTCCACCCAGGTTCTACATACTTCAATAGCTTTTCGCGGTCTATTATCATTGGGGCATTCATTTTCAAAATAAGCAAGAACATGCTCCGCGCAGTCGGCAGCCCAAAGAGCTAAGATTTTTTGGTCTGGCCTAAAAATCTGGTGATCTATGCGCTCGCTAAAAGGTTTTTTGAGAATCGCAGAAACTTCTTTGCGCACTTCGTAGGCTAACACGGTTGGCTTTATTTTTGGCTGCTTTGCAGGCTGCATCACAATCACATAACCCACAGATGATAAAAAAGCTATGATTTAACTTTAGATTTCCCTTTCCGATAATTAACTTGTTAACGTTACACTGTTCTTACTCAAAGCTAAATACAAAAACGCATTCAAATACGCTCTCTTAACATGCAGAAAGTTCAAACAAGAACACACCCAACATACAAACAGTTCACAGAATCCAACCATTCAAAACCATCTACAACCAACATTTCCAATTTAAAGCCAAATCCAGCCTCCTTTTCCCTGCAAAAAACGCAAAAATTGAACCTCACAGTTCAATTTAGAAAAATTTAGATTCAGAAAAAAACCAAATCTAAAAACAAACAAAACATAAACAACAACTCCTCCTCCCTCCCTATCTTTTTACAAACAAATCTTCAATGTAAAAAGAGTAATTAGAAAAAAATAAATGAGTTGATTGCGTATCTTTCTTTAGGCGTTTTTTATGGCAACACAAAACAAGAAACCAGAGAGTAAAAATTCTAAAGAATTAGCAACCCCAAAACCAACCGAAGTAAAACCAGTCAAAAAACCCAGAGCACTGGCGCGTCGGCGGCCTCAATCCCAAATGGGTATTGAAGAGGCTTTTGATCAAGCTATTGACAATTTTAGGCATGACTTTGAAGACTTGCTTTTCCCAACCGCTGACCTTTTAGTGTTTCCAGAGTTTCCCGAGGTCAGGACTCCAGCCGTTGATCTTCAAGACCGCGAAAAAGACTTCCTTTTAAGAGCTGAGATGCCGGGTTTTAAGAAAGACGATATTGAGATTGATGTTCAAGAGGACGGCGTAGAAATCACTGGAACTTCAGGCTGGAAATATGATCAAAAAGAAGACAGCTACATCTGCAAGGAGCGGGCCTGCAAGAGCTTTTATCGTTATGTGGATTTGCCTGAGGAAATAAAAGTAGACGATGTCAACGCTAAGCTTATCGGATGGTGTATTGGAAGTTACCCTTCCAAAGAAGGCTCCAAGGCCTCAAAAACAGAAACGTAAAGTACAAGTAAAATAAACTCCCCTCTTTTCCCTTTTTATTTTATCTTTAGTCTCCGAGAATAAGTCAAGTTTGTATCTACCTGACTCTGTTTTTGGTTACCAAGTATAAGTCAGCTGTTAATGGTAATTTTAACGGTAATTTTGATATCAACCCAAAACAGACTAACAAAAACGCCCCGATTTGCGCTCCAATAAGCTTAAAACCCTAAAGAACGCATTTAAAACAGAGAGGTTAGCTCTTGTCAGAAATGATTATACTTCAAGAAGCAGGTGTAAAAGCCCACGAATCTGAATCCCCACCGTCTTTTGGATTAAAAGCCGGCGCATTTGCAGACGTAGGCACCCTGATTTTGACGAATCAAAGGCTCGTTTATATCATGAAAGGCAGTAGCTCAACATCAGCAGCTTGGGCGCTTGGAGGTGCATTAGCCGCATCAGCCATCGAAAAAAGCGTCTCTCAAGCCCAGATAGATGAAATGGCACGCTACCCTGGCAGCTACGCCATCCCACTTGAAAACATAACAGCAGCTAGGGCCGACCGCAAAATGGGCGGAGCATATCTCAGTGTAAAAAACAACACCCCAGGACTCAAGCCTGCATACTCCTTTATCTTCGGCAGTGGTTTTAGCAGAAACGACCAGTGGGTTTCCGCCATAAATAATGCGAAAGTCAACCTAGGCACGCCCCAGCAACCGCAATACCCACAACAACCCACCCCGCCGCCCCCACCCCCAGAATACCACTCCCCAACATGCCCATACTGCAACGGACAACTAACCTGGATAGCACAATATCAACGGTGGTACTGCTACCAAGACCAACGCTATGTGTAGCTTTTCAGCTAATTTACCCCACAATTTATCATGAGAACACACTAAAAACGCACGGTGATTTGATGGTAACCAAAAAAGGAAGTAATAAATCAAATGAGCTACAAAAAAAATTCGAATGGCAAATTGGCCAATCGCGTTTTTACATCGATAAACGCATAGCAAGCTATACTTCGCCAACAAAAAACCCCCTTGCCACGCATGGTAAAGAAATAGGGACCTTAATGACGGCATACGGATTGGTTAAGGGAAGCCCAGGTATTTCGACAGTTGGGCTAACTAGAATGTCTCAAAAAAACAGCAGTGAGAAAGGCTGGATTGTACACTGGACGGATGTACGCGAAGTCAAAACTAACCTGGAGAAATGTGAGATCATGTTGAAGGAAAAAATGTTTACCGGCGGTCTTGGGGGAGGTTTAGGGACCTATCATATCTACTGCACACCCGAAAACTTTCAAGAAATTGCATCAATCTGCCAGCTCTTTTATAGTTACGCATCAAAATGATCTTTCTTTAAAGCAAGATTTATCCTAAAAGACGGCTCGTAAGCGCATTTTAATTATTCGGTTTTTTGAAAGTCGGCAGTCTAAGGATATGCACGCTTACTCCTACTGCAACGGCTAACATTGCAATCTGCATTGGGAAGACAAGATTAGGCGGCAAGAGGCGTCCTAGGAAAAAAATTATGGAGACGCCGATTGCAAGCCACAAGAACTGATAGGGCTGCTATCTTTGCCTTAAGTTGTATCCCTTTGCCTTCTTTGTAGTTTCGAATATAGCTCCCAAACCAGCGATTATTCAACAGCCAGGAATACATTCTATCAGAGCTTTTGCAGAAGCAAGCGGCAGCAGCCAGAAGGAAAGGTGTAGTTGGCAATATCGGCAATACTATGCCTAAAGCGCCAAAGCACAAGCAAAGTAAACCAACAATTAACCAGAAGCCTCTGATAATCTTTCGCTTATTCCCATTTGACTGCATAATTGCCATTGAATAGTTCATCATGAATTAAATATTTACGCTTAAAATAAGCGCTTTGAATTAAGAAAAGAAGACTTTTTTTTCGGTGGCTATGTTAGTTCTTTAACCATGATGTGGTTTTTTGAATGAACTTTGTTTGTCATAAGATCAAGCCAGCAGTGCAAAACAACATCACTTGGCATTCTGTGGATGTGTGGTTCCGGTTGAATATGGTGTTCAATCATTTTGAAGCATGCATTTGACATTGTAATTTTGTAGTCTCCGTTTGGCAGAAGTTGAACCGTAATGTGGCTTTCATCTGTAGGTAAATTGCCATATGTGCCAGGGTTCTCAAGGTTTAACTCTCTTTCAAGCCAAAGCTCAAGCAGTTCAGTATCTGGCCGTTTTGGACGTTTAATCTCATCATGGATAAGGTCTATGTATTCTTGTGGAATGTTTAGTTCAAAGACTTTCAAAGATAACACCGAGAATAGAACAATACTTATTGGGTATAAATAGAAATTGGAAATCATAGCACCAATCATTAGTAAAATGTTTAAATGGGTTTTTACTTTTATGAAATACTGTGAGACATTCTACTGCACAATAAGATGAATATTATGCGCAAGCCCTCAACAATTACTGCACTCAAAAAAGAGTTGTCACCAGAACAACGTGAAGAACTCCTCAAAGCATTGAAAACCCGTTTTGAAAAAAACATGAACCGCCATGAAGGTCTTGAATGGGCTAAAATACAAGCAAAGCTGGAAGCTAAAACTGAAAAATTGTGGTCACTTAGCGAAATGGAAAGAACTGGCGGTGAACCGGATGTTGTTGGCTATGACAAAGAGACGGGCGAATACGTTTTTTATGATTGTTCAGCGGAAAGTCCCAAAGGCCGCAGAAAGGTTTGCTACGACCATGAGGGGCAGGCGGTGGCGGAAAAGCATGGGACGAATCCACAAGGTAACGCTATTGACATGGCAGCTGCATTGGACATTGAGCTTTTAACGGAAAAACAATATCGAGAGCTGCAGAAACTTGGAAATTTCGATACAAAAACGTCAAGCTGGATAAAAACACCTTCTGAGATTAGAAAACTCGGCGGTGCCCTCTTTGCTGACCGCCGCTACGGTAACATCTTTGTGTATCATAACAGCGCGCCCTCTTGGTACAGCGCTAGAGCGTTCCGCGGCTCGTTAAGAGTCTAAATTTGAACTTTACATTTAGCACCATTTACTTTTTCTTGTCTTTTACCAAAAAACAAGACAAGGCTGAATGCGAAATCAGAAAACAGCAAATTCTAGGCGGGTCCGACGGGAATTGAACCCGCGACCCCCGGATTAAAAGTCCGGTGCTCTAGCCTGACTGAGCTACGGACCCGCACTTAGATTTGATGCGGCTATAGGAAAACAAGAAGGGGTTTTTTAGCGTTTCTGTTAGAACGATGATAAAGAAGATTGGTTAATGGATTATTTGGGGCTTGAGCACTGTTGTCATGAAGCTTTTAATTTTGTCCTGAGAGTTGAGGACAGTTTCGATGGTTTTGGTGCCTCTGTCGGTGAGTTTGTAGACTCGTTTTCGTTCAATCCATGCTCCTTCAACTAGGCCATTTCGTTCCAGAGAGTAGAGTAGTGAGTAAACCGTGCCTGAGCTGACTAAGAAGCCGAATTTTGTGTGGATGAATGATATTATGTCATAGGTTTGCTTACAAGTCGGGATATATCGCCTAAGACCATAAGTCTTAAACTTTTGAGAGGTGGCTATTATGAGTAAGATGACGCAAGATTTAGAGGTTTGGCTACAGAGTTTTCCAGAAGGCAAGGCATGGTTTAATACTCTAAAGTCAGAAGAAACCAAAAGAAGCTGGATTGGTCGATTCTTTAATTATTGTCAAGCCGTAAACATGACTCCAACCCAACTTATAGAGCTGAAATTAGACGGCATAAAGAATACTGGAACAGCTAAAGAATGGCAAGCAGAGCAATTATTTGTTAACTATCTCTATAACAATCTAACAAGCGATAATGTACGCTGTTCGGTAAAAAGTGCTGTAAGAGGATTTTATCATGCTAATTGGCGTGACCTGAATCCTAACGCTGGTGAAGATATTACCCAACCAGAACCAAAACAAAGAACCCCAAAAATGCAAGACCTAATTGAACTTTGCGAAAATATGACATTCAAACGTGACCAATTTTTGATATGGTTCTGTTCGAGTGCGCCTTTTAGGGTAGGTACAATATCAAAACTAAGATGGAAAGACCTGAAATCAACGGCACAATTACTTAAGGAAATAAGAGAAGAAGCAAAGGGGCAAAATACCACAACATTAGAGGAAGATTCCGAAATTGCTAAAATGGTTCCTTATTACTTGGAAATCGAAAGTGCAAGATTGAAAGGTGCTGGAAAAGGCAAATATTCACGGCTAAAACAAGTTTGTTTCTTACACTATTATGCAGTTCAATGGTTGGAAGAATACAAAAAAGAACTTGAACAGCGTCATAATGAACGTAGAAAAAGACTTCTGAAAGACCACTTTGAAAAGCGCATTATTGAAGACAAATATGTGAAGCGTAAAGAAATTGGCAAGGATATAGGCGAATTCAAAATTGAACCTGACATGCCTTTGTTCATTCAATATCGAACTGACGATATGAGAAAAACAACTTTGATTAATTTTGATGTCATATTTGATAATGCATCTTTAAGCGCATGGGGTAATTCGAACACAAAGAAATTTTCGCCTCATGATGTCAGGGACTTCACTCAATCGGCACTTGAAAACAAAATAGCGAATCCAAACTTTTTAGCTCCATTTTTAGGGCATAAGGTCAAGGGTACAGATTTTCACTATTCAAGCCATGACGTTAAAGAATTGCTTTTAAAATTCAAAGAATCTTTGCCTTACCTGATACCTGAAACTACAGAGGAACTTAAGGATGAACTGGAACAGCAAAAAGAAGAAACTGAAAAAGAGAAACTTGAAAACAGTAAGGTAATAGCGACACAGCAAAAGCAGATTGAAGAAACAACCAAAAAACTTGACGACTTCATGAATTATCAGCAAGAAAAATGGCAATATGAAGAGGATATGAATGAGGTCTATTTTGATTATGGTTATGATTCCGATACTGACAGGCAAGCAACAGACAAAGAAGTAGAAAATATTCCTCAAGCGTGCAAAGAAATCTTCGAAGTAATTCAAGAACATGCTTCATTATTCAAACCAGAGACGTTTAATCAATGGAAAGAATATTTGCTAAATCCAGACAAAAGAAAAGATATAAAACTTAAAAATAACTGGCGAAGTCATTTTCTATAATTTTTCTTTCTTAATTTATTTTTTTATCCTAGTTTCTGGCTGTATGTTCTTAACTAACCTAGCCATCTGGAAGTTTAACATTACGAGAGGTGGTTTTTTGGTTAGTTGCTCGCTAAACCGCTAAGTTTTCGCAATATCCGTTTTATCTATATCGGATATTGGCGAATAAACGTTATCCCTAACATGGTTCTTGCCCACTAGAAAATTAACCCCAAATTAGCCGTAAAAACCAAAATGGCTAGAATACCTCCGAGCTATACTGAAAATAGCCCAGAAAGCAAACGATGGGCTCCAAAATAAATTGACCTATCTCTTCAAAAAATTGTCTAATTACGAAAACAAGCCCAAAACACGGAGAACCATATTTCCCCTATATCTAAGTAAGAGTAGATTTTAACCTAGCATCGCTATTCTGAGCCTAAACTTTGTTTTTTCCTTAAGGTATCTATTGTGACATTTCGAATATTTTGCTCTGAACTGCAATAATTTTTTCCAATTGCTTACTACACATAAGCATTCGTACTATATCTATGATATCAAATTTGAACCAATGATTTTCAATTTTTTTTCGCATTTCTGATGACGATTCGTCTATTGAAAAACTAAGTTCATATTCACCCGATGCTGGATTGATAATATTTGCTATTAGAATGGCTAATTCTTCGTTGTTTTCGTCCAAGTATTCACTATCAAAAGTACGAACCAAATCCTCGTGTGACCTAATTATTTTGTCTGCGATAAAATAGCATTGAACTTCCTTAATCAAATCAGTTACATCAATAAAATTAGTTTCAACATTGACGTAAGTATTGTCCTTTATTGGAGTAATAATTCGTTCACAGAAACCTATGTACGGTTTCGTACTAACCTTAAACTTTCCTTTTATTTCTATTTTTTCATCAGCCCAAAGTTTCATCTTTTCCATTAGCATTTCTTCGCTAGTGATTACGATATCTTCATTTAATTGAGTCGAAAGATGAAGCGGCTCGCAAATAATCTTTAGGTTGAGCTTCTCGATTTTTTTATCATGTATAAAGACTAAGATTTTGTCTTGAAAGGAATTTAGTGTATCAAGTCGGCGTACTTTCCAACTTTTCTTAATTAATTCGATTGCCCTAAGAATATCGTCGGATGCCTTATGTAAATTCTTTTTCTTCTCGGCTTCTTGCTTTAAGAGTTTAACTTGCTCTTTTGCACTTTTTGTTTGTTGGCGAGCATAAACGATGCTAATAATAGAAGCCATGAACCCTAAAGCGCCAAGTATAATTGCGATTATAGTCGTATCCATTTTAAGCCCTTTACTATTCTATCGGTTTAGTTATTAAGATTTTAACTGATAATTCTTTTCCTGAAAACGAATTCGCTCAATTCTATACATTCGCTCTTCTGCTGTTATTAATTCTATAAGCCTAATTACATCATCCCTTGAACCCATTGTTTCGCCATTTCTTGACAGGGATTTAATTATTTTTCCTATTAACGCCACGGATATCCCATATTTCTCGTCTGCTTTTACAAAAAATTCATTTCTCTCATCGATAGTTTTGCACTTCTCGTGATATTTAATAGAATAAACCACAAGAAGCTTTTCATATTTATTTTCGCCAAAATACTCTTTGACCTTTTCGAGAACGAATGGATGATTAAATTTCTCTCTAGCGAAATAGTCAACGCCATTTTTATTGGGTTTACCACTTTTAGTTTTACTTTCAACAAGACACAACGGAAAAGTTGTTGAGACCCTTGCTTCGACATGGTATCGCTGATTTGTTAGTGGATTTAATGCTAAGAGGTCAATTTCCTTTCCGCCTTTGCACCTAATATTGGTCATTGTGAAACAGCCATGTATTTCTTGAAACCATTTTTCTATTATATGAACTTCAGGTTCCATAGGAGTTAGCCTGAAATCAAGTTAGCTCTATAAGCTTTTAGTTTTTGCTCTCTTGCTTTTTTGCTATCATTAAGACGATTGGATTGGGTTATCTCTAAATTTTGTTTGTTCGATATATTCGTCAATGCTCTTGGATGATTGCTTATCTTTTCCATTTCTTGTTATTCTGGTATATCCTCTTTCATTAACGAAATCTATAATTAATTTCCAAATAACATCGCCCACTATCTGCTTGGCGTTTGAAATGTCATCATCAGTTATCGGTTTGACTTTCGCAGTACCGTGCACGTAATTTGACCTTTTCTTGTATGCTAATTTGATATCAGTGTTAATTTTGTGCATATCACCGCCAAGAACAAAAGCTGTTTTCTCCGCTAATCTCCACAAAATATAATCCTTATCAGAGTCAGACATTAGAAGACTTTCTAAACAGGTCATAAGTAAGATATAGCGTACTTGACTGTTTGTGACTGTTTCTTGCGTTCCGTAAATGCGAATTGCCCTTTTTACCCTCTTTTCGATGTCACAAGGGTTTTTCTTATTGAAAATGTCTGAAATAATTCTTGCTGACTTTCCCCATAGTTCTTGATATTGCGCCCTGCCGCAAAACGGCAAACCAGCTAAATCCTTCAGTCCACCTGATTCTTGACTATCCCTTAACAAATAATGGATATCTATCAGGTTAAAGTTAAAGTCATAAACAAATCGGATTATATGCAAGACATCTTCCGCTGAATCCTTTGCTTTCTCCATTGCCTTTTCTTTGCCGTTTGCTGCAATAGGAATAAAGAGAAAAGTTGATGATTTTTTTAGATTGATATGTTCCTCTTCTGTTCGGTAGAGATTTTCCTTGTTTATTTTAAAACCGAATTGCCAATGTGTGATGTAGTACTCTTGAACTTCTTGCGGTAAATTTTTGAAATCAACAACTGTTGCTGTAGCCAAAGGCATGTTATTTGGAAAATCATAAAGACAGTAAATCGGGATGTAGAAGTCATAATTTTTAGTCGTCAGCGCCGTAAATTTAAATCGTTCAAGAAAAGTTTCATCGTTAACATTTCTTATGGTTGTACTCCAATGAAATGCCATATCTTCCTTTATAGACCATCGTAAATCTTCCAATGTAATTAGATTATAGAGTTTTGTACCTTCGATTGTTTTGAACAATTCCTTAGTCATTCGGTAAAAATCTTCAACACTTATGTCCTGTTGTACATGATGGAAGATGTCAAGGGCTTTATTGACGATTTCCTCATCGGTTGACATAGCTGAAGAGTTGTTTGTTTGCCAATAATAGCTTATCTTAATTACTTAGTGTAAGGTTGCTTTTTCTTAGCGCTATGCTTTATGTCCAAAGCATCGAATAGCTCTGAGCGTCTTTTGCAGTCAACAAACCTATATGTGAATAATCTTTGTAAGGTGTCAAAATTGCTAACTTCTACATACTGGCATGAAGCGTTTTTCTTGCTCCATGTTTTGTCTAATAGTTTTTCAAAAGGCTTTCTAAACGTCAGGTATTGAACGTTGCCGTATGGGGTTTTCTTGTTATATTGTATAATCTTGAAACTGTTATCAAAATGTATGTATATATATTCTTCAAGTTCTAAAGCCCATCTTGATTCTCTGCCTTTTTTCGTGAATTCGGATGACTCTATAATGTCGAATAATTCCCATTTTAACGGGATTGTGTGATGATAAAATCCATATGGGTTAGTTATCCGCTTCTTTGTTTCAATATCGTATCCAACTATCTTGGAGGACGCATGTTTATTGACTGGTAAATAAGTCTCAAAAATATTGCCCTTTTCAGAGATTAGCGTTATAATTACTAAGCCTTCAAAAAATGTTCTAACCCATTGTGCATGGCTTCCCATATCAAATTTATGGAATTCCACTTTTGCATTAACTATCTTTTGACCTGAGCTAACAACGTTAATTAAGGGTACGTTAAGCAAATCGAAAAAGTCAATCATTAGCCGTGCATATTCACCAAGTAAAAGATAAGTTTCGTCTATGTCTCTGAGAGCTTCTAAGAACGGGTTAGGTCTGTAAGTTATAGCTCCACCGCTGCCATATGGAACTATCCACTTTAGTTTTACTAACTGTTGCATATCACGTTTTAGCTGTCTCTTGCTAACCTTATCTTTTAAAAAATGTTCCAAGTCGGTAAATGATGCTATTCTATTGTGACCGACATAAAAGACAATCTCAGGTAAAACGAAAAAACGTGTGGTCTTAGGGGCAGTATATAGAAGACCTTTTCGCTCTTTTTCAAGTTTATTTATTGCAAAATTTATAAGGTCATTAAAGCTCATTATAGCCTTGCTTTCGGGTTCTGTTCCATCTAGGTCTTTATTCAGAGAATTATATAATCGGTTTAAATCATCTATTTTGCTGCTAAAAAAATCATTTTTTATGTCATTGGGGTTTTGGTTTTTACGCTTGTTTTTATCTATTTTCTTTTGGGTTTGTTTATACTTTAGTCTTCTCTTGCGGTTGATTGATTTCTTATTCTTGCTATAGTAACTTGATTGTTTACTGATTGTCTGCTCGTTGGTTACCTTATCTATTTTGGAATTATTTTGAGAGGTACCTTTAGGTTGGTCTTTAAAAATATATTTATCTCTTTGCTCACTCATACTTCCATACTTCCTTATACATCAAAAATTAATGATTTATGTTAATTAGTCACTAATTATATTGCTGTTATTGCTACATAAAAAACCAAAATTAGGTATTTAAATATTATTCTCTTAAGATTCAAAGTGTTAACTGTGTTAATTTAGACATATTATTTGGAAGTATGGTTCCGTGTTAGTCGGAACCTGAATGAGCGAATATATATGTGCGAAAACGGACATTTAAATATTTTGCATTAATAATGTCTATTTTTATGGCATAAACTATTTTTTGTTAATGGAAATAAACAGTTTTAAATATGTGAAATACACACGAAAGGCATATAAGGTGTATATAAAGATTGGTTAAAAAATGTGTAAAAGTAAATAATATAAACATATTAAGTTCAGATAGATTAAATTCTGCGCTTCAAATTATTAAAATTAAGGCGCATATGCCAAGTTATCGTTTCATCATGGAACAGTTGGCAATCCCTTTATCAGAAATTTTAGCTACGAAAGGTGACAATGCTTCCTTTTCTGTGTACCCAAACGGTGACTCAATTACGATTCAGGTCTATGGTAGGTCAATGGCTAGGGAGTGGAAAGCTGACCGCACCACTGGGCGATACACTTGGAGTGGCTTAATATGGGCAAGAACGATTTTTTGGTAGCTCAGAAAATTTATGAAGCAATCAAGAAAAAGAAGGATTTGAACGCTAAAGCTGAACTAGACGCTTCCCCGAGCCAATTTACGATTGGGTTACATCCAGATAACGCCTTAATTGACCAACTATGTAAAACTTCTAATAAAAAAACTAAGGTTGATTGATATGAGTGACGAAAACTTTCAATCTGAGCAACCTAAAGCTAAGGATAAAACTATAAACATAGTTTTGGATACAAGCCTGCAAATCAAGGAACTTAATAATATTATAGCCCAAAAGGATGAGACTATAAAATGTCTTTTAGCAGAACATAAAGAGAAATTTGAGTTAGAAACTGAGCGTAAAAAAATAGAATCAAGCATGGATAAGAAACCTACAAATTATGACGCTCAGAACACAGCTAGCATATTGAATGAACCAAGTTACCAAAAGCAACATAATATTAATTCTATTCCGATTGACCTAGAAGATAGTAATGTTCCACCTGAATGGGTGAAATCTTCTAGTGTTCCTGAACTTTTACAAACTGTCGAAAAACTAAGTCATGTAGCTGAAAACAAAGGAACTTACCAAAAAATCCTTTCTAAGATGGTTAAGAAGGTCATTAATAATTCAAGTAAACCATTCGACATTACCATGACTCCAAACTGTAAAAGCAAAGATTTTTTGAAAAGCGAATTGCCCATTAACGAATTCGATTCAAGTGAGGTTAAGGCTGAAGAAAAGAGCATTATAACGCATATCTCAAGCGCAATCGGACTGAAAACTGGTCTGTAGGAGATTAAAAAATGTCACTTCCCGAAAAACAAAAACATATTCTTAAACATGGCTATTGGTGCAAAGAAAACGGTGAGTATTACTTTAAGGAATTCGATGATAAATTTGGTTTTAAGTATACCCTTTATCCGCTAAGTGAGATTGAAGGCATTTCCAGAATAGCAGAGTTAAAAGTTTGTTTTGCTAAATCGATAAATGACGATTCTAAAATTTCTGGAAAACAAAAAATATGGTTTGTTCAAAACGTAAAGTTAACGGTTAGACCTGAAATTGCTAATATATACTTAATATTTAATTCAAAAAATAAAAAGTGGTATCTCAGGGATTTTGAAGAGTTAGGTCAAACAGTCGAATGCGGATTAATTTCAAATCAAAACGTCATATGTGAAAAATCGGAATCTGAACGCTGTACGTTGAAAGATGTAAAGGAAATAATGAAGACTAGCGGCTATGTTTATTCCTCAGTGACTCTCAAAGGAAATGAAATCGATTCCTACGTTGTTGAGGTTTGATTATGGAAAACATGAAAAAATATTACCTAAAAATTCCCACATCAAGGCTTAACCCAATTAATGACGATACATCAAATTTTGAAGTTCAACTATTAGAAACAGAAATTGCCGAATTAGTTAGCCAACTTAAAGATAAAACAAAAAATCTGTACACGGTCTAGTGTTTGCTATGGAAAACTCTAATCTTATTTTAAAAATTGAATATTTGGAAAAAGAAATTGACTTCTTAAAGAGTGAAGTCGAAAGGCTAAAATTAAGTTTGTAGAGGTCTCAAATAATGGACAAATGTCCTGTGATTCTTAGTCAAGAAACTTTGACTAAACCAAGTCAAGATTGTTTTACTGAAATGCATTTTAACAAGAAACTTGAAGATTTCTTGTAGATGCTACAATGAAGAGAGCGTACGCAGCAACGATGATACTATTTATTCTATTTTTACCAATGTTAGCAAAAGCACAAGTAGCTCCAACACCCGCAGATGTGCCAACTTTAGGTCCTGCCACATTCTTATATGCAGATAATAATGGAAGGAACATCAAAGTATTTTCTCCTCAAAATCAAAGTAGCTATTCAAATCAGGTTCAATTGATTTTTACTATTAGTGTAATTGGAATGTTTGGACAATTTGGCAATGTTGGATATAGTTTGGATGGTGGAACTATCTATAGCATAAGCAATTTAGTGAATAAAACAGTGGATAAGTCTGGCTTTCCAGATTGGTACTATTGGAATACAACAGTTTCAGCTAATGAAACCTTACCTTCTTTATCTGAAGGGGTTCATAATGTAACATTATATTATGGATGGCAATATCTGGGGATTCCAGAAAATCCAAGTTTAGAAAGATTTGAAGTGTATTCATATAAAACTGTTGCATTTATAGTTGAAACAACTCCATCATCTGTTCCAGAGTTTTCTTGGTTAGCAATTTTGCCCTTGTGTGTTGCAGGGCTGTTTATTGCGTTTAAGCTGAAGCATCAAAAGATACCCCTAGCCCATTGAGATTTTGGGTTATAAAAAAATAGGCAAAGAAAGTTGGTTAAAGGAAGTAAATTTTAAAAAGACTTTTCACCAGAGCAATATTTAGCCTATTTAAATAAAAAAGCTAAAAATCCTGATGCTCTAATACCCGAAGAACATGAACCAAGGAATATAAAATTTAAATCTAAAAAGAAGATAGCTTAATTTATATTTTTCTGGAATTTTTTGTTGTAAAAGGTCTCCTATGTGGAAAAGACCAAAAAAGGCTCTGTTTTGACAAAAACCCATGATTTTTGCCCATTTTTAACCCTATTTAAACCAAAAGTTTGTAAAGTTTGCTTCTCAAGAGTGTTCTTATACATCCTTTTTTATGTTGGTCCCAACTTTACGAATTAAAAACAAAAAATGGAGATGAAACACACGGAAAACCCAAAAATCAAAAACTATGAAGCAATCCATAGCATTCTTGAGGATATAAAAAACCATCTCGGAGTGATTCTTGCGTCTGAGGCTGGACATGGGAAAAGTTTTAGCGCCGCACAAATAATTAAAACTGCACTTTTAGACCCTGACATAACCGTAATTTGTTTGAGTCCTTCAAAAATATGGTCTAGGAAATTATGGAGCGGTTACGCTGTTAAAGTGGGAGATACATTTAACCCGATTGTGGTAAACGATAAGACCGACATCGAAAGCGTTCAATTTCTCAGAAATACGATACATGTCAATCTAGACAAAAAGTATAGCTACGTTAAGAGCGAATGGCTTGAAAAATTGCTAAGTTCTAAACAGTCTATTTTATTTGACATTCTATATAAAAATGGTCGTAGAATCAAAGCTTTTGAAAGTGTCGTTTTAGAGTATATCTATAACATGCAAAGCGCCGAAATAGACAGAGACCCCAATTATTCACACCACTACCTAATAGTTTTGGAAGAGGCACAAAATAGTTTTGGCACTTACTCAATGAATTCGGATGATTCACTAGGAACTTTTTACGCTGTTCACACAAAGCAGGTCAGACGCTTTTATCCATTATATAGTTCTGGGTCAGAGGCTTAACGATATTAGCTGTAAGGTAGTGGAGCGGCTAAGAGTTATTTGCGGCTTAACGCTAGGCGAAAACAGTCTAAGGAAATTAAAATCTATGATTCCAGACCCAGCTATGAAGAAGAGAATTCAAAGCTTACCTAAAAGACACTGGATATATTTAGACGGCAAAACTAACCCAGAGATAGAAATCCCAGAATTTAAGAAGGAAGGAGAGGTTAAATTTTTGAGACCCCAGACAGCAAAAGCAGAACCCAAAAAGCAACAGAGAAACTTAACTGTGTTTGGAGCGATTCGCTACCTTATGAACCCATTTAAAATATATCCAACCAACAGCAACAACAGCGAAGAGAGCAACAGCGATAAAGAAGACTTAGAAGACAGTCAATTTGATGGTTTAAGCATAGACGATAAAGACGCTTTGTTCCCTGAAGAATTTTAGTTTATTGAAAATTAAAAAAATTTAGAAAATTAAAAAATATGGAGCATGAAAAAATGAACATACAAAAAAAAGACCTAAACGGAAATATCCGATATAGTAAGCATGGTTATTATGTCGTATCCGCTGATGGATCCGTTTTTGAGTTCGGCCATTATTATTGTGTCCATGAAGCTTTTGATTATTTTTTCATGCATTTTTTTGAGGATTCTTGCTTCGGATTTTTCTCCGTTTACCGTGATTGTTAATGCTACCATGTTTTGCACGCTCGCTATCTCTGTTTATTCTTGTTTAGATATATAAGATTTATTCGAAATCTGAATAAATAGTTATAACAAAACCCAAAAAGTTTAAACAAAACACAAGCCATTGCAACAACAAAGCCACCCAAAGCAGCCACCACCTACACTCCTTATTACTTAAAACCAGTTCTAAAAGTAAATAGCAAAAAAGCTTATCCTTCTGGCGAGATGGGATGGTTTGGGATGACTGTTGCAAACGATTCAAGCTTTGATCCAAAAAAGCAACTTAACAGGCTTATCACTCCACACAAGAATGACTCTTGTTATCTATGTCATTCTCCGATTTAGCATAATAACAAAAAAGAGCACAAAAAGTCAAACACATAATATGTCAAATTATGTAATCAGAAAGCGTTCAATTGACATAGAAGTGTTATTAAGCTTGGTCTGCAACTAAAGAAACTTTCACTTTTCGTATATATTTCCAGATGTGTATTCAAGGTGATTTTACTCTAAAACTTCCATTACTGCGCCCTAAAAGCAGTTTTTAATATTTACCGATATATGTGCATGTTAACAAACGTTATCTCTTCTTTTGCCCTAAAAGCCTTCGGTGCCTTAAAATTGATTTCATGGAAGTATACATTTAAACGATTAAATGAAGAATACGAAATAGCGAAGAAGAAGCAGCAAGCTTTAGATAACCTTTTCACAGCAGGCAAAATCTCACAGTCAACACGCGACTCTTTTAATGGTGAAATCGCAGCAGCAATAGCAGCCATTGAAAAACAACAAAAAGAACTCATCGGAAGCATGCAGGGAAAAACTCAGGAACTTGAAAACCAAATTAAAACATTAGAAATGCTTCTCGCTAGCTACGAAATTCAGCATGTAGCTGGAGAAATTGAAGAAGAAATTTACCAGAAAGAAATCAGCCTACTAACATCCGGATTGGAAAACACTAGAAACGAGTTGAACATCATAAATCAAGTAACAACTCAAATCACACCAGTAGCTCCAGCAATTCAAGCCCCAACCGTTCCAGAAACACCAGCCCCAATCGTCGAAGCAGCAATTGAACAACCAGTAATTGTTGAACCAACTATCGTGGAAGCTCCAATTCAAGCCTCTGTCGTTGAAACAGTAGCCGAAACACCAATAGCGCCTGCTCCTATTGAGACCGCTCCAGCTGAGATCTCAGTTGAAGTAGCAAAAGCAGAAGCAGCCGTAGTTGAAAGCGCTCCTGTCGAAACTCCAGTAGAGGCAGCCCCAGTAGAACCAGCGCCAATAGTTGAAGCAGCCCCAGTTGAGGTTGCTCCAGCCCCAGCCGAAACTCAAATAGTAATTGAAGTTCCAGTAGCCGAAGCAGCGCCAATAGTTGAAGCAGCTCCAGTAGAAGCCGCTCCAATCGAAACTGCCCCCGTTGAAACTGCTCCAGCGATCGAAACCGCTCCAATCGAGGCCACACCAGTAGAGACCGTTCCAGTTGAGATTGCTCCAGTTGCAGAAGCCCCAACTGCAGAGGTTACACCAGTTGTTGAGGCTCCAGCAGTTGAAGTTGCCCCAATCATGGAAACTCCAATTGAAGCCGCTCCGGCTCCAATTGTTGAACCTGCTCCAGCCGAAGTAATTGAAGCCCCAGCAATCGAAGCTGCCCCAGTTGAAGTTCCAGTTATTGAAGAAACACCAATCGTCGAAGCTCCAGTTGTTGAAGCATCCCCAATCGAGGTTGCGCCAGTCATTGAAGCTCCAGCAGTCGAAGCCACACCAGCAGAAACTGTTGCAGTTGAGACCCCAATGGTTGAGGCAGCTCCAGTTGAAGAAGCTCCAATAACTCCCCCTGAACAAGAAGTACAAGTAATAAATGAACCAGTCCAGGAAATTGCCCCCCAAGAGCCAACAATCGCTGAGCCAGCGCCACAAGAGATTGCAATGGAAGCATCAGCTCCAGAAGCACCTGCCATTGAGCAGCCTGCTGTTGAAGCTGAAACAAATGCTACTACCCCTGAAGTAGTGGCTGAAGCCGCTCCAGAAAAATCCCAGTTGAAATTCCAATTGATAGCTTTGAGATGGTTCCGGAAATAGCCACAGTCGAAACAACACTCGATAAGGTAATTGAACCTATCATCGAGTCCGTGACATTGGAGGAGGCCCAAATTCCAGCCCACCCTTTAGAAGCGCCTCAGGGGGCGCCAACGGAAATAGCTGCAATCACAAAACGAAGAAGAAACCGCCACCGCAACAGAAGACTCCAGTGAAGAGCATAACGAGTAATCGTATTCTTTAACTTCTTTTCTTTTTTGTTTCTCTAATTTAGTTAGCGCTTCTGTTACTTGCTAAAGTTATGATTTTTTTTACAAAAAGTTAGGTTCGACTTAGAACAAGGCAATTTTGCTTAATGCTTGTTTTGAGAGAACGATAAAAAAAGACTAAGGTTTAGGCTTGCAGAAAGTTTTCGTAGCAATTTGATGGCTGCCCAGGCTGCTAGGGCGCTGGTATGTGGGTTGTCTGGGTGGGGATCGTTTGCAAACCGCATTTGCATTTCGCCAAAGCGCCATTTTACTTGGATTTCATGTGTGTTGCGTGTAACTTTGGGTCTGAGATTACGCGGACTTTAACTTTGGCAGGCTTAACCGTTAGTGCGAGTGTGGCAGCAACGTTCATTTCCCGTGGGAATTTTCTTGCTGCTTCTTCTGCGTAGCCTTCATATATGACTTTTTCTTGTGTGTTGTAGACTCCGAAGGCTTTTGGGTTTTTACGTGAAGTCAAAATAACTTCATCAATGCCTGCTAAAGCTGCACTGCCGAGTCGCATCTAAGCCTCCTATGGCTCCTGATGGAAAATGAATTTTGCTTGAATTTACGCTCAAATCAAGTAATGCGCCCGTGCTCATCACAATTAGCTCGGCTCCGGAAGAAACGATTTTTGCAATGTAATCTTTCACCGCTTGTTGTGAAGCGGCTTCTACAATCACCTTAGGTTTCTGAGCGAGGAGTTCATCAATATTTTCAACGATTATTACTGGAAAATTAATTGATGCCTTGAGTTTTTGTGCTTTTGAAGGGTCAACATCATAGACAACCAGTTCTCGGCACTCAACAAGTTTTCGTCCTATCGCTTCGGCTAGTACTGTGCCGATTGCGCCACAACCTATCAAACCAACTCTTTTTACATTCATGCCTTAGCCTCGTACTCAATTTTAACATAAACCTCGTATGAGCTGACCCGTCGGGCTTCCAAGGATTTTTCGGCGATAACTTGGATATTGGTGGCTTTGATGGTTCCTGCAATATCTCCGCTGGCAGAACACAAAACCTTCGCATTCTCTTCGTTGTCTGCATAAATGGTTAGGTTTTTGATTGGCGCGTTGAGAGGCATTTTCTTTTCTGCTTTGTCATGGCGAACTTCGCCGATGATTGCGATGATTAAGTCGCCGTTCTTCTCTGCCGTTTCGTCTACGAGTGCAGTGTTGAATTTTGGCCACTGGGAAATTTGTAGGCTCTCATAGCCTTTGTTTTCTTTGAAAATGTGCTGGTAAATCTCCTCTGTGACGTGAGGTGTTACTGGCGCCAGAAGTTGCAGCATACGGTAGAGCACTTCGTAGAGTGAGTATTGTGCCGCTAATCTTTTCGCTGAGCCATGCAAGTCAGGGTTGTAAAGTCTGTCTTTGACTGCTTCGACGTAGTAGTCGCAGAAAACATGCCAGGTGAAAGTTGCGGACGTCTTCAATCGCGACATTGAATTGGCATTTTTCAAATTCTTCGGTGACTTTGAAGGTTAGGCTTTCTGCTTTGCTTAGGATCCATTTGTCCAGAGGCTGAAGCTCTAAACTTGACAGTTCTTAGGGCTTGTAGTCTGCCAGTAGATTAGCCGTGAAGCCTGAAGCGTTCCAGAGTTTAACCAGAAAACGTCTGCCGTATTCGACGTCTTGGGCTCGGTAGGGTATGTCTGAACCTGTTGCTCCTCCAGCCGCAGCCCATTGCCTCGTGGCGTCTGCGCCGTTTTTGTTTAGCACTTCGGGAGCGGCTGCATAGTTCTTCAGGGACTTACTCATTTTTCTGCCGTCTGCACCTAGAACCATGCCGTTTATGAGGACACTGTTAAATGGGCGTTCATTGAATAGGGCTAAGTGGCGTACCATGAGGTAGTATGCCCAGGTTCGGATGATGTCTGTGCCAGACGGATGCATGCTTGCAGGGAACAGGTGTTTCCAATCAGCTCGGTCAGGCCAACCCGCGTGGACAGCACACGTTATTGAGGAATCCATCCAAGTATCCAAAACATCAGTTTCACCCAGTGAATTCGGTTCCGCCACATTTGGGGCATTTGTCAATTCGGGGTTTTTCCATTCGAGGATCAATTGGCACCCATTTTTCTTGAGCAACAATGACTTCGCCACAGCTTTTACAATACCACACTGGAATCGGTGTAGCAAACAATCTTTGACGGCTAACAACCCAATCCCAATCCAAAGCCCGTGTCCAATCAATTAAGCGGTTTTTCATGTAATCGGGATACCAGGGGATTTCGTTAGCGTTTTTCTCAACTGCCTCGGACAATGGGAGTGTTTTCATGAACCATTGTTTGACCTCTAAAATTTCAACTTGGGCTTTACACCGGTCACAGACGCCAACTTCCTGCTGTATCTTTTCAGTCTTTTCTAGTAAGCCTGCAGCCGTTAGGTCTGCGACTATGGCTGCTCGTGCTTGGTTAACGTATAAGCCGGTGTATTTGCAGCCTGCTTCGCTGATTTTGCCGCTTTCGGTTAAGAGTCGAATGACTGGGAGTTTGTGTTTTATGACTGTTTTTACGTCTTCTTTATCGCCGTAAGTGCAGATTTGAACGACGCCCGTTCCAAAGCAGGGATCTACTGATTCTTCGCCTATGATGGTTACTTCACGGTTCATTAAAGGCACAGAGATTTTTCGGCCAATATATTTGTTGTAACGTTCATCTTTTGGATTAACTTCTACGGCAACGCATGCTGGTATGAATTCTGGACGTGACGTGGCAATTAGCAAGTATTCGCTGCTGCCTTCCAGTTGGAAGCGGATGTAGTGCAGAGTTCCTTCTTTTTTAACGTGGTCAACTTCTGCGTCTGCGATGGCGGTTTCGTCTCTGGGACACCAGTTTACCGGATGAGTTCCCTGATACATGTAGCCTTTTTTGTGAAGTAAGACGAAACTTAGCTGGGTTCTGCGCCAATAATCTGGATCCATTGTTTTGTATTCGGTGGTCCAGTCAATGCTTGCACCCATCTTTAGGATGCCTTCCTTCATCATTGCGATGTATTTCTCCACCAGTTCTATGCACCATGTTCGAAATTGGTCAGGCGGGACATCGCGTTTTCGGATGTTTCTTGGCTTTTTCAACTTGGATTTCTATACCTAAGCCATGGCAGTCCCATCCCTGTGGAAAAAGCACGTTAAATCCTTGCATTCGCTTGTAACGTGCAACCATGTCAAAATAGGTCCAGTTCAAGCACGTTGCCCATGTGGAGTTCGCCTGACGGGTACGGAGGCGGTGTGTCAATGCTAAACGGTACGCGTCTTTATCATTCCAGTCGTAATGGTATATGCCCATTTCTTCCCATTTCTGCTGCCACTTTCGTTCGATTTCTGCAAAGTTGTATTCTTTAGGCATAGGTTGCATAACTTGGTTGACCTCGGTAGAGTTTTCATTTGGTTAAATGCTAATAACTGTTTAAGTCTTACGAATAGTCATAGCTAAAGCTCTCTCTTTCTTTGTCAATTTTCGCAATCCTAAAATACGCCATTTTTGAATTCAGTTAAGTATAAGGCTAGTTCGGGGAGCTGGGAAATTGACCTGGCTGAGAGGACGGCTATTGTGCTGTCGACCCTGTGAACCTGAACCAGGTAATACTGGCGGAGGGAAAATAATGAAAATGCCATCTAAAATACAAACTAAACAACCTAAATCGAAAATTTAAAACCTTTAGAAAAAAACAGAAATACAATCTTCTCCACAAGAGTCCTTGCAGAAATAATTGTTTTCGTCGCAATGGGCGGGGCGCTGGCTCTAATAAGCCATCGTTTCTTTGGTCTTGCCACAAGGCGGCTCAATCAATCTTGGAATGCTGCCGATTTTTTGGCTGGCTCTGACGACGTGGACCCAAAATAGGCATTTTTGCAGGCGCAGTGCTTGGGCGTTGTTGATCTTGCAATTGATCCATTCGTGGTGCACCCAGTCCAGTTCATCCTTGACTATCCATTGGCATTTGCTTGCCTAGGACTTGCAGGGTTCTTTAGAAACTCAGAACAGTTGGTCCAGTTCTTGGCGTGTCGTGGGTGGTACGGCACGCTGTTCATGTCACTTCACCTCAGGCGTCGTCTACTTTGCAAACTACGCCCCCCAGGTGTCAGCGTCCCGTTTACTCAGCGGCATACAACGCTACCTACATGATACCAAGCATCATAATTTGCGCAGCTGTGATTGCTGTATTGCAGAAAAGTAAGCGACTCAACATTTGCCTATAAGGACCAAAAACATGGGAAAACTCGCCAGTAAAGAACTCGAAGTGCTGCTTGGTTGCATCCAAAAGGATCCACCGAGTGGTCATCCCGCCCATGATTGGCTACGATTCAGGCGTGCACAAAATAAAAGGCAAATACCTCGTTGTTGCAACTGACCCATGCACTGGCGTTCCAGAAGAGTGGTTCGGCTTCCTACTAATCAACTATGCAGCCTCGGATGTAGCGCTTTCCGGGGCAAAACCTGAATTCTGCACCATTAACCTGCTTGCACCAAAATCAACAACGCCTGAAACGTTCGAAAAAATAATGCGGCAAACTTGCGCGGCGGCAAACGAACTCGACATCGCTATCGTTCGGGGACACACGGGTATGTATGACAGCGTAACAGGAATGATTGGCGTCGCCACTGTTTACGGGCAGGTTGAACTGGAAAAAATCATCACTCCCGCGGGAGTTAGACCAGGCGACTTGATACTTTGCACTAAACCGTTGGGCTTGGAAACAATTACAAACTTCGCACTGAAACACAAAGTATTGGCGCAAGAACTCTTTGGGGCACAGCAACAAGAAGCCCTTTCCGATCAGGTTCGGATGCAAAGTTGCGTGAGGGAGGCTTTGAGCTTGGCGAAAGCCAGAGTCGGTGCATGCAATGCATGATGCGACGGAGGGCGGGTTTGTGGCTGCCCTAAACGAACTCGCGGGTGCCTCGGTGATTGGGTTTGTAGTGGACTGGGACAGAATTCCCCTCGGCAAAGAAGCTCTGGCGCTAAAGCAGCATTTCAGCCTGAGTGATGAACAGGTGTTGTCGATGTCTTCAACAGGCACCATAATAGGCGCCGTTAACCCTGACTGCTCGAGAAAAAATCGAGGCAGTGCTGAGAAAAAGCGGTCTTTCAGCAAGCTTTCCAGGTGCATTCACTGAAAGCAAGGATAGAGTTCTGGTTAGGAATGGGCATAAAGAGGTTTTTCCTCAGTCTCCCAGAGACCCCTACGATTTGATTCTCTCAGGCAGCTGATTACTTCTTTATTTCGGATAGCACAAAGTTGACTATTTCTTCGGCAATGTTAACTTTTGCCACGACCTGCAAGCCCTTCCATCCTGGCTGACTGTTAACGTCAACAATGCATGGTCCTTGTGGTCCTTCAAGTATGTCTACGCCTGCAACTTTGCAGCCTACCGCCTTGGAGGCTTTTATGGCTAGATCCTCAAATTCCTTGCTGATTTCTGTTGGCGCAGGTTTGGCTCCTCGGCTATAATTGGTTTTCCAACCCTCAGCTACCCGACGCATGACTGAGACAACTCGGTCACCAATAACGAAGGCGCGTATGTCTGAGTGTCCGTGGGGAACGAATTCCTGCATGTAGATTACGCCGTGGTGGAATGTAATAGCTTTGAAGATTGTGTCAGCGATGTCTAAGTCATTTACACGTGTTGCGCCTTGCCCGCGTGAGCCAAAAATCGGTTTAACCACGATGTCGCCGCCCAGCTCGTTGAAGGCTTTGAGGGCTTCGTTTACGCTTTCTGTGGCGAGCGTGCGTGGTACAGGAACGCCTACATCTTCGAGCAATGCAAGGACGTCGTATTTGTCAACGCAATGCTCTATGGCTGTTGGCGGGTTCACCATGTAGAAGCCTTGGCGTTCAAGCTTGTAGAGCATGTCCATGCGGAAAACCAGCTCCTCAAGTGAGCCGCGTCCTATTGGGCGAATTATGAGCGCATCTAAATCTTCTAGAATGCTAGTTCCGTTAACTTTGAAGTAAGGCTTGTAAGCCAGCCGCGCTACCAACCGTGGAAAAGTGAAGCACTCGTACGGGATGCCTCGGCGTGTCAATGCTTCGCGGACTTGTGTGCTGCTCCAAGCCTCGGGGTTCCGTGTCATTATTCCAAATTTCAATGCAGATCTGTCCTTGCTCAAATGCTTAATGAATGTGCTCTTAAAGTTTCTGGGTATAATTCAAAATAAAAACTAACATGATCTACACTACAATCCCGTTATTGTTTTCTTCCTTGCACTCTTTAGGACTAGAAAAAGCAATGCCACAGATACGAGTGCTATTATTAATCCTATTTCGAGTGCCTGAACAAGAAACGTTGACACTTCAGGTGTGGGTGAGGGTGTTGTTGTAGACGCGGTTGTTGCTAATGTCATAGCACAAATAAGTTCATTATTATAAGGTAAAAGTGCCATTGACGTGGTTTCTGTGTTAGCTGAACCTATGGGATTGCCGTTGAGATCTGCCCAACTGGTTATGCCCCCATTCGCCTGTTGCATACTCCAAAGTTTAGTTTCAATTTGATTATAATTTTCGATAGACAAGTTTAGGACTTTGCTTGCATACAATATCAGAGCTAGCTTGTAGTTGTCGTAATGATCATCAAGGATAGTAGCATTATCAAAGATCCCTTTCCCGTCACTCATGTTATAGGCTTCGTAAAAATAGCCATCAGCTGCTTTCCTCTCCCCATTCAGATAGTTGTTTAAAGACTTATAGATCAAAGTGTTTCCATACTGTTCCAATAACGGAGGCATTGAAGAATCGTGAAACTCAGCCAGTAATAGGCTGCTTTGAGTCTTGTTTATGATTGTTGTATTTTTGTCATAACTAATAGTTGAGATGTTTTTGCCGAAGAGAACCTCAAAAAAATTGCTTGGCGGAAGATTGTATGATTGAATGGTTTTGTTAATCCTGTCGCTAATTTGTGGAGCGTATGGCTTGAGCGCCCATTCCGCAAGCAAATTATCAGAATAGATGTAATATATTTCATCGTGTTTGTAAGTTGAACCGTTTATGACTTGAGTACCGTTAACTTCACTTTCGTAGACTAAGCCGATTGTTTGGTTAAAATGAGCGGTCAGATAGGAAACTGCAGATAATGTTTTAAATGATAATTTTCTGCTTTCATTGGTCATTAGAAGTCCAAAACTATTTTCTTTCGCAGAACCGTGTGTTGTCTCATCGTACAATTCATACCAGAAAACTTTGTCGGCATGGGCTTTCAAAGGTGCAAAGTTTTTCTGTAGCCATGCTTCTTGGTTTGCCTCGTTGTAATCTGACCCTCCATTTGAGGGATAGCCATACTCTGTTACCCAGATTGGCTTTTTTGTAATTTGTTCGGTAGCAGCTATGTTGGCGACGTTAGCGCTAACGTCACCGTACACATGAACGCCTTGATAATCAATATAGTTTCCAATGTCGTTATAACTGGCATACAAATCGTTAACAGTCCAGTTGCCGTCAGGTGACAAGCCCGCAGCAACAATCGGTGCATTAGTAAAACTTCTAATTATCGCTGACGCATTCGATAGCATGTAATAATAATCATGGGTTGAAAACCAAGCTTGAGGAAAAATCGGGCTGTTTGGTTCATTCCAGATTTCCCAGGCGTCAACATAATTAGCGGATGGACTTTTCAGGATTGAGGTTACGTTGGCGATCCACTGTGCCATCGTGAACCTCTTGTTTTCTACGGTGTTGGCGTCGATTATGGCTAACACATTTATGTTGTTGTCATGCATAGCTTTCATAAAGTTACCCATTGTTTCGTTATTAGGAATCCAGTCGATGCGTACCCATTGAGCTCCCAAATTTTTCAGGTCGTTAACTGTCGTGTTAGTGAAGCTGCCGATATGCATGCAAACGTCGAATTCATAATTAGCTGAGACGCTGTTGGCATTAGCAAGGGTTCCGTTGCTGTTCTGCAATAGGTTCCGGTTCCCGTTCACAAAACAGACAGCCGAAATTGTAAGGAGACAAATCGATAAAGTTGCCCAAGCTCTTTTCTTAAACATGTAATCGGTCAAGCGTTTGTTGATCTTGCTTTTAATAATTTGCTCTCTAACAAAACATCGATGGCAAATTGTTATTTTCTAAGTTTACCGAAAAAAGAGCTAATCGAGGTCCTGTTTAATCCTACCCATTCACCGATGAACGCCCCTGCAACAAAAAAGATCACTTGGCTTGTTACGATAAAGAGTTGGTCACCTAGGAGATTTGATACTTGCACTCCAAGCCCAGTTGCACCCAAAACCACCACTGTAACAGCCCAAATGCTAAAACCTACAACTGCTGCTCCCACAAACATGTACGTTGCCCTTAGTTTGGTTGGCATCGTAGAGGGCTTAACTCGGATGTACCATGCCAATGCTATAACTGAAAAAAGGGTGAGCATTATGAGCACTATTTTCTGCATTGCGACACCCGTTAGAAACCCGTAGCCTAAAACGGCAATTACAATAATTGTAGTCAGCGATATCCAGTAAAACTTACTCGTTGTGATGCTCACCGGTTTAGGCTGCACTTTTGACTTGGTTTTTTTAGGATGTATTTTAGGGTAAGTCTTAGGCTTGGTCTTTGGCGGTTTAGGCATGAAGCTACTGACTGCCCTTTTTGCTTATTAATATTTCATAAAAACTACTTTATTCTTTCAAGCCGTAGACTATTCAGCAACAAAAGCATTGTGACGCCATCGTCTCCAGCAACTACAGTCGCCAGCAACCCTGTGACTCCTATGACTCCAAGCGTCCCCAAAACCAGCTTAATGATAAGTGATGCGGCAATGTTTTGTTTCGCGATAGTCATCGTTTTTTCGCTCAGCTTTATCAGGTACGGAATTTGCGCAAGCTCATCTTTAACCAGTACGACATCAGCCGATTCCAAGGCAACATCAACACCCGCAGCGCCCATGGCAACACCCACGTCGGAGCTCGCAAGCGCAGGCGCATCATTCACACCATCACCCACCATCATCACAAGCCCGTCTCTGCCTTTCATATCTTCAATGCATTTGAGCTTGTCTTCTGGAAATAGCTCTGCGTAAACCTCGTCTATTTTTAGTGTGTCGGCGGTTTCTTTGGCAATTTGGGTTCTGTCGCCTGTTAGCATAGCAGTTTTTATGCCATTTTTATGAAGGTCGCTGACTGCTTTTAGCGCGTCTTCTCGGACTTGATCAATAACGCATACGGCGGCTAACCCTTCTTTGCCAACTGAAACGCAGATCGAGGTGTGTTTATCAGCTTGGTCAATTGCAAAAGCTTCAGTGCAGTTGCAGTCGAATTGTTTCATGAGCTCCAAGTTGCCAACCGCAACAAAATTCCCGTCTACATTGCCTATGATGCCTTTGCCTGGAACCTCCATGACATCAGTTACTTTAAACTTGCTAAGGTCAACGCCTTTCTCCTGCGCACGCCTAACAATGGCTTGAGCCACAGGATGATTCGAGAACTGGTCCAATGCGGCAGCCAACGATAAAGCTTCCAACTCGGTTCGCTGCACTAGCCGCACCTCATGAACCGCAGGTCTGCCCAATGTCAATGTGCCTGTCTTATCGAAAACTACCCGTTTTACCTTTGCCAACTTTTCAACGTAGATTCCGCCCTTGATTATTACACCTCTTCTAGCGGCGATGGTTACGGCGACGAAGACTGTCGCAGGAACAGATATTATAAAGGCGCTTGGGCAAGAGACCACCAAGAGAATTAGGGAGCGGTAGAACCATGTGTTAAAGACCGATGACCCGAAAATCAACGTTGGCACGGCGGCGGTTAGTGCTGCGAGAACGATGACGATGGGCACGTAGATTTTTGCGAACCTGTCCACGAGGCGCTCTATGGTGGCTTTACGTTTGCCCGACTGCGACACTAAAATCATAATCCTTGAAACCAGTGTCTCGCTGGCTTTTTTTGTGACAGCGATTTTGAGGGGGCCGCTCATGTTTAGTGTGCCGGCGTACACGCAGTCGTTGACTTTTTTGGTTTCAGGCACGGATTCGCCTGTGACTACGGCTTGGTCGACATGTGAGAAACCCTCAACAACGTTGCCGTCCAGCGGAATGCGCTCTCCCGGGCGCACGAGCAAGGTCATGTTGGGTTCAACCCCGTTTACGTTAACGGTTTTTTCGGCTCCGTCTATGATGATTCGGGCTTTGTCAGGCATGAACTTTGACAGTTTCTCAACCGTTCGCCTCGCCCTGTCCTCAATGTAGCCTTCAAAGTATTCGGCGATGGAGTAAAGGAACAGCACGGTTGCCGCTTCAAACAAGGCATTTAGATACAATGCGCCAAGCGCCGCCACGGCCATTAAAAACTCCACGGAGAATCGTTTTTCTACAAAAAGCTCCTTGAGACCCACAACGCCAATGTAAATTGACGCGAAAAGAACGACAACGTAATACAAAACAGCGCTCAAAGTAGCGTTAACATTGACAAAGGGTATCGTGAAACCCAATGGAACGCCTTTGAAGAAGAAGTCCAAAACAAAACCCATCACGATGGTTAAGCCTAGCAAAATGGCGAAAGTAATCATTACCCTTTTGTTTTCATGTTCTTCGTTTTCTTTTTTCTCTGGCTTCTCAACGCAGGCTTTGTTTTCGTCAGAAGACATAATTGACCTATAAACAAAAAAGAATCGGCAAATATTAAGATGTTTAAACCTAAGAGGCGCTTTCTTTGGGACTGCAAAAAAATAAAGGCAACAAAGGCAATATTACAGTTTGGCAATTATGAAAAAAACCCTGATAGTCGTACCAATAATCTTCGCCTTACTGATTTTGAGTTGTACCCAATCAGGGGCTATCCTTTTTGCATCTGCAAATCCAGATGGCTCTTTCCCAAATCTTTCAATGCCAGTAGAACACGTCAATTATACCATCACAACAATCAACGGTTCACTGTGGGCTAAAATCGACGGTAACTACCCTATCAGCATCTTAAAACAATCTGAATGCGACTTTAATGGTGACTTGCCCATGGTTTATCCCATGCCTCCAGGCTCAACAAACATCCGCGTCTACTTGGGAGAACAGGAATTCGGCTGGACCAACTACACTCAGAATTACCCTGACGCTTTGCATCATACAGCTATTGGCGATTGGGGCATGATTTTCTGTATGCTAACTAATGTTTCGGACAGTTTCTTGCTTAAAATCCACTATGAGCATCCTCTGCAAATGATCAACGGCAGCTACATGTTTCTGTATGACCTAAACATCAGTCCGTACCTGTCTGAGCAAAGCAACGACTCAACCTGTTACTACACGCTACGCGTGGAAACCAACATCACCAACATTAAAGCTTACACGACAGCAACTGACACCCAGTGGAACCCAATCCAGCACACAATCGTCCAAGAAGGCGAAACACAAGTCATCTCCATAATAGAACACTCAGAATACAACAAACCTTTGCCAGGAGACTTAGTGGTGGCGTTTTCAGGCTCCAACCAGGTTCCCGAGTTTCCCTGTTGGATGTTGCCGGCGTTTATGGCTGGGGTAATTTTGGTAATTGTGGTGTGCGATAAAAAGCGGTTTTTAAAAGTTGAGCAAAACAGCTAGCTTCGCAATACTTGTTTATTGCGCTTGCAGTATTCTATTTTGTTTGGTTGCATTTTATGACGAGTCTGGCAGCGCGCTTTCTGTATGTGGGCACTTCAAACTCGAAGAGCGAAGTTTTCCTCATATTCTCGTTCTCTAGCATCTGGCATTGACAGGTTTGATTTAAAACATTTTCCCTCTACTGACAGCGTTTCGCCACGTTAAATGGCACTAAACTGAAACCCAGAATAGAGCTTACTAGTAAAAACACGGGATGTACTCTCTAACCCTAAAGGCAACGCCTAAACCGTCAGCCACAGCCCGCGTCTTCGCCAAATCAACCTCAGGCATCCTCACCGCCGTAACTTCAACCTCTAAAGCAAGCTTGGCTTTTTCCACAAAATCACGCACCGCCTCATACGCGCCATCAAAAGATGGCCTGCAAACCTCTCCGTAGGTTTCCTTGTCACCAGCGTTTAAGCTGACACTGACCTTGTCAACGCCCGCCGCTTTCAACTCGGCCGCAACATCCCTGCTAGGATTTAGCGTGTAACCATGCCCGTTGGTGTTAACGCGGATTTTTAGCGGTCTGCTGTAGTGCTGTCTTATCCATCTTGCAACTTCAAGCAACATATCCAACCGTTCTGTGGGCTCACCGAAACCGCAGAAAACCAACTCGCTCCAGCTTCGCATGCTCAAAACTTCGCCAAGCTCACCCACAATCCGCTCAAAACTCGGCTCTTCTCCCAGTTTTAGGTTGAAACCGCCGACGCCGCGCCTGTAGTTTTTGAGGCAGAAAAAGCAGCAGTTCGAGCATCGGTTGGTTATGTTTAGGTAAAGCTTGTTTTCCATCCAGTAAACGGTATTGGCTTTTTCTTTTTCAGCCATTTTAGCCGCCTGTCATAAGCGACATCAAAATAACGTTGTCACCATTTTTCATGGGTGTTTTGATGCCTTGGAGCTGTTCCATGTGGATGCCGTTAACCATCGCTACAAACGTGGGTTTCATCTCATTTCGTTCGGGGTCATAGACTTCTAAAGTGAAGGGTTTGCCATATTTCTCTGAGATCTGGTGAAGAACATCTTTTAGAGACGAGCCTTCCATTAGGTCGAATTCGTCTTGGCTTGTTTTCGTGAAACTCTTCACCAAGCTTATGTAATGCACTTTTACTCTCATTTTCCCGCACCTTCACCCTGCAAATACAAGCTAAGCGGGGAGGTTCATATCTTTTTTCAAGACATACTTCGAGATTTTTGCCTGTTTATGCGTGTAAGTCGTTGTGATTGTGGATGCATGACGACATAGAGAACGAGCCGTTTTAGCCATGAATTTCCAAATTAAAACCCATTAAGTTAATATAGTTTTCAACTGCCTAATAGAATAAAATAATCGGAGGAACGAGGTTTGTTCGGTTACGCGGGAAGAGTTTTACATGTTGATTTAGCTACAGGCAAAACTAACATTGAAAAAATAGACAATGAAACTGCCAAAAAATACGTCGGCGGTATCGGTATAGGCATGAAACTTTGGCTAGCCAACTCGAAAGCAGGCGTAGACGCGCTGAGCCCTGAAAACCCATTGGTTTTAGCAGTCGGCCCAGTCTCAGCCACAATGTTCCCAACAGGCGGCAACGGACATGCCTTCATCTCAAAGTCTCCAGCAACAGGCGGCGTCGGAGAAGCAGTAAGCCACGGCACTTTTGGAGCAGAAATAAAGAGAGCCGGATACGATGGAATAGTTTTCACTGGAAAAGCAGAAAAACCAGTTTACCTCTGGATTGACGATGAGTCAGTTCAGGTTTTTGATGCAGGTAACCTCTGGGGTAAATCACCTGCCGAAACCGAAGATGCAATAAAAGATGAGCTTGGCGACTACTACATCAGGGTAGCTTCAATCGGTTTAGCAGGAGAAAAACAGTCAAAGATTGCTAACATAATTAACGAGAAAACCCGTGCAGCGGGTAGAACAGGTTTGGGCGCAGTTATGGGTTCTAAAAACCTTAAAGCCATAGCTGTTAGGGGAACCAGCGACATTGTTGTGGCTAAGCCTGAAGAATTCATAGAGATGGTTAAAGAGTACCATGAACGAATGAAGGGACCAGCAGCTCAAAAATACCGAACTTTAGGGACTTCAGAAAATATCATGACTCAAAACGCCATGTACTGCATGCCAACCCGCAACTACAACAACGCTCATTTTGAGAACGCACAAAAAGTAAGCGGCGAAGCCTTAAACGAGCGGTATATAGCAAAAATAATCGCTTGCAACTCATGCGCCATGCGATGTGAACATGAAGCAATTGTCCGTGAAGGACCCTACAAAGGAACAATGGCACGCATGGAATACGACAACATCTGGGCGCTTGGACCAAACTGCGGCGTAGATCGGCTTGACGCAATAATCAAAGCAGCCGAACTCTGCAACTACTACGGTTTAGATGCTCAAAGCACAGGTGTAACTATAAGCTTCCTAATGGATTGCCACGAAAAAGGTATACTAACACACGAAGAACTCGACGGAGTTGATGCTCACTTCGGAAATGCAGAAGCCCTCGTACAACTCGTAGAAAAAATCGGCAAACGAGAAGGCATAGGCGACATGCTCGCTGACGGCGTAAAAATAGCCGCCCAAAAAATAGGCAAAGACTCAGACAAGCTTGCCCAAAACATCAAAGGCTTAGAAGTTACAGGATACGACCTAAGATGCCTGAAAACAACAGCCCTTAGCTTCGCGGTTTCTTTCCGTGGGGCAGATCACAGTCGAAGCGGCGCTTACACTATGGATCTTTCTGGTAAAGTTGACCGCTTTAAAGCTGAAAAAGGACGCGGAAAACTGGTCAAAGACTCCGAAGACGTTTACGCATTAATCGATTCACTTATCGTATGCAAGAATGCAAAAGGCACCTTTTACAAGGAACTAGTCGACTTAGCCAAGCTCTACATGCTTGTAACAGGCTACGACATGACACCTCAAGAACTCGGTCTTGCAGGCGAAAGAATAAACAATCTTGCTCGCCTAATTAACATCCGAGAAGGACTGGGACGCAAAGACGACACCCTGCCATGGAAAGTAATGAACCAGCCAATCTCAGACGACGGGCCAGCAAAAGGTTCAGTTGTTACCCAAGACGAGCTTAACCTACTCTTAGACGATTACTATCAAGCTCGAGGTTGGACACCAAACGGAGTCCCCACAAAAGACCTTCTTGAAAAGCTTGGATTAAACGAGTTTTCAAGCATAACCAGTGGAAAAGAGGAATAAGCATGGTTAAAATTCACGAAAGGAAATTTATTTCGGTTGACCCCGAAAAATGCGTAGGCTGCCAAGTTTGCGAGTACGCTTGCTCCTTTAACAAGGAAAAAGCCTTCAACCCGCTCAAATCACGCATCCGAGTTGTCCGCGTTAGCCAAGTAGCCAACATGGCAGTTACCTGCAGACTCTGCGAGGATCCTGCTTGCGTAGCAGCCTGTCCAAGAGATGCACTTTCACAAGCATCCGATACAGGCAACATCGTACTTGACAAAGACAAATGCAACGGCTGCGGCTGGTGCATAGAAGCCTGCGATTACGGAGCCATCATGCTGCATCCAGAAACCAAAGTAGTTTATGTCTGTGACCTCTGCAAAGACAAAGCCGATGGACCACAATGTGTAAAGTGGTGCCCCGAAGAAGCCTTGACAGTAGTTACAAGCGATGTACTAGCGCAGAAAGCAAGAATCAGCGCAATCAAGAAGCTATTCCAAGAACCCGAAAAATCCGAGTAAGAAAAAAGGGTAAATCCCAAACAATCTATTTCTTTTCCTTATTCCAGATTCATGTGCTCTTCCTTGCAATGAGCATCATAGTCCTCTTTTGTATCATACTCTTGTTTGTCTTTTCGGCACTTGTATTTCCCATTAGAGGTCATTTCAGGCTCCGGCATATTCTCCATATTCTTGTTTTTCTCCAAAAAATTCACCTCCCAAATATCTGGTTAAAAAGGCAGGATTTTAGGGCCAATGATAATTCTTAAACATATGTGACTGTAGCGGCTCAACCATAGAAAACAAAGAGCCAAACCGAAACTTTGCAAACCTATTAATAATAACAAGCTAACCTTAAACAAAAACCAACTTGCAGGTATCCAGCATTTGCTAGATCAACTCCTCACAACAATAATTCTGGCCTTCATTCAGGGCATAGCAGAGTGGCTGCCTATCTCCAGCACTGGTCACCTGCGAGTTGCCGAGCACTTCTTAGGTGTCCAAGCAACGCCGCTCTTCAACGTGTTCTTGCACATGGGAACACTTGCGGTTGTCATCTTCTACTTCAGGCGAGACATTAAAGCCGTTCTTTCTGCATTTGTTCATTGGGATTTTCAATCGGAATATGGCCGATTCATTCCCTTAATTGTGATCGCTACAATTCCAGGCGGAATAATAGGCGTCCTCTACAGCGTGTTTCTGGCGGACAATTATCAAACTCTTCTGATTATAGGTGTCACTTTCCTTGTCGGCGCAACTTTGCTGTTTTCCTCCAAATACGGGAAAGAAACGCAAGCCCAAATTTCATACAAAACCGCACTGCTTATGGGCACGGCTCAGGGCGCCGCTAGTTTTCCGGGGCTATCAAGAAGCGGCTCAACTATATCTGCGGGACTACTGGTGGGCTCAAGGCGGGAAATGGTGTTCAAGTTTTCTTTTTTAGCTTCTATCCCAGCTATAATTGGCAATTTAGGCGTCGAAATTTACCTACAAAGGGGCAGCTTGTTTTTGCAAAGCACCTCAATTAACCCTTTTAACCTTGCCATAGGCTTGGCAATTACAGCGGTAACAGGATACTTCGCCATTGTGCTGGTGCGCAGGCTGGTATTGAACAAAAAGTTCCACTATTTTGCTGCATACAGCTTCAGTCTCGGAATCGCTCTCATTGTTCTGGCATTATTAGGCTTCTAAAAGAGAAAAGCAACGTCTTTACCCAGACTTGAAACTATTTCCATAAAATAGGTGGTTTTTTAATCTAACTTTTTTAGGGAATAACCTATTTATCAGTAATGTTAAATAACTTTCGCAGCCTATTTTCTATTCAGCTTTGTTGAGACAAGGCAGGAATTTATTTGTGAAAGAATCTTTAACTACCAATCAAGGTGCCACTGTTTCAGACGACCAAAACTCCCTCACAGTGAGCAACAACGGACCTGCATTGCTTCAGGACGTGCATCTAATTGAAAAACTTGCCCACTTCAACCGCGAACGCATACCCGAGAGGATTGTACATGCCAAAGGCGCTGGAGCAGGAGGATATTTTGAAGTAACCAAAGACTTAACAAAATTCACAAAAGCCAAATTTCTCTCAGAAGTCGGCAAGCGCACCGAAGTGTTCGCCAGATTTTCTACAGTGGGTGGAGAAAAGGGCTCAGCTGACGCAGAACGCGATCCAAGAGGATTCGCAATAAAATTCTACACTGAAGAAGGCAACTACGACCTTGTAGGAAATAACACGCCCGTGTTCTTTATCCGTGATCCATTAAAGTTTCCCGATTTTATACACACCCAAAAACGCAATCCAGGAACCAACCTTAAAGATCCAAACATGTTTTGGGACTTCTTATCGTTAACTCCAGAGTCACTTCATCAAGTAACCATTTTATTCTCAGACAGAGGAACCCCAGAGTCTTATCGTAACATGAACGGGTATGGAAGCCACACTTTCAAATGGTACAATGCTAATGGCGAAGTTTTCTGGGTTAAGTATCATTTCAAAACCGACCAAGGCATCAAAAACCTTACTAGAGAAGAAGCTGAACACGTAAAGGGTACTGATCCTGACCACGCAACCCGCGACCTACATGACGCAATCAAGAGAGGCGAGTATCCTTCATGGACTCTGCAGATGCAGATAATGCCTGCGAAAGACGCTGAAAGCTACCGTTTTGATGTGTTTGACGTGACAAAGGTTTGGCCTCACGGCGATTATCCGCCGATTGACGTTGGCAAGATGGTGCTGAACCGTAATCCATCCAACTATTTTGCTGAAGTTGAGCAGGCAGCGTTTAGTCCGGCTAACTTTGTGCCAGGCATTGGAGCTTCCCCTGACAAGATGCTTCAAGGACGCCTTTTCGCTTACCATGATGCCCACCGGTACCGTTTAGGCGCAAACTACTTACTGTTGCCTGTTAACCAGCCTAAAGGTGTTAAAGCGAAAAATTACCAGCGGGATGGCTACATGCGTTTTGACGGAAACGAAGCTGACGCACCAAACTATTACCCAAACAGCTTTGGCGGTCCGGAACCCGATGCAGCAGCGGCGGAGCCAACCTTTGAAGTTTCAGGTATAGCTATCCGTCAACGATACACGCATCCAAACGATGACTTTGTACAGCCAGGAAATCTCTACCGACTCATGACTGACGTGGACCGCGATCGCCTCATAGGCAACATCGTAACTCACCTTGCAAACGCAAACAAAGAAATTCAAGCGCGCGAAACACAGATTTTCAGTAGAGCTGACCCAGAGTATGGGCGGCGCGTAGCAGAAGGTCTAGACATGAAAATGTAACGTTCCTAAGTGAATAACATTAAAGGCTATTGCAGAATACTTATGGTGTTGCAGGCAGGATTCGACCTGCAAACCCCTAAGGGAAAGAGTGTCTCATTCCATACTAAAGCAAATTTATATTCGAAATTCTTTTTCAGCAGCATTTAATTGTTTTTCCAGCGTTTCTTCGTAGCTGTCTACTTGTCTTTCTTTAAGGTCATCTTGGCTTGCATTACATAACCTTAACAGTTCTTTGTCGCTTAGGTTAACCAAGGTTTCGGCGAGCTTTTCGACTAGCTTGCGAATTTCTAAGAGTTCCAAAGCTATAACCTTGAGCTCTCTCTTATCCCCCTCTGTCCAGACTATTTTAACCAACCAGGCCACCAAGTGAACGATTACCTTTTACGAGGCTTGTGCTTACTAAAATTTTTCTATTAGAATGACTGTTGGTGCTGCGGGCAGGATTCGAACCTGCGAACCCCTGCGGGAAAGGATTTCCCATCACGGGCCCATTAGAGGCCAAATGTTTGATCTTGAGTCCTTAGTGGAACACGTATTTGCGTATTCTTTCACCTTTGACCTGGCTTGGTTACCGCAGCACACGACTTCAAGCTACAGACTTTTCAGTTTACTTTCTTATTAATCATTTGCCGCTTAATGCCTAAGCTTTGATGATTTTTTCTAAGTTGCTAATAAAGCGGTTAAAAATCTTCAAGCCGTCACTCCAAAACTCGGGTGCTGTCACGTCTAATCCAACGATTTTGCCTATTTTCAGGGGTGAAACGCTGCTGCCAGCGGAGAGCGCCTTCACGAGTTTGGGCACGAACGCCTTGCCCTCCTCCAGATACCGCTCATAGAGACTGTAGACGAACATTTGGGCGTACACGTAGGGGTAGTTGTAGAAGCGGTAGTTTGCCATGTAATAATGCGGTTTCATTGTCCACTCCGCCTCCATTTCTGGGAACCAAGTGACGGCATCGCCGTAAATGCGGTCCCTGGCATTTGTCCAGTGTCTGCAAATGGTCTTGTAGTCGAGATATTGGTCTTTCTGAATGCTGTTGTAGAGTGCCTGCTCGAACCAGACGCGGGCGGTAACTTGGAACGCAGTCATGCCTGCCTCATCCAAAACCTGGCATAAAACGGCTTTTCGCTCGGCATTCGACTTTGCTTCTTCGAGGAGCAGATCCGTTAGCAGTAGTTCGCCGAAAATTGAGGCGGTCTCAGCAACTATGGATGGAACGCTTGTGTTCAATAAGGTCTGGTTGCGCGACATGTAATGGTCATGTGTAGCGTGCCCTAACTCATGTGCCAGTGTGAAGATGTCGCTTAGTGTGCCGTTGAAGCTTTGCAGGATGAAGGCAGATTTGCCTTTGTACCAGCTTGCGCAGAAGGCTCCGTTGCGTTTGCCAAACCGCGGCGAAGCGTCGATGCGTTGTTTGTTAAACATTTCCTTGACTGCTTCAGCGTATTGTGGGTCAAAGCGGCTATATGCCTCGACGATGAGGCTTCTGGCTTGCTCATAACTGAATTTCTGCTCTGGCGTGTCAGGTAGCGGCGCGATGATGTCATGGTTACCGAGTGTAGGCAGGTTCATGAGTTTGGCTTTGAGCTTAAGGTAGCGGCGGTACATGCCGGCGTTGTTCTCTATAGCGCCAAGCAGGTTTTCGACGATTGCTTGCTTGGTGTCATTGTTGAGGAGGCTTGATTCCATGGGAGACTGGTATTTTCTGCGCTGGGAAACTGTAACCCAGTCGTTGCAGATACTTCTGAGGGCTGAGGCGAAGATTTCTCCGTCTTTGCCGAGGAGCCCGTAAATTGAGCGGTTCGCCGACTCCCTAGTTGCGCGGTCGGGGTGCGGCAGGAGCCCGTTGGCTTGCCCATAACTAAGCGTTTTTTTCTCGCCCTGCACAACCACGTCGAACATGCGAGTGTTAAGCCATTTGCTCTGAAGCTCCCCCCAAGCCTGCACTCCAAACTGGTCCTTCTCAATGATAAGCTGCTCTTCTACCTCTGAGAGTTGATGAGCTACCCGTTTTGCCACACGTTCCAGCATATGGTGGTAATTGGCCAAAACCGGCTCCAAAATCAAATCAGGCTTAGCTTTGACGAGCGCGCCAAGCTCCAGCGAAAAAAATGCTATTTGCTTTCCTATCTGCGCCTCCAACTTGCTCACCCTATCGTAGAGCGCCTGAAACTCGGATAAGGTCATGTTAGCCGAAAACGAGAGGCTTGCAAAAAGCGAAATATCGCCAGTTTTAACATCGAAAGCTTCTAGTTCTTGCAGGCATATCAATAGGTTGGCTGGGTCAAGGCTTCCGATTCTTCCATGGTACTTCTTCTCAAAATCATTCGCCAACGCTTTTGCTTCAGTGATGGCTTTTTCGACGGATGGGTCAGTGGCACCTGGAAACAGAGCCGTTAAGTTCCAAGTAATTTCTTTATCAGTTGTCATTAATGGGCCTCTTTTGATAGAGACTAAAACTCAGACTACTTCATTAACCATTTTGGTTACCGCAAAAGGTAAAAACACAACCCCCAACATTAAGATGCAAGTATGCTGACTTATCATAAAATAGTCATCGGTAGCAGCCAAAAAATGCCCGAGATATCCGACGGTAGTGTCCAGTTAATGGTTACTTCGCCGCCATATCCCATGATTGAAATGTGGGACAATGTTTTCGCCAGTGGAGATCCGAAAATCGCGAAGCTTTGGCAGAAATTGGAAGATGACGGGCAGGATGAAACAGTGAGGCAAATCTACGATGCAATGCACGATTACCTTGCCAAAGTTTGGGCGGAAACTTACCGTGTCCTCGTTGACGGCGGGATAGCATGCATAAACATTGGCGACGCAACTCGCCGTTTAAACGGCATATTCCAGCTTTTTCCCAATCACTCACGCATCATTGAGGTTTGCGAAAAAATCGGTTTTACCACGCTCCCCTATATTCTATGGAAAAAGCCCACGACAAAACCAAAATACAAAGGCAAAGGAGCATTTTTAGGCTCGGGTTTTTTGCCACCAAACGCCTATGTAACGCTTGATTGCGAATTTATTTTGCTTTTCCGCAAGGGTAATTTGCGAAAGTTCCCTGTTCATGATCCGGATCGTTATGGCAGTGCTTTCACGAAGTCTCAGCGGGACGAGTGGTTTAGCCAAATCTGGGCTCTGAAAGGAACAAGACAAACCACAAGTGAGCTTGAGCGAAGGACCGCAGCTTATCCCGAAGAAATCGCTGAACGCCTAATCAAAATGTTCAGCATCAAGGGTGACACCGTGCTAGACCCATTCTTGGGCTCAGGAACAACAGCGAAAATCGCCATGCAAAACGAGCGTAGCAGCGTAGGGTATGAGACAGACCAAAATCTGTTGCCGACTATAACTAAGAGAATTAAAAATGACAAAATCGTGAATAATGTGCAGATAATTAGACGCTAACGCGAAAAAAATGATTGGCTGATAAGAGCTTGATTAATGGTTAGCTTGTCTTTAGGATTTACGGTTGGTGTGCTACCATTATAAGGCTTAAAGCGTGGACAAAGTTTTTATTCGCGTTTGGAACTTAAACATCGCCGTTAAGACAAAGGATGATTCAATATGGCATTACAAAAAGCAGATTTCGCATTAATTAATTACACAGCGAAAGTTAAGGAAACTAACGAAGTTTTCGACACAACATATGAAGATGTAGCCAAAAAGGAGCATCTCTATAAAGAAGGAAGAATCTACGAGCCAAAACTCGTTGTAATAGGTGAAAGCTGGGTTCTCAAATCCTTAGATGACGCCCTAATAACTATGGAAGTAAGCAAGCCTGCAACTGTTGAAATTTCACCAGACAAAGGCTTTGGTCAGAGAGACCCAGAAAAAATCAAGCGCGTACCACTCAAACAGTTACTAGCAAAAGATATCAACCCAGTTATCGGAGCCCAAATCGAATACCAAAACAAAGACGCTGTCGTCCGCTCCATAGGCGCAGGAAGAGTGCTTTTAGACTTTAACCCTCCATTAGCAGGAAGAACACTCATCTACGAAGTAGTTGTTACCAAGAAACTTGAAAGCAAAGAAGAAAAAATCGGTGCCATTGTCCACCGCAGAATACCCATAGTGGAAGAAGAAAAGTTCAAACTAACCATACAAGACAGCAGTCTAACCATTGACATGCCTGAGGACGCCTTCTACATCGAGCACGTAGAAATCTACAAACGCGGTATTGCAACAGACATCCAGAAATTCGTTCCAGACCTAATGGAAGTTAAGTTCGTGGAAACCTTCAAATCCGAACCCAAGCCAACAGTGCCTGCAACAACACCAGCTCCGGCACCCGCCCCCAAGACCGAAGAAAAAACAACCGCGCCCTAAAAAGCGCTAACAACATTTTTTCTTTTTGAATTTTTATCCCTTTTGGCGTTAAGCATAGAAACTAAATTGCTACTTGGTTAGGAAGCAGGCACTAACGGACTTTCGATTTCTTAATTTCACGTAAATTGTTGTGGGGTGAAAAACCACGTCCGGTTTGCTCTTTTTACTGCTTGAAGTTCATTGTAAAAAGATGAGGAGAGGAGGGTTTGAGTTATGAAGCCTTCAACTGGATGTTGACTTCCTTCTGAGCCTTTTTACACTGGAATTTTGTTGTAAATAGTATACCCCTCCCTCCTCCTATGCGAGTGCTTTTTTGATTTATTTCAGGGTTAAAATAAAGAAGGCGGATTGGTGGTAAAGCTTTCAGTAATGCGCGGGATAAAGAACATTTTAGCCTATTTTTTAAGGTTTAAAGTGTAGGTAGGGAGGAGGGTTACTCAATTAACGAGTTGTTTTGTTGCGCTAAATTTTACCATTATCTTGCATTTCTTAGGTGCAAAAGTCGATTTAGATTAGGAAATTACTCCTGTAGCCTTGGCCACTTTCTCGCAGGCTGCAAAATCAAGATTTAGCTTGTGAAGAATCGTGTATCGTTCAGGTCTTATTTTCACCGCTAACCCCATAGCCTTAATCACTTCAGTATCTTTAACGCCCAGTTCAATTGCGGTGGTTGGCGCGCCAATCTGTTTAAGCGTGCTTTTGATCCTTTGCCAATTCGATCGATACAAATATGCGCACAAAATCGAGCCTACGCCGCACTGTTCCCCGTGCATGGCATGGTTTGGATTTAATAGGTCCAAGGCGTGGCTAAAAAGGTGCTCAGAACCGCTACATGGGCGGCTGCTTCCCGCTATGCTCATGGCGACTCCGCAGCTAATCAAAGCCTCCAAAAGAACACGTAAACCCTCATCCTTCTTCGAAACAATAACCTCAGCGTTTTCAGTTACCAGTTTGGCACTCATCAACGCTAGGCTGGCTGCGTATCCGCCGTAGTACTCGTTGAACTCCAAATGTGCCAGTTTCCAATCTTTTACGGCGGTGAATTTAGCGATGATATCTCCGCAGCCGCTAATTACAAATCGCCATGGTCCCTGTGCAATGACATCTGTGTCAGCAATTATTGCCAGGGGCGCCTGTGCCAAGATTGAGTATGGCTTGTCTGAACCTTTAATTGAAGCTAGGGGGCTTGCGATACCGTCATGTGAGACAGTTGTGGGTATGCTGATGAATGGGATGTTTTGGCTTCCTGAAGTAACTTTAGCAGAGTCAATTATGGTTCCCCCACCAACACCGAAAAGCACTTGCGGTTTGAGCTCTTTTATTTGCTCTTGAAGGTCAGAAACATCTTTTGAAGTCATTGTTTTAACTAAAAGAAAATCAACCGACAAACCCGCTTCTGCAAGAAAATCAGAAACCGCTTTCCCGGCAAGGTCATAACATTTTGAATCTGACAGTACTAGGGCTTTTCCCTTAAGGCCTAGCCGTTTTACAACTTCAGGCACTCGTTGCAAAGTCCCTTTTCCGACGATGACCTCGCGTGGAAGCTGCATGTAATGATAATTTAAAGTCAAACTGACCACAGGGATGATATTGTCAACATTAAGTTTGAGTTCAATGTTTTAAAACTTTGGGGCAATTGCGCAAAAATCGCTCCACAAGGGTGAGGATAGATCGTTCTTCTAAGGTAGAAGTGGCTAGAACTACAGTTCATATAGTCCCGTTTGCGAATTAGGAAATAATAAAAATATCTGAAACAAAATTCTAGTTATGGCAAGACTTAAAGAAAGCAAAATAGACATTGAAGATCAAATAGTAAGCAAACTTGAACCCGACCAAAAAGAGATCACTCAAAACCTGCGTTCCCTAATAAAATCCTCTGTGCCAGGATTTTGTTTGAATTAACCATTACCAAGGCCACGTAGACTTAGAGTTCGCCATGGGGGGCAAGCCTTGATTCAGCCTTGTTGAAAACCAGAGGGATAGCCGAGAAGTCAGAATATATTAGACATGTAACCGTAGGAAACTTTGATAAAGTGAAGCTTGAGCTTGCGAGGTTGCTTAAGGTTGCTGCTGATATTGGTTTTGAGCATTGTGCAACTTCTTAAAATAGGCGCTTTTTAGGCTTTTGGCTTATTGTGATTTTCGAATTAAGGCTCAATGTATTCTCCGTCTGCTTCGCCGACTGAAAAATTAAAGTTCTCCATGCTAACCGACATTAGTCCATCGCCTGAAGACATTGCTTTTATATTGTCCACGAAATCCCTGACTTGCTTATAATTTCATTTACGTTAGCAAGCTTTTGGAGGCATGGAACCCATTTGTTAGGCTTGCGCCTACGCAGGGCTCATTGTTCTTTGGTACTTATTCTTAACGACGCTAAAAATGAGTCTCTAAGGCACGTATAGACTTTTATGGCTGAACTTTGCCTAGTTGCGCTTTTATTGATTTTGGGCTTTTCTCCACCATAGAGTGGGGTCTTGCATGATTGACGGCGGAAGTTTCTCTATAGAACCAATGCTTTGATACTTTATTGAGGGACCCTCTTGCCATATGATTTCATAGACTTTAAGAAATTCTCGGCTTGAGAGTCTCGTTTGATTATCTATTTTTTTAGCGGCTTCTGATATTTCTTCGTCAGAATTGGCGCTATTCCTGTTTTTTAATGCATCTATTAATCTATTTTTAAACATTAATTTCCTCCCTTCTCAATATCTATGTCGCTTTTTGCCAATGCAAGCTGGCACTGGAACTTCCGTGCCGAAGCTTTTTTCAAGAGCTTTTCGGCATCTCTCTGCGAGATTGCTTTCGTTTTCAACCATTTTTTCTTCTTGAAGCATAGCAAGTCTATCTCTATTGAAGAGTTTATTTTCTAAAGAATAAAAGCGAGCTTTCTTTTTGAAACATAATTTCTAAAAAAGAATGTGTGTTAAAATGAAATATGTCGAAAATAAGAGCATTTGGTGTTCGTAGAAACGGATATTTTGTTTAGCTCTTTATCAATAAAAGGGATTTTCTTTAATATCAAACTATGGATAAACACCATGGCATTAGCTATTATCTATTGTTAGTGTATCTGATTTACGATAAAATGAGAGTTAATACAGTATCATTATTACATATTTTAAGTTCATAATATTCAAAAGCAAAATGCTCTCTAAAGAAATATTGATGAATAATGGCTCACTGTCCTAGTTGTGGCAAAGAGGTAAGTAAACCTTCAAGGGTACTGAAAAATTATAGTTTTACCATTGAGGCTTATAATTGCAGGGAATGCCACCATGACTTCAAAGTAACAATTAATCAATCAATGTACCTACCTATATAATTTCTAAAACATTGCTCTCAAAAATTACTTGATTTTTTATTTTGGCTAATAGCAATTGCTATTACGCCTGTTACAAGAAAGAATAAAGGCGCTAAAAAGAATGTAGAGTCTATTTCGGCATTCTGGGATAACATCCCTATTGTTCCAAGGATTAATAAAAGACCGCTTACTGCACACAAAGCGATTCCAGAAAGAAAGGTGCTTTTTACCTTACTTCCAACTTCCATGTAGAGCCGTTACGGATTTCTTGTTATAAATAATTTTGCTATTTTTTTGCTTCGAAAATTTCAAGAGCCATACAAAAAAGCCTGTTAACGCTGAATAATTTTATTAATTAATGCGTTTGTAAAGATAATTCCGCAACAAGGAGGATAGGCTTTGGCTTTAGATCCAGTGCTAAGAGCGATTGTTACAATCTGTATCTTGGTTTTCTCAGCGAAGGTACTGGGCGAAATCTTCTCTTGGAGAAAAATTCCATCTGTACTGGGAGAGTTATTGGCTGGCATTATTTTGGGCCCATACGCCTTAGGTTCATTAATTGTGATAAACGGTTCGCCTGTAATTCAAATAAATGAAATCGTGAGAGCATTTGGGGAAATAGGCGGTATACTCATTTTATTTGTTGCTGGTTTAGAGATGACTTTCCGAGACTTCAGAAAGATAGGAATGGGCAGTTTTGTCGTTGGGAGCGTTGGAGTAGTTGTCCCATTTATTATGGGTTATGGAATTGCTCTAGCCTTTGGATTAAATATTATAGCCTGTTTGGTTATTGGAGCAGCGCTCGTAGCTACGAGTATTTCAATTACCGCTCTTGTCCTTCAAGAGCTTAATCAGTCCAGGAAAATAGAGTCAAGAATGATGATTAGCGCTGCAGTAGTCGATGATGTCTTGGGACTAGCAATTTTGGGCGTGATTGTTTCATTTATTACAACTTCAAATGCCATGAACCCACTAAACATAATAACGGTAATTTTAACATCTTTGGGGTTATGGCTCGCTATGACCATATTTGCTGCCATAATTCTTCCTCGCATTATAAATTTCACCTCAAAGGGCTCAGAAGCAACACTTGAGGCTGCGGCAACGGCTTCATGCTTTGGCGCTTCGGCTCTAGCAGCAGTCCTTGGACTATCCCCCATTGTCGGTGCTTTTGCTGCTGGAATGGCGATTGCTAGTTCTGAAACTGTTGAAAAGATTCGAGACTACGCTAAAAAAATAAGCATAATTTTCTCACCTGTTTTCTTTGGTTTAGCGGGTGCAGCCTTTGATGTAAGGGCGTTTTTTACCACTGACTGGTTCTTTTACGCTTTTTTCATATCGGTGACAGCAATAGCAGTAATAAGCAAAATAATCGGGTGTGGATTACCGGCTGCTTACTTCTTAAAGAGTGGAGCCAAGGGAAAACGTGTTGGTTATGGTATGATTTCCCGTGGAGAGGTAGGTCTTATAGTTGCTGGAGTCGCTATATCGGCTGGGGCAATTACGCAAAGCATCTATGCGATAATTCTCGGCATGATTATGGTAACAACCTTCATTGCGCCTCTGTTATTAAGAAGAGCATTTGAGAACGTGGAAATTGAAGAGGAATTGGAGAATCAAGAGGACACAACGGCTCCTGATTACCTACCGACTTATCCAATTTAACCTCAAATCTTTTGTAATGTTGATTTTATCGCCAAAACCAGAGTCCTTAGGTGCGAGGGCGTGCCCTTTAGGGAGGTGTACTCGCTACCTGAGGTGTTTTTTCTTGACCATTTTGGTCGTCTTAAGCTTTACATTCGTTCCAAGTATTCCTGTGGAGAATACCATTTTACTATGATTGGTTTTTCGCAGTTTCGATTTGGGCATTGATGTTTAGTTTTCACAATGTTGCCATGGTAACTGTGTGGAATTGGGTTTACGAATGAGAATGCACTGTGAAGTTCATCGGGTGGTTGTACCTCAAGAATTTCATTGCAGAAGGGACATTCAATTAAAACCGTCACATCCACCTTCAGACTATTATAGCCCAGCTTAAGGTAAAAAACTTGCGATTGTTAATTCGTTGCGGGTATGTTCGTGTTTAGGCGGATTTTTGTTGGACGATTGCTTATTTGATGCTAGTTATCATAAACCTTTTAAGTGAATATTAATACTTGCGATACAGAGACAAAACGAGCTTGAATAACAAAGCAGAACTAAAGAGGCGTATGGATTGAGCTGCCCAAAATGTCGGAGTAGCAAAAATGTTATTTGTTTAGCTGGCGGAATAGCTTTCACGCTAACACAGCAAATGCCTCTCTACTGCAAGTCATGCAAGCTGAATTTTGTTGCTAAAAAGAAAAAAGAACATACGTCTGGATGTCAACAATTATCATTTGAAGTTTTAACTATGGAAAAAAAGCCTTTGCCTCCCCAACAGCGGCAAGAGCGGTCGTACAGCATTAGACAACGATTGAAGCATTGAGTTTATCGCTGTTTTGCTTTTTTGAATAATGTATTAGTCGTGATTTTCATAATTTTTAGATTAATTCAACTTTCTATATCTTGATTCGATAGATGTAAAATGTTGTTGTATCCTTCTGACAATCACATTCGTTCATATACTTTTTTATGTAATTAAAAAATGGATACCAATGGCTCACTGTCCTAGTTGTGGTAAAGAGATAAGCAAACCTTCGCGGGAACGGAAAAATTATAGTTTCACCATTCAAGCTTACAATTGTCGGGAATGCCACCATGACTTCAATGTAACAATTAATCAATCACTCTATGTATAATTCCTAAAGAATTATTAATCAAAAACTACCCTCTTAATTCCTTAGCCTCAAGGGATTGAGTAATTAAAGAGCATTAGTGCATATCTTTGACGCTCCAAATTTTGTTCTCAATGGGCTTAGGAATCTAAATCAAGTGGTTAGAAAGATCTATCTAGGCATAGTGGTCGTTGGAGTTATCAACGGTATTATAGCAAGCTATTTGACGATATTGATATGGACCAGATATCTTTCAAGATTCATTAGTGCATATGCTTGATTTTTAATTCCCCTCTCGTTTCCCTGATTGTTGTCCAAAAATATAGTCTTTAGGTGCGAGGCTGAGCTTGCAACATCAGTTTTTTTAACTTTATTAGGAACACTTTATTTGTATTTTTAGGTGAAATAATGTATTCTGAACATCATGATGAACTTGTTAGAGCATTTTATAATCAATTAAAACAAATTTTCGATTCCTCTGAGCAAGCAATTTACCTTTATCTAGATGACAATCACAAAGTATGTAACAAAAAGTTTGCTCAAATGCAAGGTTTTAGTTCACCTGAGGAGTGGGCGAAAGTGGATAATCCCCTTGAAGTAGGTGTTGAGAAATCCAGTCAAGATGCTATTGTTTCTGCCTACAAAAACGCTATGGAGAAATTAATCGCATCCAAGATTCATGTCAAATTAAGGAAGAAGAATGGCGACTCCTTTGATGCCTCAATTATAATGGTGCCAGTAGCCTACGAAGGGCATCTATTCGCACTCCACTATATATCACCAGTTTAATCATTTCCTGCTAGCATGCAAAAAACAGATTCCTTTCTTGCAAGTGGAGTGCCCTTTATGGCGCCAGGCTTAGTAATTTCTTACTCTTCCTTATTGCTATTTTACGCTTTTTTTATCCCTATATTGTTATTATTGTCGTCTAGTTATAAGATTTCCTTAGCTTTGCAACACTCGACTTTGCTGAATCTGTGCCCTCATATTTTTGAGAGTTACTAAATATTCTCCATGTTTCCCTTTTCCTATTACCATTTCCTCTATCCTCTCAAACTCCTCAGACAAAGTATCTTTATCATTGCTATTTAGCATTCGAAACCATGAAACAAACAATTTGTTCTCGTTGCGAATATGCTGAGTTAGAAGTTGAAAATAATCGTTAGCGTTTCTTATCTTGCTTTGAGGGTCATTTTTATCTATTGCTTGAATTAATGCAGCAATCAAGGTTCTTCCCTTTTCATGTTCTTCAAGCAAAATGGAGATGTTCTCAGATTGGCTTGTATCTTTTTGTTTAACGAGTGGAAATAGGGCAATCTCTTCCTTGGCGTGATGGCATCTATCAGCGAAATTCCTTATTATATCGAGAAGTTTAAGGAAGAAGTCTGTGGGTAGTTCTCTTCTAATCGATTGCTCTAAAATACCAATCGCCTCCAGAATTATTTCATGCTCTTCCATCAAAACATCAAAAGCATCCATGTGTCATCACCATAGAATATCGTATTGGATATTAAAAAGCTCGCTTATAAAACATAAAATGTCTTGTCTATGCCACTTCCTTCCTCTCTTCATAAAGCACGTTAACAACCTCGAGTTTTGTAATAGATGGCGGTTCAGCGAATTTATAGGTTTGACCAATACTTTTCTCAAGGTCAGAACCCATGAATGCATCCAGATTTTAGCTCGAGTCAAAAATGTATATTCCCTCCACTTTACCTGTGGATTTGTCCTGAACATAAAATTTCTGTAAGAGCCCTTTGACATTGCGGTACTTATCAGACCTCTGCTTGAATTTGGACAAAACCTCTTCAGTCGGCAATCCGCTTTTATACAAAAAAATGAGCGCTTCCATATAATCACTCACATTCTAAGTTTATAGAAGATGATGCTAGCTATTTCCATTCCCATACCTTCACTTGCCAGTCCCCGTTTTCCTTAGACTCAAACTCCTATACACCAACTACCTTGTTTATCCGTGCAAGTTTAGCTGAATTAGTTGTATGTACGAATACGCCTCTCCTGCTGGCTTTCCTTCCCTTTCCCGTTGACTAACAATACCACTCTTCCTAATCATAATGACTTCTCCGTCATCAGTTGTAACTAACGCTTCTCCTTCGCTGGTCACAGTACCATTGAGAGTTCGTGTTAAAAATAGCAGTAGCTAACCAACGGCTTTATTGCCTAGAATGCTGCCTAATGCCTGCTCAGAAGTTTCGATTTTTCCATTAGGGAGTATTTTTGTTCCTTTTACTTGCCTTTAAACTCGCCAATTAACTCTCCGAGCATTACGCTCACACCCAATATAGGATGAACTTTTCTTAATAGTATTGTGACTGTTAAGCAGAACCTACCGTCAAATTCGTGCACTCTATATTTCGTATATTAACTTTCTTTTCTTCCTTTGCGGACTTCTTTGGGCAAAAACAGAGTGCTTAGGTATGATGGAGGCTGCCCTTTAAGGAGGTGTGTACTCGTTGCCTGAGATGTTTTGCTTTTTAGACGGCTTATGCGTTATCGTTTCTTGCCTTTTGGAGGTAGTTGCTGTTTCATTTGCTTCTTTTTCGTTTCTTTTTCACGTTCCATCTTCTTGTGCTGTTCATTTTGTGTGTTTTTTGCTTTTCTTCTTGCAACACTTGGCATAAATATCAACAAGAAAATATTGTATCAAGCAAGCTAAAACATGTTTGCTTAAATTAATAAGGAAAAACCTATTTTGTTATGGTTGATATTGTGGGATTTTTTGGGTCTTGGGGCTTTTTAGAAAGATTAAATGTTGCTCTTCTTTTGTCTCAGAGTAAATGGGTTTATTATTCATTATAATGCAAAGTCAATGTATCGAAACCTTATGTTGAGAGGCTATTAAGAGACCGTTTCAATGTTAAAAAACCTTAAGACCCTAGCGCCATGATCAGTAACAGAATAACTCGGATCTGAAAATATTTTCTCCTCTCGAATTAAGCCTTGATCAAGTAGAAAGTGCAAATCATTATTTAGCCGTTTTGAATCGAGGTTTGAAAAGGCAACTATTTCGTTAAGGCTTAATTTACTGTGTTTGAATAATACACTCAGGATACTCAAACATATCTCAAGCTTTGTGCCTGCCATTCCGAAGCCCTGTCTCGAAGATACCACTTGCTTACATTCCTATAAATCTTCGTATTGCTTTAACTTATATGTGTCTAAACGCTAGATCCTATAAAATATTTCAATATACATTATTTGCTGAAAAATAGCAATTATTGAAGTTTTTTGCTTTATGTTGACAATTTTGCTTTGTCCAAGCAACAACTAGTGCAAACGCTTATGAAAATATCCTTCAGGTAAATCTTTGATTGCTTTGTAGACTTGCTTAAGCAAAAAATCTTCTATTCGGCTAAATTCCTTTTTAGCCTTAATTCGATCAGTCACACTTTTTTCATGGGCTGCGGCATGCGCTTGAATACTATTACCCATCTCTTCGAAGTTAGAGACTAAAGGGAGTGCAATGCCACACTCACATCTTATAACGGATACTTTCCTTTGTGAACCCTTATCCTTCTTCTGCACAGTCTTCCCACCTATGTTTTATCTTTAACGCTAATAAGTTCTTGCCAAAATAAAGCAAGATTGTTTGGACTTAGCAATACAGGTAATGCAAGCGATTGCTGCCAAATCTTAAATTTCTTATGATTAACCAAGCCTTAAATAATGATTCTTCAGATTAGCTATGTGGTGAAGGCATGGATTATCTGGGACCCTTGAAGTCTGAACTCAAGCTTAGGATATTGTTAAGCCTTCTTGAACGCGCAAAAAAACTTGCAGAAATACATGCCGATCTTAGATCAAGCGATACCACAATCTCGCACGTTCTCAAAGAATTTGAAGGATTAAACCTAACCACAAAATCCGGTGGTGCATATAAATTAACGTCGTTAGGCCTAATGGAAGCTCAAATGTGCAAGTACACTAGCTCAGCTGCCGAAGTTTTAGAAAAATTCAAGGACTTTTGGCTACTCCACAATATAGCCGACTTGCCACCCAGCCTAATGCTAAAGATAGGAGCCTTAAAAGACTCAACGTTAATTCGAGCAGAAACACTAGAGTTGGACAAGGTCTACAATACTTTCAATGAAATGCTTATGAAATCAGAAAGAGTAGTCGGCATTTCACCAATCTTTCACCCAAACTATGTGCCACTTATAGAATATCTAGTTAGTCAAAATAAACCTGTTGAACTAATAGTAACCAGCGGAGTCTTACAAAGAACCCTTGCTTCGGTTAAAATAGAAAACTTCTTAAAAAGCTTCAAAGACAATACGCTAAAAATTTTTCTAAAGGAAGACCTAAAGGTAGCTCTAACTGTAACTGATAAGAATTTCTCGCTTGGGCTCTTTAAGCTCAACGGAGAATACGATGATAGTACTGATTTAGTGTCCTTTAGTCGAGAAGCCGTCGATTGGGGGCTGGAGCTTTTTGAGGATGTAGTTAAGGACAGTACAAGGATCAAACCTGAGGAGCTTATGGTAAGATAATTGGTTGAAGATTATGTGGGCAAGAGTTGTAAAATGTCTTGTTTCAACCTCATTGCTCCTATCGCTCGATGGTGCACTTATCTATATCTTCGCATCCTATCTCTATGAAACTCAAATAAATCCTCAATTGATTGTAGCGTCTTTCCTTGGTGTATTTTCGGTATATAACCTAAACAAAGCCACCGATAGAGCTGAGGATCAAATGAATCAACGTGAGACAACAGCCAATTCAAACATATATTATATAATTCCGTCAGTGCTTGCTATGGCGGTAAGCTTAATTATAGCTGACCTGAACAGCGTTTTTGCCTTGCTAATTCTTACAATACCCCTTGTCGTGGGGCTATTCTATAGCGTCAAAATATCAAATAGACTCCCTAGACTCAAAGAAGTAACAGGGGCAAAGAGCATCTTAGTAGCTCTCAGTTGGAGCGTAACCGGTTCTCTTCTACCACTATCAATGCAAGCAGTTGATCTTCAGAGAGTCGGCTTGGTCTTTAGTTATATATTCATTCAAGTTTTGGTAAACACTGTTCTATTTGATGTCTTGGATACGACAGGAGATCTAGTAACGGGAATAAAAACCATCCCAGCATTGTTAGGTCTAAGCCAAACCAGAGTGTTTCTTATGCTTGCAAACAGCACTTTGATTTTCTGGATAGCCTTTTGCTTTGCTGATGGTCTTTTTTTGAGATTTCTACCGGCCTTGTTTTTCGGAGTGATGTATGGCTATGGAATAATATGCTATTTCATGCGTAAAAACTCTAGAAAAATTAGCACAGACATTTTTATAGATGGGCAATGGCTGCTTATCTTGCCGTTAATGAAAATCATTTAAAAACAGCTTTTGAAGGTTGTAAAATTATTCATTTTTAGGTTTTTTGCGTTTGCTTCTCCCAATTAGCATAATTGAATTATCATCTGTATTCTTAGCGACTTCTTTTAGCACTTCTTCGGCCAAGGCTTCTTCCAATTCTTCCTTCAAACATTTAATCTGTCGTTTTGGGAGCTTCAGTTCCTCATTTTCCTTAACATGCCATTCAACATGTTCCTCGGTGTTTTTGCTTGATAACAGTTTTAGAGGTTACTAATTCGTTGGGTCATTCAGGTCTGCTCGAATTGCTAAAGCATAGATGTTCTTTTTGTATGCTAAGACCGTGTTTGGGCGTTTCCCTTTTCTTTCCGAGTACGTTAAGAGTTGTTCAATTCTTAGAAGGGTTTGAATAGGTGGCTTATGTAGACTTTTGTTGTTTGTTTGGGCGAGTAGCTCAGTACGGATAGCGATGTTGCGGTAGCAGTCTCCAAAGAGGGGGGTGCTGGGTAATTGCCCCATCGCACGGATAGAGCACCAGCCTCCTAAGTTGGGGGTCGAGGGTTCAAATCCCTCCCCGCCCGCCACGGACAATAACGCTCTTTTTGAAGCAATTCTCCGAATGTAAAATTGAATCGTAATTCTTAATCAAACCGTAAACGATAATAGGTAAGCTCGTGAAAGAAAAGATAGTTGAAAGAATATGCCGCAATTTAATGTTAATCCAAGCAGATTTGATCCTTATAAGAAATTCAAGTTCATAATAAAGTGGGATAATAAAATCGTAGCAGGCGTCTCAAAAATGAGTCCGCTGAAACGAACCACTGATGTCATCACACACCGCGAAGGAGGCGACGCAAACGTCGAACGAAAATCTCCAGGCAAAACCCACTATGACCCAATCATTTTGGAGCGAGGCGTCACACATGATCCTGAGTTTGAAGCTTGGGCAAATTTGGTGTTTAACAAAAACAGCGCTTCCATATCTCTTAAGAACTTCCGCAAAGACATAATTATTGAATTACTTAACGAGGCGGGAGTTGCGGTGATTGCTTACAAGGTTTATCGGTGCTGGGTTTCAGAGTACGTTGCTTTGCCTGAATTGGATGCGGGAGAAAACGCGGTTGCCATACAAAGTATAACTATTGAGCATGAGGGCTGGGAAAGAGACACCAGCGTAGTCGAACCAAAAGAAACATAGAATCTCAAAGGACGATGCAAACAATTGCCTACCCAACCCAGCATAAACAGAGGAATACTAATCCTGCTCGCCCCAAACGCCCCAGATGCATCTTTTTCAAAGAATACCTTTTTTGTCTTTCAGTTTAACCCAGAAAAACTCGTCCACACATTCAATCAAGCCCTGCCTTCTGCATTGGCTGCAAACACTTTGGATCCGCAAGGTATCCCCATTGAGTTTTTCAACTTAACATTTGAACTTGACAGCGTCGATATTGATCCATCGTCTCAAAATCAGATTTCAGCGGATTTTGGTCTCCACCCAACTTTAGCCCTGTTGGAACAAATGATGAAGCCGCAAGTGGTAGGTAATCAAACTTCTATGCCTGTGGTAGTATTCAAGTGGGGAGCAAAACGGTCAGTTGCAGTTCGCATGGCCGGTATGAGCGTTGAAGAAGAATCTTTTGATGTTACCTTAAACCCGACGAAGGCAACCGTTAGCTTAACTTTGAGAGTTCTTGACGCTATGGAAGTCAATAATAATCCGGTAGCTCGAACCGTGTGTTTGCGTCATCAGAATATGCGGGCAACTCTGGTTGACAAATATAAGCTGCAGACTGGGCAGACTATACTTGTGGGTGCCAGTGGTAAGTCAGGTCTTTCTGGTTCAGTTGGCTCTGCTTCGAGTGGCGAAAGTAAACAGAAAATAAAAGCCTGAGTGAAAAAAATCATTAATGCAAATGGTTTCAAATCCCTGATCACCTGTCCGAACCAACCCGCCTATTACTTCTCCACTAAATCGCAACTGCGTTTTCTGAAGACTGTATTAGCCTAAAGTCATGCACGTATTCAAAAACCATCTCAAATAAGTTCTCAGATTTAGAAATTTAAAAATTTCAATTATATGAAAATGGGCTTTCAATTTTTATGTTGGTTCTACAGTGACGTCTATGCTGCAGTCTTTGAGGTTCAGGTTGGGTTTTAGACGGTACTGGGTGGCTTTTGGGATTGTTATGTAACCGTCTTTTCGGATCTTTGTCAGAAAACTTTCTTTGTTGCTCCAGTCGACTGTAAGGTTTATGCTTGCATTCAAAACTTGGGAGCTCTCTATTTTGTATTGCCAGCGGTAAAGCTCAGGAACAAGAATTTTTCCGCTTTTTAAACTAGTCCTGTAACTTACTTTTTTATTTAACATTATTTCTACTTCCTTTTTGGGATACTTTGGGATGGTTTGGGACACTTTGGGATGACTGTTGCAGACGATTTAAGCTTTGCTTCAAAAAAGCAACCCAAAACAACCTTATCACTGCCACACAAAAAAGCACTTGCTACCTACGCTGTAGTTGCCACAGATTAAGTCTTCCGAGAAGTGTTGCGCCAAAATTCATTTCTAGCCAATGCATTAAATGGACACCCTACTTAGGATCTATTTTTGGGACTTCCAAACAGCTTTAAACTGGATCAAACATTTTAGAAGCGTATAAATCGTTCTTCATTCATAATCTATTTGTATTTTTGAGGATTAATAATTGCCCTTGAGTTTTTGGAGGTATGTTACAATTACGTTAAGCGCTGTTGAGGCGAGAAATGAAAATTGTCAAAATCCATCGCTGAATAGTCAAACACCTAGGGTAAATGTGCATGTTGCTGTTATTTTCGGTTTGGTAATCGCCGCAGCTTTCTTAGACATCGTGGATTTTTCTATTATTCAGATTGCCCTGCCGACAATTCGCGAGCAATTCGCCATCTCACTTCCCGACAGCCAATGGATAGTAGGCTCATATGGTCTCACGCTTGCCGGTTTTCTGTTACTAAGCGGCAGAATGGGCGACCTTTATGGTCAGAAAAAATTTTTCATCATAGGTGTAGCAATTTTTACAGCCGCGTCTTTTACTGGCGGATTAGCTCCCTCATTTCTATCGCTTGTAATCTCAAGAGCCGTACAGGGAGTAGGCGCTGCAATTTCAACGGTGACGGCGCTGGCAATTTTTGCAACAATTTATCCCGAAGGCCCACAGAGAAATAAAGCCCTTGGCATTTTAGTTGCAGTTCTCTCAGCTGGCTTTGCAGCAGGCTCAATTACTGGCGGTGTGCTTACTGCGGCACTGGGTTGGAGGTCAGTTATGTTTGTTAACGTGCCAATAGGGATTGCTACGGTTTTGCTCTCGCTCAAGTACCTTCCACACAGCCAAGGCCAATGCATAGATAAACGGTTGGATATACCGGGCAGCTTAACAGTTACATCGGGAACGATCCTCTTCGTATATGCCCTAACTAACGCCGGCAACGAGGGCTTTGCCAGTTTGGGAACGCTACTGCCCTTGGGCATCTCGATTCTTATTATAGTCGGCTTTGTAGCAATCGAATCCCGCTCTAAAGCTCCTTTAATGCCCCTAAGTTTTCTTAGACGAGGCGCTGTATTAACTGCAAACGTTCTAACGCTCATAGTGGCTGGGGCCAGCGGTGGACTTGGATTCATTATCACCATTTACCTGCAGCAGATCCTTGGTTACTCAGCTCTCGTCACTGGGCTCGCATTTCTGCCATCGGCAGTGGTTTTCTTGGTTGTGGGCGGTTGGGGCTCATCGAGGCTTGTTAACCGCTTTGGTGTAAAACTTGTTTTGTTGGTAGCCATGCTGCTTATCGTTATAGGTAATCTATTATTGACTCTTATTTCGGAGACCGCAAATCTCCTTGTGATTGAGCCAGGCACCATCCTATGGGCTCTTGGTGCCAGCATTGGTTTCCCAGCATTATACATTGTCGCGCTATCTGGCATTAAACCCGGTGAAGAAGGCCTAGCCTCTGGAATAATTACTACTTCTCAGCGAGTTGGCTTTCCGTTAGGATTAGCGGTGTTAGTGGCTGTTGCTAGTGCAGTTAGTCTTCAACCGATGGGCACGCAAGACCCATCAGCTGGGCTTGTTGTACTAGGTTTCCGTTACGCTTTCATAGCAGCTGCAATCATGAGTGCAATCGGGTTGGCAATTGCTTTTCTGATAAAAAATGACAAAATAAAGCAAAAACCGCAAGCAACTGCAATCTAAGTAACGAATATAGAACTTTAATTCATTGAGGTACCGATTATCGGTTAACTAGTTACACTTTTTCCTTAGAACGTCATTCTGATGGTTTGGTAGACTGCTCTTTTCCCATTGATTTGCTATTCATAAGATATAGATATAATCCACCATAGTAGGATTTTATTTCTAATGGCTTTCTTCTTTGCAAATAGATCTACACCTGAGTTAGGCAGTATTCGAGATTTGAGATAAGCCTTCTTGAAAAGGGTAATTCGCTTGTTTAGTAAGGTAGGCTTCGCAGGCTTGCAAAGTAAACTAAACAACGGCTGTCAATTTCATATCGCTATTGCCTTTTAATCGGTTGCTACGCAACAAAAATCTTCGTTGAAGTAAAGACAAAGAATATCTTGATAATATCTAACATTTGTTTCGTTTTCTAAGCTGATTGGTTTAAATCCGTCCGCATCATGTCAGCGCTTATAAGCCTTTGCTGTTGTTTTATTGCTACAACATATTTTTAATAATTTCAATCAAGCAAGGGTATTTCTAAGCAAGCAAGGTGTGTCTAAATGGAAACAACTATCAAAAAAGTTTCTAAATACCAAAAAACCCAACAATCCTTCAACTTTGGCGGATACATGCCTAGAGTATACGACGTTAGGTCACCATGTCAATGGTTAGATAACTGCCATTCAGGTAAATGCCCAGCCTTAACAAAAATCAACGGCAACTTCTACTGCGCTCGGCCTAATCAAATTCACACATAACATTGCTTCACTGGAAAGCTTAAGCCGTTTTAGCACATGGAATTATTTTATGCCCTCTGAGCGAACACTTCTTCTCTCAATTTAGCGACAGATAAGGTTATTTTCCGAATGATGGAAGATATTGGAGAGAAAGGATCAATTTCGGAATCGCTTATTGCGAGTTCGCTCAAGGTCCTTCTGAAGGCTGTTTTTATTTTTGAACCTTTGGCTCCCACAGCCATAACTCTGTTAACAAACAGACAAATGGTCAAATTCAAAAGTAGCGGTGTCATAGGCAACTATAAAACTGTAACAAAACGGTTGAGCAAATTTCATTACAGAATCCAAATTGAATTGGATTTGACTGGCCTACAAACTGTTCATCTTCTTAATTACTTGTTTCCAAACCAGTTAAACGGAGTGAGGAGGTGGTTCCATGACTGAAATGCAAGAAAAGAAAGGCAAACTAAAATTGACAGTTGAAGTCGAAGTAAACGAAGAACTTATGAGTTTGGCCAAAGAAGCGATGGAAAAGATGCCTATGCGAATGCAAGAAATGTGGAAAATGCACGGTGAAAAGAAAGAGTAGAAATTTTACTTGATTTTAATGGTTTTTTATCTCTTTATTACTCTATGTTTGCAATCTTTTTTAGTCAGCACCTGCTGCGGAATGTACAATTGACTTAATCTCAGAGTTTAAAGCGTCAGGCAACCCAAGAATGCTTACATCCATGAAGCCCCTTATGATAAGTGAAACGGCTTGTTCGCGTGAAATTTTTCGGGTCATCAGGTAGGTGATTTCTTTTTCGCTGATTTTTCCCACTGCCGCCTCATGCGTTATTTCTACCCCTTTCTTTGTGGCGATGAGTTCTGGAATGGATTGCATAAATGACTCATTGTCCATGATTAATCCTCTGCATTCGAGATGTCCCTTGCTGTCTGAGTTGTGGCCCTCAATCATGCCGCGAATAATCATTTTGGATCCTTCACGGGTGATTGCTCTGCTAATCATCTCTGCTTTGCTTCCTCTGCCTCTTAGGACTGCTTTGGAACCGATGTCTAACAGGCTGTTTTTTTGCCCGTAAAGTATGCTGTTAAAGCTGACCCGTGAATCCTCGCCTTCGCAGTAAGCGACAGGGTACATTTGGATGTCGCGCACGGGTCGCATGCAAACGTAATTGGAAACGAACGTGGCTTTATCTTGTACCAGAGCGCCTGTTCTGGGGCGAACTATAGTGTTTTCGCTCCATTGATGGATCATCGTGAAGTTTAGCATAGCACCTTTTTTAACATAAATTTCCGAGACTCCTAAATGCGACGCTTTGGGAACGCTGGAGTGTTGCAGGCAACTAGTGATTATATGCGCTTGAGAGTTTTCTTCAGCAATTATGATGTTATGTACTTTCTGCTCTAGGTTGCGCTCTGTAATCATTAAGCACGACTGGAGAGGAAATGATATTTCTGCCCCAGGTAGAATGCGCATGAAGTAGCCGCCGCTGTAATCCTCCGCTACCTTTTTTGTATACTCGTCTTTGTCTTTGCTGACCATCTTCCACATGTAATCCTCAAGCCAAGAGTACTTTTTCAATGCGGCTTTAACGTCCATAAGTTCTAGTTTGCCTTCATAGGACTCGTTGACTTTCGCCGCGATTGTTTCTTGGTTCAAGTGGAAAAAGGTTGCAGAACGATTCTTGTCTTGGGCTTCTATGCCTGCTTGTTGGGCTTCTTCGAGAATTTTGTGGGGAATATTGGTTAAATCATTCTGTTTTGCCATTACTTTTCCATCCTACACTTGTTTTTAGCCTGCAAGAAACGCATTCCTCGTAGCCTACTCGTTTAATATCTTCATAAATGCGCAGAGGATTCTTGAAGCAGTGGAATTTGCCGTCAAGCAGTATGCATCCATAGGCGGCTTTGATGTAATCTAAAATGTCTCCTTTATGAGTTATTATCAACGCTGAACTGCCTGAGCTGGCAACGTACTTCTGGATTTCTGTTGCAATCATTTTTAGACTTTCAACGTCAACGCCTGAATCAGGTTCATCGAGCAATAGCAACTTGGGCTTTAAGAAAATTAATTGCAGAATTTCAGAGCGTTTTCTTTCTCCGCCGCTAAAACCAACGTTAACATCACGATTAAGAAAACTAGTTAAACGGAAAGCTTCAATCTGCTCTTGTTCTTCTTTGCTGAAGTTTTCAGATGCAGGTTTGCCTAAACAAAGTTTGAGAAGGTCTCCAAGTTTTACGCCCGTAACTTCTGGGGGGTTTTGAAAGCTTACAATTATGCCCAGTTTAGCGCGTTCATCGACGCCTTTGTCTGTAATGTCGATGTTTTGGAAGAATATTTTGCCTGACACTACTTCGTAACCTGGTAGGCCCATAAGCGTACTGATAAGGGTGGTTTTTCCTGAGCCGTTGGGTCCAAAAAGAATGTGACTGGCACCTTCCTTTAGGCTGAAATTCAAATCTTTCAGTATAAGTTTGCCTTCAACTTTAACTGTTAAATTCTTAACTTCAAGAACATCCATTAATAATCAACACAAATTTCAATCAAAATCAACCTTATTTAATTTGCCCAAAATGTCAAACCGGTAATTTCAAGTTACCCAGCGTTGGCATAAAAAAACTGCTTCTCAGTACGGATAGAGCACCAGCCTCCAGGAAAAGGATTTTTTGCATTTTGACCAAAACACACTTAGGTAAAAAACTGCACTTGAATTGTTCAAGTAGGAAGATGCCACCTTGTCCGATTTAGCGAATAGCTGTGAATATTTAACAATCGATAAATTATGTTCAGCAGTCGCTGAAAGTGAAAAAGCAAAGGCAAACAGGCAGTCTCGATGCCAAAATGACGAGAAAACGAGTTGCTGTTACATTTGCCATTCCAGATCTGAATGTACCATAAAATGCAGGTATTTAGGGAACCCCAAAAATGAACCCTCAAGAATTGAACCTGACAAATTGGAAGCTATGCCTATATCCAAGATTGACGAAAAAGCAGAAGCTGACCAAATAGAAAAGGTCCCAGTTGCTTGCAATTTCTGCAACATCGAGATGTCCCAGACTAAAACCAAGTTCAAAATTAATGGTTGGGAAGGATCGCCTCCAAAACTTTCTGGCGACGACTCACGCGAGCTTGGACAAGAACTGCCCGCAATAGTTTACTGTTGTCCACGTTGTGGCAAAATTGAGTTTAGAACTGATGATGGATCAGCGTTAAAATAGGGGGTAAGCTGCGGAAGATTTAAGGTCTCATCTCTTGTTTACATGACTCAAAAAGGCAAGGTTGTGCATGGTTCATAGAAAGGTACGGGGCGGAAAATTCAAAATCAAACATATAGAGAAGCCATGTCCAGTTGAACTTGGACAAGAATTAGAAGTAAACATCATCGACATATGTCCAAGTGGAGACGGTATAACAAAAATTCGGGGCTATGTAATAACGGTGCCGAAGGCAAAGCCAAGAGACCGTGTGAAAATAAAGTTAACGCAAGTCGGCGAAAAAGCGGCAGTTGGCGAAATAATAAAATAGATCTTTTCAGGCAACTATTTCAGTAAGTTTGTGTGGCAAGACACTCTCTCAAGTGAGCGGTTTGTTAGCACTCGCGTTTAGTGGCTGCTTTTTATTGAATCAACTGTTGTACTGATTCAAAACAATCGTTAATCAGACCGTTTGATTCCAAAAGTAAATGTGTGAATATTTTCCAGTAACAGGGAACTGCTGGTCATCATACACAATGTCCAAGTTTGATCCGTATTTAGATAGAAGCTTGCGTGAAATATCCCATATCTGAGCTGAATTGCTGTCAGGCTTCCATATCCCCCAAATACTGTCCTGCGGGCTTCTCATACCCCAACCATAATCATTCGGAAGAATAAGGACAGCTTCAGCAGCGCTATTTGGTTTGAGCGTTTGAATGTGGTTCCAGAACGTTTCCATTGCCGTGAAATGTTGATCGGTCAAGATTCCATAGGGGTTGTTGTCAACTTGTGGGTAATCGAAAATTATCTCGTATTTTGCGCCTGCCATGTAGCCTGACATAAGGTCATTGTACATTGCTGTGCTGTTTTCGATATAGGGCGGCTGGTTATAGGTCCAGGTTATTATGTCTCCCCAAGTTTTGTTCTGCAACCGTGCTGCACCCCTAGCAAGGGCTATTGCTTGTGTTGTACTTTGGTTGGAGCCGAACTCGGTAAAAATTGTATCATAACCACCCAAGTAATCAAACCAGTAAAGCCCATAATCTGAGGTGAAGGAGGCAATTGAGCGATTTTTCAGCTCATTTAAGCCTAAGCCATTTTGCACGAAAGCCTCAAAGTGGTAAGCCGCTTGACTGTAATCAGTTGGAAGAGAACCATTCAGGGATAGATCAATCGCCGGCACATGCAAGTAGTACTCTGAACTATTACGAATTTTAAGTTGATTAAAGAAACCTGTCCAATTTGCATCCAAAACGTTTCCTCCAGGTTCATCGTTCAAATAAACTCCTAAAAAGTGGCTGCCCCATTGAGCTTTTGCGTAATCAAGCCATGGAATCTGCCAAGTGATACTGAGGGTTGAAATACCCAAAAAATGCAATAACATCCAAATCCGAGGCAACGGCGTACTCAATAATTTCATTCATTGCAGTCTCATTCGTGCTAACAGGACCCGACTGCACAACGAATAGATTTGTGTAACCTTTGACTCTGTCGATCAACAGTTTTGCCTGCGACGTAGTGTTGCCACAGAAAGAAACTCCAAAATAGAAACCTGATTGATTTTTCTGGTTATTTTGACTTTGAGCATCAAAATAAAGCGAAAGCAATTGCATTGAAGATAGAATCAACACTACGGTTGCAACAATTCCTATGGTTACAGCAAGAAACCGCTTCATAAAAAGACCCTGCCTAAGGCGCAGAACTGGGACATCACTTGTATCTAGTTCTCGAAATAAAAAAATCTATTTAATCAATTTGTCTAGAAACAATTGTCCGAGATAGATTATCAATCTAGTTTTTGCAAGGTCTTAAGTTTCTTTGATCCGGGTGAAGTTTGCGAAGACTCGTTTATAATCGAACGCGGCAATCAACTCTTTGAAGTTAACAACAATCAAAGCCAGCAAGGTACAGAGGGGAATAAGCGAGTAATAGTAAAGTGGTGTTGTTAAGCCGGAAGCAAAAACCATTGTTAAGAAAATTGGGCGCCATGCCTGGGTAAAGTAGCATTAGGTTTGACATTGCTAATGCGCCTATGGCGCTTGCCCCTGCGACTTTGAGGTTTTTGCGGTTATACATTATGAAAAGAGGTATGGCTAATAACCCAAATCTTGGGTCAAAAAACCCGAGTGCCATGGAAACCCCTGACAGAACTGGTCTGCCTTTATTGCCAAGATAGAAGCTTAGAAGCAACAGGAAAATAACGAAAACTTTTGCTTGTCCTTCTCCCCACTGCCAATAATAACTTAGAGAAAATAGCCCCTTTGCTGTCGGAAAGGGGAGTAGTAAAGCTATAGCCATAACAATGAAGGTTACAGCGAGGGGTTTCTTGTCAAGTAATTTATAGAGAAAATATGCGGTAAGAGGCAGAAGCATAAATTGTATTAGGTCAAAGGCAGTGAGCGCATCTTGGTAATTCAAGCTGAGAAGTGGGGAGACAATTAGCAAAAAGGAAGGTAGATATTTGTATCCTTCTGGATGCGGGAGAATTATGGGTTCACCGTCATTGAGGGCTCCGAAACTATAGATGTGCGCTGGGTTATTCCATAGTCTCCAGGCGCCCATATAGTAGGCTGAGAAATCTTTTGCCAATATGGTGCCTGAAGTGCTAATGCCTGGGGAAACGGCGTAAGTTTCGGGGTAAGCAGCTATGAACGTGTACAGGTTCATAATAATGAGCACTGTAACTGCTATGGTGAATGCAATCTTAGTAAACCGTCGCTTGTCAACCATTGCTACCCGACAGTGAAAGTTTGGAGACTAATACGTCAAAGGGTCTTAAACATTTATACTTTAATGGTGGTTGAGGCTCAGTGCTAAAAAGCCATTGCAGACTTGTATTACATTTGTAATACAGGCAAAAATGCTTTTATTCAATCCCCGCTTTGAAGCCATCTGACGCTCAATACATTGGAGATTGAAACTCATATGATACAAGAACAAAGTAGCGCAAAAAGAGCCTCAATAATTGCCGTAACGGCAGCCCTATACGTCGTTTTCTTCTTCCTTTCCTACTCAGTAACCCTGCCTAACTTCACGCTCCTTTATCTACCAATTATTTTGCTGGGCGTTTTTCCCATGTGGTTCGGTTGGAGCGGACTGGTAGGCGCAATGCTTGGCGGATTCATAGGCGGCGCTTTCGTGGAAGGATTAGGTTTTCTAGGTATATTCGAATCGGTTGTTGCCTTACTAATATATGTCATAAATTGGGCTCTTATCCCAAAAAGTGCAGCTGAAAACGGAAGTAAAAAGAGCTGGGTTGCCCTTTTAGGCGTTTACTCTTTGAGCCTCCTTGTGGGCACCGGTTACATAATTTGGCAATACACAATTTTGCCACAACTGTTCACATCCGCAGAAGCCCTGGCCATTATAATTCCGACATTTGCGATCAATTTGCCGATTGTGCTAATTACGTGTCCCATTCTCATCAGAGCGGTGTCTCCAAAGCTGAGAACTTGGGGTATGTACTCTGGAAACTTTGCGGAGTGGCGAAGTCTCAGAGCCAAATCCCGAGGCAAATAGCCATAAACCGTAAGCTTACAAATATCCATCTTGATAGCTGCATGTTAGTAATGCTTTTAAGCCATCTTTTCCTTAAGGCAGTTCTGAGTGCCCAACATGAAGCTAAGAATCATAAAACTAACCCCGGAATCAATTATCCAGCTTTTGCAAGGCAAGCTAGCCTCTTTCTCATCAAACTTGCCCAACGACACTGAACTTTTAGACCTAAAAATGGACCTTTTCACTAAACAAGTTTTGGCAGTAGTTAGAAGTGATGATTTTGCGGACATTGCCGAATCAAGTCCAATTCCAGAGTTCACTCTAGAAACCTCGACAGAACAAAAAGCAGCTTCTAAGCCACTTATAACCGCTAAAGTTGAGCTAAAGCCCGAGGTCAAAATTGCAGCAGCTAAAACTGTTCAATCAAGCAAACCTGAAATCAAGATGGAAAACGAGTTCAGTCCAGACCAACGTAAACTTTTGAGTTTCCAAGTGAAGGGCGATTTTGTTATTGTGAAACCAATTCAATTCTTAAAAGAGGAGTGGGAGGACATTAATGAGGTCGTTAGAAGTTTAGGCGGCAAATGGGTTAAAGGCGACATCATCAGTTACTGGGAAATCCCACTTCAATAAGCGCTTTTCTGAGCGGTTAGAGTAAGAAACGAAAATCCTTTAAACAAGATTTCCCTATCCCTAATCAAGGTGTTAAGATGGAACAAAGTGAAAGGCCGCTAACGAGAGACGCATTAGTTTCTATGCAAGTGATAGACGCAAAAGGACGATTGGTAGGTAAAGTCAAAGACGTCAATTTTGAAATCGGAAAACTCGGAATCTCAATATCAGTTGAGAAATCAGACGGAGTAATTGAAAACATTTCATGGGATGCAGTTCAAGCAGCATCAGACTTTATTGTTCTAAAGCCTCAAGCTCAGGCTCAAGCGCAATTCCAGCCACAGCCAGTTCAGCAACCTGCTCAGCCACTATGTCCAACCTGCGGGAAACCGCTAACTTGGATTCCACAGTACAAACGATGGTACTGTTATAACGAGAAAAAATACGTTTAACGCGTAAAGAAGCGTCAAACGCCATTTTTTTATATCGTTTCACTTGGCAAGGTCTTTTCTAATTTTAAGATTGACCCATTTTTGCCAAGACGCAACTGTTTTTCACCCTTAAAAGTAGCAACGTGCGCATTCTTAACTTCAATGCAGTCGCCAACAGAAACAGCGTTTACCTGCTGATCCCAAAGGCAAAGCAAAACTTTTCCAGTTTCATCTCCTATCTCAGCGTTAGAAACAAGCGCGTTGTCCCTAAACTGAGTGTGAACTTTGGATGCCTCTGAAGTTTTTAGGACTTCTGCTGTAATATTGATTTTTTTCATGCCTACCCGTAAATCCTCTATCTTGAAATGTGAGGGTGCCGGGTTCTGTTTAGCAATTTCTTTTCGTACTTTGCTGGTTTCCATGTCAAAAGACATGTCCTTTTGCAGGAGCGTTTCCTCAGGAACTCGGAATTGTGCCACTACTTTACTGTCTTTGGTTATTAGGAATATGGCTTGGTTGTTAACACTTCCACGGTACTCGACCGTTATATCCTCAACTATTGCTTTGCTTCCCTGTTCTTTTGCCTGAATTAAGGCTTGGAAGAGCTCATTAGGATAAATGCTGTGCTGAGCTGAAAGAACAGCAAGTTGATCCTCCAATGTGGGTTTTTTTGATTTTATTACACTTTCCCCCTTGTTTATTTAGCGAATAACCTTAAAAAAGCAAACGTTAGGTTTCAAAATTTACTTTTTCTTGATTACTTCTAACAATTTACTAATAATAACGTTTTGAGTATATAGGCTTGACTCTAAAAAAGGGTGAATTTCAGGTTTATCTGTAAGAATTGCCCAAAAGTATGAACCAGTACGCTTTAAACTCCAAAAAGCAAAAAGCCTAGGGTGACATTACTTATAGTAACCAGCCTTGGATAACAAGCTTGTTTTGGTGCCTTTTTATGATCGGAGACTTGAAAGAGCTAACAAAAGTTAAGCTTAAAAATTTAGATAAGATTTTTTACCCAACTGTTAATGTTACAAAAGGGCAAGTAATCGAATACTATATAACCATGGCTCCAAAATTATTGCCTGTCATAAAAGACAGACCCCTCGTCCTAACCAGATATCCAGATGGAGTGGATGACGGAAAACCAAGTTTCTTTGAGAAAGATGCTCCCCAGGGCACACCCGAATGGGTTAAACTAAAAACAATTTATTCCCCATCAGCCAAGCGAGATGTACACTACATCGTATGCAATGACCTTGACACGCTTATTTGGCTTGCAAACCTTGCAGCATTAGAAATTCACATGCCATTCTCAACCGTAGACAATTTAGACAAGCCTGACTTGCTATTTTTCGATGTTGACCCTGAGCCACCCGCAACTTTGAGCGATGCAGCGGAAGTTTCGCTCTTACTCAAAGACAAGCTTCGCGATTTAGGGCTCACACCATTCATAAAAACTTCAGGCAAAAAAGGGTTGCATGTCGTTATCCCCATTGTTCCCGAGCACTCGTTCGAGAAGGTAAGAGCTTTTGTGCATAAAATTGGCATTGACCTCGCAAAAGAAAGCAACATTGTTGTTTCCGAATTCAAGGACACCAAAAAATCAGGCAAAGTCTTCGCTGATTACCTTCAAAACTCACCGTTGCGAACCATGGTTGTGCCCTACAGCTTACGGCCTACTCCTGAAGCAACCGTTTCAACACCCCTTGAGTGGAGCGAAGTAAAGAAAGGCATAAACCCAAGCGACTTCACTATTTTTAACGTAATCAAGCGGAAAGAGAATCCGTGGAAAGCAATTTTCGAAAAAAGATGTAACCTGGAGATTTAACTATGACTCAAGAAAATGAAGAGGAAAAGATTGAAGAAATGACTGAATCTTCCGAGCGGGTGAGTGCTGCCCCTCCGAGGCGGTCAATTTGGTCTGGAAGTATAACCATAGGGCTCGTTAATGTACCCGTTAAGTTGTACTCAATGATTTATGATAAAGGTATCCATTTCCATTTCTTGCACAGTGTTGATGGACAACCGCTCAAGTACGTGAAGATGTGCACAAAAGACGACAAGATTGTTCCATGGAATGAAGTTATACGCGGCTATGAAATATCCAAAAATGAGTACATTACCCTTGAAAAGAAGGAACTGGACGCGGCGAAGCCTGAATCGGACGACCGAATCCGAATCATCAAGTTTGTTGACTACTTCTCGGTTGACCCTATATACTTCGATAAAACCTACGCTTTAATGCCTAACACGAATAAGCAAGCCTACACCCTGCTACTGAGAGCGCTTGAGAAACAAAACAAAGCGGGTGCCGGACGCATAACATTACGAACCAAAGAGTACCCTGCCCTGCTGCATGCCTATAAAGGCGCGCTGGTCTTGACAACATTGCGTTATGCCTATGATGTGGTTGACCCACAGGATTTTGAGGACATCCACAAGCTCAAGGAGCCAGAGAAAGTAGAGTTGGACATGGCTACCAAAATCGTCGGCGACCTAACAGGCAACTTTGACATAACCGAGTTTGAAGACACTTACATGAAAAGGGTAGAGGAACTAATAGCTCAAAAGGTCAAGGGCGAAAAAATCCACATTGAAAAACCGCCAGAAGTAGAAGCAAAAGGACTCATGGTTGCACTGCGGGAAACTCTCAAGCAGCTGGAACAGAAATGAGTCGCCGCATTTACAAGCCAATGCTTGCAAAGGTTGCACCTGACGCTTTTTCTGATAAAGACTGGATTTTCGAAATAAAATGGGACGGGTTCCGAGCCATCAGCTACGTTGACTCTCAGCTGAGCATAAAAAGCCGAAACGAAAAGGAATTGAAAAACAATTTTCCCGAACTATCAGAGCTAACAAAGGTAGCAAACGGCTTGGTTGTTGACGGCGAAATAATTGTAATGCGTGAGGGCGTGCCTGATTTTCAAACGCTGCTGGAACGGGGGCAAGCTCTTTCAGCAAGAGAGATTGAGCGCCAGGCAAAACGTGCGCCTGCAGAATACGTTGTTTTCGACGTTTTGGAGAAGGATGGGAAATCGCTTACAGGGCTGTCGCTGATGGAACGCAAAAAAATACTTAAAGAATCGCTAAAAGAGGGCATCCACATCATTCTCTCTGACTTCATTGAAGAGAAAGGTGAAGCATACTATAAGCTGATTTTGGAGAGAGGTTTGGAGGGTGTAATGGCGAAAAAGAAAGACAGCTATTACGAAGAAGGTTTGCGGACAGGCAACTGGTTAAAGATCAAAAAAATCAAAACCTGCGACTGCGTTATTTTCGGTTACACACAAGGTGAACAATCGAGAGGAAAAACCTTTGGCGCATTAATCATTGGCTTGAACGATAAGGATGGCAAGCCAGTTTACGTTGGGAAGGTTGGAACAGGCTTCACAGAACAAATACTTGGACTCTTAATTACTAAATTTGAAAAAATGAAAACCGTAACCCCCCCCTTTAAAGTTGAAAGCATGGGAATGGTAACTTGGCTTGAACCAAAACTTGTCTGCGAAGTCGGCTACCAAGTTGTAACGCGGGACATGAGGCTTCGGATGCCTAGGTTTAAACGTTTAAGAGATGACAAATCGCCCGCGGAATGTACCCTTGACCAGTTAACGGAGAATAAGAAAATGGATAATGTAGTTAGCGAGAAACTTTCAGAGTACAAATCTAAACGACGATTTGAAGAAACCCCTGAACCTAAAGGCGGCGAAAAACAAGAGGAGAGCCTAATTTTTGTAATTCAAGAGCATCACTCACGACGGCTCCACTATGACCTACGGTTGGAAAGCGGCGGTGTCCTAAAAAGCTGGGCTGTTCCAAAAGGCATACCTGAAGACACAAAGCAACGGCATTTAGCTGTACAGACAGAAGACCACCCGTATGAATACGCAAGTTTTGAAGGTACAATCCCTAAGGGAGAATATGGCGCTGGAACTGTCAAAATATGGGACAAAGGACACTATGAACCTAAACTATGGCAGGATGACAAAATAGAGTTTACCCTTAACGGTCAACGGCTTAAAGGACGTTACATTCTCGTTCGACTAAAGAAGGCTAAAGATGACAAATCATGGCTACTTCTGAAGGGAAAGCAATAAGCGTAGGCAAGCTCCATTTAGGCACAATAGGCTGGAGCTACAACTTTTGGAAAGGCCCATTTTACCCCCCGAAAACTGCATCCAAAGACTATCTAACCTACTACGCAACCCAATTTGGCACAGTTGAGGTTGACAGCACATTTTATCGCATCCCAACAGAACAAGCAATAAACAATTGGAAAAACCAAACCCCTAGCAACTTCACATTCTCACTCAAGTTTCCAAGCATTATCACACATATTAAAATGCTCAAGGACTGCGAGCGGGAAACCGACCTGTTTCTTGAAAGAACACAAATCCTTGGTGAAAAACTTGGACCTTTGTTGATTCAATTCCCTCCCAACTTCGGAACCGAGCACTTTTCCGATTTAGCATTGTTTCTACAGAGGCTCCCTAAAACCCACCGTTATGTCGTGGAGGTCAGAGACAAGGGATTCCTTAACGAAGATTTTTATGAGCTTTTGAAGGCTAACAACGTTGCCTTAGCTTGGGTTGATTCTCCCAGTATGCCACAAATTGACAAGGTTACATCCGATTTTTTGTATGTTAGATGGGAAGGTGACCGAAGAAAAGTCAAAGGTACCCTTGGCAAAATAGAAGCAAACCGGGAACGCGATCTGAATCAGTGGGCAAACAAAATGAAGCCTTACCTAAGCAATCAAATGCACGTTTTCGGCTATTTCGGCAAATACTTTTCTGGCTATCCTCCCTCGGACATAAATCTGCTTTTAAACCTTATAATGCAAGAATATTCTAAGACAAGAGCAACGAGGGTTTGAAAACATGTTCTTTAAACAAATCCAACAGCACAGCGACAATTTCTCCTACATCTTCGCTGACGAAAACACCAAGGAAGCCGCTGTCGTTGACTCAAGCTTTAACGCCAGCCAACTTATCAAGACAATCAAGGCTAAATGCTTCAATCTTAAATACATCATTAATACGCATGGGCATTCTGACCACACCGCTGGCAACATTGAATTAAAATCTGTCTTCGGCGCCAAAGTAGTCGCGCACATACTATCGAAAGGTAACTTTGACATGGCGGTTGAGGATGGCGACTTGTTAACCATCGGTAAAGTCTCAATAAACATACTTTACACTCCAGGCCACACCTTTGATAGCATGATGCCTGCTAATAGACAATAAGAAACTCTTAACGGGGGATACATTGTTTGTTGGCGAATGCGGCAGAACAGACCTTCCTGGAGGCAACCCGAGAAGCATGTACGACAGTCTACTGCACAAGCTGTACAAACTTGATGATGCTGTGGAAGTGTACCCAGGGCATGATTACGGGTCGAAGCCTTCGTCAACAATCGGGGAAGAAAAAAAGACGAATTATACTTTGAAGCCTCGGAGCCTTGAAACTTTTATCGAATTTATGAGTCAGCCTTAGAGGATCGTTTTCCGCTTGGATAAAGAGCAATAACGACGAAAACTATTATCAAAACTACAATGATCGCAAATATTTCTGGATGGATCAACAGCTCGAAAAGCAAAGTCAAAGTTTGTACAACAGGGTTGTTAGCGAGCGTTTGAGGTACAGCGTATTGTGGGGATACGGGCAAATTTGCATAAGGAATATCTGGCGGCAAAATCACTGAGCCAGCTTGCAGCCAAGCATTAACTGGTGCAAAAGTAATAGAATACTGCAGCCAAGCAAACACGTGTAGCTACGCCGTAAACGTCAAGTGTGGATATTAATCTGGGTGGACTAAGCAAAGTGTAGGCTGAGTACATTGTGTCACCAGTGTTATTACAGTGACCTAACCCTAAACTGTGACCTAACTCGTGAAGGGCAATGTTTTGCATGTCCCCATCTGTTAGAGAATCGCCATGGCTGGTGTGTGTTGCTAGGCTAATGTTGCTATTTAGTATCTCGTTTGCTTGGCTGGTCCATGTTTCTAATCCAATTTCGTTAGCGGTGTCTGATAATGGAAACTGTGTATAATTAAGGTAAATATCGAAACCACTTAACGCAACGTTTGAAACAGTTGTTTGTATTTTAACGTTAGAAATGTATGAATACTGCGAGTAATTAGATGCGAAGTAAGTTATTGCCTCATTCCATTGACCTATTGCTCGAAGCGTAGAATTTAGGTAAACTGGATTCCACCATGACTCGTTAAGCGGAGTAACCAAAATAACATTCAAAGTAGTCCTGTTCCAAGCAAGCCCTTGAATACCCAAAGAAAAATTGCTATCACTCTGCCCCTGAACTCCGTTAATAAAACCGGTGCTTGCTAACAAAAAAACCGAAAATAATAGTAAAAACAACAAGTAATAGCTACGCATAATTCCTATAATAATGAAAGAAATTTGACTCCTTTAAGCTTTCTTATGAGCGTTATCAATCACTATTGGCAACCTATCTTGCTTGCTTGTTTAGTTAGAGCCTTTTTTTCTGAAAAATATTTTCCTTCAAATCTGTTTAATGTAGATAATGCTGTTTCAGAAGTTTCAGATTCGATTTTATTCAGATACTTTTTTATTGCGACGTGGTTAAAATAGTTCTGGAGTTAAGGCAAGTAACGGGTGACAAGACTTAAAAAGTTAAAAGACATTTATGTGGCTGTAATCAAAATGGTTCTCTCTTTCCTACGGAAGAATACCCCAGTAAAGACTCAAGTTTTAATTGGGTTGAAAAATATACGTTTGCCCACAACTGTTCTTGCAGATCAAGAGCTTGAAAGTACCCTTTTAATAAGAAGAGGAACATTAATTGAGGCAGAATATTAATGATAGTTTCTGATATTATCTCCCTTATTCTGCTTTCAATTTTGCTTTTTTGGACTGTTTATAATGGCTCAATAATTTATGTAGGTATACGGAGCAAACGAAAGAGTCTGTTAGCCAAAACCGAAACCAATACGGATAATAAGTCTCTGCCAAAGTTTTCAATAATTGTGCCGACAAAAAATGAAGAAGTAGTCATTGGTCGTTGCTTAAACGGTCTTTTAAATTTGGATTACCCGAGAGAAAAAATGGAAATAATAATCGTGGATGGCGAATCCGTCGATTCCACACGAAAAATATGCTCAGAGTTCATAACCAAATATCCTCAAGTTTTCAACTTAATTAACGAAAACAAAGGCGCTAAAGGCAAACCTGCAGCGCTTAACCTTGCAATTTCCCGTGTCACTGGTGAAATTGTTGGTGTTTTTGATGCTGATAGTCTTCCAGAAAAGGATGTTCTAAAGAGAGTAGCATCTTATTTTGACAATCAACAGATAATGGCGGTTCAGGGAAGAACTATCTCGCTCAACGAGAAGAAAAATATTTTGACAAGAGTTGTCTCGGCAGAAGAAAAAGCTTGGTTCCAAGCACTACTTACAGGAAGAGAAAAACTTCAATTGTTTGTTCCATTAAATGGAACTTGCCAATTTATAAGGCGCAATGTTCTGGAAGAGGCAGGTGGATGGGATGAGACTTCCCTGACAGAAGACGTAGAGTTGGCAGTAAGGCTTGTGGAAAAAAAATATCTTATAAAATACGCTGAGGATGTAGTTTGTGGACAAGAGACACCAAACACTTTAGGAGATTTGGTGAATCAACGTGTCCGCTGGTATCGAGGGTACATGGAAACAGCCATAAAATATGGACGACTCCTTAATACGCTAAATAGAAGGACAATTGATGCGGAAGTATCTCTTAACGGGCCTTTTATGATGGTTGTTTCTCTTCTTAGCTACATAAACTGGTTTTTTGTCGCCCTATTCTTGTTCCAAAGTACACCAATATTAAACTTAACAGGTTTAGTAATAGCCTTAACTGCGGTTTCCCTAGTCTCAGTTGGTATCGCATTGACCGCGTCCGAGCGCCCCATTAAACTTCAAAACCTCCTTTGTATACCCTCAATTTACATTTACTGGTTTATCCAAATATTCATTGCAGGGTGGGCTTTCCTTAAATTAGTGTTCAGGCGGAAGCGGGTTTGGAGTAGAACGGTTAAAAAAGGATTTATGACTACAAACTTGCCAAGATAGCCCGCGTTAAATGCACAAAAAGCAACCAACAATTTACAAACAATACAAAACGGCTAAATTTGTATTACCAAAATTTTAAATCACCGTTCTATCCTATTCATCTACCAATCCTAGCTGTTAAGACGATTAGATTGATAGGAACAATAATTCACATTAAAAGATGTAATCAACAGTGAAATGGAGCATGAGAAAAAACCAAATGATATCCTTTTTTCCACTTTATCTTGCTTCATTAAGAACATTAGCCGAAAATCAGTCTAAAAATAATCCCCAGAAACATAGATATTTGCATTTTAGCAGAAAAACAAGAAGCCTAACAGCAATTGGAATTATAGCAATAATATTAATCTCAGCTTTTGTTTTCATGCCAAAAGCCGTCGACAGTACCGATCCTTATGCTCCACAAAGTAGTGATAGCCCAACACCATCTTCTGGGGCAACAAACACACCCACTCAAGTAGCAAACAATCCAAATCCTATTCAAGAGCGCCCTACGCCTCATACACATCCTACTTCAGTTCCAGTGAAGGGTCCTGGCATAATATCAACAGCTCAAACAATTGATAACGCAACTTGGAGAAAAATCGCCGAAAAAGCCTGGTCATATTTCCGAATAGGTGTAGGTTTAGATGGTTCAACTGGTCTTCCTTATGCGGGTGGTGTTGATTTTCAAGCGTTTACTGATTGGGATTTAGGCGTTTATATTCAAGCAACAATTGACGCACAAAAAATAGGCATTGTAAGCACTGACGGCGAGTGGGGTTCTTACTATAGGTTAAATAAGGTTTTAACGTTCCTTGAAACCCGCGATTTAAACGCTACAACTCGCAATCCCTATTGGTTCTATTACTCGTCAACCGGACAAAGAGACCTATTTATGCCTGACACCGGAAATCTTGATGTTGTAGACACAGGCAGACTATTTGTTGCACTTAATAATCTGAAGACTTATAACTCCAACTGGACACAGCGCATCAATAACATAGTTTATAACCAAGTTGAAAACCAAGTTGGCAATAGAACCAACTATGCCGTCTTAATCCCTCAAATCAAGAGTTCAGGTTATTATTCAAACGACATCTACGCTTACTATTTCTACTCTGGTTTCGAAAACTTTTGGCCAAATGATCTAAAAGGACTCACAGCCAAAATAATGACAAATCTCTATTCTTCCGGAAGCGTTGTTACATACAACGTTTCATTACCTAACAGTGTCCTCACATGTGATCCATTGCTATGTGCTTTTTTCGAATTGAATAATTCATATCCTAAACTGCCTGATTTAGTAAAGCAGGTTTATCTTGCTCATGAAGCAAACTATAACGCCACGGGCAATTATGTAGCTTTTAGTGAGGGAAGTAGTGGTTCAAGTGATTTTCTGTATGAATGGGTAGTTGCTCCTAATGGCGGTACTTGGAAGATACAGACATTAAATCAGCTTGGCACGACTTCTTACACAAATATTAACCCTATCATTTATACTAAAGTCGCATTCAGCTTCTTAGCTCTATACAACTCTACGTATGCTAAAGATATGGTTATTTATCTAGAACAAGCCCTTCCCGATCCTTCAGACGGTTACTCAGATGGTGCAGATAACGCTGGGAGTATTCTTTCAGGTGTTGGCAGTAACACAAACGGGTTAATCTTAGATGCAGCCCTATATTTTATTCAGAATCATTCCAGCTAATTCTTGACTGTTTAACCTATAAAGCATAAGGAATTTAGGAGGCAGTTGGAGTTTATAGAACATTAATCTTTATTTCAGCATGCTTGGAGAGCAAAGGGTGACTCAGGTTAGCAATATAAAAAATTGGGTTAATAATCATGAGATTATCATTTTTCCATTACTTGCCTTTATTATACCATTAGTCGTCAGGTCTATTCCTGAGGTCTTAATGGGGCCTTACATCATCGGTTTTGACACCTTGGGATTTTATGTTCCAAACACGCTTCTATGGCTGCACAGTGGTGTAAATTTATGGAACTTTCTTCAGACAGCACCGTTATTTTATACTTTTTTCATGTCGATAATTGCTCTTGGGGCATCACCTGTTTTAATGCTCAAGATAATTTCGCCCGCGCTTCTCGGTTTCTTAGGTCTATCAATATTTGCGTACGCCAAGAAAGGTTTGGGTTGGCCGCCTGCTAAAAGTTTGCTAGTTTCTTTCTTAGGAACGGTCTATTTTGTGGCTTTAAGAGCCTCTTGGGATCAACTTCGAGAAGAGTTAGGTTTAGTTTTCTTGTTTGCTGTTCTTATGTTGTTGCTTGTTAACCAAAAAGATAGTTCATGGAAACGTTATGTTGCTCTTTTTTTCGCTTTTATTGCCGTTGTGTTGTCTCATCAACTTGTTTCTGTATTTATGTTTGCCGCGATTATTATGACTGTTATCCATGAATTAGTGTATAAAAAACTTGCTAAGTCGGTTAAGCTAATTTTGGTTTCTTTGCCGGCCGCCCTTTATTTCATAATTGTTTATTTAAGTGATGTGACAAAATCTGGTATCCTTGGTTACTCAGCAACTGCTTCGCCTCTTGCTGATTGGACGGGCTTTGCCTCCTATCAATCAATGCTGATAAGTGAGGGTGGTCTCTTTTTATATTGTTTTTTGCCCCTCTTGCCCTTGGTAGTGGTAGGCCTTTGGCAATTTAGTAATCTTCAGCTTAAGTCGTGGCTTCTCTTAAGCTTTATTTTATTGTTACTTCCAATAACTTCTGTGAGTCCCTACCGTTGGATTCTAATACTGATATATCCATTGGCGTTTTGTGCAGCAGAGGGTGCGAGTAGGCTCAAGTCAATTAAATGGAAACGTTTCAAGTTTGCTGTGAGAAAAATTGCTATATTGTACCTTGTTTTGTCAACGACGATTTTTAGCTTTGGCTTCATATTTATGGGTTCGGAAAAGCCCTTTTTTTATTTTAGTGAAGATTTCAATAATTTTTTGTATCAAATTCCTTCCTCGATGTTACAAAATACAGTATCAATTACAGATTGTCAGAACACAGTTGACGCCTTACAGTGGTTCAAAAATAACGTGAACAGCAGTGGGCTTCTGCTAACTCATACAGTATTTAACGGTTGGGCATTGTTAACGCTCAAATCAAATCAGGTAAGAAACTACGGATTCGATGATCCTGTTAATGCGACAACTGAAGTTGCCAATGAAGGATATACCCAATTATACCTTATATGGTGGGTTAGCGGGCAAGGATGGTATGCGCAGCCCACTTTGCCCCAGCCATTTCAAGAAATTTATCATAGCGGGAAAATAGCCATTTATAACTATCCATTGAATTAATTAAAAGATAATTATATTCGCTGCAAACAAATGGCCACATATTTATCTTGTTTAGAGATAGAGCCAAACCAGGGGTAAAATAATGCTTTAAATAAATTTATCTAGGAGATAATATTAAAATAAATATATGTCAGTTAGAACTACGAACGGGATTTTACGTGATAGCTTTCTAATGTATTGATATCGTCCGATTTAGTAAACACAGCTTATAAATCTAAGAATTAACGGTTCAGTTCTGGCGCACGGTTCAAAGCTCTCAAAAATCGATAGAGCGCTCTTAGATTTAACAATAAGTTGGAAACATTCGAAACATCAACTAGCAAAGAGGATAGTAACGTTCCCAAGAAAGCTAGAAAACGCTATGATAGGCGGCTTTTCCTGCGCGTTTGGAGGAAATTAGCTTGCTTCTGGCTAATGAATGAGTGCTAAGGCTCAAAAGACTGGGAAACTTAGCAAAGAGTTAGGCTTTGATTCTGTATCTAATCAGACAATCAATTAATTGTATGAGGTATTGGTCGCGTGATATTTCCTTGTCATAACTCGATATTATAGTAAATGTTAAATTCTTAAGTCGTACTCATTAACGTTGAAAAGTTTGAGTCTACATATGTCTGAAATTAGCTTTAACATTTTTGTGGGAAGAGTCAAAAGCTATGTTAGTGAGAATTGGGGCTCTCCCTTCATAATCGGTTTCATGTCGCTTTTGCTCTTTGCAGCTATTAGCTTATCCGCAGGTTTATACTCTTGGGCTGACGCCTTTGCTACCTGTGCGTATTTTGCCTTGGTTCTCGGTGTTTTTCTACAATTTGTTTGCTTTTTAAGAAGAAAAGGCATAAGACGGAGGTTATTATCTAATGAGTCAAGTTGAGTTGTCATTTGTTGTTCCAGCATTCAATGAGGAAAACTTTATAGAAGCTACTCTTGGCACCTTAGACTCTTTATTCGAAAATAGGAACATGCTTTACGAAATAATTGTAGTGGATGACGGAAGCAAAGACAAAACCTATTTAAGGGCCTTAAAGTATGCAAAAAGAAATGGTCACGTCAAAGTATTGACTTACAGTTGTAACTGCGGCAAAGGGTACGCTATTAAAACTGGTTTCATGCAGACTAATGGCAATGTTGTGATTTTTACAGATAGCGATATGGAAATTGATTTGAGCACTGTTTCAAAATATCTTGATGCTCTTAAATATGGTGATATTGTCATAGCTTCCAAACGTCATAGCGACTCAAGAGTGAAAGTTCCGATGTCAAGAAGATTTTTAAGCGAGACCTTTAATGGCTTTGTTCGTTTGCTTACTGGGATTCCTCTCAAAGATACACAGTCTGGGCTTAAGGCAATGAGGAAGAGTTCGTTCAACAATATTATTCCGAGATTAGCTGTGAAGCGCTATGCTTTTGATGTTGAGTTGCTAGCTGTTGCCAATCTTTTTGGATTAAAAGTTGTTGAAATGCCTGTAAGCATTAAGTTGGATGCTAAATTTAGGCCCATGGAGATGTGGCATATGTTTCTTGATTTGCTTGGGATTGCCTATCGACTTAGAGTAATTCATTGGTATCAGCGCCAACTTCCTAAGAAAAACGGCTTTCAAAATATGGTTTCTTTTGTTCTTCGTGATGAATGATGGTTTTAGATTCTTTGGTATCGATTATCATTCCTTGCAGAGATTTGGACGATTACACGAACGAATGTATTGAATACTGCAAGCTTTTAGACTACCCAAATTTTGAGATAATTTTGTTGCCTGATTTTCCAATTGATCACGCGATTTTAGGCGTCAAAGTAATTGCCACTGGACCTGTACCTCCTGGAGTCAAACGTAATTTAGGTGTTAAAAATTCAAGTGGTGAGTTCTGTGCTTTCATCGATAATGACGCCTATCCGCGTAGTGATTGGTTAAATAATGCGTTGAACTACTTTGCCGACCCACAGGTTGGTGGTGTCGGAGGACCTGGATTGACGCCCGAAGCAGACATATTCACTCAAAAAGCCGGCGGATATGTTTTATCATCGTTCATGGTTGGAACTCTATCAAGCAGGTATAAGATAAAAAGTTTCTTCGAATCAGATGATATTCATTCGTGTAATTTCATTGCTCGAAAAGCGGTGATAGTAGAGGCTGGAGGATGGAATGAAAAATACTGGCCGGGCGAAGATACACTGATGTGCTTGGCAATAAGAAAGCTGGGCAAAAAACTGATCGAATCATCTGAAGTAATAGTCTTTCATCATAGGCGATCATTATTTAAGGCTCATCTGAAACAAGTATCGAGATTTGGTGAACATCGAGGATTTTTTGTTAAAAAATATCCTAAGAACTCGGTAAAACTCAAGTATTTCTTTCCTTCTCTCCTAGTTTTGTCCATTGCTATTGGACTTTTTCTTTCATTGTTTTTCCTGATTTGTGCATACTTTGTACTATTTACATTGATATTTTACTTCTCATTGAGTTTGACTGCTGCCGCATTGCAGGTTAAGTCCATATCTCTTGTCCTTTATGTATGGTTAGGAATTATCGCAACACACTTAATCTACGGATGTTTCTTCTTATCGGGTTTAGCAAAGCGTGATTTGAAAAGATGAAAGTAAGTATATCATATCCACCGATTATCTCGAAGAAGGGAGTACCCTTACTCAGCCAAAATAGGCAATTTCAGTATTTCAAGTCACCAACTTACATCTATCCTGTTGTTCCAGCATACGCTGCTACTATGTTAAATGACTCAGGCCACGAAGTTCTTTGGGACGATGGAATTGCAGAAGAGAAAAGTTACAACCGATGGCTAAAGGACCTTGAACATTTTAGCCCCGACGTTATAGTCATTGAAACTAAGACGCCTGTAGTAAAAAAGCACTGGACTATAATCGGCGATATTAAAAATAGTCTTCCTGATTCAAAGGTTGTTTTGGTAGGAGACCATGTTACTGCATTACCTGAGGAATCAATGCAGGAAAGCAAGGTTGATTATGTTGTTACTGGTGGCGATTATGATTTTCTGTTATTAAATCTGCTTGAATTTTTAAATGGAAAAGTAAAACACTTTGAGCCTGGTGTTTGGTACCGAGAGAATGATGTGATAAAGAATTCTGGACAATTTAACTTAAATCATAATTTGAATAAACTGCCTCATATTGACCGCGTCTTAACAAAGTGGCAGCTTTACAGCAAGCGGAATGGCAACTTTAAGATTATTCCTGGCGCTTATACTATGGCTGGACGTGATTGCTGGTGGAGAAAAGACGGTGGTTGCATTTTCTGTTCATGGCCTACATTGTATCCTACTTTTAGAGTAATGAAACCTGAGATTTTGGCTGATGAGATTGGCTTATTAATAGAAAAATATGAGGTCAAAACTGTGTTTGATGACACTGGGTGTTTTCCTGTTGGGAAATGGCTTAGGCGTTTTGCCGATATAATGATTGATCGTCGATACAATGAAAAGGTTCAGTTTAGTTGTAACATGCGATTTGGAGCGTTAAAGCAAGAAGATTATCGATTAATGAAGAAAGCGGGTTTTAGAATGCTTCTTTTTGGTGTAGAATCTGGAAGTCAGGCTACGCTTAATAGACTAAACAAAGGAACTACTATTGAAAGTATCATGAGAGAGTGCAGAATACCCAGGGAAGAAGGATTAGAACCACATATTACGATAATGGTGGGTTATCCATGGGAAACTCGTCAAGACGCTTTAAGTACCCTTGAACTTGCTAAAAAGTTGATGCAAAAAGGATGGGCTTCTACTTTGCAATCGACCGTTGTTATTCCTTATCCTGGAAGTAAACTATATGCTCAAGCCTTGGAGAATGGTTGGTTCAGGATTGATCCGAAGGATTACGAAGGTTTTGATATGAAGGCGCCAGTTTTGAGCACGCCTGACATGACCTCTGAGGAGGTAATGAAGCTTTGTGACGAAATATACAAAGTTTTTCTCACCCCTCAGTATATGTTTAAACAGATTATCCGAATTCGATCCATGAAGGATTTGAAATACTCCCTTAAAGGTGCCGCAAAGGTCTTTGGGCATATAAAGGACTTTAGAAAAGAATAGATAGCATAATCAAAGTTTACCAGCAGAATTAAATAATGAGCAGTTCCCTAAATAGCAGAAAACTAATGGGCAAGGAAGTTGACGTAGGATTACATGATATATATTACCCAGCCAGATCTTCCGGAAATAAATGAATACGTTAAATGCCTTAAAAAGATCTGGTCTACACGAATCTTAACTAATAACGGCGAATTTGCACAAGCATTAGAATTGAAATTAGCAAGTTATTTAGGCGCAAAGAACTTGCTCTTGGTCTCGAACGGAACGCTTGCTCTTCAACTTGCCTTAAGAGCCTTAATGATTAAAGGAGAGGTTATAACAACCCCTTTCACGTTTGCTGCAACAACTAACTCAATTTTATGGGAAAGATTAACTCCTGTCTTTGCCGATATAGATCCTGAAACTTACAACATAAACCCGAAAGACGTTGAGGAAAAAATAACTACTAGGACATCTGCCATTATGGCGGTTCACGTTTATGGCAACCCCTGTTATGTTGAGCAACTTACAAGAGATCGCCCAAAAACATAATTTGAAAGTCATTTATGACGCGGCTCATGCTTTTGACGTGGAGTATTCACATGAGTCTATTTTAAATTGGGGTAATTCTTCAATATTGAGTTTTCACGCAACCAAAATTTTCAACACCATTGAAGGCGGGGCAATTGTGATTAATGACAACAAGCTTGTTGAAGAAATACAACTACTTAGAAATCATGGTATTCGATCTGAAGAGGAAGTTCCAGTTGTTGGAACAAATGCTAAAATGAATGAATTTCAAGCGGCCATGGGGCTTTGTAATCTTGAAAAAGTTGGAATGAAAAGGGAAGCAAGAGAGAGAATTTACACCCATTACAAGGAAGGGCTAGACGGGACCAACGGAATCAAGTTTCAAAAAATAATTGCTTCAAAGTATAATTATAGTTATATGCCTGTATGCTTTGGAAGTAAAAAAATCAGAGATCGCGTGTATACAGATCTTATCAAAATAGGAGTGAAGTCACGTAAGTATTTTTTCCCTTTGACAGTAAATTTCGGTTATTTCAATAAGTCTGGGGAAGACCTAGTTGAAAAATTTAATTTGAAAAATGCTAAGTCAATTTCTGATTCAATATTATGTTTACCCATATACTCTGATTTGCAAATGAAAGTTGTAGATAAAATCATTGACTGTACAAAACAAACTGTGAGTTTGGAGGAGTAAATAATGCTTGGTAGAGAGATGTTACCGACAATATCTATTATTATTCCCACTTACAACTCTGAACGTGTTATTGTATCGTGTTTGAAGGCATTAATGAGACAGGATTACCCTATTGACAAGTTTGAAGCGATTGTTGTTGATAACTGCAGTAAAGACAATACAAATTCAATTTCTCAAAAACTGGGTGCGCGAGTATTTACTGTTACTGGAAATCCTTCGCAAGGTTGCGTTCAAAGAAATCTCGGTGCACAAAAATCGAGATTTGATTATTTGTTTTTCTTAGATCATGATATGGAAATGTCAGATGATCTTCTCAAAGACTTTGCTCGAAAGCTGAACGAGACAAAAAGGAAGGTGGATGCTTGGTACGTCCCGGAAAAAATCATCGGAAAAAGTAATTTTATGACAAAAATTCGAACCTTCGAGAGAAGTTTTTATAATGGAACCGTTGTTGACGCAGCCAGAATAATAAAGAAAGAGCGATTTTACAAAACTAAACAGTATGATACTTCTCTTTCCTCAGGGCCTGCCGATTGGGATATGGATATTCAACTAAAAGCAACGGGTTGCACCTTTGGAATTATTGACCAATGTGTGTATCATCATGAAGACCATTTGTCCCTGATTAAATACATTACAAAAAAAACTCAGTACAATCGTGGTGGCGAAATATATCGCGAAAAATGGCAGAATAACAAAACGGTCTACAATAAAATTATCAGCAAACAATATAGTGCTCGTTATAGGTTAGTTCAAGTTTTTTTCGAAAATCTTAAGTGGAAAATGGTAGCCAAGAATTTTCACAAGTATATCATCGTCTTTGTGTTGAGATTGTTTGTCGGTATCATGTATAAAGTTAAAAAGGAGAAGAAATAGATGATTGCCGGTTTTATTGGGAGAAAAATGATTTACCTATGGTGATTAATTGAGACTGAGAAATAAGGTTGCAATAATTACTGGTGGAGCAAGTGGCATAGGAAGAGAGACAGCTCTTCTTTTTTCTCGTGAAGGAGCTAAAGTTGTAGTTGCTGATAATAATCAAGCAGGGGGGTTACAGACAATATCTGAAGTCAAGGAAATAGGCGATGGTTTATTTGTTATTACTGATGTATCAAATAGACTTCAAATTAAGCAATTAATTGATGAAACTATAGCAAAATATGGCAAAATTGATGTTTTAATAAATAATGCTGGCATAGCTCAAGATGCGCTCTTTTCTAAAATGACTACAGAACAATGGGATCGAGTCATCGAAATCAACCTTAAGGGAACATTCAATTGCATACAAAGCGTAATATCGATAATGATTAATCAGGGACATGGCGTAATCATAAACGCTTCATCTGTCGTTGGGTTATTTGGTAATATAGGTCAGGTAAACTATGCTGCAGCTAAAGCCGGTATAATTGGAATGACGAAAGCTTTGGCGAAAGAACTGGGAAAGAAAGGTATTAGAGTTAACGCTTTAGCACCTGGATTTACGATGACCCCAATGCTTGCAAATGTTCCGCAAAATATACTTGAGACAATAAAAGAGAAGACTCCGTTAAAACGATTAGGTGAACCAAAGGACATAGCAAATGCCTATCTGTTTCTTGCTTCTGACGAAGCAGCGTTCATCAATGGGGCAATCCTTTGTGTGGATGGTGGACTAACATTATAGCCTATTCTCTTTTAAATTATTGATTTAACTGGATGTGAGTTTATGGCAAACCAAATAAATAAGCTTAGATTTCGATCTATTGGAAAAGACGTTACAATTTGGCCAATGGCTAAGATAGTTGCTCCTGAAACGATTTCGATTGGTAACTCAGTAATTATTGATGATTATGCATTTTTGATTGGCGGCCAAAAAACGACAATTGGTGACTTTGTACATATTGCCTCTTTCACCTCAATAACCGGCGGAGGGGAATTTTCTATGGATAGTTTTTCCGGATTATCAGGCGGAGTTAGAATTTATACAGGCAATGAAGACTATTCAGGAGAGTGTCTTACAAATCCAACAGTACCTTTTCCGTACCGCTTACCTATTCGATCTTTTGTGCATATCAAAAAGCATTCGATAATAGGAGCAAATGCAGTTATTCTTCCGGGTGTTACTATTGGCGAAGGTGCAGTTGTTGGAGCGAATTCATTAGTAAAAAAAGATTGTAAACCCTGGATTATATATGCCGGTAATCCTGCCAAAGAGCTTCGTTCTAGGCCAAGTCAACGAATTCAGGAGTTAGAGACTCGATTGCGAAAAGACCTGTACGATGACAACGGTAATTACATTGCGCTCAAGCAACGACATTTAATTAGGGGTTCAAAAGACTGATAATTGCAACTGTGTCTGACCTTTCTCAGGAACCATTCGCAGTGAATAAAAAAAAGAGGTATGCTACTTTTCTTAACTTCTTGAAAAACTATGTTTGCAGATGTTGGCGATTAATTGTAATAATTCTCTTAGGGTTAACTCCAATTTTATGGTTTAAACCTAATTTCATAATTGCGAGAGGAGACAATTTTCCATTTTTTAACCCTATAGCAAACGCACAGAGATTTTCTTTTCTTTGGGTTGATTATAGTAACGTTGGCGGCATTCCTCAACCTGGCAACCCATCACCAACTCAAATGGTCTGGATGAATGCATGGTCTTTTATGAGCCAAATCGGTTTGTCTTTAAACATAATTCAGATACTTTTGCAAGTCTTTTACTTCTTGGGGGCTGGTTTGTCGATGTATTTTTTTGCTTCAACAATTTATAAGCGAGAAAAGACAACCCCCTTTATAGCAAGCATTTTTTACATGTTCAATTTTTATATGATCTTACGAACATTAAATGATGGAATCTCCTGGGTTCTTGTATTTCTGCCCCTGTTGCTGACTCTTTACCTCAGGATTATTAACGCTGTTAAAGAAGGCCAAAAAACAACATTTTACCTCTTTGCATTTGCCCTTGTCTCTACAATACTATTGTCTTTTATTACTACTAATCCGCCTTTGCTTGCATTGGTTATTTCTGTTTTTACGGTCATGTTCTCTTATTCATTGCTTTCTCAGAAAGGTATGCGATTAAAAACTGCTAAAATTTTAGTTTTACTTTTGTTTGTATGCATATTAATTAACTTGTGGTGGATTATTCCTTTCTCCTATCAAATTATTCCCTTTGTACAAGGATCTGCCCAATTGGGGGTTACTACAGACATAGCTAGTTGGACATTTGTGCAGACGCGAGCAAGTTTTCTTAACCTGTTTTGGCTTAATGGTCTTTGGGCTTGGGGCCCATCTTATTTTTCAAGTGCCCACATTTACGATTACAATTCATTTCTTCTGATCTTTATCTTTGTTCCGATGCTCGTAGCCTTCACGAGCTTGTTGTTCAAAAAACCTTATCTGAAAATTAATTTATGTTTTGCAGTTGTTATCCTAATTTTAATGTTTTTGGCAAAAGGTATTCATCCGCCCCTTGAAAACGTGAATTGGTTTTTATACAATTATGTTCCTGGTTCCTATCTTTTTAGAGAGCCGTTTCCTAAGTTCTACATGCTTTTGGTGATTCCTTTGTCTTTGTTAATTGGCAGCTCCGTGAGTTCAATTGTTTCATACTTAGAAAAAGTTAAAATTGTCTTAGTATATTTGGAAAACAAAATTTCTCTAAGAAGGCTTCACTACGCTTTTATTATTTTTATTATTTCTGTTTTTTTGGTTTCTTGTTTTCCGTTGCTTACTGGTGATGTAATTTCTGGCAGAACTGAGGGGGGGCTTCCTTCGTCGTATGTTAATGTACCTAATTATTGGTATCAAGCAAGCAATTACCTAAATGCCCAAAAAGGCAACTTCAGAGTACTGGTGTTACCTGGCGATGACTATTATCAAATGCCTTATACATGGGGTTACTATGGAGCGGATGTATTGCCTGTTCAGCTAATTGATAAATCCACAATACAGCAGCTTAGCGGTGGCTATACAACTAATCCGGAAATTACTTCTTTGATTTATGGAAAGATTGAGCGTAATGATACCGCAGGTTTTGTAAACCTGCTTTCTTTACTTAACGTCAAGTATCTGCTCGAAAGAAATGATGTGGAGTGGAACCTTACTGGTAGGATGATTGTTTCACCCGAAATAATTAAGTCCTTTCTATCTAACGTAACCGGTATCGAGCGTTCAGTTTCATTTGGTGATCTGGATATCTATATCGTTTCAAATGATTATTTGCTTCCTCAGATTTATCCAAGTGATACTTCCGTATTGATTAACGGATCAACTAGCGAGTTGTCTCAGGTTTTGTCGAATGATGATTTGAGTGTTAACAACTCTGGGTTTTTCACAACAGATGATTTGTCGATTTTGCAGACGGAGGATCTTCAGAACCTGAAGGGTACTGCTTTTGTGGATAAGATTGTGGATACTGTTTTTTCAGAAAATGGCTCAAGTGTTCCTTTTAGTTGGTCTGCTACAGGCACCAATATTATTGAAATGAGGTATTATTGGGGCTGGAAAACAGTTGTTAGGACTGATGGTGGAGAACCTGAAGAGACGATGAGTTTTTCATCTTTAAATTGCACTCCGTACGAATTTTCGGATGCATACAATGGTAGTTCTTGGCAAGCGCTTAATTCGACGATTGTTTATATAAAAACGGGTAATGAACCGTTAACTGTTTCTCAGATGCTTGAGAATGGACAACTGATAAACGATGTTGTTGGTGTGTGGTGGCAAACTGGGTGGGAAGGCATGGGGACCAAACCCATACATTTTCCGATTCTTATACCTGCGAACCAGCGTGCTATGATTCAAATCAATCATGTAATTACAGATAATATTTCTCTACAGCGTGCTGGACCTTTTTCTGATGGTATTGCAAATCGTGGTAGTATTCCTGCGTTAACGTTTGAAGAGGTAAATCCCACAAAGTATGAGGTAAAGGTAGAGAATGCCACTCAACCTTTCTTTCTAGTTCTTAGTGAAAGCTATGATCCTCAGTGGAAAGCTTATGTTTCAAGTAACAATATTGGCTTTAACAATATTATCGCCAGTTATCCTAATTATAATACGAATGAAGCCAAATTTACTTCTGAGTTAACGGCTCAAGATATCTCATTTCTATTTGCAAGACCAATGAAAGAGCGATATCATTTTATGGTAGATGCATATGCAAATGCTTGGTACATAAATCCAGCGGAATTTGGCAATAAGACTGAATTTACAATTACTCTTTACTATGGACCTCAAAGCTATTATTACTTGGGCATATTAACATCAGGTGCCGCATTGGTTCTCCTTGCAATTGTTTTGTTGTCTAAATCTTTGCCTTCTTTTTACTCGGCCATTAGCAAGATCTTTTTGAAAAAAAGTCAATGATTAACATATAAAAAATTTTAAATTCTTGGGGTTACTTCTTCTGAAACCAAAATATAGTTTTTTCTATTCCTTCCTCTAAGCTTACGTTCGGCTTATATCTAACGAGTCTCTCTAGCTTACTGGTATCAGGGCATCGTCTTTTTGGGTCATCTTTAGGTAATGGATAAAATTCTATTGTTGATTTGCACTTCGTTGTTTCTTTGACTTTTTTGGCTAATTCTATTATAGTGATTTCTTTTGTGTTGCCTACGTTTACGACTTCTCCCCTCGCTTTTGGGGTTGTCATTAGCATTATTATTGCTGTTACGGTGTCTGTTATGTAGCAGAATGAACGTGTCTGTTTTCCATCGCCAAAAACTGTTATCGGCTGTTCCGTCAATGCTTGTAAAATAAATCTTGACATGGCTCTACCATACAAGCCATCCTCGCGCAAGCGGGGACCGTAAGAATTAAAGATTCTTGGTACCCTAACATCTAAATCGTACTGCTTTAAATAAGCCATCAATAGGGCTTCTGCAAAGCGTTTTCCTTCGTCATAGCATGATCTAGGTCCGATTGGATTGACTTTCCCCCAGTAGGTTTCTGGGGTGGGAATGATTTCTGTGTCGCCGTATACTTCAGAGGTTGAAGCAAAGAGTAATCTAGCATTGTTTTTTCTTGCTAGCTCTGCTATATTAAACGTACCTAAGGCACTTGTTTGCAGTGTTTCTATTGGATGCGCTTGGTACTCGTCGGGGGAAGCGTGACCCGCCATGTGAAAAATATAATTAAATCTCTCTGAGCTCTCGAACGTGCAGACGTCGGATTTCACGAAGTTGAAAAGGGGATTTTTAGTTAGATGATTGATATTTTTGTTCCTTCCAGTGGACAAGTCGTCTACCGTTGTCACTTTGGCGCCTAAACCGACTAGAACGTCGCAGAGCCAGCTGCCTATGAATCCTGCGCCGCCTGTGACGAGCACTTGCTTTTCTGCAAAAGCTTCTGCTTTAACGGCGGTTCTTATTTTTTCAATGTCTTTGCTGATTATTTTATCCATCATTGGCTTGGTCTCTTGAGTTGTTTGTGGGATAATTCTAGGGCTTCCCAGTATCTTTCAGGACTGCCGATGTCTAAGTGTGAGTAACCCTTGTCCAGTTTGACACCGTAGACTTTCAAATCCCAGTCAATGACTTTTTGAATCGCGTCCGTTAACTGGATTTCTCCGTTCCTTCCAGGTTTTGTAGCTTCCAGGGCCTTGAAGATTATTGGGTGAAAAACGTACATCGCCATAATTGCCCATTTCGTTTTGGGGGTTTCTGGTTTTTCAACTACTGAGTAGACTTTTATTAACCCTTCTTCTACCTCGTCCCCTTCGACGATACCGTATTGTTTAGGATTTTCGATTTCTAATACGAGGAAGGCGACGTCTGCATTGTACTTCTCGAATGCTCCAAGAAGTCTTTTTATATAATCCATTTTTTCGGAGATAATTAGGCTGTCTCCTGCATGAACTAAGCAGCTTTCGTTTTGTACAAAGGGTTGAGCCATTAAAACCGCGTTTCCGAATCCTTTTGGTTCAGGCTGGTTAACCCACATGATTGCCGATGTTTCAAGTTTATTGTAGAACTTTTCTAGGTCTGATGCTTGACCGTTTTTGCCTAAGCCTTCGAGTGTTTTTATGCAGTTTATGTCGGGGGTGAAATGGTCTTCTATGCCTCGTTTGCCTCTTCCGACTACATAACAAAACTCGCGGAGCCCTGCATCGTGTAGTTGCTCGAAAACAACTTGTACTACAGGTTTGACCGCCATGTCTCCATGTATTGTTCTTGTAAAAATTGGAAGCATTTCTTTTGGTTGTTCTTTTGTGGCTGGAAAAAGGCGGGTGCCTAAACCTGCAGCAGGAATTACTACTTTGCGGACCACTTTGATGATTCCTCACTTTCATAAGGCGATGGGTTCATATATATTTAATCAAGTTCTTGGACTACATGCCCTGAGTTGTTATTTCAATCGTAAGGGGGCAAGTTATTGGCAAGGGAAGATATTATATGTTGCTTGACTGTAAACTTTTCCATCTAATTGCTCGGTGATGAAAATGTCAGAGAAGCCTAAAATCTCAGTTATAGGTGTTGGCTATGTTGGTTTATGCACAGCTGTCGGGTTTGCCACCAAAGGATACTTTGTTGTATGCTCAGACGTTGACCCTGAAAAAGTGGGGAAAATTAAGGAGGGCACTCCCCCGTTTTACGAGCCATGCTTACCTGAAATGCTCAAAGCAGCCATCCATAATGGCAAACTAAAGTGCCTTGTTAACCACACCCAAGCTGCAGTCTTAGAAACCGATATCACATACATTGCTGTTGGAACCCCCAGCAAACCAGACGGCAGCATTGATCTGCAATATATTGAAGCGGTGTCGCGTGATATCGGCAAAGCGCTGAACAAAAAAAGGGGTTATCATGTGGTTGTGGTAAAAAGCACCGTTGTTCCCGGTACAGCACTGAATTCTGTTAAATCTATTTTGGAGAAAGAATCTGACAAGAAGTGTGGAGTAGACTTCGGGTTATGCATGAATCCAGAGTTTTTGCGTCAGGGAAGCGCTTTTGAGGATACTTTCAATGCTGACCGAGTAGTTGTCGGCTCTTTTGATAAGAAATCGGGCGATGTTATAGAGGAAGTTTACCGTGGATTCTATTCTCCGAATGTTCCACCCATAATAAGGACGGGGTTAGCGACGGCTGAACTAATAAAGTATGCTAGCAACGCCATGTTAGCCACTAAGATCAGCTTCATCAACACTATCGCTAATATGTGTGACAAAATCCCTGGCGCAGACGTTAAATTAGTGGCAACTGCGATGGGTTTAGACAAACGTATTGGGCCACTCTTTTTGGATGCAGGCTTAGGTTATGGTGGTTCATGTTTTCCCAAAGACGTAAAAGCATTGATTGCCTGTTCCAAAGGGTTCGGTTATGCGCCTAAACTTTTGGAATCTGTTGAAGATGTGAACCATGAGCAGCCTTTGAAAGCTGTTGAGTTGTGTAAAGAGTTGCTTGGTGACCTTAAGGGAAAAAGGATAGCACTTTTGGGTTTAGCTTTTAAACCTAATACCGATGACATGAGAGAAGCTCGCGTAATTCCAATCGTTAACGAATTATCAAGACAAGGCGCTACCGTCATCGCTTATGACCCAGTAGCGGTTAACATGGCAAAGGGCCTGCTGCAAAACAAAATCCTGTATGCCTCTTCAGCTGTTGAATGCCTCAAAAACGCTGATGGCTGCATTTTGATAACTGAGTGGGACGAGTTCAAGAAGCTCAAGCCAAATGATTTTGTGAGAATTATGAAGCAACCAGTTGTGGTTGATGGAAGGCGCATATTTGACCCTGAAGAGTTCGGTAGAAAACTAAAGTTCGCCGCTATTGGGCTAGGTAAATAGTTTGTAATTCCTAAGCGTAGGCATTTGCATGCGCCTCTATAATAGGGATATAAGCCTTCAGTTTCCATAGAATTGGCCACTTATTTGAGTGTTTTATAACCAAAAGTGATAAACCGTACTATGCTACCAACAGTTAACTTATTAGCTAAAAAGCGACCAAGAGAGAGGAACATGAGTAAAGCTGCAGAGATGGCAAGGGTTTCCGCTAAAGGCGGCTTCCACGTATTATGGGGCCTAGTTGCCTCAACTGTCATCTCAGCAATTGGCACAATAATTATTGCCATAATTTTGGGTCCGGACAACTATGGTTTATATTCAATTGCCCTTACAGCGCCAAACTTAATCGTCATGTTCCGAGACTGGGGCATCAACACTGCAATTGTAAAGTATTCAGCTCAATACAATAGCGAAGGCAATGTGGAAAAAATACGAAGCATCTTTGTTTCCAGTTTACTATTCGAGATAATTGTGGGTTTATTGCTTACTGCACTCACATTCATTTTATCAGGTTTTCTTGCAATAACGCTTAACCGTCCAACCATTGCCCCGTTAATTCAAATCGCTTCATTTTCTGTTATAACCGGAGCATTAGTCACCGTTGCTACAGCTGCTTTTACAGGTATGGAAACCATGCACCTGAACAGTATTATGTTAATAATTCAATCAATAATCAAAACGATTCTAATCATTGGGCTTGTTCTCTTGGGTTTAGGTACTATCGGAGCAATCACAGGCTTTGCGCTCGCCATATTGGTTGCGGGGATAGCTGGTTTATTGCTAATGTGGACCATGTATAGGTCTTTGCCAAAACCAATCAATGCTAAGCTTGAGTTCATGTCAACGATTAAGACTTTAATTAAATATGGTTTACCTGTTTCAATAGGCGTAATTCTTTCAGGATTTTTAGGAGTTTTTTATAACTATGTTTTAGCAATTTATGTTATTAATAATTCAATTATCGGAAATTATAATGTGGCTAACAATTTTGTAGTCTTGATTACTTTCTTTTCAATGCCTGTAACAACCATGCTGTTGCCTGCATTCTCCAAATTGGATCCTAAGAAAGACACTGAAACACTGAAAAACATTTTCCAGTCTTCAGTCAAGTATGCATCGCTTATCGTAGTGCCTGTTTCAACTATGGTTATAGCTTTATCACAACCTGGAATCAGAACGATATTTCAAAACAGTTACACGGAGGCGCCGTTTTTCCTATCTTTACTTTCAATCACATATATTTACACAGCTTTTGGAAACCTGAGCATATCCAACCTCATAGTCGGCCAAGGATACACAACATTTAGCCTAAAAACAACAATTCTTTCAGTAGCCATTGGCTTTCCATTGAGTTTCTTGTTGATTTTTCAGTTTGGAGTAATAGGTTTAATTGTAGCAATGTTAACAGCTGGGCTTCCAAGCCTTCTTCTAAGTTTACGTTTCATAAAACGACACTTTGACGTTTCAATTGACTGGGTTTCTTCAGGCAAAATAATTTTGTCTTCAGCGATTGCCGCCATATTGACCTATCTTATCATTTTCGAACTTCCAGTCCATAGCCTTATACAATTGATAATCGGCGTTTCTGCATTCGTGATCATTTTCATTTTAATAGCAGTTTTTACAAGAACAATTAGTATAGCTGATATGACTAATTTGCGATTGCTAAGCGGCGGGCTTGGACCCCTCAGCAAACCCGTAAATTATGTACTAAATATAATTGAAAAACTAATGAGGGCTCTTCGGCCAGAAAAAGATGAGGAACAAGCCTTTACATTGCAAGAATAAAATCCGTTGCGGGAACCTTTTCTTTTGGTGTCTGGCTTAATACTCTGTACTTGCCGCAGTATTTTCCGCCGACGTGCGTGCAGGTGTAGCTTGCGTTTGAATAGAGGTCGCACAAGCTGCTGAATTTACATTTCTTTTCGAACGCTTGAAAAGTAGGTAAGGTTTTGAGTTTGTAAACCTTCATACCGGTCCCTTGAGTGAATTAATCTATGACTTGTTATTTTACGTTGATTTGCTAATAGAATTTTGTGATTGTGCCAATACAGCAACAAACCCGCAAACTTATTTAGGCTATCTTATGTCATTACTAAAATCACTGAGGGGATTTATACATGAAAGCACTTGTTCTAAGCGGCGGCAAAGGAACACGACTTAGACCTTTAACTTTCACCTGCGCCAAACAGCTTATTCCAGTGGCTAACAAGCCAATACTCGGTTACGTTCTTGACCAGGTAGCATCCACTAACATAAAGAAAGTAGGTATCATTACGGCGCCTGAGACTGGTCAGTTTGTTAAGGACTATGTTGGTGACGGTTCAAACTGGCTTTTTGATGTTGTTACTTATGTCCCTCAGGAACCGCTTGGTTTGGCACATGCAGTTAAGACAGCCAAGAAATTTTTGGGGCAAGACTCGTTTGTCATGTGCCTTGGCGACAACGTGACTGGGCAAAGTTTGAACTCATTTGTTAAGAAATTCAAGAGTGACCATCTTGATGCACTCATAATCCTAAAACAAGTTGATAACCCGTCCAGTTTTGGCATAGCTCAACTTGACGACAAAGGCAACATTATCAAACTGGCGGAGAAGCCTAAAATACCCATGGGAAATCTCGCTATCATCGGAACGTACCTGTTCTCAAACAAAGTCCACCAAGCCATAGAAAAAATAAAACCCTCATGGCGTGGCGAATTGGAAATAACTGATGCAATTCAAGAAATGATCAATATGGGCTTCAGAGTGAAAGCTGAAATCCTTGATTCCTGGTGGCTTGATACAGGCAAAAAAGACGATATTTTATCAGCTAACGCAAAGATACTTGATACGTTCATTTACAATGATGTAAAAGCAAGTGTCATCAGCAGCAATTTGGATGGCAGAATAAAAGCTGAAGCTGAAGCAAAAATAATTAACAGCACAATCAGAGGACCTTGCATAATTGGAAAGAATGCGCTGATTGAAAACTCATTCATTGGACCCTACACAAGCATAGGGAACAATTCACAAATCATCAACTCCAACATTGAATACTGCGTTGTACAAGAGCACGTTATAATCAAAGATGTTGAGCGTCTGGAGGAGAGCTTGATTGGCAAAAACGCCAAAATAACACGAAACCAGAGAAACCGAACTATCAAGTTGCATGTAGGCGATTACTCGGAAGTTGAGGTTTAACTCCGTAAACAGGACAACCATTATAAACAATTTTTACGGATATGTCATGTAAGAAGCAAGTGACTATTGATGCTAAAAGGAATAAAAGTCAAGACGATCAATCGTTTACCAGACGAGAGAGGCTTTTTCTGTGAAGTTATGCGCAAGGATTGGAAAGACTTATTTGGAGAAGATACAATTGTGCAAGCCAATTTTTCGTATAGTTACCCTAATATCATTCGTGCCTGGCACAGGCACCTGAAAGGGCAAATCGACTATTTTTTGGCAATAAAAGGAGCCGTTAAAATTTGCGCATTTGATGAAGAGACTGGTGAGCTTGATGAGGCTGTCTCGAGCATGCTGAACTTGCAAGTGGTCCGTATGCCTGGTCATTACTGGCATGGCTTCAAAGCGCTTGGAGATGAGCCTGCTATGCTGGTGTATTTTACCACTAACTTGTATGATTATTCTAAGCCTGACGAAGAACGTAGAGCCTGGGATGATCCAGCACTCATTCCGAAATCTATCAACGGGAAAAACGATGATCCACGTGTTGGTCAACCTTGGAACTGGAATTATTCATCTAATAAGTGATGAACTATGAAAGTGTTAGTTACTGGTGGTTTAGGATTTATTGGAAGCAACTTTTGCAGGTATATGCTATCCAAGCACTCGGATTGCGAGTTGATTAATGTTGATAAGATGGGGATAGGTGCTAACCCTATGAACCTGCATGACATTGAAAATGACAAGCGGTATACCTACATTAAAGGCGACATTTGTAACCCGCAATTAATAGGAAGGCTTATTCACCAAGTAGATGCAGTCGTGAATATTGCCGCTGAAACTCATGTGGACCGCAGCATCGCCGATCCCAACGTTTTTTTGCAAAACAACACAGTTGGTACCTTCATAATTCTGGAATCTATACGTAAGCATAATCATAAGGCTCGGCTTCTGCAAGTTTCCACCGACGAAGTTTACGGTGAAGCATTAGAAGGCTCATTTACCGAAAGCACCCCCCCAAAACCATCTAATCCCTATTCTGCCGCGAAAGCCGCCGCCGATATGTTCGTACTATCTTACCATAAAACGTTCAAATTAAACGTCTCAATAACACGATGTACCAACAATTTTGGTCCTTATCAACTTCCAGAAAAACTGATTCCAAAAACCATCATCCGGGCGCTAAGGGACTTGCCCTTACCGATTTACGGGTCAGGCCAAAACATTCGTGACTGGATTTACGTGCAAGACCATTGCGAAGCACTTGAAACAGTACTCGATAAGGGTAACGCTGGCGAAATATACAACGTTTCAGCGGGAAACGAGATTCCTAACATCGAGATTGCTAAAAAAATCGTTGCACAGCTTCATAAACCTGAGAGCTTGATTACGTTCGTGGAAGACCGACCTGGACATGACACAAGATATAGCTTAGACTCTTCAAAAATAAGAACCGCGCTTGGTTGGAAGCCACGGTTCAGCTTTGAGGAATCTTTGGAATCAACTATTCGCTGGTATCTAGATAATGAGCATTGGTGGACACCGTTTGCTACTGAAGTAATTCTTCACCCAACTCCTTGGAAGCTAGGCGGTCTACATTGAAACTCTTAATAACCGGCGCCAGCGGTCTTTACGGTTCCAAGCTTGCTCAGATTGCCTTTTCAAAAAACTATGAAGTTTTTTCAACTGATGTCCAAGAACTGCAGGTCTCGGGAAATTTCGTTAAGATGGACATTTCAAACAAAATCGTTGTTGACGAAACATTCAAGCAAGTTAAGCCTGATGTTGTTGTCCATGCGGCAACATTAACTGATGTGGACAAATGTGAGTTAAACAAGGAACTTGCTTGGAAAATTAATGTTGAAGGCACAAAAAACATCATTGAAGCCGCCAAAGCCCAAGATACTTTCGTCATTTACATATCAACCGATTACATTTTTAGCGGCGAGAAGGGCAACTATAAAGAGATAGATAAGCCCAATCCAATTCAGTATTACGGATTAACCAAGCTGAAGTCTGAGCAGCTTGTAAAGAATCTGGGCGAATATTTTATTGGGCGTCCAAGCGTAATGTACGGTTCAACGTCCGCTACTGGTAAAGTCAACTTTGTTCTCTGGGTAATAGAAACCCTCCGCAAAGGCGGACGAGTTAAGATTGTGACTGACCAATGGAACACGCCAACGTTGAACACAAATTTAGCGGAGATGACGTTGGAGGTTGCTGAACGAAGATTAACAGGTATTTATCATACCTGCGGTGCCACAAGGGTTAGCCGCTTTGAATTCGCCCAATTAATAGCCCAGACTTTCGACTTGGACAAAAGTCTTATCGATACTGCTAGAGCTTCGGATTTCACTTGGCCAGCTAAACGTCCAACGGACTCATCGCTTGATACATCAAAAGCTCAGCAGACATTGCAAAACAAACCGCTCGAGATAAACGAAGCGTTGAAGCAGTTAAAGCTGGAGCTTTCACAGAAAAGCCTTTAAAATGCCTTGGTTGTTTGTGAACCTTAAATGAAGCAGACCAGCATTAAGCAAATTGCTAGACAGCGAATCCAGATACTCTTTGAGCAGGCAAAACAGGTTTACAGAACTGACCCAAAGTTGGCTATGCAATACGTTAAGTCTGCTAGGCGAATCGCTATGGCTGCAAAGATTCGCTTGCCCATACAGTTTAGGCGGCAAACATGTAAAAACTGTAATGCACTGCTTGTTGTGGGCTCTAACTGCCGCGTTAGGGTAAAGCAGAAAAGGGAGCCTCATGTTGTAATAACATGTTTAAACTGCGGCAATCAAACGCGAATATTGCTAAAACCAAAAGAGGAGCATACCCAAGTTGAGCAAAATTACAACCAGGATGAAACGTCACGTTAGGCATGTATTGAAAGATCAGAACCCAACCATTTGGGTTGGCAAAGAAGGCTTGACACCAGAATTGATAGCTGAAATGGCAAAGCAACTTCAAAGAAATAAGATGGTGAAAGCAAGAATTTTGCCTGCTGCGCTCCAAGACGATAACACAGCTCAGGTGATAGCTGCTAAGGCTGCTGAGCAAACAGGTGCTGCTTTGGTTGAGGTTAGAGGTCATGTGTTTATTCTTTTCCGCAAGCGCAAGGCTGAGGAACCTGCACAAGAATAGCTAAAGGTTGTAGAAGAAAAAAGGTTGGGTGCGCACTTTTTAGAGTTTTATTGTGCGCTTAAGGTTTACTCGTCCAACATATGCTGCCATGGCTGTTATTGCTGCCGCCAAAAACACGATCAATAGAGGTACTGGAAATTCGGGTATGGCTGATTCTACAACAACATTGCCCCACATTCCCAGTGCAACGTGGGCGTCAACTTGGCATATGTAGAAGTAGTTTCCTTCGTTGCCAACCGTGAAGGTTACACTTTGCTTTGCCCAGCTGATATTGCATTGTTGGGGGTGCCGACTTGGGCGCTCCAAAGTACATTTGCGCTTGAGGATTTGCTGTCAACAATTGCCCAGTTATGTGGCATTGTGCCTGCATTCTGCAACGTTACGTTAACTGTGTCGCCGCTATGAAAAGTCAAGGTTGGTCCTGGAGATGTGATGTCGGTTGACGAGTTTCCAAAGCCATATTGGCTGGTTCTTATTTCGCCTGCATAAATTGTCACTTGGACAGTTGCTGCCTGAGCCTTCGTGGTTCCTATGACGGCTGCCAATGATAGTGCTGAGAGCAAAAATACAAGAACTAAAACTGGCTTTTTCATTTTATATGCCTAACATCTAGGGAGGAAAACGCTGCTTTAAACTATTTGTTGCTTCACTGAGCTAGCCACAAAAATTTTAATTGACAAAAATTAAGGGTCTCAGGGCTACTTTTCCTGTTGCGTTTAACTGTTTGTTATCTATGTTCATGTGAAACAATGATTATGAGGGTAGTAATGTTTGCTCTGCATTCAGAGAATATTTATATTAGGCTTCATTGTTTTAGTGCAAGGAAAAACCAAAGGATAAGAGCAATCTTGACTACTCCTCACGATGTTCCAGCGTCAAAATTCATCGACCGTTTAGCAAAGTATCTTAGAGAAAACGTTGATGAAGTTCAACCTCTTCAGTGGGCAGCTTTTGCCAAAACAGGCACTCACGTTGAGAAACAGCCGCAGAACTCTAACTGGTGGTACACCCGAAGTGCATCGGTGCTTCGTAAAGTTTATGTTCACGGGCCAATCGGTCTAGAGAGCCTGCGCGCGGATTATGGTGGACGAAAAAATAACGGTGTTAAAAAGAATCATGCAGTTAAAGGTGGCGGAAGCAATATTCGTAAGATTCTGCAACAACTTGAGACCGCTGGGCTGGTTCAAACCACTCGGCCTCAAGGTAGACGTATGACGCCTAAGGGTCGCAAGCTGCTTCAGGAAGTTGCTGGAGACTTGTCTAAGGAGTTAGTTAAAACCTCCCCTGAACTCAAGAAGTATCAAGGCGAATAGATGCAATGTCTGATGACGAGCTTGATCAGATCCGTAAAAGAAAATTGTCTTCAATGCAGCGTAGAATGAGTGACGAGCAAAGACAAGGTCAAGCAGAACAGCAATTAGAAGCTCAAAAGCAAGCGTTGCTTGCAAAGATATTAGCGCCTGAAGCTCGGCAAAGGCTAAACAACCTTAAAATGGTTAAGCAGGAGTTTGCTGAGCAAATTGAGATGCAGCTAATTGAGATGGCGCAATCGGGTAAGTTACCGATTCCGTTATCGGATGCGCAGCTCAAGTCAATCCTAATTCAGCTTCAAGGAAGGAAGCGAGAAATTACGATTAGAAGGATATGAAAAGAATGGCACGAGTCAAACCTACCGCGAAAAAACTTAGGCTTGCAAAAGCTGGTAAAGAGGCGCAGTCTGTTCCAACATGGGTAATTGCGCGAACTGACGGTAAAACCAGAAGTAACCCTAAACAGCGGCGAACCTGGAGAACCACGAAAATAAAGCCTTAGGAGACAGAATTCATGGTTAAAGAAGCTAAAACAGAACAACAGAAACCTGAAGAAGAAATGCCCAATCTCGACGAAGAAATCGTTGAAGAACAAAAACCAGTAGAGCCCGAGGCAGCGGAGGAAGCTCCGGTAGAAGAAAAACTAGTTGAAGAGGCGGAAGAGGAAGCTAAACCTAAGAAAAAGAAAGCGGAAGAAGAAATCGTTGAAGAGCGCACATACACGATTCCTTTGTCACGAGCATTGAATAGGCCCCCAAAGAAACGTGCTCCACGTGCAATGCAGTTGCTAAAAGTTTTTGTTACTAAACACATGAAGCTTGAAATGAAGGTTTCCGAAGAAGAAGAGGAAGAAGAACTGCCTCAGCTAATTATAAGCCAAGAAGTAAACCAGAAAATCTGGGACCGAGGCATCGAGAAACCTCCAAGAAAGATTCGTGTCCGAGCAGCTAAAGACAAGGACGGCAACGTAACCGTTTATTTGGCTGAAGCTCAATAAATTTTTCTTTTTAAATTTTATTTTTGTTTTCTTTGAAAATATTTTCCTGCTTTTGAATTAGGGGTTTTGTTACCCATTCTGGCGTAGAGGATTCACTGCTGTGCCGAACTTTGGGGGCAAAAGTGGTGGTTGGGCGGATTTAGCCATGTGCTAATATCGCAAGGCGCAAAAAACGGGCATTACACGCCTTTGGACCTTAGCAGCCGGATCCGCTCAACAACTTGGCTCTTAGTAATTCCTTCTTCTTTCTTGATAACCTCTATGAGCAAAAAATGATATAAGCCGTTGTTGTCACAAAATGAAGCAACAATCGCTATCTTAAAAGGCGAGAAAACAAAGAATTGACAGTTTACCTCTCTTATCAAATAGCATCTGGCAATAAGCACAAGCCGGCGCTTAATACAACACCGCCCAACGAAAACGGTGGAAAACAAACCCTAACGTCCCAAAATGTCACACAATAATGGGAAGAAAGTCCCACAGAAAATATTTTCAGTGAAGTTAACCGCAATCTAAAAAAAGGAGTATGCGAGAGACTTCGCCATTAACGTTTGTATTAGGGGGAAATTGTTTCTTGACCGTTTACTTATCTAGCATAGTTGGAAGCGCAAGCATAGGCGTGTACTCACTTGCCACCGAGCACCTTGTGATGATTCCACGCATGGTTCCCAAAGAAAAAGCCCAAGAATACGCCGACTACCTCAAAACAAAATTAGTCTATACATCCATCGGTGGATCAGTCCTCTGCGGAGCCTTAACCTGTGCAAACTCAACTGGGATGTTGCTTCCAAACTTTGTCCGAGAAGAAGAACTAACACAAATCAAAACATGCTTTGAAGGCAACATCACAATCATGGAAACCAAAAAAACCGCCTACGGCAACCTAGTCTTAGCCACTGACAAAGGAGGCGTCGTAGACCCACGCTTCAAAGAAAACGAAATCAAAAAAATCTCCGCTGCCCTCGGCGTTGAAGTGGTGCCAACAGAAATCGCAGGTTTACCCTATGTAGGATCTTTGGCGGTAGCAACCAACAAAGGAGTTATAGCTCACCCATTGCTAAAAGATGAAGAGCGGAAAGTTTTGGAGAGCGTTTTTAGAGTTCCAGTTGACGTAGGCACAATTAACTGTGGAGTTCCGTATGTTGGAACAGGTCTTATTGCTAATTCTCATGCTGCAGTAGCTGGTTCTATGACTACTGGACCCGAGATGTTTATTATTGGGAATGCGCTGGATGTTGTGCAGGAAGATAAAAAATGAAAACTTACAAAGTTACCGGCGAAATTAACAAGCCAAGATTAAGCACACCTTTTGTTAGGGAACTGCTAGCAGACAAATCTGAGCATGCGGTTGAGAAGGTTTACGCTGAAATAGGAAGCAGACACCGCGTAAAAAGGTGCCACATCAAAATAACCTCTGCCAAAGAAATTTCCGCCGACGAAATCATAAACCCAATCCTCAAAAAAATCGTAACTGGGGAATAAATACGGCAGCAAATAAAGCTGAAGAAGATCTTCGCAGGCTCAGCGTAGAAATGCGTTACCTAGAGCAGACTGCAGAGACATTGCAGCAGAGAATCGGAATGGTAAACGCGGCTATAACAGACTTAACCTATGCAAACATGACTCTGGACGGAATCGCCGCAGAAAAAGAAAACGCTGAACTACTTGTTCCCATAGGCGGCAACTCTTACGTTAAAGCAAAAATCGCTGACACAAACAAAATAATCGTTGGTGTAGGCGCAGGCGTATCAGTTGAGAAAACTTTGGTTGACGCGAAAGCGACCCTTAAAGAACGCCTTGATGAATTGGAAAAAACTATGAATGCGGCTCAGCAGCAGTTCAGTCAAGTGGCGGAGCGAATAAATTCTGGCAGAGCTAGACTTGAATCTATGCTTGCCCATGCTAGAGAAGGGAAACCTTGAAGCGATGTTTGAGAAGCTCAAGTCAGGTTTTAAAGGCCTAGTTAATAAGGTTACTACAACAGAGCTAAAACCAGAAAATTTAACTCCTATTTTATCAGATTTTAAAATGAGTTTATGCGAAAACGATGTGGCTTTTCCAGTAGCTGACAAAATCAGCGAAGACCTAGTAAAACGCTTAGCAGGCGTTCAGGTTAAACGGTTGGAAGACCGAAAAAAAATCGTTGAAGAAACCCTCCGAGCAGTCCTCCTCGAAGTCATGCTCACAGACAAACGCATTGACCTGCTCAAGATGGCGGAGGAAAAACGTAAAAACAAAGAACCCTTCACATTAATGTTTGTGGGTATTAACGGCACAGGAAAAACCACAACCATTGCAAAAGTGGCAAAGTTTTTCCATGACAAAAACTTTACCGTGGTGCTTGCGGGCGCTGACACTTACCGTGCTGGCTCTATTGAGCAGTTGGAGGAGCATGGCAAACGCTTAGGAATGCGAGTAATTAGAAGCGATTACGGCGGAGACCCAGCAGCTGTGGCCTACGACGCGGTAAGCCATGCGAAGGCGCACGGAATCAACATTGTTCTTATTGACACTGCTGGCAGAATGCAGACTAACCAGAACTTGATGAATGAACTCATAAAAGTCAAGCGGGTGGTTCGCCCCGATTTGACTATCTTCACTGTAGACTCCTTGATTGGCAACGACGCAGTCCAGCAGGCGGAAGAATTTAACAAAGCCGTCGGCATCGACGCCACCATCCTAACCAAGGTGGATGCTGATGTGAAAGGTGGCTCAGCTTTGAGTGTGACTTACGTGACTCAGAAGCCCATCTTGTTCATCGGGGTTGGCCAAAGCTACAAGGATTTGGAGCTGTTTAATCCTGAAAAATTCGTCAACATGGTATTGCGCTAATCCAAACATTGTTGTTTAGAGGCTGAAATGTTGAAGATTAGACAGGAAAAACCCTCCGATTTTCAGTGCATTTATGATTTAGTGAAACTGCTTTTCAAACCGCTAAAGTGTCTGATGGAAACGAACAGAATTTTGTTAACACACTCCGTGCCAGCGGTACTTATATTCCTGAACTTGCATTAGTGGTGGAAGAAAAGGAAAAGCTTGTTTGGCATATCATGCTAACTAAAACTTACATCGTAGCAAAGGGCTCAAAATTTGATGCTCTCTTGTTAGCTCCTCTTTCTGTGGCATTAGATTATCGTAACCGGGGAATTGGCTCAAAACTGGTTAAGGAAAGTTTTGAATTAGCAAAGATGGGGTATAACGCTGTTTTTGTTCTTGGTGACCCTGCGTTTTACAGCAGGTTTAGTTTTCGGTCGTCAGTACTTTTTGGCATTAAGCATATATTCCCATGATTCCTGACAGTTTGTTATGGTTCACGAGTTATCTACTGGTGCATTGACTGGCGTCATGGGAATTGTAACTCTTACTTAACAAACCAGTGGTTATGGTTCTTCCACATCGATCAGCTCGAAGCGTATTTTGCTTGGGTAAATCCAATAAGCTTTAATGAAATCCTCAATGCTCTGGTCAATGTCTAAGGCTTCAAAAAAATCGGTGAAATTCTTGTCAACGCCTTCTAAATTTTTGGATGTGTAAACACGGAGGTTAGCTAAAAAGTTCTGGCCTACTTTTAGTTCCTCCATTGAGACCATGTCAGGCACTTCAATGGTGAAAGGAATATTTGTTAACACGTCCAAGACGGCTGCTTTGCGGGCGTTTTCATTTTTTCCTTTAACAACAATTAAACGTTTATCAAAAACTCTAAAGTTCCAGTCGGTTGCAACATCTAAGGAAGCTGACATAAAAGTCCACATGAAAATTAACGTTTTCAAGCTTAAAAAGCTTAAAGATACTGTGCCCTTGGGCCAGCGCTTACTCTTTATATTCTACATAGTTTATTTGTATAACTCTTAAGAACAACAATCGAGATACATATTTTTGCCGAGAAACGCAAACCATTAGAGAACCAAAGCTTCGGCGAATCAACGTTTAACATGCCCAAATAACCCCTAAATTTACTCCGACCATAATTGTTAAACGTTAGATTCGCTGAGCAATCGTTTTAATTTTAAAAGCATTATTGGGACTTGTCTTTTCTGTATTTAGCGGAATCGCGAAGGCTCTGAATGGGCGAATCATCGGTGACCCCCATGGCTGATTGGGTTTTCTGTTTGAGATTTATCTCAGCTACTTTTGCCTTGGTTTCTTTACTGCTAAACTCTACGCTGTCTTCTAGCTTGCGGATTTTTCTACCTAATCCACGTTGACCTCTGGTGACGGTGCATCTTCCCATTATTTGGTCACCTGCTAATTGTTTGTTAAAGTTAAAAAACCTTCCACCTTTTAAACCAATGATTTTCGGGGGAAAAACTGCTTTGTGAAAGTTAAAACTCAGCGCCAAAAGCCTATTCTCTCCCCTGCTCAAACCACCGGCAGAACCTCCAGTATCTTAGTCCTTGATTAAACCTTAAAAGCCCTTGCTGCTATTTGTTGATTAGTGAGTTTTTATGAAAAAATCGGTAACAACCCTAAAACAAACCGTAGTTATCCCTGCCGAGCCCAAAGAAGTATACGAGGCATATGTTAATCCAACAAAGCACAGTGAATTTACAGGTGCCAAAGCCAAGGGTAAACCTGTAGTTGGCGGCAAATACAGCTCTTGGGACGGTTACATTTTCGGCAAATACATTGAGTTGGAAGTGGGCAAACGTGTGGTTCAAGAGTGGACTACAACAGATTGGTCCGAGGGTTATGATGCTTCACGTTTAGAATTAACTTTCAAGGCTGTGCCCGCCGGAACAGAAATCGACATGGTGCATTCTTATGTGCCTGACGAAATGGCGGATGAGCTTTGTGAGGGTTGGGTAGAATTCTACTGGAATCCACTAAAAGAATACTTTAACAAAGAATAAAAGGCTTAACCAATTAGGTAAGCTATTTTTTATTTTGTTGATCTTTACTTTTGGCTCTCCTGTAGCAGCAGTCTTGGTAATTACAGTTCTAATTATTAATCAGAAAATTTATGCGACAAGCCGACTGGGAGAACTAGCTTAGCTTGTAATTGCAAGCAAAAATGCCACCAAAGATTGGCTTTTCTTTATTATCCGCTAGTTTGGCTCTTGAAGAGGTTCCTTCTTCGGCTAAACAGATCTCTGAAATAAATTCTTCGACTATTTAGCTGGGTAATTATTTCCATTATGGAAAGTGCCGCGACTGCATAGAGCGGCAGCCAATCATACAAGTACATCTGTGAAATAATCGAGCCACGGGTTTCTGTTAGCAAGAACGACAATCCTATGCCTTGATAGAAGAAGAATGGCAAATTTGTGGCCGTGAGAAAAATGGCTGCGGCAGCGATGAACTTCTTTATTGCTTTTCTGTTATACCATAGAAGAAGCGGCAATGCGAAAAGCGCAGCACGTGGGTCAAAAACGCCGAAAGCAAATAGCAGCGCTGACGCCCATGGCTTTTTGCTGAACCCAAAGTATAATGCGCCCACGAGAAGGGCTGTTTGGAGAACGTGAGCGTTTGCCAAGAGGTAGCCACAGTAGTAACTAGGTGAGAAAGTCTGATAGTGCAAGCTCATCATGCGAGTATGGAGGAAAGAAGAGGCATCATAAGCTATAGAGGGCGCATAAAGAATGGGGTCTAAAATAACAATCACTGCGACAGAGACGGCGAGAAAAATATTTTTGTCTTTGACAAGTTGATATACAAAATAGCCCATAAATGCAATTGAGTAAAATTGAATTATATCGAAAAAATTAAGCGCATCCTGATAACTTAAAGCTAGAAACGGCGCGAAAAGAATCAGAAAAGAAGGCGTGTACTTGAAGGGTTGTGGCGCTGGAAGAATCTGATAATCTCCAGGCAAAGCTCCATCAAAATAGATTTTTGTTGGATTGTGGAATAGTCGCCACTCGCCGGTATAGTAAGCTGAAAAGTCTCTTGCTATTGTATCTGATTCAGGCGTGAAAGTCAGCGGGTACGTGAAATACAGAATTGTGAAGTTCAATACTACTGCTAGGATGATGACGAGGGCGATTGCCTTTTTTTTAGTTAGCTGTAGCTTCATTGGCTCTTTGATATGGTTGTTGCGATTTATTTTTTTCGGTAAAATCAGTAATTCACAGCTTTTTCGGAAAAGAGCAAAAAACCGCTGTCTTGGTAGAAAGCTATATTACGCAATAATTCTCATCGTTCCTCATACATTCAGGAGAGAAAGACTGTATGCCTAATTGTACAGAATGCGGCGCCACGGTCAGTAAAGAAACAGTGACCTGTGACAGCTGTAGCGTAAAAATAAACATCCAAGCAACATCGGAATCTGCCTCTCAACAAGACGAGTCATCTGCAGCACAGAACACCCCTGACGTCGACGACATGTCGGCACGTTTGGAGAAAGCGATAAGGCGGACTGAACTGCTAAGTTTTGCGGCAGCTGGGCTAGGAATAGCTATCATCGTCGTTTTACTGATAATTTACTTTGGGTATGCTTGAGGAAAACCTCAAAAATGGTTTTTAAGGAGGACAGAAAAGAAATGTATATGAATCTTGAAAAAACGATCAGAAGAATAGAGCGAATAAACAGAATCCTCACGGCGGCAGTCGCGATCGAATTAATAGTTCTGCTACTCATCATCTAATACAAAATTGTGCTGAATTACTAAATCTTCAATCGTTTCAAGTCACCTGTGAATAACCAACCTGGGCATCCCCAGTCCCTTATTAAAACAATCATTACAAATTGGCACAAGCTATACTGCGCCAAAATTTCAGAAAGACCAATTATCAAGAAATAGCTGTTGTTTTAGAACCCATGTTTTATTATTGATGCTGTAGTTGGATGCTTGTTTTTCTTAACTTTATTTTCATGCTTGAACCTATTGATTCTGACCACATTGTTGTCAACATCCACAAAATAGGTGTTATTTAGATTTTTGTTATGAAGAAACTTTGTCACCATTCTCGCTAGCGAGTAAGTGGCGACCTCTTCCATATTTAATTCCAGGCCTTCAGAAGTTATTGTTGAATTCAATTTGGATTGGCTAAGCAAAAATTTTGCAAGGTTCTCTTTTTCAGAGTCTAATTCTCGCATGCGAACTTTAACTATGCTTTTATGTTTAAACAGCAAGTTCTCACTCTGTTAGCGTGATATAATTGCTCAAACTATAAAAAAGCTACACAAATTAATTTGAACATATTCATAAAGCTGAAAAATCAAACGTTCAAAAAACTCAGAATGGATCAATCTTAGTGTCTTTAAGAAATGGTTAGTTTGTATGCAAAGATAGGTTTTTTATGTTGGAGCGGCGTTCTAGGATTAGGATTTGTAGCAGAAACGTTCGCAGCCATTTTAAGGAAACATGAGGAATTAGTGAAAGTTAAGTTGCGTTGAAATTTGTTTCCGTTTTCGTTTTCTTAGTTTTCCGTTACTGGTGTATCTGCGAAAGAATGTATGGTTGATTCGTGAATCCATGCATCGGGATTTTGATATTTTACAATTGGTGTTATTTGTTTTTGATTCTCTTTTTCTTTTGATTCAAGGATATATAGACTTTCGACAATGACTTCTTTGTCTTTCGCTTTTTCCTCTTTGATATATTCAAAAAGTTTCTTAAAACTATCTAAGGTTAATGTTCCTGTTTTTGCTAGTTCAGCTACCGTTACTTTGGCGGAGTTCGATTCGATAAACTTTGTGTAAATCTGGATTAGTAGATTTTCAAGGTTTATTGCTTCTTTGAGCATTTCGCAAGAAATCAAGTATTCTAAGGTGTTAATTTTTGAGATTTTTCTCTCCAAAATTATGATTTCATTAGTCAATTCGGCTAATTCTTTTTTGCCAGGTTTGTTTTCTAGTTCAGTTAGATCGAAGCAATTGAGTATTCCTTGGATGATTTTTGCGTTTTTTAAGCTGTTGAAAGCATTTCCTAAAATGTAACCGCTTTCTGGTTGGTTAAGCTTTTTGGATAGCGTTTCATAGAGTTTAAACGCTTCAGTTTCCAAGTTGCTGCATTGTTTTAAATATTGTAGGCTTTCTTGTAATTTGTCGTTCATTAATTTATAGCCCAGTAAAAAGTGTATCGCAAATATTAATAAACCTTATTGAAGATACTCTGCAGGCATCAGTTGTTCTACAGATCGGCAATCTGAAATGGTAGCAATCAAACGTTCATGCCTTAAATGAATTATAATAGCAGCCCTTAATCTGGCAACCTCCATTCTTTTTATGCTCATTGTATCTAAAACCGCAATTTGAACATCTATCAAGGGGGCGCCCAACCCAAAAGATTGGGCCTTTGGATACGAATCATAATATGAACGTATGAGTTGATTAGTATATTTTTTCCTTCAGCATTCCAACTATGGTAATGTATCCATCAGCAGCAGAAAATATAAAGTCCCAAAAAATGTTATGATCTGTATTCAAGCTGAATCCTTTTGCAAACGTCGTTTTCAATAACGTTTTTCTTTACCTTTGATTTGTTATTGCAGCGTTTTTCAATATGCCTGAGAGCGCCGCTAAACTCGAGTGGCATCCAGCATCACCGATACTTAAGCTTAGATAAAAAAATTATAGGCACCAAGGTGGGGACTTTTCATATTTAATTTTGGCGAGGGCTTTTCTAAGGAATGGGTCTGATAATTTTTGAGCGTATTCTTTTAGGTTGACTTTGGCAAATTTCATAAGGGAACCCATCAACGGCAACATTTTGAGTGTTCCACCAATCCCATCAAACACATTTTGACCTCTGAATTTTCTAATGGCATTGGTGAATTGTTCGATTAGTTTTGAATCTATGAGTGAAAGTTCTTTCATGTGTTTTTCCAGTTTTCAATATCTGAGTAGACTGTAATTATTCTCCACATCTCTACCTCGAAAGTTGGTTGGTTTGGGTTAAATCTTAAAAAGAAAACAAGTGATATACAAAGAATGGGTAGGCTAAGTTGGAGAGTTTACGCAGAATCGTTGCAAATATGGGTTTTATTCTTCAGGTTACAGGTTTGCTTTTGATTCTGCCAGTGGCGATTGGCTTGCAAACTGGGGAGCTGCAGTCAGTAGCTAGTATAATTGCAACTTGTTTTATTGCCTTCGGTTTCGGTTTCGCGTTTAATGCTTTGGCAGAACGAAAAGAGTTAGACGAAAAAACCTCGATATGGCTGATGCTTCTCTCGTTTACTGTGATTCCTTTAATACTCATGATTCCTTACGTGTGGAATAATGTTTTCAGCAGCACCAATCTGATAGATCTATTTTCTAACGCTTATTTTGAGACGGTTAGTGGCTTCACAACAACTGGTTTCTCGTTTATTCAGAACCCTCAGACGCTTACATCTTCGCTGCTATTCTACCGTAGCCTTACTGAGTTCATAGGAGGGGTAGGCTTCATTTACATTCTCATAGCCTTCTTATACCCTAAAGAAGAAATCGAAAACTTTCTGAGCTCCTTTGGAATAGAAGCAATCGGCAATAGCATGAAAAAACTGTTAATTCTAATAATGGTAATCTATACACTTATAGCTCTCATTTTCACCGTCATCTTTTATTTTAATTACTCAACCAACTTGGTAGTAGCAAGCTGTGCTGCTATAGATGTATTGACTGGTGGATATGAGCCGTTTATTGCAGCGGGAATCGGTTTGTTCCAAATAAGTGTGATAGTGCTAATGATAATTGGAGGACTGAATTTTAAATTTCATTATAATTTGTTTCACCTTAAATTCCGCGAACTCTTGACACCTGAAATCAAACTCTACCTCTTAATCATCGCGTCATCGACAGTCATTATTTCCATACTTGCTTGGGTTAACCCCTTTGTTTCTTTGTTTCAATCAGCAAGCATGGTATCTTCAACTGGCATAGCACTCTTAGACTTAGGCGCAATGTCGGTACCTGCAAAAATATGGCTTATAATAGTCATGCTCGTTGGTGGATGCGGTTTTAGCATGGCAGGGGGAATAAAGATTGAACGTATCCAAAAAATTGTAAGCGCTATACGTAAAAGCGATGATGCTCCGGAAAAACATGAACTAAGATCCATTATCCTCTATATACTTGCATTTATAGCGTTTCTTTTAATCCTTAGTCTCGCTTTTTCAACATCAGGCACAAGCATGCTTGACTCAGTTTTTGAGGTAGGTTCAGCATTATCAACTGCTGGCGCGAGCATTGGTGCTACAACAATTTCCATGCCGGTCATTTATAAGTGGCTTCTAATATTTGCCATGTTGATCGGCAGAGTAGAAATCGTTAGCATCTATAAAGTAATAAAAGGCTTCAGAAAGTAAAAAATTGAAAAGATTGAGACTAAGCATTTGGCTTTAAAGCGGTTTTGGCGCTCGCCATAACGGCCCCATATTCTTTGTTATTAAGCCAGCCTTGCTCTTTCAATGTCAGCAATCCTTTCTCGATCTCGTCGCAGATCCAACCTCTAGCCAAAATGTTATTCATAGCCCCAAGACGCTTAAGCTCAGTCGCAAACACGCTGCTTACTTTGTTTAACTCCTCTATGTTTTTTGCTAGGATAGCTATTTCCTTAAATTTTGGAGCAAGAAAAGACTTGATTCTTGATCTTCCAAAAGCTCCCTTAAGTTTGGCGGACATGCCCATTTCATTCATTAAGGATGGCGGTACAACTAGGCAACGGTTTTTTCCTTCTTTGTTATAGGATATAACGTAGAATGGCATGTAGATGAGCGCCTTATCTAGCGACTTAGAAAACGAATTCATGTAGAGTCTGTCAAATTGGGCAACATCCGCTTCCCGTAACTTAACCACTTTGATTATTTTATCGCTCAAGAGTTTAGTCTGTTTCTCTAAATCGCCCATATCCTGTTTGATTACCATAACTTTTGCGTCTCTTGTTGCTTCTAACTCCACGATTCTGCTTCGAGCGCCTTTGATTTCTGTTTCTAATTCACTTTTGTATCCCTGAGTTTCAGAGACTTTCTTCTTCTCTAAATATTCAAGGGCTTTCTCATTGCTTTTTAGGCGTTTCTCAGTTGCTGACAGTTCCTCTTTTGCATTTTGAATCTTGCTTTTCCACCTCAACTTGCCTTCCTTATCATTGTCCGCAATTAGCTTGGCGCTTGCCTCAAAGTTACTGATTTCTTTGGTTAGCTCTTTTTTGTTCTTTTTGAATTGTAGTTTTTCGCTTTGCAAAGGTACTTCTTGTTTTTCAATCTTCTTTGTCAAAGAAATGATTTTTCTATCATATTGTTCATGGATGCTTCTCAGTATTGGAGCAACTATTGCTTCCTCTTCTCTTATCTCCAAGGCAGACTCTTGTTTTACAGCCTCAATTTCTTCGTGGAGTTCGTTGTGGAACGCTGAGGATGCTTTTCCTAAAAGCTCTATACTGAGGTTGAGTTCTTTGCATTCTTTCTCCAATGCTGAACGTAACTGTGCAATTTCATGGGTCACGGCCATTAATTTAGACTCACTAATAGGTGAAGACAGTAATCCAATTTCTGCAAACTGGCCCTCCGAATCTGAGGCCTCATGGCGGCAAGAGCCTAACTCTTTGAGCATACCTGAATCGGTAATTAACGCCTTTAACTGAACAGTTTTTTTAACATCAGACTTGGCGAAGTAGTTGGTGTGTTCTTCAATAAAAGAGATAAAACTTTCACGTTTTTTAATACTGCTTTTTAACCCATATAGGAATGATTTTACGTCGCCTATGTCAGCGTATGGCAATTTACATTCTTGCATGTTTAAGCCATCGAATAGAAAGATTTTATCAGCTAATGGATAAAAGCAAAGCGGATAGCCAATTTTTGCAATGAATGTAATATTCTCGCTTGAATGCCTGGAAATTATGCGACCGCCCTTTTCTCGATCCATTTCAGCTAGGGCAAAAATGGTGGCAACCTCTTTATCTATTGAGAACTTGGTTGTTCCACTCTCAGGAGCAGAAAAAGGCAAAACAAACTTTTTTTGAATTTCAGACAAAATTTGTTTTTCTTCTGACATGAAACCAACCGCTTCCTGTATATGTAAGCCACCTTCTTATTACATTTGCCATATTTTGTGAAATTGTAGAATTAACTATGGGCAATATCGTTTTTCAAAATACGCTGTTCCTAGATTGATACAAATTCAGAGACAATTGTTTGCACACACAATTAACTACGTACCTCAACCCTGAACTGCCTGCTCAGGGTTGACCTTAAATCTTCTGGCATTTTAGACTGGGGACTGTATTTAACCCAAAGAAAGTGGAGATATTACCCGTAAGATACCTCTTTTTCTTGGGAAATATCAGGTAACCGCCAACTTGTGTTCAAATAACAAAATACTTTGGAGAAAGTTCAGTTATTTCGCTCCAAAAAGAGATTTCCATATCTTTAACACCGGGGATGGCTGCTATTTCATTTCTTACATGCAAATAGATGCTTGAAATCCTTCACTGACTCCAATAGCCAACAGATCGTGGTCTCCAACGGTTTTGGAAGCAACAATTATATTTCTCATTTTTATTAGTGTCTCCAAAATTAAGGAAGAGTCAAACGGAATTTTGCTATCTCCTTTTACGGGTGAAATGTCAATCATGAAAACTGCCATCGCGCTATAACCTATTTCTTTGGGGATTGAGAACAATCGTTGATCCTCGAATAACACCTTTTTCCTGAAGGGCGTTATAGCGGTCAATTATTGTATCAGGTGAAACGTTTAAGTCTCTGCAATTTGACGGAAGGAGGTGCGAGCGTCTTTGATTAACGTTTCAATTATGAAAAGGTCAATATTATCCAATCGGACATCTCCTGCGGCTGCTTGTAGATCAAAATTTTCAGGACATAGCAAGTATCTCGTTAACCCATATGCTTGTAGTTATCTCCCTGACCATGGGGTGTCCTTTAATTGCCTCTTTAACATGATTGAGTTTCGTCACGTTTTTAACAATAGCCACTGCAAAGATGCTGTGTCTTCCCATTGTTTGGGTGGAAAACACTATATCTGGCATTTTTTTGAGGAACTTCAATATTTCTTCAATATGAGAAAAGTCTGCTCTTATCCCAAAACTTGCTACACAGTCATAGCCAAAACTTTTAGGGTTCAGTAGAACGGTTGTGCCTCTTGCAACACCTGTGTTCTCGAATTTTTTTGAATCTTTTGCTTATTGTGTCGACAGAGACGTTGCAGCTTTTGGCGATTGCAGCAAAGCTAGCTCGGGCGTCTTTTTGAAGTGCTCTGATAATGGCAATGTCTACTTCGTCAAGTTCTGTACCCATGTTTTGCTCCTTACCGCGCTACGTTAGTAGTTGATTCAATATATAATTCTGTTTGCAATGTGACATAGTGTATGTAAGATTCTCTACCATTTAAAACCGCTTATTATGGCTCATATTATATCTTAAAATTTGGATTACTTGACTCAAGTTTAACTCTACAAAATCTTATATATCATCTCAAATTATCTTACACTATTGGGATTGCACTATGCGACTGGAAGAAAGCGCTTGAATCAAGTCGAGCATAAGTTTGAAAGCGGTCTCAAAAAGAGATTCGCTTGCTCACACTGCGGTAAAACTTGGGTCGAAATAGTTGGGCTATTTGCTGGAAACATAGACGGACAAGAAGACACTTACTTTCAGATTGGCGAAGAATCCGAAGCCTGTCAAAACTGCAAATTCAGCGCCAGAACTTGCCCTGCATGTGGCTCTAAAGATGCCTACGAAATCAACTTTTCCTCTCAAAAACGCCCAAAATTCACCACTGAGCTTTGACCGGATACGTATAGTCAGCAAAACCTAAACACGAGTTGTGATCGATACTATGTATAAATCTCCAGAAGACTTTATGGCATACGTAAAAGAAAAAAATCCAAACCAACCAGAATTTCACCAAGCAGTTGACGAAGTTGTCACTTCTGTTTGGCCTATAATTGAAAATAACCCCAAATATCAATCGGCTAACATTCTAGAGCGAATAATTGAACCTGAACGAACAATCATGTTCAGGGTAACTTGGGTTAACGACAAAGGCGAACTTAAAGTAAACAAAGGCTACAGAATTCAGATGAACAGCGCCATCGGCCCATACAAGGGCGGCTTGCGTTTTCATCCAAGCGTCAACCTCGGTGTCTTAAAGTTCTTAGCATTTGAACAGGTGTTTAAGAATTCGTTGACCACCCTGCCAATGGGCGGCGCCAAAGGCGGCTCGGACTTTGACCCGAAAGGAAAAAGCGATGGCTGAAGTAATGCGTTTCTGCCAGAACTTCATGTTGGAACTTTCACGTCATGTAGGTGCAGACACCGATGTTCCAGCTGGTGACATTGGCGTCGGCGGCCGAGAAATCGGATTTCTGTTTGGAATGTACAAGAAACTCCGAAATGAATTCACAGGTGTATTAACTGGCAAAGGCATCAACTGGGGTGGCAGCTTAATCCGACCAGAAGCCACTGGTTACGGCGTTACCTACTTCGCGGAAGAAATGCTCAAGACAAGAAACGAAGACTTTCAAAGGCAAAACCGTTACATCTCCGGTTCAGGCAACGTTGCCCAATACGCGGTGGAAAAAGTTACTGCACTTGGCGGCAAAGTCAGTAACATTATCTGACAGCGACGGAACCATCTATGACCAAGACGGAATTGACGGCGCAAAACTTTCCTTTGTAATGGATCTAAAAAATAACAAGCGAGGACGCATAAAGGAGTATGCAGCGCAAGTACAAGAGTGCAGAATACCTTGAAGGCAAACGACCATGGGAAATCGAATGCCAAGTTGCATTACCTTGTGCTACCCAAAACGAAATCAGCGGAGAAGACGCAAAGACTCTTGTAAAGAACGATTGCTACTGCGTATGCGAAGGTGCTAACATGCCAACCGAACCTCAAGGCATCAAAAGTGTTCCTTGAAAACGAAGTCTTGTATGGTCAAGGAAAAGCAGCGAACGCCGGTGGTGTAGCAACGTCAGGGCTTAGAAATGTCTCAGAACAGCATGCGACTGTCATGGACACGGGAGGAAGTAGATGACCGACTCCATGCAATCATGAAATCAATCCATCAAACCTGCGTTCGATATGGAAAAGAAGGCGACTTCGTCAACTATGTCAATGGCGCAAACATCGGTGGTTTTGTTAAAGTAGCAGATGCAATGGTGGACCAAGGGACCCTTTAATTAATTTAAATCGGATGCTAGAGGAGCGCGATGCTAAAAACCATTATCTGACTAAGAAAGAATAGTTCATGCATCTCCCTTCTGCGCTAAATGGATTGAAAGATAAGCGCATCTGTATGAACAATCGTTACTGACATGATCGTCTAAAATATTTTTAAAAAGCGCAAGTAAACTCAAGATGAGATCTTCAAAAAGTTGGGGTATATGCTAAAGAGCTGGGGTGGGAATTGAACCCCTTATAAATGGAGATTTCATCTGCACTACCTCTTCTAGTTAGCGGCAAAATAGTGAGGTCAACAATAAATTGCGGGTGCAACTAGACTGTCACTAATGCTTTTTTTCAAATGATATTGATTATTCACTCTGACTGTGAAACTGCTGAAGCTATCACTTTCGATGCTGTGCTTGCATCCATCTTTTCTGTGTTCAAAACCATATCGTAGTTTAATTGATCTCTCCAATTGATGTTGTAAAATCTTTTAAGATATTCAGCCGCTGCTTTGTCATTCTCTTCAACCAACTTCAGGGCGTCCTCTCGACTCAATCCTTCGCTCTTCATGATTCTTTTAACCCTAACGTCTACAGGCGCAATGATCCTAACGTGAAGCACGCCCACTTTATTTTTCAATATTGCTTGCCCACCCCGTCCTAAAATTACCGTTCTTCCTCTACTAGCTAGACTATTTATTACAGTTTGAATCACGGAGAGGCATTCCTCCTCATCGAGGGTTTTACTTATTTGTGCATTGTCTTTTAAGTTAAAGGATACAGTGACAGGCTTCTTGCGAAGTAAAATTCTGTCCACGAGACTCTTAACCTTGTAAGTATCCTCAGAAAAGTCCTCGATGCTTTCATCAGAAATACCAAGGCTTTTAGCTACATTTGCCATCAATGTCTTATCAAAATATGCATAACCAAGAAGCTCGCTGACTTTCAGAGCAATTTCGTCTCCCCCGCTTCCTGCCTCTCTAGAAATCGTAATAACCGTGGGCGTGGCCATAGCCGCGTTTTCCTCAGCCAAAGTGTATTCTAAAGCTTCTTTAATATCATCATATTTTGGTTGATCAGACGGATTATCGGAAACCCATGTGTAACGTACAATGCCTTTTTCGTCAAGGATGAAGATTGCCCGTTTAGCAATCGGATAACAGCCCTTCCCCCAACAACACGCAACAAATTGACCCTGGCGTCCAGCTAAATCAGGCACATCCAACCCGTATCTTTCAAGGACTTCGCGCTTGTAATCGCTAAGTATAGGGAAGGCTAACCTATTCTTTACAGCGAGAATCTTATTTGAGAAAGGCACATTCACGTCCACTCCGACGATCTGGGCCTTCAAATTGATCAGCCTAGCCATAGAATCTCGAAAATCACATACTTCTTTAGTGCATGTTGAAGTGAAAGCTCCAACGAAAAAAACCAATACGACTTTTTGTCCTAAAAACTCTTTTAGGTTTCTGCTTCTATTTTCTTCGTCGAACAAGTTGAAATCGGGTGCTTCATCTTCAACCTTAATTTTGCTTGCCATAAAAATCAGGTCCTTGCCCTGAAAAGAGTGGGGGACGCTTGGATAAATAGCTAATGTATTCAAGCAATTTCATTGCAAAGTAAAGAGAAACGCTATTCTGTTTCCGCTGTTCCATGCCATCTTCTTTCCAAATACAGTATTAGACTGAAAAGACCTCTGCTGAAAATTACCAAAATAAGCAATTCAAACTCGGGAATAGTTCTTGTAGCCACCGTACGGATGATTTCTGCGCCAATAAAAAAGTTTAGACTTAACGTTAAGTATCCTGATAAGTAACGAGTAGAGAACGATGGTTGATAAGGATCCTTGAGCTTAGATTGAATAAAGTGGATGGTAACTAATATGGCGCCGAAAGTTATTACACCACCACCGAAAAGGTAGAGCGCATCAGCGGCTATTGTGAGCACAACATAAATTGCATCATAAATGGCGCCACCCGAGGTATATGTTCCCCCCGAAAGCAGGCTAATGAATCCTGGGTAAGCCAAACTCAAAACGGCGCCGGAAAATGCAGCAAAAAATATTATGATTATTATCGTTAAGGCTAAGGAATTAGAGACTTGCTTTTTTTCTGCTTGACTTTCAGCCATAAAAATCTATGCAACCCTATTGATTTGTTAAGCATTTTCCCTTAATAAATTTGACAACATTTGTAAGAAGGACAGGCTTCTTGGATACCAACGTATGAAGATGGGCTGGAAATTGAACCCATTTCGATATGAGACGTCTCCTCATCCCCCCTTTTTCCAGAAAGCAAGCGCTTTAGTTTTAAATAGAAAAGATCACTTATGTTAAATCACCAAGTCTATGGGAGTGCAATTGAAACGTACAAACAAGTGGATGTGTATATAGAGAAGCAAAAATCCCCTCAGAAAGAAATTCTACAAGAGATAAGAGAAATCTTCCAAGAAACGCTTCCAAACTGTGAGGAAAAAATGGCTTGGGGAGTTGTAACGTTTGCGTCAGGCAAATTCTATATCGCAGCGATGAAGAATCGTGTTCACGTAGGTTTTGCCGTTACTGGATTGAGCGAAGATGAGAAAAATATGTTTGAAGGAAGCGGTAAAACAATGAGACACATAAAGATCCCTACTTTAGAAAGTATTGACAAGATAACGCTTGTAAAAATGATAGAACTGGTGGACAAAAAAGTAATCTGCAAACCATGCTAAGCCTAATTTACCGGTACTAAACTGCTTAATTTTGCCTATTTCAAACAAGCAAGCTCTTTTTCTTGATAGCAATCTAAAAAGTAAGGTGACCTAATTAAGATTGTTTTCTACAAATGTGGTTGAATTATCTTGGAGCTGGGGATGGGAATTGAACCCATATCCGTTGGCGACCTCGCCAATTCTACTTCCTAAGCAGCTTCTTCCCCTTTTCTTCCCCCGAGAACTGTCCCTTATCTGAATAGCCGGTTTGATTATTCACTAAGTCGTGTTTACTCCAGGCTTTGATGAATGAAGCATTCAGCACAATGTCAACCTCTTGAGTTTGTTTTCTCTTTGGTATAGGCTTTTTCTCTTCTAACTGACTGATCTTTTCCTTATGATCATTAGTCCTGTTGCTGCCATCTTCCTCTGAATCGTTTGCATCGTTACAATAAATCGAAGGGCAAAGCAACTCTTTCAATTCACCATTGCACCTTTGCAATTATTTTAGTGCAAAGCGCCATCTTCAATGTTTAACAAAAAGGACATTGATTCAGGGTATCTTCCTACCGTTTTATATTGGTCTATGAATATAAAATGTCCCACTGGTCGAAAAAGCCAAAACGGAAATGTTAGCTTGCGCATCCAAAACCGAATCTTTGTCGGCAAATTTTCCTCTAACTATTACTTTTATTATGTCACCCAAATCTTCAATGTATATTCTGAGATGCGGTTTTTCGGTACTTAAGTATTGTTGCTACCGTGAATATGGAAAGAAGCAAAGGCAGGATTATTAATAAAGATAGCTCCGGAACGGAAGGTGTTTGCGTTGGAGCTTCAGTATGAGTGAGTGTAGGTATCGGAGTTGGACTTGGGCTGGAAGAACACGGCGGCGTTGAAACTGGTACATTATTTAATTCAATCATAGTAATATCGCTTGGATAGCTTGTGCTACTAAAATGAACGCCTTGGCCTCCAATCGGAATAATTCCAGTAACTTCATGTTCAGCTCCGCTAGGGAGCTGTTCGTAATAGGTGATCTGAATTGGCGAGGGATTATCCATAGACAAAGGAAGAATAATTAAGTAAGATGACCGAAAACTTGTAATTTCATAACTAACGGTACAATCGGGCAAATAATAGTAAAATGTTTGGCTTGTTGGTGTCGTATCTACTTCAAAGTTGTACATTTCGCTTGAATAGTGAATTGTGCAGCTGAAAGCATAATCATTGACATCAGATTCAACGACATACAAGCCAGCCCTCTCATTATGCATAAAAGTCTCATTGAACCAGTTATTTTTGACGACGCTAGCAGAACTCACACTTGCTACTATAAGACTTGATACAGCTAAACTTAAAATTAAACAAAAGAATATGAAAGCAGCCCTATTGCGCAATAGACACACCACATGGAATATTTACATAGGTTCTATTTAATTCTCCTTGAAGAACAGAGTGTTCCTTTACAGGAACAGCGAGTTAGCAATAAAACCTTTTATATAAGTTCGATAGAAATGCAAACTGACGAGCGCTAATTTGGCTTAAAAAATGCGCTGTGGGAGGCGAGTGTTTGAAAAAAACTCATATGTTTCTTGCAGTTATATTGTCTATCTTTATGCTCTCCACCTTGGAGCTAACATGTGGGGGGACAGCGACCGGGTCGGAAGATAATAATAGAAAACTACCAGAGCGTCTTTACGCGCTTGCTCAAATGAAGAGTCAAGGAAACGCTACAGAGTTTGCACGACTTCAAAAACAAATGCTTGAGCAACTGAGAGTTAATCGCAATATAGATCCGCTGAATCCACCTAAATCACCAGTGACCGAATTCCAAAAACCTGGACCAATGGTTGCAGACGGTATTGTTACAAATTGGGATGAAGGCTATCTTTATGATATTCATGGTGTCTCTCCAGACCAGTACTATTCTGGTCAGTTAATTGGATTCGTAAGAGACCAATGGAACGTAATAGGTACAGCTGACGGTCAAGGGACTCATTATGAGACCACTGGTTGGTATGGTAATACTTGCGGCGAAGCACTTACTTGGGGCTGTTCGAGTTATCAATACAACGGTGAAGCAGAATTCCACATCATTGCAAAGATTGGGCCAGACTCTCCGAATCCACCTTATTCTCCTTGGAAAAACTACATTGACATTTGGGCCAGTGACACCTATGCTTTCGGGTCCTGGGACTATGTTGGCACTGTATCTGTAGAGAGTTCAAGTTGGTACAATTATACAGTTGGAACCGTAACAAAGAATATCAAATACATTTCCGTTGAGAGCGTAAGTTACAATGGCACGTATCCTGCTGACCATAGCAGCGTATTAGTAGACTGCGCTTGGTTTATTCCAAAAAGCGATGATGTTACTCTCACAATTTCAGCTGGCGCAGGTGGAACAACTAATCCCTCTCCAGGTCAATATCAGGTGCCTCAAGGTGCATACGTAGCCGTAGAAGCGCAGCCATACTATGACCAAAGTTACAAGTGGGATCATTGGGATTGCGACAGTAGTTGGTATACAACTGATATGAAAACAGACGTCTATATGGACCAAAGCCACAGTCTGTGTTCTAATTTCGCTCAAACAACTTCGACCCATGATATTACAGTAGAAGCATATGACCTTTATGATTGGAGTGCAGTGTCGACGCCGGTTTATGTTGACGGTAATTTCGCAGGGTTTTCTTTCGAGCAAATCTCTGTTTCGAACGGATGGCATGATATCGGAGTAGACTCCTATGTATGGAATTCTGACCAAAACAGATACGAAATTTTCTACGAAATTGTTACAGGAAGTGGCGGAAACCCCTCAAGCGTACTGGTTGACTGTGACAAACCCGTTGGTGTTTTGTATATCTACTAAACACCTCTTTTTTTGCTTTTAATATTAAAGAATTTAAGTGTTTGAAAAGAATTTAGTTTTTCAAGGAAGCCCATAGTTTCGTTTCTTTTTGTCAAGGGCACTAATGCTTGGACATTGATTGAGCTGCAACTTAAAATACTGCAGTAGCTGGTCGCTATGATAATTTAGCTTCAATACCCCATGTTTCCGAAACCACTGGATTGGGGCCCCGCTGGGATTTGAGCCCAAAGGGGACGGAGCCGCAAAATCAACTGCACCGTGATAGATGAGATATTCTTAGCCACTGTACTATTAATCAAGCAAAAAGAACCAGGGAATAGCAGAAATACAACCATAATCCTAACGGTTGGTTGAAGAGCAACCAGAGACTATCGTGAGTACCTCAAGGATTGAACACAGAGATGTTAATACGTCAACTTATAGCAACTTTTTTAATCTTTTCTTAACTTTTAACCTTTTTTTTTGAACTGAAAATCGCTCTTTTGGCTTATTTTGTTAAAAGGCTAGTTTTTCCGAGCTTTTCACCCATGAAATTAAAATGGAATTTCGGCGCAACTACCAATACTATTTTGCCGATTGAAGAGCGAGTAAAATGGGTGAAATAAAACAACCTCAGGCTGTAATATTGTTTTTCATTGGGAACCCTAAATATGTCGACAGATGAACTAGCGCACCAATATGTGCCAGACGCTGAACCTTTATTTTTTTCGTAAAAGTGTCAAAAACAACATACTCTTGTCCAATATAATTTATTAAATCACAAGTCTTATGACGACAAATGTTAAATCTTCATTCAATTAAAATGATGGCAAGCCAATGCTATACTGCATTGGGGGCGAGTAACCGCCTAGTCCTAATTGAGGGACTGAAAAGGTCAGGTGGAAAACAGGAAATTTCCACCTAAAAAATAAAAAATATGGAGGTAAAAAAATGAATAAAATCTCCAAACAAAAATTTTTAACAAGCACACTCTTAGCCATACTTTTTCTCTGCACCATCTATTCATGTTCATACCCCGTTGGTCGGGCAGCCAATACCTCAAACGTTCAAGAGCAAACAAACTCAATACTGGGCAACTTATTAGGCATCAATCCCAACTCGTATACAACAAAGATAAACTCGCAAACCAGCAGCCAAGACAACGGTCTACCCCAAAACCAAATCGACTTCACCCTGAATTCAAACCAAAGCTCAGTCAGAGTGCACTCATCTTTCATAAACAACAGCTTAAACATGCTTTATCTTTGCGAATACGGTGGCACACTTGCAGCTACGCAGCCTGCTAATAGCACTGTTGGCATGGCAAAGGAATTTCTAGAAAACTATCAGGCTTAAACAAAAAATTCTTTCTACGCTACGCTTGCCCAAACATTGGACGACGTCAGCGGCAGTGTAAGTGCTACTAAAACAGAGGGCAACATAACGCTTAAAGTGCTAAATTCAAATCAAGCAACCGTAGACTATACCTGGACTTACACAGATGCAAACGGTATTGTTGCTGATCTAAAGAAAGTGCTTTTAAGCTATTACCAAGGACGATTGGAGGTCTTTTTAGATAACTGGCCCTTCTACAACATAATCGGCACCCCAACCGTTCCAAAGCAACAAGCCATCACAAATGCCCTGGCTGCAGTGCAGAATTACACCTACCAAGTACCATTTGGAAACACAACTTCATTAATATCGGTGTCTGGCTTCCAAGCTTCTCCAGAATCATTAGAATCTGCAACACTTTGCTACGTCAATGCTCCATATTCCAATCTTGCGCGAGATAGCAACCCGTTCAATTTGTATCCTTCATGGTGGATTCCCATAGGCTTTGATAAGTTCTACCCGGCCGATGTTACCGGTATAGCCGTAACGGTATGGGCGGATACAGGACAAGTTAGCTCAACAGAGCTAATGTATGCTGACAGTGGACTAGGTAAACGCTTTTAAATCAACAACAAACACCACTCAAACAACGACTACTGCAAGGGTAAACCAAAATGTTACCCAAGACGCCAATCAAAATTTGATAGCGTTGACAGCGCCCGTTATGATGGCAGCAATTCTTTGCTTAGGCGTTCTGTTCACTAGCAAAAAAAGCATACGGAAGCTTGCAGGAGGCAAAAAACCTTTCAGCCTTGTGCTATGCTTTATGTTGTTCTGTAGCGTCATTTTTTTGAGCAGCGCCATATCTCAGGTTAAGGCCGATTCAGTGTTTCCTTATAGTTCAGCCAGAACTTATGGAGCGTTAAACGGAACGCAAGGTTGGGGACCGCCAAACTATTTTGGGTCACCTCCTCAATCTGTAGAGGAACAAGCGGCAGCACACTGGGTGGAGGATCAAATGTATGATGACTTTGCAGCTTCAGGCTACCAAGTATTCAACTGTGTTGAGGGGCAAACCACCGTTGCAAATGAAGGAACTAATGCTTATTCTGATTCCCTAACTTATGATCGTTGCACGGTATTCCACTATGGACATATGAACGGCCCGATAAATATGTAGATAACACTGGCAATGACATAACCGCCTCTCAAATCATGGGGAATGTCACAAATGATAAGTACAAACTCGTGGTTTTGTGGGTATGCTGTCAAGCACAAAAGGACGAAGATTGGTCTCTTGGAATTTCATCCATGTGTGATGCTTGGTTGCATAACGGAACAACCAAAGTTGAGGGATACACTGATCCTGATGAAAGTGGACAATGCTTTGTAAGCTTCTACGGCTTCTCGCCATGGATAGGTAATGATACGAGAACTTTTAATGAAACTTGGACTCCTGCAATGAAATATTTTATAGAAGACTTCTACCACAACGCACTTGTAGACAATAATACAGTTAAGAATTCTCTGAATTTTGCTTCGCTATCAAACTTTAACAAGACTTACACAGAAAGCATACTTAGTCAAGGCTATAACTTGTGGTGGCCTGGAAGCCAACAATTAGCAGTTGAGGAATTGCCACCTGATCAGGTGCGGGGTCTAGAGCTTAATGGATGGTACCCACGTGATTTCTTCCCCAACCGCACTGCCAACAGCATGCAGGTATTCGGCGATAGCAACATATACTTATACCAGCCAAAAATAACGCTGACTGCCAACTACGGTCTATCCCCCACATTCACCATTGACGGGCACTCATGCGGCGGCGCAGTCAACACTTATATGAGAACCTACTCGGTAGGCGTCACCACCCCACCAAACTACCAATTTGACCACTTCACATACAAGGGCAACAGTTACACCCAAAACCCATCTGACATACTATTGGATTTAACTGGCGAATTGAAAGCATACTTCAATTATGACCCAACCTACTATACGCTAACGCTTTCTTCTACAGGAGGAGGCACAACCGATCCATCAGGGTACCCGCAGTATCTTAGCTACTCCGATGCTAACGTTGAAGCTGTTCCAAACTCTGGCAAAGTGCTGGACCACTGGCTTTTAGATGGCACAGAAAACCTGGGAAACAGTCCCGAAATAGACGTAACCATGGACAATCCTCATAGCCTTCAAGCAGTATTCACAAACGCACCCTCTTACAGGTTCGTTTCAAGCATCGACTCAGCAACGGGAGATGTCAGCTATCCTAACAGCATGGCAGGGTACCAGCCAGATGGACACTACGCATGTGTGGGAGGCTTAGGCACCCAGACTGAGGAAATAAGCGGAAGCATGAATCAACAAACAGATGGCCACATCTACTTGTACGGCAGCTCCATTGGAGACTATGCACAACATATCTACGTCTACATTTACAGTGGCGGCAGCTACTCTTTAGTCAATGACCAAGAAGTCAGCTTGGGCTCACCTTACTGGATTGACTGCGGAACCACCTACAGCACCTTTAGCAAAATCAAAATAGCCGTAGAGGACGAATATGGCTCGGCTTTCAGAGTAGATTCAGTTCATGTAGACCCAGTAATATACCAAGACCTCACCATACAATCAAGCGACAATGGACACACAAGTCTTTCAGTTGGCGCACATTCATACGTGGAGGGAACAACCGCCTACGTAACAGCCTACGCCGACAGCGGCTATCATCTTGACCATTGGCACCTTGGCGGGCAGGACTCAGGAAACGATAACCCCAAAGGCGTCTACATGGATAACGACTATACTCTCCAACCAGTGTTCGCACAGGACCCACCTTTACCTTGGCTGTCCGTTTCTGCCATTGATATGGACTATTCTTGGGCGCTTTACCCAGCGGTGTACGTTGACAGCACATATGTTGGAGCGGCGCCTGTATCGGTTCAGGTTTCAGTGGGCTGGCATACGATTCAAGTGGAGGATCCATACTACAACCTAGATCAGAACTGTAACGAGTACTTCTGGACTTTCAGCGACAACCAATGGGTTAACCCAACAGACGTCTATGTCCCGTCAAACACGGATTTAACAGCATACTATTCCAGCTACGGCTATAGAATCGTTGAGGAACCACCAATACAATAAATAACCAATTCTTTTTCTTTTTTTAAGCTCCTTTTTTAGATTAAACAAGGGTTACTTGTCCAGCAAATTATTTGTCGGTGATCGTGCTGTGACTCTTTCCAGCGCATTTTTTGTGTCTGACCTTTGAGGCTTCGACTGGCGGCATTCAAGCGTAGAATCGATAAAGAGAAAATCTATATGTCCCAACCTTTGGGCGCAAAGGCAACCGAGTTGGACACACCTATCGAAATTCTGCGTCTAAGAACAATAGCTTGTTAGCCCAAACACGATACTATCACAAACACGAGGTCTCCGACGCAAATTTTACTAATAAAACTTCACTTGCGCCTAAGCAACGTATGCTAAACTAACAATTCTGCTTGCCCTTGCTCACATGGAAGAAACTACAGAAGCGACATCTGCACCGAATTAAACATTGAAAAATACCAACTCCGAAAAGACGAAAAAATAGGGTACAGCCCCCCACTGGCACGCATGACGACGTATTCTGGAGCATAGCATTGGCGGTGATTTATGCAACCGTTGAAATGCAACCCGAACCAACCCTAACTATCGTGCCTCGCTAAACGCAGTAGAGGGTGAAATCTTGCCTCAACCTTTGAAGGAGCATTTTAACCCAACCAGAGCCCATAGAGGAGTAAAGGGGCTTAATTCAGTTCAAAAGAGTTAACCGATTAGCAGACGCACCAAAAAGTGCACTAACTATCTGATGAAATATCAGCTAAATCTTTCTTATAGCTTCCTTGATAAATTCGGCTCTGCTTCTGTAGCCACGAACATGGGCTTAATCAGTTGGTCTATTTCTTCCATAAGCTCTTTCGGGAGCCTGACAATCGTATACTCACCATGTTTGTTATGGATTAAAGATATAGGCTTGACCTCACCTTTATTTTGAATGTATGAGGATTTAAAAATCGACATATTTGTCTGTATTTGATATTTCTTAATCCTTTAGTAGACGCACTTTACTTATGTCGTCGCTTCCTTTTGCTGAACTATTCCCCTCTTAAGCGCTAAGAAGATAAAGAATTGAGCGCATGCTGCTACAGCGACATCTCGCCATCATCATCCGTCAAACTTTCTTGACGGAAAGACTTTTATTCAAAAAAAATCGAGTAATCAAATATGGAAAATAAGATTATAGTCGCACTTCTGGCAACCATGCTGCTAACCTCCTGCTATGCTTTCAATCTGTCCTCGCTCACAGCTAAAGCCGACGCCACGTCAAGAACAATAATTGTCCCAGATGACTTCCCCACCATACAAGAGGCGGTATCTAATGCAACCGCTGGCGACACAGTCTACGTCAGAGCAGGAAACTACACAATCCCACCAAACTGGGCGGACTACGAGCTGGAAATCCCTCGCTCAGTATCCCTCATAGGAGAAAACCCACAAAACACCATAATTGAGACGACGCAGATTCACAGATCGATTTTCGGCTGGAACTACGGAATAGGATTAAACGATGACTCGTCAATCTCCGGTTTTACCATAACTGGAAACGTTAAAGTGCTTATGGGACATGGAAGAATCACCAACAACATAATCAAACTAGCTGCAAATGGAGAGAGAGCAATATGTACAAGTACAGGAATAATATCGTCAAATATTATTTGCTGTGTGGCTCCAGAATCGCTTAGTCAAGGCACGGCAAGCGGAACTATAGGAATAGCTACTTCTGACCCAAATGGAAACACAGTTATTTCTAATAATATTATAAACGGCTTTGGAACTGGCATTGAATCTTTAAGTAACGGTCTAAAGATTTTTAATAATACCTTAACTATCAATGAAATAGGGGTTTTTATTCAGCGTAGTCCTATTTTACTTATTAGAAACAATTTCGAAAGTTCAAATGGATGCGGGTTACTTGCGAATGGCGGAACCAACGCTACCTATAATTGGTGGGGAACAAACGACACACAAGCCGTCAGCAGAGCAATTACCACAACAGGATATAACCAAGACATCGACGGAAAAGTCTTCTTCGAACCATATTTGAATGCGCCGAACCCTCAAGCTATACCTATTAAGCCTAATGTAGTGGTTATTTTCCCTGTAGACCAAAAGTATAACGAGAGTAGTGTTCCGTTGACTTTTGTGGTTGATAAACCGGTTTCTTCTATGCAGTATAGTCTGGATGGGCAGCAGAATGTTACCGTTGATGGCAACTTGACATTAACTGGTTTATCTAACGGAGTACATAACGTTACGGTCTATGCCAAAGATGCCTTGGGCGGTTTTGCTGCTTCCGAAACAGTGCAGTTCTCAGTATCTTCCTTAGATTATCTGATAGTGCCTGTTGCAGGCGTAGGTGTGGCATCGGCGGTAGCATTCGGCGTGGGATTAACCTACTATTTGAAAAAACGCAGTCTCCGTTGTATTCTTTTGCTGCTGTAGCTCCCAGAGTTCCCAACCAAGAATCTTGACAGCATTTTTGCGGAATTCGTCTGTTCGAATGAGGTTCTTGTCAGCGGCAGATATCAAATCGGCAACTGAAATCTCAGGTTTCTCAGGAGCACCCCAATTTAAACGCCGGGTACAATGGTTTCAATCTTTGCCTTCATAGCGGCGTAGCTTGGCCGTTTCTCGCAACCCTGAATAGTCACGTATGCAAAAGCGTCTGCATTAAGCCGATGCTCTTTTGGGTGGAATTGCCAAATTTAAAGTTCATGTTGCGGAGTCTACAATTCTTTAGATTATTTATTAATATATTCAAAACTGGGATTCCAATGGAATATTCTCTCCCATCTATCCTTTGTTTCATCTTTCCACTCGACACCTGAGACTGTAATCCTTCCAACTAGCTCTGGGTAAAGCCGCAAAATCATTTTTGCTGCTGGAATTGAATTCTTCGTTGTATGTTTTAATGTTCGGTGATAAACTTTTAATGTATCTGAAGGTTTTTCAGCTTTGTTAAAATAACGTATGCATATGGCAACATTTATTGCCTCTTTAGTTCTTTGTTCTAATTCGCCTATTGAGTAACAATCTGTTGAGTAGTCCCATATTAGCTCTGCAAAGTTCATTGCTTGATAGTTTCGTATTTCCTCCACGGCTTTATTGTTTTTTTCGATAAAGTCTTTAAAGTCAATTTTAGTCTGCCTCCAGTTGCTTCGTTTTGTTGATTTCTTCTGAGGTGGGTCCTTTGATGCAGTATCTTCCGCCTTGTGTGTAACCCCATATAGCATTGCCATTTTGCCTAGTAGGTTGTTCGGTGTACTTTTTGTTTACGAATTCAGTTGATTGGTCACACCAATAGACTTTGAAAGACTCAGGCTCCGGATAATCTATCCAGGTTTGCTGCTTTACCGGTTTTATAACAAGTTCCTCGTTTTTATCTGCAATAAGCAAGCTTTTAACTAACTTGTAGAGCAGTTTTTTCTCCTCCAGATTACTCCATTTTACCTGAAGTTTCCCATTAGGGGATAACTGGAAAATTGTTCTACTACTAGTAAACCGAAACCAGAGCAGACCCTTCTTAGTCTTTTCAAAAATGATTAGATTGTTTTGCGCAATTGCCTCCTCTGATGCGTAGTAATCCGCGTTTGTTTGATAGACTACCTGCGAGGACACGTCTTAGACCACAAAATACCCCGTATCGGCATGATATTACTTAAGGGTATGACAAACCAAGGTGTTAAAAATTGAGGCAATATACCCATAGAATTTCTTTAAGGCTGCAAGAACCTGAAATGCGGAAGCTTGAACAGTTAATTTTTGAAAGAAAAGCTAAGACCGTTAGCCAAGCCATTAGGGCAGCCATAGCAGAATATCGGGGCAGTCAGGAGGCGACTTGAATTGACTAGTAAACAAATCGAATTTCTTGTCAAACTCAGAGATGCCAGTCTGATGCTTGCAGACGCCGCAAACGATTACTTAGAGTCAATGGCGCCACCAGAATCAAAAACAAAAGAAAACAAACCTGCAGCAGCAGTTTTAGAATTAAACTTCACAATTCTTAAAATTTGAAGCAATGCAGGGCAGCAAGCTAGGCGACTATGAGGTTGCCTACAAGCAAAACAATCTGCCCGACAAATGGCAAAGTACATACAATATCCTCCGAAACAGCAACGCAACTATCAAATCACGCTACACTGGCGAGTGTTACCAGTTCAGCTATTGGCTTTACGGCGAAGACAAAATTTACCGGCAGAAACTCAAACCCAAGAACTAACTGAGAGCATTCTTTTCAAGAGGAGCTTTTTATGGTTGAGAGAGGAAAGGGCAAAAAGTGTCGGGACTGTGCAAATTGGAAGGTAAAAGGCAGCCAGTGTACGTACTATGATGCCATTATGAGGGGAATAGTCTTTATTACTGATCCAGCATGCGATGACTTCTACCCTAAAGGCAAAGAAAAGCCCAAACTTCACAAAACATCCGGCTACGGCGAGCAAGGCCACTATGAATCCATCTATTATGACTCTAAACCCGCATTCTTGACTTTTAATAAAGGCGAGTTCAAAATATATGAAGAAGTAACCGATGAAGAAGAAATCTTCTTACCGAAAGAATATCCAAATGAATTCCCGTATGAGCCTTACGGTTTTTTCGAAGGATCCTTGCCAAATCGCGAGGAGTTGTTCTGGAAAGTAAGAGAAGAATTCGATCTCTTTTTAGATCGTAGAATCAATCTGGAAGGATTACTTGGCAGCCTGTCGTTCTTCTTAGTTATCAACAAGAAAAGCTCCGAACAGTCCCTTACATCTATTTTGTAGGCGACAACGAAAGCGGCAAAACAGTTGCCTTGAATCTACTGAACTGGCTGTGTTATCGTCCAATGTTGGGCGTAACAATTCCATCTGCTGATGTTTACGGCTACTTGGACGATTCGGAAGCGCCTGGAACTATTCTCGAAGACGAAGCGCAAGGATTACAGCGGGATATGGATAAAGCAAAAATCTACAAGGCAGGCTACAAAAAAGGCGCAGTTGTCCCTAGGACGATGATTACCCAGAATAAACGCTTCATCAAGTACTTCCGCGTTTTCTGTTTCAAGGTTTGTGCAGCTGAAGAAATCCCCCGCGTCAAAGGCCTACTAGAGCGCTTCATCTTCATCCCTATGGTTGAAGGTTACCCACGGAAGGATTGGGCAGACTTCAGTGAAGACAGACGAGAAACGTCTCCGCGAGCTGCGAAATATGCTGCTAAAGTGGCGGCTAACGACTCACGAGTGGAAGATCCCAGAAATCGAGCTGCCCATTAAAGGACGGCTAAAAGAGCTTTGGAAACCCATCATCCAAGTTGTGTCAGGCTTAACTGTTGAAAAGGATCTCAGAGGGCAGCTCGAGCAGCTGCAGAAGGAAAGGCTAAACGAAAAAACCAACACATTAGAAGGACACATCGTTAAGGTGGTTTGCGAACTCTATTTTGGGGATGAGCCTGTTGCTTTTGGTGACATCTGGGATGGCTTGGTTAAGGATTTAGGCGGAAAACTTGACGACAAGAAGCCAAACAAGATGGATACACCTGAATTCGGAGAGATTACTAAGCAGAAGATTGGTTATCGACTGCGCGAGGTGTTAAGCGGCAAGAAAGGAAAAAACAAAGCGAAGGACGATACCCGAGTTTATGATTTTAACTTTGAAAAACTCAGTCGCATAGCCAAAAAATATGGATGCAATTTAGCGGACAAGCGGACAAGTGGAACGAGTTGCGGAAGTGTTCAGGGACCGAATTCTGAAAATAGAGTCGAAGAAAAGAGTATCTTTTCAGAAAAGAAGCCCGTTTTGGAGGCTGAAATAATTGAAAAACAGGTGCAGACACCTGCGGAAGTTGTGCAACTCATCCGCTCGTCCGCCAACTGGAGCTTTGAAGATTTAGTGATTAAAGCCAAAGAAGTCGTGAGGTTAAACATGGATTTTGGAATTGAAAACTGCGTTAGCTGCGGGACCAAAGGTAGACCAGATTGGCAAGTTACGCTCTTCGATGATTCTTGGGGGTTTCTCTGTGGATCATGCGGCGAAGAGCTTTCCAATAAACTGAGCAATCGAGATTGAAGGGAGGGACAGGAATGGCTGGACTTAAGTTGAAAAATAGCATCTCCGGCTGCAAAACCAGGACAGAAGATAAATTGCCTACTTCGAATCGAGCTGTCTCCAGTTGTCTTTGCCCCATTCTAACTAAACTAACGAAGGTTCAATAGATTGCGTTGGCAAATGCAATGTCTCTTCTGTGGATTGTTCTTTACTGCTCTTAGTTCTAAACGCAAGTTTTGCAGTCACCGTTGCCAGATGCGCTATTTTAGGCGCCAACAAAAAACGGGTGCAATGTTGGATAGGCTTAAGGATCAGCAAAAAGGTAACTTTAACGCGTTTTCGTCACCTGACTTTAACAGCCATTGTTTTGTTAGAAACTTGGTCAACAGTAAGCTTATTGACGATTACGGTGTGACGATTTCTTCTAGGGGAGCCGTTTTACTGCAAAAACCTGCAATTTTATCGTCACGCGCTCAGGTACGTGATGATTTTACCGCCACTAGGGGGATTTTTGGGGATACGGAGGCTCCGTGAAATGGTTGAGGCCCTGGATGGAGATGCGTCAAAAAAGCAACTTGGGCAGGATGTTAATTCAAACTCTACGTCCGCTTGAGTGTGCCCCTTAAACCAGAGCCTCAAATTGACACTACAACAACCTTGCAGCCATCTTGTCCCAAATGCGGTAGTAGAAAGGTCTGGAGAGACGCTAAACGTTTCACTAAACTTGGCGACGAAATCCAACGATGGTACTGCCGTGAGTGTGGACGTAGATTCTCTGACCCTGAAGATGTCGCGAATGCCCGCAGCACATTTGAACGTCTTGAAAGTATTGAATCAAAGTCATTAAAAACTCCCAACGGCATAGTTAATAGCAGCCAAATATGCGTCAAGGAGACGAAAAACTTGGCAGCAGAACAACAGAAAACTGAAGTTCTGCGTAGGAACAGAAACAGCTACAACCAACGGAAAAATCGTCGAATACGAATTCTGGCTCTTAAAACGAGGATACGCAGAGTCAACTATTGAAGGTCGAGTAAAAGTAATGAAGCGCCTAGTCAAACTCGGAGCAGACCTCTTCGACCCAGAAACTATCAAAGAAGTCTTGACTAAACAAACCTGGAGCGACGGCAGAAAAGAATACGTCACAGAAGCCTACACCAACTTTCTAATAATGGTCGGAGGCAAATGGGATCCACCAAAATACTGCAGAGTCGAAAAAATACCCTTCATACCAACAGAACAAGAAATCGATCAACTCATCGCTGGATGCGGAGGAAAAACATCAGTCGTGCTTCAGGTACTAAAAGAAACAGCAATGAGAATAGGTGAAGCTTGGAAACTCAAATGGATCGATATAGACTTTGTAAACTCAACTGTCCGCGTTACTCCAGAAAAAGGCAGCCATGCCAGAATGTTCAAAATATCCAGCTAAATTGCTAGCGATGATATCAGCGCATCCCAGAAAATCAGACAAGCTATTCGGAAACTACGACTTAAAAGGCTTCAGAAGCTCTTTCATAAAACAACGAAAAAGAACCGCGCTCAAACTCGGAAACCCACGAATCACCCAAATAACCTTCCACACCTTCCGTCACTGGAAAGCCACCATGGAATACCACAAAACCAAAGACATCCTTCACGTCATGCGACTACTAGGCCACAAGAACATCAAAAACACTCTCATCTACACGCAGCTCGTAACCTTCGAAGACGACGAATACATCTGCAAAACAGCCGAGAACGTCAAAGAAGCCAAAGAACTAATCGAAGCGGGCTACCAATACGTCTGCGATATGGATAGCCTAAAACTCTTCAGAAAACGCAAGTAAGCCAAAAGTATATGGGTTTATCCGTGGAGCTGGGGATGGGAATTGAACCCATATATAACAGCTCTGCAGGCTGTCGCCTGAACCATTCGGCCACCCCAGCATTGTGACTCTAGGGTTGGAGCCCACATAAAAATATTGTTGGTGAGAAGTTGCGAATCTCTTTGTAGCTATACAGCGTTCGGCTGCTTAGAGACAAGCTTGCCCCTATTTTGAACTGGAAATTAATCAAAAAGGCACCCTGCTTAGGAGGGGGGTATAGTATTTACAACAAGAATCAATTGCAAAAATGGGCTTAAAAAGGAATATCACCAGTTGAAATCTTTTAAGAACTTCAAAAACCAAACTCTCCCTCCTCGCTCCCTAGAATTTAGCAATGGATGAACTTCAAACTGTAAATTCTAGCTAAGCACAGAGCACATATCATAGCATTTTTCTTGCAAAAACACTTAACAAATGCTACTGCTAAAGTTGTTTCTTAAACGCTAAGCCCGAAAACGAAGCTACTAATTTCTCACCGTTTTTGATGGTGACTTGGTAGAGTCCCATGGTTTTGCCATCTGAAACACGGTTTGCTTCAGCCTCTAACAAGTCTCCTTCAACAGAAGGTTTAAGGTAGTTGATGCTGACCTGCACTGCAACCGCCACGTTTTTGCCGAAGTTGCATGCATGGGCAAAAGCGTAATCTGCAAGGGAGAAGATGGCGCCTCCATGCGTGAAGCCTAAGGCGTTTGTGTGCATCTTGGTTACTTTCATGTTGACTTTAGCGTAGCCGTCTTTTGATTCGATTAGCTGGATGTTTAGAGCTTCTGCGAAATGGTCGGTTCCCTTCACTTTTTCTTGGCATCCTTCTCTTCTGTCATGATGTAATTGTAGAGTTTGCGGAATTGGTGAGTTAAGCCCTGTGGCGAGAAAATGACGATAACCAGCAGTATGACGCCGATGATAAGGTAGGTTAACGGTGGGCCTGCGTAACCGACTTTAGGGAAAAGTGGTCCAAGCGAGGCGCTTAGAGCTTGGTTGACACCTTGCAAGGTTAAGATCTGCCCAACTGATGTAAGGAAGATGGCGCCGATGATTGGTCCGCTAACGGTGCCTAACCCGCCGATGACCGTCATGATAAGAGGCAAAAATGAGTTAGTTGGAGAAAAGATCGAATTATCCACAAAGCCGATAAAATAAACATAAAGAGATCCTGCGATGCCAGCGAAAAATGTGCTGATGACAAAGGCAGTTAACTTGTATTTTGCAGTGTTGATTCCAATCATGCGGGCTTCTGATTCATTATCCTTTATCGCCCTAAAAGCTAAACCCATTCTTGACTTCATAATTAGATACATCGAAGTTATTGAAACAATTAAGAACGTGATTACTAAGAGGTAAAATGGGAGTCCACCTGGTACGAGGGTTTGAGGTGAAAAGCCTTGGTTTCCATTAGTGATAAAATCGAATTGACTCGATAGTGCAAATGCTATGACTGAGAAGCCAAAAGTTACCATAGCCAAATACCATGCTTTTAGTCGTACACAAGCTAAACCTATCAACAAACCGATTACAGCTGAAATTAAGCCACCGATTAAAATTACGCACAGCTGAATCGCCAAAGATAACGCGCCAATGGGCATTGTATAGCCACCTATACTGCTAATTACTGCTTGAGCGATTTTGTTTCCAATTATTGCTGATGTGAAGCCGCCGATGCCGAGAAAAGCTGCATGACCCAGTGATCCTTGCCCTGAGTTAGCTAGAAAGTTCCAGCTTGAAGCGTAAATTGAAAAGATAAAGATCAAGGTGAAAAGGAAAAGGAAGAACTTGTCTGTTACAAAAATTGGGATTAAAGCTAAGATTATGAAGCTGACCACTAAAAGTTGGAAGGCTTTTGTATGCAGGAATGCTTTCGTTTGTTCTTTTAGCGGCATGTCATTCTCCTTTTTGACCAAATAATCCGTTAGGTCTGATTATCAGCACAACTATTAACAGGATGAAAGCCACTGCGCTTGACCATACGTCCCCAAAAAACAGGTTCGCCATTCTCTCAGTGATACCGTAGAGTAAGCCTCCTACAATCGCGCCACGTATGCTTCCTAACCCTCCGAGTATGATTATGGCGAAGGCTATGATTGTTGGCATTGCGCCTGTTTGCGAGTTAAAAGAGAAGATGATTCCGTATAATCCGCCAGCGACAGCGGCAAGTGCTGAGCCCAACGCAAAGCTGATTATGTAAATTCGCTCAACATTTATGCCCATAAGCATGGCTGTTCTGTTTATTTGGCTGGTGGCTCGCATTGCTAAACCGATTTTTGTTTTCCACAGAAGTAAGCCGAAACCAACAAGCACCGCGGCAACAACAATTACTGCGATGATGCGGTCGTATGTTATGGATACGCTTGGCATCAATTTTAGGCTTAAACCGTCGAAGGGGCTTTTAATCTGCTGGGATTGGTCACCCCAAAGGAGCAGGGCAGCATTTTCAAAAATGTAAATTAGACCTAGGCTGACAAAGATCTCGTTGAGTTTTTCTGTTCCTAAAACTTTGCGGAAAGTTAATCGTTCAATAGCCACTCCTAAGACGGCAACTATTGCCATTGAAACAAGAATTGCTACGTAAGCGTTTAAGCCCGCAGCAACTGTAATGGTCCAAGTTAGGTAGGCACCTATCATTAGGAATTGCCCGTGCGCAAAATTGACGAGTTTCATCACGCCGAAAATTATGTTTAATCCTGAAGCAAGCAACATGTAAATGCAGCCAACTGCAACACCCCAAATTAACGTAGAAACGATTATTCCTGCAGTTAAGTCCATGTTACAGTTGTTCCCTCAATCCCTCAATCATTAATCGGTTGGTTTCTGGCTTTGTTATTCTTCAATTAAGATTTAAAATGTTTTGGAAATACAATCGAAAGAAAAGAAAAATGTTTGGAAGGAAGCCTAATTTTAGCTTCCAGGTTGATATCCAGGTGGCAGTTGGAAGTCTGCTTGTTTGAAGTTGCTTATGCCTGGTACTGTTGCTGGCCAAATTATTTGTGATTCCAGCTTGTTGGTTGCGCTGTTCCATTTGAGTTGTTCCATGAATGTTACTGGGCCAATTTCATGGTAGTTAACTTCAGTGCTGAACTTGTATTTTGCCTGTATTGGTCAAGATGAGCATTTGGTCCATGTTTGTGTCTTCTATTGCATCTCGTACAGCCGCTTTATCTAAAGTTCCTGCACGTTCAATGGCATTTTTTGCGATGTAGAATGCGTCATATGTGTCAACTCCCATCATTCCTGGCGCTACATTGTATGTTTGGTTGAATTTTTCAGAATATGCCTGTACTGCTGGCAGATAGGATGGCATTTGGAATGGATCCATCTTTGACTCTAAAAGTTGCCCGTCTCCTGTTTGTCCTAGTAGATTATAGAATACTGGGTCTTGGTTGTTTTCAACAGCGATGTATACGCTCTTTAATCCCACGTCGTTTAATCCCTGCTGAATTACCAGTGGTGTTACGTCTGGGTTGTCAGCGACAAATACTAGCGTCTGGCTTAGCTTCTTTTATTACTGTTAGGTCAGTTTGGAAGCTATTAGATGTAGTTGCATGTTTTCTGTCTGCTACGACGTTGATTGGGAGGCTTTCGTTTTGGATCCAGTATAGGGTTGCTTGTTCAACTGCATTGCCAAATGAATCATCACGGTAATATAGGGCTAAGTTTGAGGTTTCGGTCTGCCGCTACCATCGGTTTCATTTCTTGGCTTAGAAAGTCAACGACAGTTTTTGCATAGTCGTAGGTTGTTGTGCAATAGTGGAACATGTAGCTCATTCCTTCTTCGTCATTAATACTGTATGTTCCTGTTGGTCCAAAGCCGCCATAGTTGCCTTGTGGTCCTCTTCTTGTAACAAGTTGATTTGATGCTCCTGTGATTATGAATGGAACTCTTATTATCGATAGCTACTATTTGGTCTGCAAGGGTTGCTGCGCTACCATATCCGCCGATGAGCATGTCTACTTGGTCGGATTGAACTGCTTGAGTTACTGCTGTTACAGCGTCGGCTGGTACACCGTCGGTTTTAGTGTCAACGGTTATCAAATCTATTTTGACTTTGGTATTCCATCCTGAAACGGAGATTCCGCCTGCATCATTGATTTCGTTAACAGCCATTTGAGCTGCCTTCTGCATGTCTTGACCGATTGAAGTGGAGAGTGGTGCGACCAAGCCTATTTTGATGTTGCGTGCGTCGGCTGAAGGTGCTGGTTTTGCCACTAATTCATATACTGCTACGCTTGAAATTGCTATGATTGCTATAATTATAATGGCAAGTAATTTTTTTTGCAAACATTTATTCTCCTTTTTAAGTCTGCTATATAAAATGCTAACGCTAATAAAACTAACTCAATAACACGTTTTCTCTGCCTAGCTGGAACGCTTTGAGATTCAAATTAATGTATTTTTCTTTAACTTTGCCAGCGATGGCTTGCTGGAAAGATTTTTCTTTAACTGGGATTTCTGGAAGCGCTGAGAGGGCTCCAAGAAGAATCGTGTTTACGACAAGTAGATTACCGAGTTTTTGGGCTATGCCTGCCCCGTCTATCTCGTGAACTTCAGCTTTTGACCGAAGAATCTGCATAAGCTCCTCTGATTTTTTAGGCTTAACACTTGATGCTGGGCCGCTAGGCGGAATATACTTCATGTTAACGATGATGTTTCCACCCTTCTTGAGCATTGGAAGGGCACGTGCCGTTTCAAGGATTTCAAAGCCAACTATAATGTCTGCTTTTCCTGTTTCAATCAGTGGCGACTCAACTTTATCGCCGATTCTAGCGTAAGCCACTATTGAGCCGCCCCGTTGAGCCATACCGTGAATCTCTGCCTTTGCTACGTCATAACCATCAAGCATTGCTGCTTCACAGTAAATGTCGCTTAACACTACAACGCCCTGCCCGCCTACGCCGCTGAAAACCGTGTCAAGTTTCATTTTTCTTTTCTCCTTATGGCGTCAAATTGGCAAACGGTTTCGCAGATACCGCATCCATAGCATAAGGTCGTGTCTATTTCCGCTTTTCCGCCTTGTAGGCTAATCGCTGGACAACCGAAGGCATTTACACATACTCCGCAAGCGTTGCATTTTTCCAAAACTTCCCTTGCTTTGCCCCTTTCAACCAATAGTGGACAGGGTCGCCGGGAAATGATGACTGATGGACCATTATAATTGAGAATTTCTCTCAGAGCTTTGATTGTGGCTTTAACGTCATAAGGGTCAACAATTTGCACATTGTCAATTCCAAGCCCTCTGGCGACGTCTTCGAGTTTTATAATTTTGGCATCCGCACCCATAACGGTTTTTCCGCTGCTTGGCGTAGGCTGATGACCCGTCATAGCAACCGTGCTGTTATCCAAAATAACCACGCAAACATTCGCCTTGTTGTAAACAATGTTTAGAAGCCCAGGCATTCCTGCGTGGAAAAAGGTTGAGTCACCGATAACTGAGAAGATTTTTTCTTTTACGCCTGCATGCGCCATGCCTGCAGCCTGAGAAATCCCCGCTCCCATGCACAGGCATGTTTGAACGGAGTTTACCGGAGGCAAAACTCCCAATGTATAGCAGCCTATGTCTCCTGTTACAATTTTATCAGTTGATTTTCCTGAGAGGCTCAAGGCGCTTTCCGGGCACATTGGGATACATTTTGGGTCTCCGCCGCATGTGTCGCAAACCATGACTTTGTGCGTATCAGGATGCATTGTTACTGCACCGTATTCGCAAGCTTCAATGCACCATCCACAGCCGTTACATCGATTGTTATCAACTATTATTGCCCCAGTTTCAGGCGACCGCACCAAAGCCTTTTCCGGGCAAGCTACAATGCATGGCACATTTATGCAGCCTTTACAGGTTACCGCCGTATTAGAGACTTGACCAATCCTAACCGAGCGAATTCGCGACTTTAATGGGTTGAAAACTTTCTCTTTCTCATATGAGCAAGCGTACTCACAGATATCGCAGCCAACACATTTCGAGTTATCACAGTTGACATACTGATTAACCATGTTTAAGGCGTAATAAAATGCTCTATGGGGACAAGATGGGCAAAGCGCAGGGGGTCGTGGTTGCAACTCTATGTGCTCAGCAGACTCAGCCTTATCTGTAAACCCGAGGCTGGCAAAGGCTTTACGCACATTGTCAGGTGTCAGTTCTCCGATTTCTTCCAGGCCTAACTGATTCTTGCCCAGAACTTTCAGACCCAGCCTCTGGATATTTTCCTCAAGATATGGTCTAAGTTCTTCAACAACAATGATTTTTTTTACTTTAAGAGCAAACCTTTCCACGATTTCATTGGGAAAAGGATGAACAAAACCCAGCTTTAACCAAGAAAACTTTGAGATGTCGAGCACTGAACGAGCGTAATAATAGCCTACGCCGCTTCCTATAATTCCAATTTCACAATTGTTATCTTCAATTACATTGAATTTTGAACGGTTAACAATGTTTTTTGCTTCCACCGTTTTGACTTCTAAAACTCTGTGTTGGCGAATAGCGTTAGATGGTACCATGACCCATTTGGAGCATTGTTTGTCAAAATCGCCCTTCCTCTTGAGATTTTGAAGTCGCCCAAGTTTCACCCTTGCCTTCCCATGAGCTACCCGTGTTGTAAGTCTTAAAATTACGGGCAAATGCAGTTTTTCGCTTATCTCAAAAGCTTCCCTTGCCATGTCTAAGGCTTCCTGTGGATTGCCTGCGTCAAGCAACGGCAGCTTGGAGTGCACTGCGAAGTATCTGGTATCTTGCTCGTTTTGGCTGCTATGCAACGCCGGGTCGTCGCAGATTGCAAAAACCATTCCGCCTTCAACACCCGTATACGCCAAAGTCATGGCTGCGTCGGCAGCAACGTTCAAGCCAACATGCTTCATGGATACAATGGCTCTTAAGCCTGCCATTGAAGCGCCCGCAGCAACTTCTGCAGCGACAATTTCATTGGTGCTCCATTCAGCGTAAATACCAAAATCCTTAGCGACTTCAACGATTGCTTCCAAAATTTCTGTGGCAGGGGTGCCAGGATATGAGGCGGCAACTTTAACGGTGGCTTCTACTGCACCTCGAGCAACTGATTCATCGCCGCTAAGCAAGGCAAAACTGCCAGGCTTATCTGCTGCAATCTTGGAAGTCATAAGTTTTATCCTTTACATTTTGCCCTTGCGCAAATCCATAACTCTTTTTGCTTTACCCTCGGTCCTCGGAATCTCACCCGGGTTAACGATTTCCACATCAGCCGATATACCAGTCGTAATTTGAATTCTTTTTGAAATTTCCTTTTTCAGCAGGTTTTTATCAAGTTGTGCGTCTTTGGAAGCTTTGTCTGATAATTCAACTTTAACAACAAACGTGTCTAGAGCTCCTGGTCTGTCAACGACTATCAGGTATTGGGTGGCAAGTTCTGGGAAGCACATTACTGCGTACTCTATTTGGGACGGAAACACGTTCACGCCTCTGATTATTAGCATGTCGTCAGATCTACCATGGACACGCATCATTCTAACGTGGGTTCGCCCGCAAGCACACTTTTCAATTTGGACTTTGGAAATGTCCCTGCTCCTATACCGCAGCATTGGCAAACCTGTTTTGGTCAGAGTGGTGAAAACTAGTTCTCCTTCTTCTCCGGGTGATAGCGCTTCTCCTGTGTCAGGATCAATTGTTTCCACGATAAAGTGGTCTTCTGCAATATGCAATCCATTATGCTCTGGACATTCGATAGAAACACCTGGGCCACACAGCTCAGTTAAACCGTAAACATCAAACGCTTCAATGCCCAAGTCCTGCTCAATTCTCTCGCGGATTTTGTCAGACCAAGGTTCAGCACCAAACATTCCGCTTTTCAATTTGAGCTCTTTTTGTGGATCAATGTTTTCTTGAACCATTGTTTCAGCTAAATACACGGCGAAACTCGGGGTACAGGCGAGGATTGTTGCGCCGAGGTCTTTCATGAGTTTTATTTGGCGCTGGGTCATTCCGCCGCTTGCAGGAATAATTTTGGTGCCAAGTTTTTGAGCTCCATAGTGGAAGCCTAGGCCCCCTGTGAATAAACCATAGCCATAGGCAATGTGGATAACGTCTTGTTTTCTTCCACCTGTAGTGTAGATGGCTCGCGCCATAAGCTCGCTCCACATATCCATGTCACCTTTGGTGTAGCAGCCAACAATGGGGTTACCAGTCGTGCCGCTTGAAGCATGAATCTCACAAATATCATCCGATTTAACCGCGACCATACCATATGGATAATTATCCCGTAGGTCAGTTTTAATTGTAAATGGAATTTTTGCCAGGTCCTCAAGAGAGCGTATGTCTTCAGGTTTGAGACCTACGCTGTCAAATTTTTTGTGGTAAAAACCGCTGTTGTCATAGCAGTGTTTTACTTGTTGTTTGAGGAGTTTAAGCTGATTTTTTTTGGTTTCTTCAGCAGGCAATGTCTCGATTTTTTCGTTCCAGTACTTGCCACTCATAGAGTTTTCCCTTGCTTTTTTTAAAGCCCCAAATATACCTCTTTAATATGACTATTAGATAAAAGTTCCCTACTCTTTCCTTCTAAAACGATTCTGCCCTCCTCCAAAACATAGCCCCTGTCTGCAACGTTTAAGGAATCATGAATGTTCTGCTCAACCAAAAGCACTGTAACGCCTTCATCATTGATCGTGCGAATGGTATCCAGCACTTTCTCCACAATAATCGGCGCCAAACCCAAAGAGGGCTCATCCAAAATCAACAACTGTGGATTAGACATCAAGCTCCTGCAGATAACAAGCATTTGCTGTTCGCCGCCGCTTAAAGTCTGAGCGAGGGCTTTTTCCTTCTTTTTCAGGACAGGGAAAATTTCAAAAACGTTTTCCTTGTTTTTCTTAATTTGCTCTTTGTCCTTTAATATGTAAGCGCCAAGCATCAAGTTATCTTCAACGCTCATTCGTGGAAAAACTTCTCTGCCCTCAGGGATCATGGTTAAGCCTTTTTTGACTATCTCGTAAGTAGGGAGTTTCTCTATGTTTTCGCCTTTGAACTTGATTGAGCCAGTGGTGGGATGCAGCAAACCCATGATTGTTTTAACAAGGGTTGTTTTTCCAGCGCCGTTGGGTCCGATAATGCTGAGAATTTCTTTCTCTTCCACTTTGAAGTTGACATCATAAAGTATTTGTACCATGCCGTAGGCGGCTGAGAGGTTTTGGATTTCAAGCATGTTTATTCTTCCTCGCCAAGAGAGCGTTTTTTGCCTAAGTACACTTTGATCACGCATTCGTCGTTAACGACTTGCTCAGGTGTTCCCTCACAAATTTTTTCTCCATGATGCAGAACAATCACGTGGTTACAAAGTCCCATGATAACCCTCATAACGTGCTCAACGATGAGCACCGTTACTCCTTGTTTGTTGATTTGCTTGATTAAAGCGATGGCTTCATCCGATTCTTTAGGCGTTAAGCCTGTGAGCAGTTCATCGAGCAAAAGTAGTTTAGGCTTAGTTGCCAGCGCCTTTGCCAATTGAACTCGCCTGAGCTCGATAACATTTAGTTTTTTTGCTGGAACATCAAATTTTTCTTTGCCAAGCCCAACAAAACCAAGTAGCTCCTGAGCCCTAGGGAGCGCGTCGATTTTGTTTGTGAATTTTTTTTCGTTAAAAAGTACGCTTGTTAGTACGTTTTCTGTAGCGGTCATTTCTGGGAAAGATTGGACAGTTTGGGCCGTTTTTGTGATGCCTTTGGCGCAAATCTTGTAAGCTGGCAAATTAGTGATGTCCTCGTTTAGGAAAAGGACTTGTCCTGAGTCTGGCTTGTAAACGCCGCTTATCAAATTCAGCAATGTGGATTTGCCCGAACCGTTCGGTCCGACAAGCCCCGCTATTTCACCCTCTTTTATTGTGAAATCAACTTTTTTTAGTGCTTGAAGTCCCCCGAACTGCTTAGAAACTTCTGTACATTGTAGCAAACCCAGTGCGCTCCGATTAGCAAGGATTACTTCCCATGGAAATATAAAGTTTGGTAAAAATCAAGAACCGCCTGCTTACGCTCATCAAAGGTCAGGTTTACACGAGAACTTGGGAGTTCGATTACAGTTCGATATTCAAATTGCCACCTTAATTTATTTTTATATATTGGAACTGTGGCAAGGGAGCAGATTATAACGCACTTGCATTATTGGTTCGCGTGTCAAAAGAGGGAAGCGTACAAATTGGGCGGCCACGCAGGTGGAGTCGGTGCAATGTAAGCGTCAAAGAAGGCAATTGAATTTATCTTTCTAAGACTCATCTGCAATTTGAAATATTGGTTGAAATCCTCAAGTACCACGTAAGCAAACAAGTCATGGTTTCCAATGTACTTTACTAGCGTTAACAAGTTAGGAATCATCAAGAGTTGGTTTCGTGCCTCAACTATTTTGCTTTTACTTTCAAGCTTAATAAACAAAAAAGCTCCTGCAGCATATCCAAGTTTACTTAAATCAATTGTTATTGTTGAAAGAGTCAGAACTTTCCCTCGAAGCTTTTTGTACCGCTCAATTACATTCTTTGTTGATATTCCTAAATCAATAGCAATCTTTCGAAATGGAGTCCTTGACCTGTATGAAAGTATTCTTACAATCTTCCTATCTATTTCATCTATTGTTTCAGATTTCTTCTTAGGAACAATGGTTTTATGTTCTATTTCGCCATTAAAAGGTTTGATAATCAAATTTTCAGGGTGCTCAACAACAATTTCATCAGCAAAAATCAGTGCATCTGCGTGCTCAATTAACTTATGAGTTTCAAAAAGTCTCTGTGTTTCACTTAACTCCTCTATGCTGGGCAAGGCCACTTGAACAGCCAAATTGTATTTTCCAAAATTTGGAAATACAAGCCCTACAAAGGGCAATTTTTTTAGGAACTCTATGACCTTTTCCTCGCTTTCTATGTTTGAGATAATTCCTATTATTGCGGTATGATTGTATGTGAGGCTATATGGGTTAACTAGCATAATCTCTCCGTTAATTATGCCTTTTTTCCATAAGTTCTTGTATCTAACTCTTACTGCGCCTGTGGAAACGCCACATATTTTTGATAGAGAAGTGAAGCTTGTGCGAGACTCCTCCAAGAGAACTTTCAGTATTTTTGCGTCAATTTCATCAATTTTCGCTCGGTTTTGCACTCTTTTAAGCTCCTGAAACTACACTAAAACATTACGAGGTGTTTAAATTTGTTTCCTGGGAATTAATGTTAATACTTGTGCATTATTAATACGTTTTATTTCCTTAACTTATAAGCTTTGGTAAAATGTTATATATAACTAGCAATCAAACATAGCATTCACAAATTAAAGGAGAATGAAAAAACGAAAAAATCTATAAACAAAATTTTAGCAACCACTATGGCAATTCTTATGATTATTTCGCTTGCATCGATTTTTGCACCGACCGTTAAAGCTACAACCGTATCAGCGATAGGCAACACAGATCCAAATACTCCAGGCTTTCCAAATCTACCGAATGCACCACCAGCGGGAGTTACACCAGGATCCTCATTCGAAACCGGCGCTTACCTTAGCATGCGGCCAAACCCAATAGGTATTGGTCAACCTTTGCTCGTAAACGTTTGGTTATCGCCAGGTACATACCACGCCTTCCCAATGACAGGCCTCAAAGTTGACATTATAAAGCCAGATGGATCCACAATGACTGTTGGTCCATTCAATACCTATGTCGGAGATTCAACTGCATGGTTTGAGATCATTCCTGATCAGGTTGGAACTTGGCAGTTCAAGTTCACTTTTGCAGGAACATACATTGCAGCGGGACAATACTGGGATATGCCAGGATCTGAAGTAGGCGGCTTCTTCGCTTCAGGCAAATATATCAACATCGGCTCATCGATATATTATACACCGGAAGAGACTGATTGGCAGAATGTGACAGTTCAAGAGAACGTTGTTTCTTCATGGCCTGCAACACAATCATCACTGATGGGCGATTACTGGACACGACCTGTTAACCCGATGTGGAGAGACCTTGGCATGAGCCTTGGTGACTATCCATTCAACACAGTCTACTACTATCCAGGCGGACGCATACTATACCCAAACAACTACAAATTCACCGCTTACGTTACAGCGCCTAACAGTGCACACGTTGTGTGGAAACGAACCCTTGACACTACCGGAGCAGCAGGCATGGTCGGCGGATACACTTGGGACTACTCACTGGCACCTAACGTAGGCACTCCATCTATTATCTATGCAGGACGAGCCTATCAAAGTGTTACAAAAATATTTGAAAACGGCACAAAGGGAAATGTCCTTCAATGCTATAATTTACAAACAGGACACGTCTACTGGGAACGGCCAGTCCCATCAAGTACAACATCCATGTTCGGTATGATATTTGCAAGTTCGTTAGCGCCTAACATCATTGAATACGCGCCACCAGGAGCTTCTACAACTATTGGAAATGAAGCTGATCAGGGATGGGGTATAAGTCTTATAGCGATTAGCGGATCACAACTCTACAAGTGGGATCCAGCTACTGGAGACATGACAGGCAACTACTCGATATCGCCAATTTCAGGAGGAACATACTACATGCCAGGCTACGCTTTAAGCGTACAAACCATTGGATCTGGGCCAAGCGCCACCTACCGATTAATCAACTGGACGACCTATGGATCAAGCAATAACTTCGCAACCAGAATCGCTAACAACATCAGCTGGCCTAGAAGCAGCTTAACCGGCGGCATGGGCGGCTGTTTCGATCCCGTTTCTATGCTAGCAGCTGACGTTGCTTGGAATACGCCACCTGGTCCACAATGGGGCGTTGGCACTGCAATTACTATGACCGACGTATTGACAGGACAAAATCTATGGACTTACCAAACAAATGATACTGTAACTGGGAACATTCAGAGTACATCGTCACCTATGATTAATGATGGGATTCTTGCTTTCAATGCTCACGGCAGGCACTGGGTAGCCTATAACGCACGCACAGGAACTAAACTCTGGGACAGTGAACAAACAGAGTATCCATGGGGAGCATGGTGGCCATACAGTTGTGCTTCTCTTGACATCAATGAAACTACCCACGCGATCATCACTAGCACCTATGAGGGTATCTATGCTATTAACTGGGCTGACGGTAAGATTCTTTGGCATTATAGCACTGCGAGTTTTGCTGTTCCGTTTGAGGGACCATACAATGCAGAGCCATTCTTTACCGGAGTTACATTAGCTGACGGAAAGATCTATGCCTATAACGGTGAGCACACTGCAAGCTATCCAAGAGACCGCGCATGGAGCACATTCTGCATCAACGGCGCCACTGGTGAAGAGATTTGGAAGATACATAACCCAATGACTCCAGGTGCAGTCGCAGACGGATACCTAACAGCAGGCAACCCATATGACGGATACATGTACGTCTTTGGCAAAGGTCAAAGCTCAACCACTGTGACAGCATCACCGAAGACTCTTGCAAAAGGAGCAGAAGTTCTAATTGAAGGCACCGTGATGGATCAATCTCCAGCTCAGCCAGGCACGCCTTGTGTTTCTAAGGACTCAATGAGTTTGCAGATGGAAAACATACACCTATCTATGCCTCAAACTGGTCTATGGGGTAACGAATCTTTAACTGGTGTTCCAGTGATTCTTACCGCTATAGCAGCTGACGGTACAGTCACAGACTTAGGCTCAACAACCACAAACGGATACTACGGTGATTTCGGCTTCGCGTGGACTCCACCAGCAGAGGGTGTCTACACTATTATGGCTTCATTCGCAGGCGACGACTCATATGGCAGCTCAACAGCAGCAACCCGTGTATCAGTAGGAACAGCAGCAACATCAGCTCCGACACAATCTCCACCTGAAGCACCAGTTGATTATATGCCAACTTTAACAGGCATATTGGCAGCTGTTGTTGTGGCGATTGTTATCAGCGTTATTGCTCTAGCAGTTGTCCTACGCAAGCACTAAAATAAACAATTGAGGAGTAAAATCCTCTACCCTTTTTTAGTTTTTTTATTTTGCATTGGAAAAAAAGTGGCTGAGAAGGTTTGAGCGGTCCCTTCAAATTCCAAAACCCGGATATTGACATTTAATCTCCTCAAATGTTTACTGTTCAAGCCTCAGCAAATCTTTCTCGGATCGTTCTTTTTGGATACTCTGTGATTCCAGTGTTCCACTTTAATTTAAAAGATATTTGAATATATACAAGGCTTAGTTTGACTTCTAAGTCATTATGTATACTTTGCTGTAAAAAAAGCAATGGCATTAAAGGGGCCCAACAGTTAACCTCTACGCCCCTGACAGATGCCATGTAGAATTATGTTAAAAAGACTTTCCAACGTTATGTTCGAGCTGTCTAATAGTTTTCTAAAATGAGAATGGTGTTGTTAAGCTGCAACTTTAACCTAAGACAATTTGCACTTAATTTTGTAGATATCTAACGCAAGACGCTTGAAATCCATGATGTTTTTAGCATAAATGGAATATATGAGAAACTTGATGGAATCAATTGTTTCCTTTAAACTGAAGATTTTCATGTTAAAAAAACCGATGTCGAAATTGCAGGGATCATATTCAAAGGTGTTGAAACGCAAGTTTAGGCTTGCCTTATGTTTCTACAAATATACAAACTTAAAGTTAACATACAGTTAAATATTGTTTGCTCTAACTTAGGTGTGGGTGCAGTTGTTTGCCTATAACTCAAGTAAGCGTTTTTCTTGATAATCGGCCTGGTTCCCTCTTCGATGTTATGTCACAGCTTGACCAAAACAAAATCAAAGTTTTCGCCTTATCAATAGCTGATGCTGGCGAATTCGGCTTAGTCCGACTGGTGACTGAGGACCCAGCAAAAGCCGCCAAGCTGCTGGAAGACAAAGATTTTAACCTTGCAAAATCCAAGAAAAACACTGAAGTAACAGCTATCTTCACATCAGCAGAGAGTAGGCTGTCAAAAATAACGAAAATCTTAGGAGACGGTGGAATAAACATCGAATATGCGTATTCTTCGGCGGTTCATGTGGACGGTAAAGTGGCGTTGATTCTGCGACCCAGCAACATCGAGAAAGCGGAGCAAATGTTATCTGCAAACGGTGTTACTGTTCTTACGCTTGATGAAATCAGCAAGAATTTTAAGTAGCCCGTTACTTCGAGTCTATTTGACGGTTTTATGTTGCCGTCTTAGACGAAATCAAAATTATAGAGCAATAAGCTTTTAATTATGCTGTTGTACGCAGTAACTCAGAAGGCAGAAAAATGGGTACATTAAATCTCGATAAAATCTTTAACCCAAAGAATGTAGCCATCGTCGGAGCCAGCGACGTTGAAGGATCAGTCGGGTATGCAATTGTAAAAAACTTTACCCAAATAGGCTTCGCTGGCAAAGTTTACTTCGTTAACATTCGCAAGCCAGAGATCTTAGGAATAAAAACTTACAAATCAGTAGATGAGATTCCTGAGCCTGTTGATTTAGCCATGATTGCCACACCTGCCAAAATCGTTCCAGACGTAATGGAGGAATGTGGAAGAGCACACGTAAAGGGTGTAATCATTGTCTCAGCCGGATTCAAAGAAACAGGACCCGAGGGAAAAGCCTTGGAGCAAAGAATTACTGAGGCAGCAAAAAAATATAACATTCGAGTTATCGGCCCTAACTGCATCGGCATCATTCGACCGGGACTCAACTTGAATGCAACCTTTTTGGATAAAATGCCCAAACCAGGGCACATCGCTTTTCTGTCCCAAAGTGGCGCTTTGGGCTCTGCAATCCTTGACTGGGCAATCCATGAAAATATTGGTTTTAGCAATTTCGTCTCAGTCGGGTCAATGCTTGACGTTGACTTTGGCGACTTAATTGATTATTTTGGTTCAGACCCTAAGACAAAAAGTATACTGATGTATGTCGAAGGAATAACTGACGCACGCAAATTCATGAGTGCAGCTCGTCACTTTGCTCGAACTAAACCTATAATTGTTGTTAAATCAGGCAAGTTTGCTGAAAGCGCAAAAGCAGCTGCTTCACACACAGGCTCCCTCTCAGGCGAAGACGACATATACGACGCCGCCTTCAAACGAGCAGGCGTAGTCAGAGTTCAAGAAATAGCTGACTTGTTCAATGCGGCTGAAGTATTAGGAACTCAACCCTTACCAAAAGGCCCAAGACTAGCTGTAATAACCAACGCTGGCGGTCCAGGTGTAATGGCAACAGACGCTTTGATCGGCGTCGGCGGAAAATTGGCTAAACTCAGCGACAAAAGCCTCAACTCGCTTAACGCTGTTCTACCTGCTTTCTGGAGCCATGGTAACCCAATTGATGTCCTCGGAGACGCAAAAGCAGACCGCTACAGAGCCGCGGTGGAAGCTTGCCTCAACGACGACGGTGTCGACGGCATACTGATTATTTTGACTCATCAAGCAGGTTCAGAGCCACTTGAAATAGCAAAATCCATAGCTGACCTCGTTAAAGCCCAATCTTACCAAAACAAAACCATCCTTACTTCGTTTATGGGCTTTGATGCAGTGCAAGAAGCCAATACCATCTTCAACCAAAACAACATACCCACGTATTCAACACCTGAACAAGCCATCCGAACCTACATGTACATGTACAATTACCAAGTCAACCTAGATCTACTCTACCAAACCCCTGAAGAGCTGCCCGTTGACGCATCACCGCCCAAACGCCCAATAATGGCAATCATCAGAGACGCAACAATGGAAAATCGCACCCTGCTAACAGAAGACGAAGCCAAAAAAGTCCTCAAATACTACAACTTCCCAGTCGTAAGCACGGAAGTTGCCAACAATGTCGAGGAGGCAGTTACCATTGCACAGCAAATGGGTTACCCCGTGGTCCTCAAGATTCTCTCACCGCAAATAGTGCATAAAAGTGACGCTGGTGGAGTAATTTTAAACGTTAACTCAGCAGGCGACGTACGCAAAGCCTTCGAACTTTTAATTCAGAGAGCAAACGCTTACAATCCGAACGCACAAATCATCGGTGTAACCGTTCAGCCTATGGTTGAGAAAACAGGCTATGAAATCATTATTGGCGGCAAAACTGACCCAGTTTTTGGTCCAGTAATACTATTTGGTATGGGTGGTGTCGGTGTAGAACTCTTTAAAGATTACGCTATCGGGTTGCCTCCATTGAACACAACGCTTATTCACCGCTTAATGGAAGAAACCAAGATTTACCAGCTGCTCAAAGGGTACCGCAACTCCCCATCAGTCGACATTAAACGGCTTGAAGAAACAATGTCTTTGTTCTCACAGTTCCTCATAGATTTTCCGCAGATAAAAGAAATTGACATCAACCCTCTGTTGATCAACGAGAAAGACGCCGTCATCCTTGACGCACGCATAGTAATCAACAAAGACATGGTCTGCAAAAAAATCGAGCCGCATGAACATTTAATAATAAGCCCATACCCCAAAAAACTCGAAACACTCTGGGCGCTAAAAAACGGTCAGCAAGTACTACTAAGGCCCATAAAACCAGAAGACGAGCCAATGTGGCTTGAAATGTTCCAAAGCCTCTCAGAGGACTCAATTCGTTACCGGTTTTTCCAAATGCTAAAAGACACACCACATGAAGTTCGAGTTCGCTACTGCAACATCGATTACGACCGGGAAATCGCAATGGTTGGTGAATTAACCGAGAATGGAAAACGAAAGCTTCTAGGAGTAGCAAGAGTTAACATCGAGCCTGACGGAAAAACAGGCGAAGTGTCCTTCCTTGTGACGGATTACTGGCAAGGCTTAGGTTTAGGCACTAAACTGGTTGATTTCGCGCTTGACGTTGCTAAAGATAAAGGACTTGAAACTATCTTTGCGATAGTGTTGCCAGACAACTACCGGGCTATAAGTTTAATCAAGAAGATGGGCTTTAGCATTGAATACTTGAGTGATGGCACAGTCAAAGGAGCATTAGACCTTAAGGGCGAAGACTTAACCAAATGCATTATGCCAATGACACAAATCAAAATCGTTGAAAAACAAGAAGGGCCCACTCAGCAACAAGAAGCACCGCAAGTTGCAGAAGCAAACAAAGCCCGAAAGAAAGAATCCGAACCAAGTTAGTTTCAGTGTTGGACAGCCGTCCATTGCTGCAATGCCTTTTTTTCTTTTTCTAAATTAAACTATCTTAATCATCCAAAATAATGCATCAAATTTCAACAACTTGCGCAAACTTGCTCCCTGCAAATTTTTATACCACGAAACGCTTTACTGCCTAACAACGTGATTTCCCATAATTTAGGAGGATCAATTATTGCTTGAAAAAAATAACAGGCGGCTTTTGCTGGAAAAAGTGATGAAGGAGCACAATTACCAAGAAAGCGCTCTTTTAGAGATACTTAACCAAGCCCAGGAAATTTACGGTTACCTAGACAAGGACTTGCTAGTTGACATTGCAGGTTCCCTTACTCTTCCTCCTAGTCATGTCTGCGGCGTAGCCACATTCTACAGCTTCTTTAAACTCCGAAAACCAGGTCAACATGTGGTTACTGGCTGCCTAGGAACCGCATGCTACGTGAAAGGTGTTGAAGCAATAATGGAGTCAATTGAGGAGGAATTTAACGTTAAACGGGGAGGTTCAACAGATGACGGCAAGCTTTCCCTTCTTTTAACACGTTGCATTGGTGCATGTGCGATGGCGCCAAACATCGTGGTGGACGACCAAGTTATCGGTAAAGCCACAAAGGAAGTTGTAATTGAAAGAATAAAACAGGCGCTTGGAGGCGAACAAGTTGAAACTAGGTGATCTTCAAAAAATTACTGAGCAGGAAATTGATTTTCAACGAGCTTACAAATACCGCATAAACGTTTGCTGCTCAAGCGGATGCGTCCCGTTTGGGGCGCTCAAAGTTTTGAAAGCTTTTGAGGATGCCGTGAAAGAGTTCGGGGTGGAGCATGAGTGCAAGGTAGCGAAAACAGGCTGCGTTGGCACGTGCTCGGTGGGTCCAGCAGTCTTGGTTGAGCCAGGTGATTACCTCTACCAAAGTGTAACCGTTGACTCGGTGAGAGAAATAGTGCGAGATCACATCGTGCTAGGCTTGCCAGTTAAAAAAATGCTTTATAGAAACGAAGCTTACTTTAAAAAACAGCACAGACTCGTATTGCGTAACGCAGGCAAAATTGACCCCTCAAGAATTCAAGATTACATCAGCGCAGGCGGTTACTCTGCCCTAGTGAAATGCTTGGCAACCATGACGCCTGCAGGCGTAATCTACGAAGTTATAACTAGCGGTCTGAGAGGCAGAGGCGGCGCAGGATTCCCAACAGGGCAAAAATGGACTCTTGTATCTAGATCACATAGCAAGCCCAAGTACATCATTGCCAACCTTGACGAAGGAGACCCAGGCGTCTTCGCGAACAGAACACTTGCCGAAGCTGATCCGCACGCCATCATCGAAGGCATGCTTATTGCCGCTTACGCGGTTGGCGCAGAAAAAGGCTATATCTACATCAGGTCCGAGTATCCATTGGCTATTCAAACCTTGGTGAAGGCTATCGCTCAAGCAAAAGCTATGAACATTTTGGGCGACAACATTTTGGAAACAGCATTCAAGTTTGACCTCGAACTCAGGCTTGGTGCAGGCGCCTTTGTCGCAGGCGAAGAAACAGCCATTCTCGCCTCGGTGGAGGGCAGAAGAGCCATGCCTCGTCCACGCCCACCCTACCCCGCAAACTCTGGCTTGTGGCACAAACCCACGCTCATCCAGAACGTGGAAACTCTCGCCAACATACCTTTAATCATACAGAACGGCGGCATATGGTTCTCCAAAACGGGCACCCCCAAATGTACAGGAACCAAATGCTTCTCACTAACAGGTAAGGTAGCAAACCCAGGACTTATCGAGGTGCCTATGGGAATCACGCTGCGTGAGGTTGTCCATGACATAGGCGGCGGGGTTCCAGACGGAAAGAAGTTCAAGGCTGTTCTTGTCGGTGGACCCTCGGGCGGTTGTTTGCCTGAAACTTTGCTTGAATCCCCCATTGACTACGATTCATTGACGAAGGTCGGCGCAATCATGGGTTCAGGCGGCATTGTGGTTCTTGATGAGGACTCCTGCATGGTTGACACGGCGCGGTTCTTCACGGAGTTTTGTGTTGATGAATCATGCGGCAAATGTACCCCTTGCAGGGCAGGCTTGGCGCGGGTTAAAGAGGTCTATGACCAAATTTTGCATGGCGAAGGAAAAATGGAAGACATCGCCACCTTAGAGAAATCCAGCGTTTACATAAGGGATGCAAGCCTATGCGGGCTCGGTCAGACGGCGCCCAACCCAGTTATCACCACGCTGCGTTACTTTAAAGACGAATATATCAAACATATCGTTGAGAAGCAGTGTGAAGCGGGTAAATGCTTCAGATACCGAGGCGGGGAGGCTGAAGAGTAAATTGAGCGACCAAAACCTTATCAAACTCAAAATTGACGGCGCCGAAGTATCGGTTCCTGAGGGCACAATGATTCTTAAAGCAGCAAAAGACGTCGGCATCATGATTCCAACCATGTGCCAAGTAGAAGGGTTAACGCCATATGGCGGCTGCCGTCTTTGCCTAGTTGAAGTCAGCGGAACACCCAAGCTTTTCCCCGCCTGCACCACACCGGTCGGTGAAAACATGGAAATCTCCACTAATACCGAGCGGCTCAAGGAATACCGCAAGATGGCAGTGCAACAGCTGCTCGCCGAAAGAACTCACATCTGCTCAGTATGCACGGCTAACGACCACTGTGAACTTCAAGCCATGGCAAACCAGCTTGGCGTAGACCACGTAATGTACGAGCGAAAATTCACCCAAAAAGAAATTGATTCCACTCACGACTTCCTTGTAATTGACCGCAACCGATGCATCCTTTGCACACGATGCATTCGGGTTTGCGACGAAATCGAAGGCGTACACACACTTGACCTCAAACTCCGCGGCAAAGACAGCGAGGTAATCATGGATTTAGATGAGAAATGGGCGGATAGCTGCTCATGCACTTCCTGCCGCAAATGCGCAAAAGTTTGCCCAGTCGGCGCCATCTACATTGAAGACGAACCAATCTCCAAAACCAAGAACAAGGGAATAGTAGAGTTCATCCAGACTAGGAGGCGACGCAAATGAGCGCAGGAAAAGTCAGGGTTGCTACGGTTTGGCTTAGCGGATGTAGCGGCTGTCACATGTCCTTCCTTGACCAGGATGAGCGGCTCATAGATTTGGCGCAGAAAATACAGCTTGTTTTTAGTCCAATCGCTGACATAAAGAAATTTCCAGAAAATGTTGACGTTACCTTGATTGAAGGCGCTTTAGCCAATGACCATCAAGTGCAAACTCTTAAAAGTGCACGGGCTAACAGTAAAATCCTTGTTGCTATGGGAGACTGCGCTGTAACAGGAAACGTAACCGCGCTTCGAAACGCTTGGCACCACAGTGACGAAGCCATTATCGAAAGAGCTTATCTTGATAAGGCTGATTTGAATCCGCAAAAGCCCGATCAAGTGCCTAAGCTTCTTTTCAAGGCTCGCCCACTTCATGAAGCCGTCAAAGTTGATTTTTACATTCCCGGTTGTCCACCGTCTGCGGACCTGCTAAATTATGTGTTAACGGAGCTGTTGGCTGGTAGGACGCCGAAAATGGAGGGTAGATCAAAATATGGTTAAAGAAACAGACACAAAGAAAATCGTTATAGGGCCCGTCACAAGGATTGAGGGGCATGCCCAAGTAACAATATTCCTAGACAACGATGACACCGTTAAAGATGCACGTTTTCAGGTCACCGACTTCCGAGGTTTCGAAAAATTCACTGAAGGCAGACCCTATTACGAAATGCCTTCCATTACCTCGCGAGCCTGCGGCATCTGCCCTGTGAGCCACCTGCTTGCTTCAGCCAAAGCCTGCGACGCAATCGTTGGCGTCAACCCACCAAAAACCGCAATAATGCTGCGTCGCTTAATGCATATGGGACAGCTAATTCAATCTCACGCATTAAACTTCTACCACCTGTCCTCGCCCTGACCTGCTCTTGGGTATGGACTGCTGACCCAGCGGTAAGAAACATCTTTGGAATAATAGAGAAAGACCCAGAGCTTGCACGCCAGGGTATCAGGCTAAGAAGGTTCGGTCAAGAACTCATAGAGAAAATCGCTGGCAAACGCATCCACTCAGCAGACTGGATAGTGCCCGGAGGCGCGAAATGGCCACTCACGCAGGAACGTGCGGATTATTTGTGTGCTAATTTGCCTGAAGCTGAAAAGATTGCGGTTAAAACTCTTGAGTTGTTTAAGGATATGCTTGGGCAATTCGATGAAGAAGTCGAGAACTTCGGTAACTTCCCAAGTTACTACATGGGCTTGGTTAGCCCTGATGGCGGATTGGAGCATTACGATGGCACGTTAAGGATAATGGATCAAAACGGCAAAGTTGCAGCGGAATGCGTTGACCCAACAACCTACACTGATTTTATCGGTGAAGCCGTTGAACCATGGACCTACATGAAGTTTCCCTACTTCAAATCAGTCGGTTATCCAGAAGGCAGCTACCGCGTCGGACCGCTAGCACGATTAAATGTTGCTTCTCACTGTGATACACCACTCGCAAACCAAGAAATGCAGGCGTTCAAGAAGCTTGGCAAAAACGGGGTTGTCCAAAGCACGTTTTATTATCATTACGCACGCCTAGTTGAGTTGCTATTCTGCGTTGAAACCGCCAGCAAACTCCTGCATGACCCAGAAATCCTCTCAGAGCACGTCATGTCCAAAGCTATGGTGAACAATTATGAGGGTGTCGGCTTCGCTGAGGCGCCAAGGGGAACGCTGATTCATCATTATAAGGTTGACCCTCAGGGGCTCATTACATATAACAACATGATAATAGCCACCGAACACAACAACACAGCCTACAACATGGCAGTCACTCAAGTCGCAAAGAAATACGTCAAAGCCCGCCAGCTCCAGGAAGGCATGCTAAACCGCGTTGAAGCAGTCATCCGAGCCTTTGACCCATGCCTCAGTTGCGCAACCCACGCCGTTGGGCAAATGCCGCTTGACATCAAGCTCATCGATGCTCAATGCAGAATAGTTGACCGCAAAGTGAGGTAGCCACACCATTTTCCCCATTAGTCCGCTTCCCACAGGAGGGGGCTATGCTATTTGCTGATTGTTTTATCTTGCTAATTGTAGCGGAGGGGGCCTGCATTTCAAGTTAAGAAATATGCCTAAATTTTTGGAGGCACTATGCTCTATGATAGAAAGTAGCTCTAAAAACCCCATTCTAATCAAACAAGCCTTTCTGCACATGCCTTGCGCATCGTAAAAGCAGCCTCCATGAACCCTAAACGATGGAAAAATCATTTACGGCTTTACTGAACGTTTATTTATTCGATTTGGGCATCCACAGTAAATAAGGGCACATAGGGTGCTACCTAAAGTCAAGTGAAGCCGTTTGACTGAGCCAATACAAACATCATCGGGCAAAGAGCCCATAAAAGCTTCCGAACTTGACCCAAAATTCAAGTATCAGCTCCTTAAGACTCATGGAAGCGAAAAAATTCTTAAATGTTTCCAGTGTGGAACATGCACCTCGGACTGCCCGGTAGCACGCTATAGCGACAGCTACCGCCCAAGAACTCTAATCCACATGGCACAACTCGGCCTTAAAGACCGCGTTCTCAAAAGCGACACACTTTGGTTGTGCGCCGCGTGTTTCACATGCACCGACCGTTGCCCACAAGAAGTGGAAGTAGCAAACGTCATCCGCGTCTTCCGAAACATGGCAGCAGAAAACGGTTGCGTCCCCCAAGTTTTCAAAGAACAAGCTGCAAGCCTACTCGAATCAGGCTATGCCTATAAAATTCCAGAACTAAGAGTTAAAAAACGTGAATCCCAAGGCTTACCGCCTCTGCCTAAGGGCAACGCTGAAAAAGTCCAAAAAGTGCTTAAAGGAGTAAAATTCATGGATAGCGCCCAGAAACCCGCTGGAGGACAAACCAGTGGGAAATAAATACCTCCTATTCCTCGGCTGCGCAATTCCCTACCGCGTCTCAGCATATGAGATTTCAGCACGAAAAATCCTCGGAAAACTGGGCGTTGAACTGGTTGAAATGCCAGAATTCAACTGCTGTGGGTTGCCTTTAGACCCAGTCAGCCATGAAACCATGCTTATTTTGGCCGCTAAGAATTTGGCGCTTGCAGAACAGCAAGGATTGAGCATTCTTACGCTTTGTCCAGGCTGTGCTGGGACCTTAAAGAAAGTTAACAGAACTCTCAAAGAGGATAAGGCGCTTAAAGATCAAATTAATGGTCATCTCAAAGAGGTCGGGTTAGAATTCAAAGGCACAATCGAAACCAAACATCTTTTACAATTGCTCAAAGAGGATGTTGGCGTAGAAAAAATTAAAGCCTCAGTCGTAAAGCCACTTACCATGCTTAAGGTTGCAGAACACAACGGCTGCCACATTTTAAGGCCAAAAGAGTACATTGGCTTTGACGATCCAGAAGACCCACAAACACTCAAAATGTTAATCGAAGCAACAGGTGCAACCTGCCTAGATTACATTGATGAAACCGAGTGCTGTGGTGCTCCAAGCGTGGGAGTCAGCGACAAAGTAGCATTAGCGCTCGCCAGAGACAAGCTAAGTCATGTTAAGATGGTTGATGCACAGGCTCTAATTACGATTTGTCCGTTTTGCCACATTATGTATGATTCAAACGAGCTTCGAATAGAGAAAACGTTCAATGAGGTATATGGCATTCCAATCCTGCATTACCCCCAGTTACTCGGGTTAGCAATGGGGCTCTGTCCTGAAGAATTAGCCTTCAACGAACTCCGAGTAAACGCATCAAAACTAGTGAAGTTGGTAACTGAGGGAGCAAACAAACAATGAGCAAAAACAAGTTAAAAATTGCCTTCTACTGGGCTGCAAGCTGCGGTGGCTGCGAAATCGCGGTCTTAGACCTAAACGAAAGAATTCTAGACGTAGTTGCATTAGCCGACATAGTTTTCTGGCCAGTAGCCATAGACATCAAATACAAAGACGTCGAAGCACTCCCAGACAAACACATCGACATAACTTTCTTTAACGGTTCAATCCGCAACAGCGAGCAGGAACATATGGCGAAGGTTCTGCGAGAAAAATCCAAAATACTCGTAGCTTTCGGTTCATGCGCCCATCAGGGCAGCGTACCAGGACTAGCCAACCTTAACGACAAGAAAGAGATTTTCGATCAAGTTTACATAAAAGACAAATCTAACGTTAACCCCCAAGCAGCGATGCCTCAAACCCAAACTCAGGTCAAGGAAGGCATTCTGAAAATCCCCGAGTTTTATGATACGGTAAAAACTTTAGCTCAAACCGTAGACGTAGACTATTACCTTCCTGGTTGCCCGCCTCCAGTTAAATTGATTGCTGCCGCCGTTGACGCGATAGCCAGCAATAACCTACCGCCTAAAGGCTCAGTTCTTGCCCCGCTCAAAGCAGTATGCGACGAGTGCCCAAGAAAACGAGACAATAAGAAAATAGGCAAAATCTACCGCGTTTACGAGAAAGCTCCTGAACCAGAAAAATGCCTGCTTGAACAAGGTATACTTTGCCTCGGCTTAGCTACCAGAAGCGGCTGCGGTGCTCAATGCTTAAACGTTGACATGCCCTGCACAGGTTGCGGTGGGCCAGCTCCAAACGTTCCAGACCAAGGGGCAGCAATGATATCCGCTTTGGCATCAATCCTTGGATACGAAGGCGAACCAGGCAAAACCACCTATACAGAAAAAGAAATTGAAGCGCTTCTCAGTCAAGTTAAAGATCCAGTTGGCACATTCTACATGTATAGTTTACCGGCTTCAATTTTGAAAAGAAAGGTGATTAAGAAATGAAAGAAGTAATTATAGACCCAATTACACGGCTTGAAGGACACGGCAACGTATCCATATTCCTCAACGACAATGGCGAAGTAGAAAATGCCTACCTAAAAATTCCCGAATTGCGAGGTTTTGAGAAATTCTGTATTGGTAGAAAAGCAGAACTTATGCCTCAGCTTACAAGCAGAATCTGTGGTGTTTGCCCAGTTGCACACCATTTTGCAGCAACCAAAGCCTTGGACGCGGCATTCAACGTTGAACCAACCTCTGCAGCAAAGAAGCTCAGAGAACTCATGTACAGCGCATACTTCATTTATGATCATACACTTCACTTCTACTATCTCGGCGGGCCAGACTTCATTGTTGGACCGGATGCACCCCCAGAAAAACGAAACATACTTGGCGTCATTGAAAAAGCCGGCATGCCAGTGGCAAAAGAAGTCATAAAACACCGAGCTTTCGGACAACGAATCACTGAAATCATTGGTGGAAAAGCAACCCACCCCGTCTGTGGTTTACCAGGCGGAATGTCAAAATCATTAACAGAAACTGGCAGGCAAGAAATCGAGACAATGGCTGCCTCATGCGTAAATTTCGCTCAATTCACCCTTAAAATCTTCCATGATATCGTTTTAGGCAACAGTCAATATGTTGACCTAATCAAGAGCCAAGCCTACACCATGCCAACTTACTACATGGGTACAGTTGACGAAAATAACAAAGTCAACTTTTATGACGGAAAAATCCGCGTCATCGACCCATTAGGAAAAGAATTCCTCAAGTTTGAATCCAAAGATTACCTCAAACACATCGGCGAACACGTTGAAGAATGGACATACAGCAAGTTCCCATACCTCAAAGCAATCGGCTGGAAAGGACAAGTTCCAGGCAAAGACAGTGGCGTATATCGTGTCGGACCCCTCGGACGCTTGAATGCTTCAGACGGTATGGCTACACCTTTGGCTCAGGCAGAATACGAGGTTATGTTCAAAACTCTAGGCGGCAAACCAGTCCACAGCACACTCGCATTCCACTGGGCACGCCTAATCGAACTGCTCTACGCAACGGAGCGAGCAATGGAGCTTGTAAAAGACCCTGAAATTACCAGCACAAACGTGCGCAACAAACCCGGCGAGCCCGGCGAAGGCGTCGGCATCGTTGAAGCAGCAAGAGGCACACTAATTCACCACTATACACTCGATAAAGACGCAATGATCAAAGACGTCAATCTAATTGTTGCCACGACAAACAATTACCCTGCAATCTGCATGAGCATCCGCGACGCAGCCAAAGGATTAATCCACGGCGGCAAAGTCGACCAAGGAATACTAAACATGGTTGAAATGGCGTTCCGCGCTTACGACCCATGCTTTGGATGCGCAACACATGCAGCAGTCGGCAAAATGCCCCTAACCGTCGAAGTCTACGACGCGCAAAAACAACTAGTAAGTTCTGTGTCTCGATAATTCACTCTTCTTTCTTTGCGGCACATTTTTCTGGGCGCTAGTATTTTGTTGTGTGTTTTTGTTAGTAAATATTAGGGTGTCGGCTTGTGCTCTTTTTATTGTTTGAAGTTGGTTGTAAAAAGATAAGGCGGGTAGGGTATTGGTTGTGAAGCCTTCAAGAGACTTCAACTGGATGTTGACTTCCTTCTGAGCCTTTTTACACTGGATTTTTGTTGTAAATAGTAGACCCCTCCCTCCTCCTATGCGAGTGATCTTTTGATCGATTTCTGAGTCAAAATAAAGTAGGCGGATTGGTTGTGAAGCTTTCAGTAATGCGCGGGATAAAGAACATTTTAGCCTATTTTTTTATGGTCCAAAAAAAGGTGGGTGATAGTCGATTCCCTTATCTTTTAGGGTAAACCCTTATGTGACTACGATTTGCTATTAAGCCTGATTATAATGCAGCCGCAACTACCCAATCCAACACACAAACGAATGAAACGCGAAAAGAAAACCATAGGTTATATGGCTGAAATCTACTGCAAGGGACACCACGGCACCCATGGAGAACTATGCCCAGAGTGTGCTGAGTTTAAAGAGTATGCGTTTATGAGGCTTGACAAGTGCCCTTTCCAAGACAAAAAATCCACTTGCGGTAAATGCGTCATCCACTGCTACCGACCGGATATGAAGCTGAAAGTGCGCCAAGTCATGCGGTACTCCGGTCCACGATTGCTTATTTACCATCCTACTTTGGCGTTGCATCATGCATGGGACAGCCACAGAAAAGCTCCCAAACTCGCAAAGAGAACAAACTAAAATTAACCGTTTTACTCAACTTCTTTGCTGTAGCTCATCGGTAGTCTTTTGCATGAAGTTTCTTTTGGTCATTAAGCTTAGCCATGACTTCCTTGGGGTTTAGATAGAGAAAAGATAGTCAAATTTTCTTGACCAAAAACCTTTTATAAAAATCATTTTCAATTATCAAATATGGCAGTTGAGAAAGAAATTTTCGTTTTACTCCTGTCTGCCTTGCTGTCAACATCTTGCTTATCCTTTACCTCACCCACCGCCGAAGCCGACGCCCCACTAAAAACAATAACTGTTCCAGACGATTTCCGCACCATACAGGAGGCGGTGCGCAATGCTACAGCTGGAGACACGGTCTTCGTCAGAGCGGGAAACTACAGCATCCCCCCAGCATATGAATACGGAATAAAAATTGGCGAGTCAGTAACACTCAAAGGAGAAAATCCTCACACCACCATTATAACGACAACTGAGAAGACTTCTGAGGTTTTCGGCGTGAGCTATGGCATAGTATTGTATGACAACTCAGAAATCTCAGAGTTCACAATAACAGGAAATCTCCAAGTGCTTGGCCTATTTGGTAACGGAAGAATCAATAACAACATAATTAACCTAACATCAAACGGCTACCAAGCAATAGATGCAGGCTCGGGAACAATATCGTCTAATATTATAAATTGTGTGTCTCCAGAACCAGATAGCCGGTCGAGAACCGGAACTATTGGAATCAAAACAACAACGACTGCAAACACAACTATTTCCAATAATATCATAAACAGTTTTGGAGTAGGTATTTGGGTTGGCGGACTTCAAGGCCAGAGCAGAGTTATGATTTTTAATAATACTCTTACTAACAACAACGTAGGGATTGAAGGAGTAGCTCCTGCTTTATTGCAAGGAAATAACCTTGTAAACTCCACATCTTATGCCTTATATGGAATGTTTAACACTAACGCCGCTTACAACTGGTGGGGAACAACTGATGCCCAAAAGATATCTAGCTTAATCACAATAGGTAAGAGCACTAACATTACCGTTAGCTTCATCCCCTTTCTAACAGAGCCTAATCCCCAAGCAATACCTATCCAAAATGGTATAACATCTCCAACTCCAACCCCTGCCGTCCCAGAGAATCCCTTAGCAGCAATTGCCTTAACCCTTCTCGCAGTAGCTTCATCAATTCTCTACATTAGAAAAACCAAAGGCAAGCTTGCCCGTGTCCAGAGAAATAAAACAGTAAACGGCAGATTAATGCCTTATACGTAAGCTTGTCGAGATAACCAAAGCTCCAACTATATTCAATTTGTTTGATTTGGCTTGAAAAGAGACTAATGTTTTTTTCTTTTGTCTTAGCGGTTTTTTTGGTAGGGCGTTTTAAAATATTTTTAAGGCTTCATTTGGCACTCCACTAATGTTTATGTGTATATGTCCCATAATGACTTTTATGACTGGGAAGAAATCACTCCGTCTATTGTTTGTATTGAATCAGATTCGCCTGACTGGATTTACTGCGGGTCATATTCAGGAAGTTTTCGATACGTGGCAGTGGTTGCGATTGATGATGGACGCTAAACTAGAAGTTGATTCAGCGCGAATAGCAACTTATTAAGCGATGTCATTCCTTTCCCATTCCAGATTATTTAGGCTATATTGAGCCCCATCGTGATCGCTGCTAACTCTCCTAACAAACTTCAAGGATGTATTCTAATTTGAAAGAGCATTAGTTCAGCTATAACAGTGGCGTACTAGAATTCCTTACGGTGAGGATTTGGCCAAGCTATAGATAATCGCTACCGAGCGCAATTGTCACATCAGAAGCATTGAAAATATCCATCTACACTAAGGCTAAGTGTACCACCTCTTATGTGAAGGAAAAACAAAGAAATTTAAAGAAAAGATGTAAAAACAGAAAATCTAGCTTCACTCTTTAACAGCTATCAAACAAAAAATAATTTAGCATTTTAAAAACACCTTCTACACATTAGGGATGTGTATATACACTTCATTTAACATAAAAAAGATTAAAAACAACCTTTATTCAAGAAAAAATGTGTTGATTATTGAAATTTTCATTACTACATGTTGAAAATGAGAAATAGCTAAATTTCTTTAGCAACTTAGACGCATTACATTTCCAGCTAATGCTATACTGCATTGGAGGCGAGTAACCGCCTAGTCCTAATTGAGGGACTGAAAAGGTCAAGTGGAAAACAGGAGATTTCCACCTAAAAAATATGGAGGTAAAAAAATGAATAAAATCTCCAAACAAAAATTTTTAACAAGCACACTCTTAGCCATACTTTTTCTCTGCACCATCTATTCATGTTCATTCCCCATTGGTCAGGCAGCCAATACCTCAAACGTTCAAGAGCAAACAAACTCAATATTGGGCAACTTATTAGGCATCAACCCCAACTCGTACGCAACAAAGATAAACTCGCAAACCAGCAGCCAAGACAACGGTCTACCGCAAAACCAAATCGACTTCACCCTAAATTCAAACCAAAGCTCAGTCAGAGTCCACTCATCCTTCATAAACAACAGCTTAAACATGCTCTATCTTTCCGAATACGGTGGCACACTTGCAGCTACGCAACCTGCTAATAGTACTGCTGGCGTGGCAAAGGAGTTTCTAGAAAATTATCAGGCTTACACAAGAAATTCTTTCTACAGTACGCTTGCCCAAACATTGGACGACGTTAGCGGTAGTGCAAGTGTTACTAAAACAGCAGGCAACGTAACGCTTAAAGTGCTAAATTCAAATCAAGCAACCGTAGACTATACCTGGACGTACACAGATGCAAACGGCATTGTTGCTGATTCAAAAAAAGTGCTTTTAAGTTATTACCAAGGACGATTGGAGGTCTTTTTAGATAACTGGCCCTTCTACAACATAATCGGCACCCCAACCGTTCCAAAGCAACAAGCCATCACAAACGCCTTAGCTGCAGTGCAGAACTATACCTACCAAGTAACCATTGGAAACACGACTTCAACAGTATCAGTTGGGGGCTTCCAAGCTTCTCCAGAATCACTAAAATCTGCGACCCTCAGCTACGTTAATGCTCCATACTCCAGCCTTGCGCGAGACAGCAACCCGTTTAACCTATATCCTTCATGGTGGATTCCCATAGGCTTTGACAAATTCTACCCATCCGATGTTACAGGCATAGCCGTAACAATTTGGGCAGATACAGGACAAGTCAGCTCAACAGAGCTAATGTACGCCGATAGTGGAATAGCAAACGCTTTTAAATCAACAGCAAGCGCCACTCAAACAAACACTACTGAAGCAGTAAGCCAAGATGTTGCCCAAGAAGCCAATCAGAACTCAACGATACTAACAGCACCAGCTATGATGGCGGTAATTCTCTGCATGGGCGTTCTGTTTTCTAACAGAAAAAGAGTCTCAAGGCTTACTGGAAGCAAAAACCTATTCAATCCGATGATATGGAGCATATTGCTCTGCAGCATAATTCTTTTGGGAGCCGCAATATCTACGGTTAAGGCTGATTCAGTGTTTCCTTATAGCTCAGCCAGAATCTATGGCGCAATAGAGGGTACACCAGGTTATCCATTGGAAGGTGATGACAAGGGGTCGCCCCCTCAATCGCAGGAGGAAAATGCATCTGCATACTGGGTACAGGAACAATTGGACGATGACTTTGCAGCTTCAGGTTACCAAGTATTCAACTGTGTTCAGGGTCAAACCACCGTCACTAACGAATTGTGCAATGCTTATTCTGACGCGACAACTTATGATCGATGCACTGTATTCCACTATGGACACATGAAAGAGCCTGGGAGAATCTATGTAGATAATACAGGTAATGAAATAACCTATTCTGAAATTGATGAGCAAGTTAATAACAATAAGTATAAACTCGTTGTTTTGTGGGTATGCTGTCAAGCGCAAAACAGTAGTGGTGATGTCGTTATCACTGACATGTGCAACGCTTGGATGAATTATGAAGTGAGCAGCAAGTACGGTTATAACGATTCTGACGATAGCGGGCAGTGCTTCATAAGCTTCTATGGCTTCTCGCCTTGGATTGGCAACGACACAATGACCTTCAAGGAACAATGGACTCCTGCAATGAAGTATTTTATAGAAGACTTCTACCATAACATGTTCGTGAATGGTCAGACCATTCATAATTCGTTAAATCAAGCTTCATTATCAATCTTTAACGCAACTTATCAGGACAGTATACTTTGCCAGGGCTATAACTTGTGGTGGCCCGGAAACCCAAATATGGAAGGGTTAGATGAACCTAATGGTCAGGTACGAGAGCTTTCGGAGAATGGATGGTACCCATGTGACTTCTTCCCAAACCGCACTCTCAATAGCATGCAGGTATTCGGTGATAGCAACATAATTCTATACCAGCCAAAAATAACGCTGACGGATAACTACGGTCTTTCACCCACATTTTATTTTGATGGGCACGCATGCGGAGGAGAAGTCTACACCTATATGCGAGCTTACAATGTTAGCGTTAATGTTCCTCAGAACTATGAATTCGTCTACTTCACGTACCCATACATGGGTGCCAGCTACGGCGGAAACCCCTCATCCATACTGCTCGATTTTGAAGGCGAACTCAAAGCATATTTCAATTGGGATCCCACCTACTACAATTTGACACTCTCATCCAGCGGAGGTGGCTCGACGGACCCGTCTGGCATTCAACCGTACCTCAGTTATTCTACCGCCCATGTCCACGCTGTTCCAAACTCTGGCAAAGTTCTGGATTACTGGTTTTTGGGACCCTACTCAGAAAACTTGGGCAATAGCCCAGAAGTAGATATCTACATGGATCAGGCACGTTCTCTGCAGGCATTCTTCACAGATGCGCCTTCGTACAGGTTTGTTTCAAGCATTGACTCAGCAACAGGCGACGTGCAGCAGCCTAACAGCATGGCAGGCTACCAGCCAGATGGACACTACGCAGTCGTAGGAGGCTTAGGCACCCAGACTGAGGAAATAAGCGGAAACATGAATCAGCAAACCGACGGACACATCTACCTTTACGGCAATTCTGTTGGAGACTACGCGCAGCATATCTATGTCTATATTTATACTGGAGGCAGCTGGTCTCTTGTCAACGACCAAGAGGTCAGTTTAGGCTCGCCTTACTGGATTGACTGCGGAACAACCTACAGCACCTTTACCAAAATCAAAGTCAGCGTGGAGGATGAATATGGTTCGGCTTTCAGAGTGGATTCGGTCCATGTTGACCCAGTAATTTACCATGACCTTACAATACAATCAGCCGATAATGGGCATACGAGTCTTTCAGTTGGTGCGCATTCATATGTTGAGGGATCAACCGCTTATGTAACAGCCTACGCTGACAGCGGCTACCACTTTGACCATTGGCACCTTGACGGGCAAGATTCGGGAAGCAGCAACCCCAAAGGAGTCTACATGGACGATGATTATACTTTGCAGCCAGTGTTCGCGCAGGACCCGCCTTTGCCATGGCTTTCGGTTTCGGCTGTTGATATGGACTACTCTTGGACGCTTTACCCAGCGGTCTACGTTGACAGTACATATGTTGGAGCTGCGCCTGTTTCGGTTCAGGTTTCTGTGGGCTGGCATACTGTTGAAGTGGAGGACCCCTACTATAACTTGGATCAGTATTGCTACGAGTACTTCTGGACTTTCAGCGACAACCAATGGGTTAACCCAACAGACGTCTACGTCTCTTCAAACACCGATTTGACCGCATACTACTCCAGCTACGGCTTCAGATTTGTAGAGGAACCACTAGCAGAATAAACTAATAATCCTCTTCTTTCTCTTTTTTCCATATATATTAATCGCCGATAATCGATAATAGAAAACACTTGAGGCTATAATCAGCCAATAGTGATGATTTCAGAAAGTTGTCGATTGTTTTTCAAAAAAAATTCTCAAGACTTTAGTCAAAAAATCTTGACTTAACCCTTTTCTTAACCGTCAAACTTTCTTGACGAGAAACCTTTTATCTGGGAAATGATGAAATTCCAAGTATGAAACGCACGGTCAAGCTTCTCGTGGTATTTATGGCTGCTACGATGCTTACCTCCTGCTTAGCCTTCACTCCGCCCACCGCCAAAGCTGACGCCACAACAAGAACATTAACTGTTCCAGACGATTTCCCCACCATACGAGAGGCACTGAGTAACGCGACAGCAGGCGACACAGTATTTGTCAGAGCAGGCAACTACACAATCCCTCCAAACGGGTATACTTATGAACTCGAAATCCCCAACTCAGTATCACTCATAGGAGAAAACTCCCAAAATACCGTCATCGAGACAACACAGATTCAACGAACGCTTTTCGGGTGGAACTACGGAATATTACTAAACGATGACTCATCAATCTCAGGTTTTACAATAACAGGAAACGCCAACGTAATTGCGCTATTTGGTAACGGAAAAGTAACCGACAACATAATCAATCTAACAGGAAACGGCCGCTATGCAATAGAGACAGGCTCAGGAACGATATCATCTAATATAATTAACTACGTTAATTCAGAGCCTAACAGTAATCTTGAAAGCGTAACTAATGGAATAAACACTGAAACTCGCGCGAACACAATTATTTCTAATAATATGATTAATGGTTTCGGAATAGGGATTTGGGTTAGCGGTATCCTAGGTAAGAGCAGAGTTGTGATTCTTAACAATACTCTTACCAACAATAACATAGGGATTAAAGGAGTTACTCCTGTTTTGCTGCAGGGGAATAACATTGTAAACTCTACAGCCTATGCCCTTTATGGAATGTTTAACACTAACGCCACTTACAACTGGTGGGGAACGACTGATGCTCAAACGATATCTAGCTTAATCACAATAGGTAAGAGCACTAACATCACCGTTACCTTCATCCCGTTTCTAACAGAACCTAATCCCCAAGCAATACCTATTCAAAATGGTATAATATCGCCAACCTCAACTCCCACCGTTCCAGAGTACCCATTAGCAGCAATTGCCTTTACCGTATTCGCAGTAACTTCATCAATTCTCTACATTAGAAGAACCAAAGCCAAGCTTGCCGAGGCCAGACAAGTAAAACAGTAAACGACAGATTAATGCCTTATAAGTAAGCTTGTCAAGATAACCATATATTTCCAACTATTTTTGTTTGATTTGGCTTGAAAAGAGACTATAACATTTGCAGTACAATGTGCATGTTTGGTTCAACAAATAGCTTTTGTTTAAGGCTCTTTTTGCAGAAACTCTTTTATTTCAAGCAATTTTATGATAAATTGAGACATCAGGAGACATTACTTGCATTCAACGCATATATTATGTGTTACCTTTCTTATGTCTACGCTCTTTGTACTCTTATCTGTACAATTCTCATCCGCTGTTGCCCTTGAAAATTCCTGGATTGAGAAAGCCTCAATGCCAACCGCTAGAGCTTTTCTAGGCGTTGCTTCGGTCGACGGAAAAATTTATGCGATTGGCGGCGACAATGGAACAGCCATGGGAAATCTGGGAAACCCGTTTTGGCATTCGCATGATATTGTGAATGTCTGTGAAGAGTATGACCCAGCCAGTGATACCTGGGTTAGAAGGAATTCTATGCCTACTGCAAGGGCTGGTTTGGCAGTTGCTGTTTTTCAAGGTGAAATATATTGTATAGGCGGGCGGACGCAGGATTCTTATAGCACAGGTGTTAACGAGGTCTATAATCCCGCAACGGATAGCTGGACAACCAAAACGCCAATGCTTGTAGCTAATACACGTCTGGTCGCTAATGTCGTTAACGGCAAAATCTATGTTCTTCCCATTTTTAGCACAAGCGATTTTGAAGTATATGATCCGCAAACGGATTCATGGTCTTCGAAAACACCGCCTCCAACCGAAGTGACAGGTTTCGGATCAGCAGTTATCGGAGAGAAAATATATTTTGAAGGCGCTCAGCCGCGTAACGAGACGTTCGCAGGCCAACTTGGCGCTATCCAAATATACGATACCTCAACGAACAATTGGACCGTTTCATCAAAGCATTCAACCCAGTATGACTTGTATGGAAGTGGAGGCAAAACAACAGGCGAGTTAGCACCCTTAGGAATTTATTTTTTTATGGGTAACATCACAAACGCCTATGACATCCGCAGTGATACTTGGCTAATTGGCGCCCCCATGCCGAACGCCAACTACTATAGTTGGGTAACTGATTCCTCCGTGCCGACTCTCAGATATTGCGCCGCTACCGTTGCCTTAAATGACACTTTTTACGTTATTGGAGGTCGTGCAGGAATATGGGGATATTTTGTTGATATGAAGGCGGATAACTCTAATGCACAATATTTTCCTATTGGGTATGGGGCAGTTCAGCCTAACATAACGGTTGTTTCCCCAGCAAATCAAAAATACAACACGAGCAGTGTTCCGCTGACTTTTATGGTTGATAAACCCGTCTCGTCTATGCAGTACAGTCTGGACGGACATGAGAATGTCACCATTGATGGTAATCTAACGTTAACAGGCTTACCCAACGGCGCACATAACATAACGGTCTATGCCAAATACACAATGGGCAGCTTTGGTGCTTCAGAAACAATACAGTTCTCAGTATATTCCTTAGAGATGTCTCTAATAGTGCCTGTTGCAGGCATCGGTCTGGCATCGGCGGTTGCTATCGGCGTGGGTTTAACCTACTATTTGAAAAAACGCGGTCAATAAGCTTATTCTATTCTTTTGCTGCCGTAGGCTCCCAGAGTTCCCAACCAAGAATCTTGAAGGCATTTTTGCAGCCTGAATCGTCAACGTATGCAAAAGGCCTTGATTAAGCCCATACCCATTAGCGAAGGCGAAATCTATGAGCTTAAGAAACTACAGAAGCAGATTTCTGCTTAGGGCTTGTAGATTTTGGGATCCAGTACCCCGAAGTTGTTGCCGCCCAAATGGTAGAGCATCCTTGCCTTCTTCAAATCATAGCTTTCACTGAAGACGCCCATGTCAGCGTAAGCCTCTAAAATCTCGCCAACATAAATCGTGTGGTCACCTGTTGTGAACTTGCTATCTACTGAACATTCAAGATGGGCTATGCATTCGCGTATAGCTGGTGCTTTGACTTTTTTTGCTGGCATGGGGCTTAAATTCGATTTTTTAAACTTATCAAAGCTTCTCCCTGTTAAGGAGCCGCAGGCGTAAACTGCTTGCAAGATTTCCAAAGTGGGAATATTGACTATGAATTCGCCTGATTCTTCGATTAAGGTATGAGAGTGACGCGTTGGGGCTAGGCTGATGGCAAGTAATGGTGGTTTAATGGATGTTGGCATTGCCCACGCCAAGGTAGTTATGTTGGGTTTTCCAGCTTTTCCAACGCATGAAACCAGGACCGTATGCATCGGGTGAAGAAGCCTGTAGGCTGAGCTTATGTTTACTTGAGTTTTTGCAGACAGATAAATCACCTATAGTTATCTCATAATTGGTGAAGTAGGAAACTTATTTCCTTTGTTATTTAGATGTTTGCGCGATAAAGTTTATCTTCATTGCGGTTTTACTGCGAACGGATGATGAACTAATGGGGAGCATATTGGTTGGTGCAGTCGCAGGCTTTCTCGTTGTACTCTTCATAGGGGTACCTCTTGGCATTGTGTTGCCTATTGTCGGTGTTCTTATTGGTATGTTGGCTGGCGGTTTCGCAGCAGGAGTTATAGCTGGCGGCTTACTGCTTGGTGCAATAGCCGGGTTAATAGTAGGGTTAATTGGCGCAGTAGCAATTGTGATTCTTGCGTTGGTTGCTGCAACATTGCTTGGTGGCTTCGTTGCGGTTTTTAGCGGGATTTTGGGTTCTAAGGTTGGTTTTGCTATCGGGATCATTGGCGGCGCAATTGCTGCTTTGGGCGCTGTTCTGTGCACAGTTGGAGGTCTTATCGGTGGAGCATTGACTAGACAATGGCAACATTTTATTTTTGAGGACGACAGATTTCTTCCATAGTTGACAGCATCGATGGCACAGCGAACATAATGTCGGAGTCGGATAGAATGCCGACGAGTTTGCCGTCGCTGACTACTGGTAGATGCTTAATTTTTGACCGCTTCATTAGTTGTGCGGCTTCTTCAACTGATGCTTCTTCGCCGATTGTTGTTAATGGCGAGGAGGCGACCATCTTAGCAGTTATGGCTGTCGCGGGCAAGCCGTGTTCAAAGCCTCTGACCATTGCGTCTTTTGTAGTAATGATCCCTACGTGTCGTTGTGCTTGCATGACAACTAGTGAATTAATTTCAAAGCTGCTCAGGGTTGCTATTACCTCATGGAGGTTTGTGTCTTCTCTTACAACTTTTACTTTCTTTGTCATAATATCTCTAACTAAAACGTTGGTTGACATAAAAATCACTTTAAAAACTTTAATTAAAAGGAGCGTTTTGCTGTTTGAGAACATTTTTGTTTTTCTCTCTTGTTTTTAGAAGATATTTATTCTATGGCATTTACGTCCGGCTGAATTGATGCTATACGAATCGCTAAGAAACGATTCTTGCTCGGGCAGTTAGGTTTTCCGTTCGGTTTTATGTGCATTCAACCGTAACAAAGCTTATATTTTGCCCAATTCATTGGGTAAACTGATGATGGATTTGGCTGAAACTACTTACTATGAGGATAAGGTTTACCTTCCCCGAAGCGTAAGAGAAAAACTAGGCCTTGTTGATGGCGATGTTTTACAAATAGAGGTCGTTGCCAAAGGAGTTGCGAAGATGAGCGTAGTTCGTGGATGCCGGAAAGCTAAGAAAGCCCGTGAATTGCTTGAAAATCCACCCAGCCTTGGAATTAAGGGTCGCATTTCAAGAGAAGAAATCTATGAAGATATTACTTGACTCGAACATACTGGTTTACGCGTACGATAAGCTATCAGCCAATCATGAACAAGCTAAAAAAATCATGAATAAAGCACTAAAAGGCGAAATAGACGCATGCCTATCCGCTCAAGTCCTCTATGAATTTTTTGCTGTTATCACTAACCCCAAAAGAGCAAGCTCTCCCATGACTTTGGAGGATGGCGCAGATTTGTGTGCAGATTTATGGAACTGTTGCGAAATTGAAAAGATAAGCTCAGAAGCTTCCGCCCCTGGCGAAGTTTTCAATCTTGTAAAAGAAAGAAAACTTTTAGGAGCCGGTATTTTTGATTGCGTCTTAGCGGTCACAGCCAAAGAGAACAATATAGACGTAATCTATACCGAAAACATTCGAGATTTCAAGAACTATCAGTCATTAAAAGTTGTTAACCCACTCAAAGAAAAATCAAGCAGCATATGACTCCATAGGCTTCATGAAAGAAAATTTTTCTTCTTAGCGTTTTATGTGGTATTTCTCGATTACGTCCTTGGCTTTTTCTCGGCGTTCTTGGTGGGCTTGAAGGAACTTGTTGAGTTTTTCAGCTATATCTTTTTTGCATTCGCCACATAGCATTTCCCCGCCTCGGCACTTGCGTTCGCGTTCTGCTAGTTTGCTATTGTCTTCCTCGAACAAGTAGAAGTAATATTGGAAGATGCTGCAGACTGATGGGTCAGCGCCCTCTTTGCGTTGTTCAGCCGCGGTGCCTTTACCGCCTGTGAACGCGTTCCAAATCTTCTTTTTCACAACATCAGGCTGATCAACTGTGAATATGCTGGTTTCAGGCATAGAAGCGCTCATTTTTCCTCCCGCTCCCAGTCCCGGCAAGAAGCGGCAGTGGATCTGAGCAGGCTTACAGTAGCCAAGTTTTTGAGCTATGTCGCGAGTAACTCTCCAGTATGGATCTTGATCGATAGCTGCTGGTATCAACGCTGGGACGTTTTCACCCGTGAGTTTTTTATGTATGAAACATGGTGCAGCTTGAATAGCAGGCCAAAACACCCAGCCAATATTGGTACTATCTTGGAACCCAAAACTACTGCGTGCAGTACTGTAGGTTATGCGTTTAGCAACTTCCAAAGTAATCTCATAAAGCAGGTCAATGTCTTTAGTGTCATATATGATGAAAGTGTCTTCTGGCTTGAAACCCAAAGCTATTAGGTCTAAGGCATTTTCATATGACCATTTGCTTGTGTTTTTGAGGTTGGCGTCGTCGCTGATTAGGTATTTTTCGTCGTCTGTCATTTGGAAATATAGTCGTGTTTTGAATTTTTGTTGAATGTGAAGAGTGAATATCCATGGGACAAGGTGCCCAATATGTACAGGTCCTGAAGGTCCTCTGCCTGTATACAAGACAAATTTTATGCCTTTATCGTATAGATCAAGCACGGTGTCTAAGTCTCGGTGACTGAAGAAAATGCGGCGTTCCAGCTGCAAGTGAAGCTTGTCCGTTTGTTTTTCTACTCTTTGGAGGAGTTGGGGCGTCAAGGGTTGGGTACCAAATTCTCGGATTAAACGTTCGTAGTCTACCTTGCCTTTAACTTCCCAAGGTGTGACTACCATTTCATTGTTGTTTTCTTCAGCGTTAGGCGTTGTCGTGCTGTTTTTCACCTGTTTCTTTTCAAAAAGAGTGGTGTTGTTGTCATATATGTTTTTGTGGGTTTGCTCTTTTTTGATGAAATTTTGCTTGTAAAAAGAGGGTAGGGCGGTCGGTAGTTTGCAACAGGCTTTAGTATTTCTATGTGCTGAACTGTTTTCTTTGCTAAAATCTGAGTGGCAATTGATACTCATGTTTGAGGCATGCAATAGCTTTTTTAACTTTCAGCTTTACCTATTTTCGCGGTGCGAAGCATGGCAGAAGACATTTGGACCCCTATGGACGGAGATACCTTCGTCACAAAAGACGGCTTCATTCTTAACACGTTTGGGTATGAACATCCAGACGACAGAGTATTTGCATTCCTCAAGTACATCCCCGCCAAATACAAAGAAATGTTTAACGTGGAGATGCTTGAACGCACATGGCGTTTCGGCGATAACCAACTTTTCAGAGCCGAAAAACTGTACACTGCCAAGAACTATCAGACTTTCATCGAGGCTTTCCGCAAAAACTTCCCAAACTACCTATATTATGACCAGTACCGAAACAAAGAACTAATCACGGCACCACTTGACCGCATCGAGCAGGTATTTGTTCCACGTGATCGCCTGGTTTGGCTTCAAAACCTGCATAAACGCGACAAACTCCAACAGATGGCGATAGATATCATCGGTTTAGTTTCCCAAGAAGCTAAAGTTCCATTAGCCGACCTTGGGCTCCACGGTTCCATAGCACTGCAAATGCACTCGCAGGAATCAGATATTGATTTTGTTGTCTACGGCACAGAAAACTTTCGCTTCGTTGAAGATGCCATTGCACGACTAGTTAACGAGGCAAAACTAAGCTACATTGTTGGCAACCGTATTGAAGCCGCAAGGAAATTTCAGGGCAGATACCTCGGCAAAATTTTCATGTATAACGCTACTAAACAGTTTGACCAAGTTAAAGAAAAATACGGGGACTACCGTTACATTCCGCTTGATCCAGTGCGGTTTCAGGCTACTGTAAGCGACGACACTGAAACCATGTATAGGCCAGCTACGTACAAAATTACAAATTACAAACCCCTTGATGACCAATCAGAACTTGACTTTGGACAAATTCCCGTTCAAGTAGTTTCAAACATTGGGCTTTATAGAAACGTCGCCCGTTGCGGCAGCGAATTAAAGGTCGCGGGTAAACTTGAACGAGTTGAATCTACAAGTACCAATGAGGTCTACTATCAGGTGGTTGTCGGTACAGCAACTTCAGAGGAAGAATATATTTGGCCAATAACTTAGCGCTCCGTGACCGAGACGCCATAGAAACGAGTGAAGGCTTAATCTTCCGGGTTTTCGGATACAGCCACCCGCCAGGTACCTACCTATGCGACGCTGAATATGCATCCTCAAAGATTTTTCAATCCACAGATCCACGAGCGCCAAGAACTGGCAAACCAGATCTTTATTACAAGTTCTATAACGATGAAGGCATGAAGCTTGTCAACAAACACTACAAGCAATACCTTGTTTATCATCAAATGCTTGACTTAAATCTGGTTGGAGTAAAAAGCGAGGATATTGCGGAAGCCAGAAAGCCAGAGCAGCGTCTCCAACAACTATTGAAGGCTGGACCAACCGATGAACTCTTGGCTGCAATGGAACGCGTGTTAAAAATATCGCTTGATAATTCAGGCTTAAAGGATGAAAATTTCGGTGTCTTCGGATCAATGCTCCACGGGTTTCATCATCCCAAATTTTCTGATATTGACTTCATAATTTATGGCAAAGAAGAGAATGCAAAAATCCGCAGAACACTCCAAGCTCTGTATGCCGACAAGACTTCTGGGCTTAGTAATGAGTTTCAATCCGAAAAAGTCATGGACGAAAAGGACTGGCGTTTCAAAAACTTCACCGTACCAGACTTCATTTGGCATCAAAGACGCAAACAAATCTATGGGCTGTACGATGATATAGCAGCAAGCGGCAGGGTAATTAAAGCGGAGTTTGAGCCAGTTAAAGCTTGGAGCGAAATCAAATCAGAATATGACCCACAGACGCGAATAAAACAGAAGGGTTGGGTAAAAATCAAAGCCAGAATTACAGCTGATGATGAGGCACCTTTTATTCCGTCAATCTACGGCATAGAGCCTCTGCAAGTTTACAGTGGCGGGCCCGAGGCATTTGAAGCCCAGCGGGTTTTCAGTTTCATGGAAGAGTTCCGTCAGCAAGCACAAAGGGACGAAACCATAATTGTTGAAGGAAATCTGGAAGAGGTCATTTCACCATCAGAAAGCTTCTATCAGGTCACGTTGACTTATTGCCCGCGATACTACGAGCAAGTGCTAAAAGTGCTACATTAAGAAAGGCTTTATCCTTCAAATCAAAGATCTACTTAAATGTGAATCAATATGAGTGAAAAGAATTTGGAAAATGCACTCAAACTATACAATTGCGGAGAAATCACGAGTTGGAAAGCAGCTCAGCTTGCTGAGATTTCTCTTTGGAATTTTTGAAATCTTGCGGGAAAAAGGTATTCTCATTCAATATGCCGAGCGAGACCTTGAAGAAGACTTGAAAGCCTGAGCAACCTAATGTGAAAGCACCATATAATCCGACGGCTTATTGCCCAAAATTAAACGGTAGCTTTCACTGCTTGTTTTTTTATTGGTTACTAATTCAACTTTTCCCTGAGCCTCAATCGTTTCGCCGTTTACAGCCTGTTCACAGAATCTGCCGCGAAAAGAGCTAATTTCAGTTATTGGGGACAATTTGAGCCCTTCAATTATCTCGACATCTTGCAGCCGATAAGTGCAAGGCGTGAATAGTGAGTCTGTGCTGTCTGCGATTTTGGCTTTGATTTTTGCGTAGCCGCTGTTCTTATAGCACACATCGCCATACCGCTCGCCGACTTCGCTCCAGTCTTTCACGAATCGGATGAAGTAGTCTGTTCCCATGAATTTACCCTGAAACGCTTTACGGCTTTCGACCGTGACGAAGTCTTCGAAGCTCATCTGGGTATCTTTCGAACGAAAATCGAAAAGCTCCGCCAACTCTTCTTTGCTGTCAGGTTTGAACCCAGAATCTACTTTCAAACATAGTTTTTGCAACGCCGAGTAAGCTTTTCTACAATTATCTGCGCCGTAAACAAGCGGGTCAATGTCAGACTTGTCAGTGGTTAATCCCGCCATGATAGATCCTGAAACACCAATGCTGCTCCAAGGAATGTTCGCTTCCGCCTTGAGCGTTTGAGACAACTGCAACGCCTTACTTTCCAATACAGTCAAGTCCTTGGCTGAGCGCAGGGACCAAAGTTTTTCTTCAGGCTTATAATGTTCGGCTACTTCTATTTCTGGCACTTCACACATTGTTTCGCCGAATACAGAGTCAAAAACGATGAGTTCGGGGTAGTTTTGCTGTAGGTATTTGAATCGGTCGCCAAGGCTGTAGATTTTGCCATATGTTGCGTCTGTGCCTTGTCGGGTGCCCTGTGGTGTTGGGATGAAGCGTGGAAACGCAATAATTTTACCTTCTGGATGAAGTAAGCCCTTAACGTCAAAAAACACGTTACTCTTTGATTTTATTAAATCGCCTTCGCGAGCCCTCATACAAACACCTCAAACATAATGCCTAAGACTGCTCATAGTTTTTTGTAAAGTTTAATAAACCTTCTTTAGACCAGTTAACTCGATGCAGTAATGAGCAACCAAAACAAAGCCAACCACATATCAAAATGCCTACAACTGGCGATTCTGCTTGAAGTCAGCTCAGAAAAACCAGGCAACGTCAACCTGACCACAAGTTTTGAAGAAACGACATGCCAGCATTTCTTGGCTTCAGCTGTTGCAGCCGGATCTGCCTTTGAAGAAGCCGCACAGCGAGGAGCACAGGTAGCGGAAAACAAGCTTGGTATCAGCGAGGTTGGCTTGGGAAATCTCATTAAAACTTGTGTCAGCGACGTTAATACTTGGCAAAGAGGCGGAAACACGATTCTTGGCACAATTATGCTGTTTGTACCGATTGCAGTGGCTGCAGGCATGACGCCGACAGCCCAAAACTTTAGTCTGGACCTTTGTAAGCTACGCAAGAACATTAGTTTGGTTGTTAAATCTACGAAAGCGTTGGACTCAGTGCATCTTTATGAGGGAATTGACATTGCCAATCCGAGCGGACTTAACAAATCCGCAGAACTTGACGTCAAAGACCCAACCTCAAAGCAACGCCTGCTAAAAGATAATGTTTCTTTGCTTGACGTTTTCAAGATCGGCGCGGGCTATGACGACGTCTGTTATGAATGGGTCAACAATTACTCAGTAACCTTCGACCTTGCATACCCATACCTGGCTGACCAGTTAAAAAGCAAACCCACGAACACAGCGGTCGTGCACACCTTCCTAAAAATTCTCTCACAACGCCCAGACACGTTCATTGCAAGAAAAGTAGGCAAGGAAAAAGCCTTAGAGGTAACCGCAGATGCTAAAGCGGTTTTGGAGCTCGGCGGACTAGAAACCCAGGCTGGAAGGCAAAGCCTCAAAGATTTTGACCGCAAACTTCGGCTTTCACAGAACAAGTGCAACCCTGGAACAACGGCAGATTTAACCGCGGCTGCTTTAGCACTTTGTACTCTTGGCGGCTACCGACCTTAACCCTTGTTTTTAGAAGATTTTTAAAGGGTTTATTACACGTTTATGCCCTATGTACTTGAGCGCAGTTGCAAGCATGCTTAGGAGCAGGCGGTTTTGGATTTGGGAAATTGGCGGCGTAATAATTTATGCTGTGCCTGCCCTGATTCGGTTTGCAACTGGCAACGTTAACGTGCCCATCCTTGATCTGTTTTCAACTCCATGGGTTGGCCACTGGATTCCAAGCAATTTGGTTGAAAAGATTTTGGTTAACGCTTTTTTCCCAGGAGGTGCAGGCGCAGTAGCAGGCGAAATCTACTACCTAAACATTAAAGGTCGCGCCCTTGGAAAAAGGCAAAAGTACCTTGCCAGGTTGGGCGGTGCTTTGCTACAAACAGGTGCTTGGTCCCTGTTTCAGCTCTGGGGTAACATGCAGAACATTTCTGGCTCATGGGGCGGCAACATATTCGAATACCCCATGGTTTATCCGCTCAATTTTCTATTGGCATCGCTCTCTATTTTCACCCCCGACGTGGTTGGCTTCCTGAAAAACAAGTTAAGACGAGTTTTTGGCACGTTGAGATGCAGGTTTCAGCGTTAAGTTAATATGAAAAAGCATGGTAGCCAATAGTTGAAGTGAATACGTTATGGCGGCTTTAAGCGTAAATCAAATGGCTTGGAAAATAGCCCAGAAACTTCTTGATAACCCAGAATCCTACGGCGTAGCCGTTTCAAAATCAACTGCTGGAGCAACTGTAATTGACGCGGGCGTAAAAGCTCAAGGTGGCTTTCAAGCAGGAAAAAAATTAACGGAACTCTGCTTGGGGGGCGCAGGCAAAGCTCAACTTGGCTTCAAAACCTATGGTGACATTACTTTTCCCTCAATAACAGTCTCCTCAGATTTCCCTGCAATCGCAATGTTGGGTTCGCAGTTTGCAGGTTGGCGAATAAAAGATGGTGACCAAATAGCCATCGGTTCAGGACCTGTCCGCGCGTTAGCACTAAAGCCCAAAGACGTTTTTGAGGAGATAGGCTACAAGGATACAAGTGACAAAGCTGTGCTCACTTTGGAGAGCAACATTTTGCCCTCTGACACACTCATCGAAAAAGTTACAGCCGCCAGCAACACCAAACCAGAAAACCTAATCGTTGTCGTAGCGCCCACTGCAAGTATCTCTGGGTTAACTCAGGTTGCAGGCAGAGTAGTTGAGGTTGGCATTCATAAGCTTCGAACTCTTGGTTTGAGCCCCAAAGTTATCCGTTATGCTCTTGGCTATGCACCGATTCCGCCTCTTGGCACAGACTTTGAATTGGCGATGGCGCGCACAAACGACGCAATCCTCTACGGCGGCACCGTCTACTGCACCGTAGACTACGATGATGAGGCAAAACTGCAAAGCATAATTCAACAGGCACCTTCAATGGCATCCAAAGACTACGGCAAACCGTTCCTGCAGATTTTCCGTGAAGCAGACAAAGACTTCTACAAAATCGACCATGGACTATTTGCCCCCGCAGCGCTAATCATAAACAATGCGAAGACAGGCAGAACATTCAAGGCAGGGCAAATTAATCCTAAAGTGCTCGCGCAGTCCTTAGGATTCTAACTTTTTTCTTTTTTCATCTTCTAATGTTTACAGTTGCTTTTATTGCAACAGCTGTTATGCCAATTGCTATGGGTATAGTATAAACTGCTACCGTGGCGTTGAAAAGGACACTCAAGGGCAGAAATCCTAATGCCGCCGGTTGTGTGAAAGAGAAGCCTATTGGGTAAGGTTGTTGTAGAGAAAAATAGTTAATTATTGTTGTTATTACCACGCGTGTTGCGATTCCCGTTGCAGTTGCTGATATAGTTATTAATTTAAGATGCTGCTTTAGAAAATCACTGAGTTTTTCGGTTGAGCATTTGCGCGTTGAGATTTTGTAAGGTATGTAAATACCTATGAACATTGATAGCAGGGCAATCAAATTGTAAAAAGGTCCTGAAGGTAATGGACCTTGAAAATAACGCAAAGAGAATAATTGTATTAATGACGGTTACTACCACGCCTTCTATTGGTCCTATTGCTAAGAAGGCAACGACCAAGGGTATTTCCCACAATTGGTAGTAAAGGAAGGGTGCATATGGCGCCGGAATTTTTGGTCCAGCTACGTTCAATGCTATTGCTAATGCTGAAAACACACCGATTAATGCAAGTCTTATTGTGTAGTTCATTTTTGCTCCCTCTTTTCGGTTGTTTCATGCAGTCGTTAGCTATTTAAGAGTAGCTACTCAAAAAAGAGTGACCGAATTAGGAGAAATCTGGGCTAAAATTGATAAACAAGCTAATATAAATTGTAAGTAAAAGTGAGCGTATTGACAGAAACAGTCCAGTTCTCATCGTCCATTGAAGTCAAGCGGTGGCTTGAAGAAAAAACAAGCAGCATCCTCTCTCCTGTGCACACCGAAGCCAAAGAATTAAGAGACGACATGAACATGGCAATTCGGGGCATTGAGGAAATAAGCAAACTGCTTCTGGACAATAGCAACAAAGAAATCGAAAAACGAAACATGAAAGTATACAATCGCGCCAGAGCCTTAAACAAACTCTCGCATCTTTTCCTTGATCGCATCAAAAAACTCAACCCTTCTGAAGAAATCAGCTACGACGCGCTAAATAGGTACACACAGGAAATCCAAAAAGTCATAATTGTTACAGAAATAGATATCAAAAACTGGTTCCCAAGAATCTCACCTTTCTTCATCATGGATCGCAGAAAGTTCTTAACTGTTTATGAAAAAGCCAAGTTAGCATATGCAGACCTGAACGATTTTGTAACAAAAGAGTATGTTAAAACTAAAACTTTGGAAGAAGCCCTCCAGCAATTAAACGAGCTCCAGAACGTTCAGAAGCAGTTGGAAAACATTGGTCTTGAGAAAGAGCAGATAAAAAATGAGCGTTTACCCGTCGAAAATGAAATTGCTGAGTTGCAGCAGAAAATTGACGAATTAAAAACCAAAGGTCCAATTGATAAGCTCAACATGGTTAACGCTGAAATCGACGCTTTAAGTAATGAGCTCAAGCAGTCGCTCAGGCATTTGCAGAAGCCTTTCATAAAAATGCAGGCGTTAGCAACTACAGGCGGTGGCGGAGGAGTAACTCCGGACGACCTAAGCAAGGTTAATCAATACTTGGAAAAGCCATTTGAAGCCTTAGCTGCCGAGCAAGACGGTTATCCAGCGCTTAAATCGATTTTGGAGAAACTGCACGGTTTAATGGCAGAAGATAAACTTAAATTGAAACAAGATAAAGCCCGAAAAGCAGAACAGTCAATAAGCGAAATCCTCAGGCAAAACTCGCTAGCCAAACTCCAAATACGATGTAAAGAAATGGCGACTAACAGAGACCAGCTAATTGCCTCGGCAAAGATGGATGAGATAAGACACAACCTGTCAGTGTTTCAGGAACAGACTGATTTGCTAAAAGCCAGAAAAACAAGCATTGAAACCCACGAAACAGTCAAAAACAATTCCTACAATGAGGCAGTAGATAAAATCGCCAACCTAAAACGGGCCATTGAAAGAAATATCTTGAGCTCTCTCAATATAAGAATCCAAATTCAATGATCAACAAGCAGCCCTTGTTTTCTTAGCTCTTGTAATGACAAGACTTTTTGAGCATTTTAAAAGCCTAATGGGAGTTATTTTCGTCTATTAAACTTGCAGGGAGCACTTGGGAGAAACAAAGAAAACGGAAATAAGGCGAAGCTTTAGGTTTTTTGTATTAATGAGTAGGCAATACCTTGAAGCATAAGAGAACATGGCTGCCATCTACGATTTCACTTTTTATTAGCCCAAGTTTCACCGTTTTGGTTACAGTTCTAAACAGGTTAACCGCGTTACTGCCGACAATTTGTGGGGAAATGAGAAGCTGCACTTCATCAACAAGCCCTTTGTCTAGTAAGTATGCCTGCTAAAACTCCACCTGTATCTGTTGCAACCGTCTTTACACCATAACGCTGTCTCAACTCTTGCAGCGCCGCTTGTAAATCTACATGGTCGTTTCCTGTAACAATAAAATCGTAATCCCTTGCCTTCAAATAATCCAGATAATCATTAGGTGTCGCCCTTGAGACTATAATTATCACATCTCTCCAGTAACCCGACTTTCGGTAAATATGCAAAAGTCCATTCAAAATGCCCCTGCTATCGACTACAGCAATCAAAGGCTTACCTTCTTGCTCGGTTGATTTAGGCTTGGAAAAATCTTGTTCTTTTTCGGGAGGAACGGTTTTCATAAATAATTCAATACCTGTTTTTGCGGTATTTGATCCTCCAAGCATTGCATCTGCACCTATTCTGCTTGCAACTTCATAATACAGCGCTACATTAACGTCGAAATCCTTAATTGCGCCATCAACGCTAACAGAATTATATATTACAACTTTTGGCAACGTAGCCATATCAACAATGTTGCCTAAATTTCAAGCTTATTTAAGCAAGTTTACGCCAACCCAAAAAGCTCGCCTGAAAAAATAAACCATCGAAATACACTTTCCTCTGTCAAATCAGCAAGCATTAAAACGAGGTTCAAACGATTGCAAACCCAAAACGCAATACAAACAATCAACCTGACCAAAAGCTTCAAATCAAAAGCTCAAAGCAATCAGCGGCAGCTTTTTGGTCGAAAAACAACTGTTGTCAAAGCCATTGATAACTTAAACCTTGAAATTAAGAAAGGCGAACTCTTCGGGTTGCTGGGCCCTAACGGGGCGGGCAAAACTACCCTTGTCAAAATGCTCTGCACTCTTCTTCCGCCTGACAATGGCACCGCCTTAATCAACGGTTATGATATAGTCAAGCAGCAGATGCAGGTTAAACGGTCGCTTGGCACCCTTTTCAGCGTTGGAGAAAGAGGTTTTTTCTGGAGACTCAACGGTTACAGGAACCTTGAGTTTTTTGCCTCAATCTACAATGTGCCAAGGCAAAAGAGGCAGGAGCGCATAATGGAGGTGCTTCGGCTTGTTGGCTTGGAAAACAACGCTTTTGATTTGTATCAGAGATACTCTGGTGGAATGAAGCGGAAACTTGCCTTGGCAAGAACCTTGCTTCCAAATCCGCCTGTAATTCTACTTGATGAACCCACGACGGGTTTGGATGTAATTTCTTCAAGAAACATTCGAGAGTTTGTCAGAAAAACCGTTGTTGAATCGGGTAAAACGGTGCTTTACACGACTCATTATATTGAAGAGGCCGCGCAAATCTGCGATCGAATAGGAATTCTAAAGCAGGGACAAATTGTTGCCTGTGACACCCCTAACGCTCTTAGAAAGAAAATCAAAAAGGGCGAATCAATTTACCTAATACTTGAAGACATCACGCAAGCTCAAATTGACCAGTTACGTCTCTTGCAAGGAGTAACTGACATAACTGAGCAAACTGAGGCGGATTTGATGCCTAACCAGCAAGGCTTATGCGTAGAGCTGCAAAGCGTTGACCAGCTACCGCCAATCTTTGACTTCCTCTTCAAACAAAAAATTAAACTCGTGAATTTCAAGCGAGAAGAGCCCACATTGGAAGATGCCTTCATAGAATTAACAAGGAGAGCTTAAACGTGCTTGGGGAACTCGAAAAAGTCTATTATTTCATGAAACGCGACATCATAAGCTTCTCCACTTACAAAACAAACATTATCATTTTGGTTCTAACCGCTTTATTTGGAGCGTTATCATTTGCGTATCTTGGCTCAAATGCGAGCATGCAAAGCGTACTGGAAATGTACCATATGAACCTCACAACGTACCTGCTTATCGGATTAGCCTTCAACAGCTACCTCTCGCAAAGCCTAACGCTTGTGCAGAAAACTATCAATCCATGGGCACTTGAAGAAGTATTAGTTTCACCAACTGGCCTTGCAACATTCATCATCGGCAGCTCAATATGGGGCTTTATCTGGAGCACAGGCGTCGTGGTGATTTACCTAGCCATCGGCGTGTTCATATTCGGAATTTCCTTGAGCATTAACATTTTAGGAACAATAATTGTTGTAGCACTTGGAATAGGCACATTTATCGGTTTTAGCATGATTGGGGCTGGAATCTTGATTTTAACCAAGCAAGGCGACCCAGTGACAGCACTCATAACTATAGCTACCACATTGTTTGGGAACGTACTTTTTCCTCCACAGGTCATGCCCGCTGCCCTTCAAGCAATCTCTTACGTGGTTCCACAATACTACTTCTTTACAACAATCAGGCTCATGCTAACAGGCTGGACAATACAGATGATACTGCCAGACCTTCTAATTCTCATGTTGATGTGCGCCATAATTTTGCCTCTGGGTTACGGCGTTTACGCATGGTGCTTGAAAAAAGCAAGAAAAAATGGGACGCTGTCCTGGTTCTAACTGCGTTTTGCTAAGCAGCTTTGGTCTTTTGAATTGATGGAGACGCCGATTGGGCTGGAACATGCCGTCGGTGTGTTGGTTGGCTTGGAGTGGCGGGCTGGAGTTGGCCCCGTTGTCCTTATGGGGTAAATAATCGCAAACTCCTCTGAGAGACAGGTTGATTGTCGCTGGCAATTGTTTTTACAGTTTGCTTATGATTAGCTTTTGGAAGTTAACTTCAAATGCAGCGATTGGATTCTCAAGTTTCCACGCCTCAAGCACAAGCGGATTAATTTCGCCGACAATGCCAACATCAATGTCGCCAACCATTATCTTACCAACTCTGCCGTCGATAAAGCTCGGGTGACTGGTTTCTCTTATTTGCCAGTTAACCCCAAAATTCATGAAAAAAGTGTCCAAAGCAGACTTGATTTCGGTGAAGTTAGCGTTTGCATGTGTCGTTGCTGCGCAAAGCCACTCTTCATCTCTTGTCTTGGTTTCTTTTGCTTCGTCCATCTGGGTTACTTTGCCTAGTTCAAAGATTTTCTGCGGAAACTCTACAGATTGATTGCTGCTGAGGAACTCAATGAGGCTTGGCAGAAGCCAGTTGCGCAGGCACGTCATGGTTACGACTTTGGGGTTGGCAAGTTCCACTAACTGAGTTTTTTCCCTGTTCATCTTGTTAAAGAGGCTTTCAGGGTTCGTTAAGGTGGTAGTTAACATTTCTTGGTAACCTAAACCCACCATTAAATCGCGAGCGACATCGATGATGTGCTGGTCAGGTTTTGCTCGCCCAGTGGTTGGGAGTTCACGCCAAAGCGGTATAATATTATTGTAGCCATAGGCGATGGCGATATCTTCGATTAGATCAACTGGGTGCATAACGTCAATGCGGTAGAATGGAACAAGCACCTCAACACGGTCAGCTTCACATTTCTCTATGCCTAAGCCTGCAGTTAACAGCAGTTCAGAAATCTGTTTGGCTGAAAGTTTGAGCCCTAAAAGCCTGTTCGTTTCCTCAACATCTAGAAGCATTCGTCTGTTGCTTAAATCTGGGGTTACAACTGTTTGTTCTTTGTATTCTGAGTTTCGCGGGTAATGGATTGTTGCGCCAAAAGCTTTGCCCCCTCGGTCAATCAAAGCCGAAGTGACAAGTCCCAAAGTGTTCAGGACGGTTTTATGCAGGGTGCCTGTGACTTCAACTAGCAAATTCCTTGAGTCCTCGGTGATTTTGCCCAAATCGTTTGAGTTGATGATTGGCGGAAAAGACAATACTTTACCCTCGGCGTCAAACAGCATCGGGTAAAGTGGGTTTTTCTTGACAATGTAACCGTATTCTATGCCTTTCGGGTGGCGTTCAAGAATCTCATCAAGCCCTATTTTTTCAGTGAAACCCAAAGGAACAAAACTTACGTCTTTTGGCTTTACTGCAGTGTACTCGATTGGCGGCTTGATTAGGTCGAAGTTGTAGATGCCAATGCTAGTTTTCTGTCGATTGCTCCCAAATGTTTGATCGAGTTTGTCTTGCAGGTGCATGATGTCCTTGATCATGTCTGTCTGTTAAGTGAATGTCTTTTATAATTGAGCAGCAAATGAAGGGGCGAATGTTGAAGAGGTTTACGTTAACGTTTACTTCAACGATTGATTTGCCCACAGAATATTGCCTTTGGTCCTTTTTCGATGCCAAGATATCCCCGCAAGCCTCGAGCTAAGCCTTCAACACTCCAAAGGTCTGGGCGGTTAGTGTCTTTCATTTCTATGCTGACGGAGCCTTCTTTTTCATTGAACGCTTTAACTTCGCCTTTAACGAAAGCTAAAATGTCGTCTAGTTTTTCCATGTCCCCTTTAAGGTCCAAGCACAGTAAAGTTCAAGTTCTATGTAGTCTACATCGATTGTAGGCATTTACGTCACCTGCTTTTTTCTTAGCCAATCAAGATCTTGGCTAAAAATCTCCCGAATATCCGAAAGACCAGCGCGCATCATAAACAATCTGTCCACACCCAGTCCCCAAGCAATAACAGGCTGCTTCACGCCCAATGGCAAGGTGACTTCTGGACGGAAAATTCCTGAGCCGCCAAATTCAACCCAGCCATAACCTTCTTTGTATGCGCTGAGTTCAACGCTGGGCTCCGTGAACGGGAAGTAGTCAGGTTTAAAGCGTACCTTGTCTGCGCCAGCGATTTCCATGGCAAACTTCCCCAGTACGCCAAGCAGGTCTTTTAGTGTTAGGTTTTCATCAATTATTATGCCTTCAACCTGGTTGAATTCAGAGAGGTGGGTTTTGTCGGTTATTTCAGGGCGGTAGACTCTTGCGATGCTGAAGTGCCGACTTGGTATAGTGAATTTTTTGCTCTCTAGTGTTCTTGCGCTGAGGCATGTGCCGTGACCTCGAAGAATCAGGCGTTGAGCTGCAAGCAACGAGTAGTTGTATCCCCAGCCTGTTGACCCCGTTTTCCAGCCGTTTTCATGAGTCTCCTTAACATGTTCAACTGCCTCCGCATGAGTGCTTATGTCTCCGTATTTGGGTTCTTTGGTATAGTAAATGTCGCTTTCTTCACGTGCTGGGTGATCCTGTGGCACGTAGAGAGCGTCAAAGTTGAAGAAGCTTGTTTCCACCGCTGTGCCTGTCATTTCTTGAAAACCAAGTTGGACTAGTTTTGCTCGGACTTGGTCAAGGAACTGCAGGTAGGGGTGCTTTTTGCCTGGCCATGTTTTGGCTACTGGCGCTTCAATATTGTATTTTTGAAGCTTGGTAGTGTGCCATTTTCCAGTGATAATTAGTTCAGGCGTTAGTTGGGTTACTTCTTGCAGAACTGTTTTTTCGGAGGCTGCCTTTTTGCCTTCATCGGTGATTTGTAGGGTGCGGCTAGTTTTCGGTTCGATAGTTATTACTTTGCGTTTTTTTAGTTGCTCCGCAGCTTCTTTCAGCTCTATGTCAAGATCTTCCAGTGGAACCTGTTTTTTCTCGTTTAAGACTTTGAGAAGTTTCTCGTCGCTACCTTCAGGGGGCAATTCGCTGACGAGTAGTGTATTATCTTTTGCGTTGTAAGTTGCCCATTTTTTTCTAATCGCCCAGCCCAAGTGCAATCTGAACAAACTGCGGCTCAAGTCCCGCCTTGTTCGCAGCTTTTTTAAGGTCTGCTGCCCCGCCAGGTTGCTGCACAGCTAAGCTTAGTTTGCGTTCAGGCAAGCCAGTTTTCGCATATAACTCGCCTTCAGCGGTTAATTTGATGGTATTTTGGTGCCTGGCATGGATGGCGACCAGGTTTTTCTCTTGAAGAGTTAAGGCGTTACGCATGACTGCTGCGTCTGGAAGTTTGCATGTTTCGATTAGCTGCTCTACTGTTGCGTTTCCGCCTTGCGCTTGGAGGGCTTGGAGGAGTTGTTGCTCTTGTGTTCTGAGTTCAACCATTCAGTGTGTGCCTTCTTCTGCTAGGTTTCTTGGTTTGTTAATGCATAGTTCTGTGTGCCACCAATAAAAGCATGCTGATTGCGCTTTCTCGCGTAGATTAAGTTGAACGAAGCGGCTAGGGGTTGTGTCTGAAACCTTCAGGAAGAGAGAAGGGGGAATTCCAGACCCTCAACCCATAGCCAGTTTGAGTATCAATCATGTTAGCATAAAAAGGTTTTTGCAAAACGCCTCATTCAGAGTGTCTTCTGTAACGTGAAGTTGAAGTTGGCTTTTGGTTGCGGCTTGCTTTTTATGTTGCGGGTATCTTGCGTAGCGCCTTTGCTTCTATGTCTAGGCACTCGTCGCAGAGGTCAGAGGTAGGTCTTCTTGGCCGTCTTTGCATGACGACACGCGGATACTGACTGCAGTTGGTGAACCAATGCCACCTGTCAGGTTCAGCTCCCTTAACATACTCCTCCATCATAAACCACCAATTATACTATTGTCGCAAGCTATATTTCTAATTTGCGTAATAACCGCTTGAAACATCTTTCAAACGAGGAATTGCTGGGGAAAAGAAGAAATCAAATCAACGCTTGCCCGATTTCTTTGGACGGGTTTTTTTCATGTTAATCGGCCCTCTGTCTTTTTGAATTCTCAGCTCTGACAAATTTTTCTCTTGTGCGATTTTCGACTGTCGAGAAGTTGTGACTTATAGATACCGCCTGTTTAATAGGCTGGTGATTTGGTTAATTAGCATTAACCTCTGTTTTTCAAAATAAAATCTCGGAAAACCAAAAAAGAGCAGGAGACCAGCGCTATTTGGATTTGCCAGCTTTCCTAGCGCAAGCATCACTGCAATACTTACTTTTCGCGTCAAAGGTAGTATATTTCTTTTTGCAGACAGGACATTTCTTATCCAACCAAACACCTCACATTAATCAACATATTCTTGTCAGAATAGCTAAAAACTTTTCCATTAGCAACTTGAAAAAGGCAGTTTTTCGGTCAGAGTTGACTTGACGTTTCCTTTAAATCACTGCAGTCGTTGTTCTTACTTACCTTTTTTTTCAGCCAATTTTTAACTATCCCGAAATGGAGCAAATGCAAAAATGAAGCTGGACATTTCAGACGCACCACCAATGGCTATCACTAACAACACCATCGCCAACTCCCTCTTCTTCTACTTCAACTCCTAATTTAGCGCCCGCACCAACCCAAACAGCAAAAAACAACGTTTGCAGCAAGTGCAATACCAAAACCCACACTCACGCTCACCACACCCGACCCCTCACTTACCCAAGCCCAACCACAAAACACGAATCTACACCCGCCAATTCTTCACCCTCTGGATTTCCAGTCTGGGTAGTTTTACTATTCAGCATAGTAGTCGTTGCGTCCGTTTGTGGCTGCCGCTGTCACTTTGACTTCATTTAAATTTGTGAAAGGTTGGTTAGCTTCCTAAGTAATTGCAGTTTTCTGGTTTTTCATAAAAGACGGGTTTCATGTTCGTTTTGTTTATATATTGGATCTTTGACTATGCATGTGCAAAAAGAAGGAATATCTAAAACATGGGTTCCAAGTCACCAAGAGGCGAATTCGCCGCAAGACAATTAGCTAAGAAACGGAAGAATTTCCGTTGGCACGATCGCTACTTTAACCGTCGCATGCTTATGCTCGACGAAAAAGTAGATCCAATGCAGGGCGCACCACAAGCCAGAGGCATCGTTCTGGAGAAAGTTGGCGTTGAATCAAAACAGCCAAACAGCGCCATCCGCAAATGCGTCCGCACACAACTGATCAAAAACGGCAGAACTATCACTGCATTCTTGCCCGGAGACGGCGCCCTTAACGTTGTTGACGAACACGACGAAGTCGTGGTTGAAGGCATCGGCGGAACCCGAGGCGGCGCCATGGGAGACATTCCTGGAGTTAGATGGAAAGTCGTTATGGTTAACGGCGTAAGCCTAAACGAACTCGTTTACGGAAGAAAACAAAAACCAGCAAGGTAATTTTATGTCACAAACAAGTGTAGCTCAACCCGCAGAAATTAAACTATTTCAGAAATGGAGCTTCAAAGAAATCAAAGTTGAAGACATCGGTTTGCAACGCTACCTCAATTTAACACCGATGGTTGCCCCACACAGCATGGGACGCCACGAACATCAGCGTTTCCGCAAAGCCAAAGTCAACGTTGTTGAACGCTTAATCAACAGCCTCATGCGTAGCGGTAAAAACAGCGGCAAGAAAGCCAAAGCAACAGGCATCGTCAAAGAAGCCTTCGAAATCATCGCCGCAAAAACAAACCGAAACCCAATCGAAGTCCTTGTTAAAGCCGTAGAGAACAGTGCTCCATGCGAAGACACCACAAGAATCAGCTACGGAGGAGTCGTCTATCACCTATCAGTCGACGTCGCCCCACAACGCAGAATCGACTTAGCCATTCGCCACATATCTGAAGGAGCACGAGCAGCAAGCATAAACACCCCACGCAGCATCCAAGAAATTTTGGCAGATGAACTGATCCTTGCAGCAAACAAAGACATAAAGAGCGCCGGCGTAGCAAAACGCAACGAAATTGAACGAGTTGCACAATCCAGCAGATAAACAACCCAACCCTTTTCTTTTCTTATTTTCAATTAACTTTAGCTTGTTTTTACTTTAGCAAAATAGCTTACCCGGTTTTGGGGTTAATTTTGAAAAAAACTTTAATACGCCTTCTAAAATAAGAAGAACAACTCTAGAGAATAAAGCGGGTATTCATTTGAAGAAAATAATTGCAAGTATATTTCTTTTCGTTTTAGTTATGGCTACTTTTAGCTTTGGAATGTTTATGACGCCAGGCGTTAAAGCACAGGTTCAAGAAGCGGAAATTGTTAGCTACAGCTGGTACCTTGCCCCAAACAGCACCACAACCGCACTTCCAGGCGACCTAGTCGTAGTAGGTGAAATTCAAAACATAGGTTCAAACATCATTGGCAATATGTCAGTTGTTGCCTTTGCGTACGATTCCGAAAATAACCTTTTGTCACAGCAAAGCAATCAGGTATACGGGTCTGATATACCACCAACAGGGAAAGCTCCCTTCTACATAGTTTTTCCGCCTCAAGTCAACCCTGATTACTCACGAATAAACTGGGAATCACAAGTTAGCAATGTAACATTATTCATGACTATACCGATTGACACAACAGAAACCCAATATTCAGGCTTAACTATAAGCGGAACATCAGGGACAACAACCGTTACCGGAACCGTTCAAAACACTGGAAGCCAAACCGTAGGATACGTCTGGGTAGTAGCAACATACTATGACGCTTCCGGAAAAGTTGTCGGCGTAGGGAATTCAGCTTTCGTGAGCACCTCATTCCATCCTGGAGCATCAGGAGGCTTCACTGTGTCCCCAAATGATGTTTCTGCCGTATCAAGCCAAATATCAAGATACTCACTCACAGTACAATCCCTATCAGTCGCTCAATCTGCTACTCCAACGCCAGGGCCATCGACCCCTCATCCAAGCACCTCAACAACTACACCTACACCGCCAACCTCAACAGGCCCAACCGCGGCACCACCAATCGAACTCTCAACCACATTGCTATACGTTATAATCATCGCGTTAGTCGCTGTCATCTTCATCGTTGTTATAACAATGTTCCTATTCATGAAACGCCGCAAAAATGCGCCAGCCTCAACGACGCCTCCTCCACCGCCGCCACCAGCGCCAACATAAACCAAACAATCAAAAATCTTTATTTTTTTTGTTTTAGCTCTTAAGGAAACAATTTATCAGGCGTTCTTTCGCAGTGCTAAATTTTTGTATGAATCTCCACTATATCTCCGTCTTCCAAAACGAAGCCCATGCCAACTTTTTTGGGGCTGAAAGGCAAACGTTTAGCCCAAACCATCGCAAACAAAAAATTGTCGAGAAATTCCTTATGAATGTTTTTCGCCAAATCGTTTATTGTAGCCCCATGTTTCATAACAAACGGGTGACCCGTCTCCTTATTAGAGCCAGGTTCTTTAGTGTAAATTCGAATAACTTTTAAACTTTCAAAGAGCGCTTTGCCTAATTCTGGTATACCCGTTTTCAGTTCACAAGACATCGCGATAACAGGCAGCTTCCCATTTACATACTGCTTTAAAATACGCAGATTTGCTGGCGCGTCCTTCAAATCCAATTTATTTGCAACAATCACCGCTGGCTTATAGGTGGTAGTCTCAAAAACTGCGTCTTCCACATCATCTAGTTTTATGTCACCGCTAATTTTTACGATAGCATCATTTAATTTATAGCTGCGCAGCAAGTCCTCAACATTTTGTATACTGCAATCCAAAAGTTTACCTACAAGAATAATACGCAATGCTGAACCAGCATGTCGACGCTCAATATCCACGCGTCCACTGGGCTTATTCACCAGAACACGGCTTTTCTCCAATTCTTCCAACAGCAACTCCAACTGTTCAATTGGGTCGCGTGACAAGTCAACCATCAAGATCACGCCGTCAGCATTCCGTGCTAAACCAAGCGTAACATGTCCAGTTCCACGTCCATCTGCACTGCCCTCCATAACAGCAGGCGCTTCAATAATTTGAAACTGCACGTCCCCATAAGTCATTATACCCGGCACTGGCTCATGAGTACTATATGCAGTTGGAGTAACCAGTACTTTTGAATTTGTTGTTGCCTTCATCAAGCAACTTTTGCCCACATTAGTCGTGCCGATTAATGCCACTTGCGCTGAACCTTGCTTTTCAATAAACATCTTAGGTCCGCCGCTGCTCTTACCCGTTCCCATGCGTTTCTTCTTGTCTAAATCAGCGCGGATACCCGAAATTTTTCGGTTCATTTCGCCCCGCAGTTTCATAGTGCCTTTGTGATGTGGAACATACTTTAGGAACTCAATCATTGCATCCATTTTTTCTTTAGGTGTATGAGCAGCTTCAACTAGCTCCCATTTATCCATTGCTTCAGGCGGCAAATTAGTCGGCATACAAACTTCGCAAATACTATTTCCTGAAGAACTTTAAGTCTATTTCTAATCAAATACCCTAAAAATTAGGTAAAAAGCTGCAGTTCATTCCGTTGCATATTTGTGTCTTTGTGCGCAGGTACCATGTGTACCAACAAAGCGTCAATAAGTGACAACATTGCTCATGGACAGATATTCATATGCTACCAACAATACTGGCATGTCAATATGGTGCGTATGTTCATTCTTCTAGTTGGTACTGCCGAGACAACATAGTTCCAGCCGAGCAGTATCCAGGTACTAACAACCATCGCAAAAAACTCATTTAATCGCGAATAATCGCCAATCGTGTCGTCGACCTTTAGTTGTTCTGTTTTTTGTTGCGTGGCATTGATAAGCTTGTATTAGGTTGCTTTTTTGAATTAAAGCTTATTTCGTCTGCAACAGTCGTCCCAAATTGTCCTAAATTGTCCCAAAACATCCCGAATAATCGCAAATCATCCCGATAAAAGAAGAAAAAGAAATAGATCAAACCAAAGACCTAAAGTCCACATTAGTAATGCCGTTTTTTGTTGTGTTTGTTTTGGGTTGGTTTTTTGGTTTAGGGTTTGGTTTGTTTGCAGGTTGCGTTTCCTCCCGTTTCCCTGCGTTCCTACGCGTTTATTTGCGTTTATTAGCGTCTTTCTGCGTTTCTAAATGCTCAAGGTTTGGTGTCCAAGAAAGGTTCTACATCACTTGCCAAGATTTCATAGGATGCTTGTAATCTACGTCATCAATCTAGTGTGATTGCAGCGTTCGCAATGCGGAAACCGCGGGTTCAAATCCCCCCTAACCAGATTTGCGGTCAATTTTGGCAAAAGATGAAATCTAGTTTCTCTTTCTAAACGGTTTGAATTTGTGGTAGCTAGAAAAAAAGCCCTGCACATCTTCCTTGAGAAAGGCCAGTCAAAACAAACAAAGATAACTCAAGTTAGCACACAATCTTCTTCTGTTTTACCAAAATATTTGACCTGACATCTACTCCTTAGCAATCATTACTTCGAAGTCAAATTTGATAAGCTGCCACGAAAAGAAGATTGCTATACAATATTTCCCAATTGAGAAAATAATTCGGGATAAGACGAATAATTAAAACGATGTTATTTCAAGAGAATATTCGATTTTGCCAAAAAAGTTGATGATTAAATTAAAAAAAAAGAAAAGTTGTTGATTTTGCTTGTTAAGATGTTGGTCCAGTTTTGCTTTTGGGTGCTAATACAAATCCTCTTACTGCGTGTGCGTCGTATTCGTGCAGCGTACGCCATCCAGTTGTTGCCATTGCATAGACATGCATGTGTTCAACAAAGCCTGCTGTGTCACACATCCCTAAGTTTTCTGAAGCTGTGCGGGAAACTGATTGAGTTGTTGCGGGCAGTGGTGTTCGACCAGAATTTATTGACACCGGTGGGTTTCCTCCCCGGGTAAGTGAGAAGTCGAATGTTGCAAATCCGTTTGTTCCAACGCCTGATGGGTGTTCAGCACGATAGTAGAGTAAAACTGTTCCTTGGGGTTCTTTGAGTGGTCCTGGTCCAACATCATACTTCATGACGCCGCAGTCATCTCCAGCAGCAATACCTTCTAGTGGTGGGTGCAGGAATTTCTGCTTTGCAAAGGCTGTTGTCTACGTTTAAAGTAATTATCATGCTTTTTTTGCCATCTCCGTCATCGTCAAATATTAGCCCTGTGCTTGCTGCTATGCCATTTTTAAGTAAGGTATTTGTCGCGTCTTCTGTTGCTATTGTACCTGAAAGATCAGTTGATGCTGGTACTCTGAATTTGATGTATAAGTCATCTATGTTAACTATTTTTCCATCTGTATCAAATAAGTCTACTTTCAATTGGTATAGACCACTTTCTGACCATGCAACGCCGGGTTCCTCAAGATTGGCTAGAGTTAGTGTTGGGAATTTGGCGCTAGTCAGTATCCTCAACTGCGTCAGGGATGCTCCATTGTCCTATGGGTGGTAATGCTGGGGGAATTTCGAATAGGTTTGGGTTTAGCAGTGGTACTCCGGGAGATTTTTCTGATTTTGGTCCAAGGTTAAACTCTTCGAGTACTAGGTCGTCGCCTACTTCATGCGTATAGTGCCGGCTAATTGGTGCAGTTAGAGGGATGAAGTTTCCTGATGTTCCTTTGCGGTAGGATACGCGGTAATATTTGACGCCTAAGTCTTCGCGTAAACTGTTGTCAAACTCAATTCTGGGTCGTAGTGTTTCTCCGAATGGAGCATCCGCATCTGTTAGTCCTATGTTTTGTGCTAGTGGTTGTAGCTGCAAAGGGAATGCTTGTTCCTCGTATTTTGCTTAGGGGATGGTTGCCTATTGCCATAAAGAGAACCCAGTTGTTTGGTGCATCGATAGGTTGGCATGGTGCACAGGTTCTGGCAAGAGGATGGGTTACGTGTAGGGTGACTTCTTGTGTGCCGCATTGATAATTCCAGTAGGTGTTGCAGAGTATTGGGGTTGGGGCATAGATCGTTAAGGGCGGTAGTGCAAAAATGATTTTTTGTTTAACCTTAAAGTAAAGATCTGGTTTGTCAACGTTATTGCATCCGCGGAAGAATATATGCTTTGAATTTGCCGCATTCAGCGGTTGTTGTGGTTGCAACTAGGTCCATGTGGGCTACTGCGAAGGGAAATAAGCATATGATGGCTTTTGCAATTGTCCCATAGTTGATGAGTACTTGTCTGAATTGTTCTGTGTTTGTTGTCTGGGCTAAGGATACGAAGATTTTGTAGGTCTTCGCTTGCTAACATTGATTGGACGCTTGGGCTAACTTCTGCATAGGATTCGTCCAGTGAATTTAGCTTTTGAGATAACGTAAGGGTTTGAGGTTTTTGTGATGCTGCTTGAGAATGGGGTCATTTTAGTGTTGCCAATGATTAGTGGCTGGGGTGGTGCTGGCCCAAATGATGGTGGTTGTTCAAACCGTTGCCTTTACTGGAGGTGTAGGTGGTGGGGGTTTTGTGATGAAGTCTCTTATGTGCTCAATGATTTCAATTGGAAGTTTAGGAATCAGAATGTAGATTGGGTCTACTTCATAGATTTCGACTGTTGCTCCGCATACGGGCAGATCCATTGTGATTCCGCCGCTTACAACTTTCTTTACCACATTTCCGCGAACCACACAGCGGCTTAGTATCCAGCAAAGTACCTGTTTAGAAATAACTTCAATAGCGATGTCCTTTTTGGCTAATTTTAGGTGCTATTTGTACGTACGCTTGTTCTCCGCCTAGTCGTAGCAATTCTCCTACAGTTTGGTTTTCATTTATATTCGGGCCAACTATTAGTCGAAGTGACTGAGCTGTTTCTGTGACGGGCAAATTGACCTCTATTTGTGCGGTTCCTTTTGCATTTAAGCTTGCTTTTCCCAGAAGTGTGCCGCCTTTTGAAAAGGCGTAGGCTGTGCCTTTGGATAATTCTTCAGGGTTTTGCTTCGCCAAGTACTTTTACTGATACAATTAGTGTTACCTTGTTGCGTTGGACGTATCATAGTCATAGTTTTGTTTTCAATTATTTTGGAGGCTGTCGCAATTCTTGTGGATTTCATGTCTGAGTTGGAAATAGCCATTTTTTCACCAACGCTTTACTATATATCAAGTCTTAATAAACATAAGTAAAATAACGAAATTTCGTGGAGGCGTTGTACTCAAAGACAACAAAAAACTGATTGAATTAGATTTATTGAAATCTAACAATTGCAGGGTATAAAAAATGTGTTCCTGCAAGTTTTGAAAATAGCGTCTGTTACTCGTTTTGAGGGTAAGACCAGTCCGGCTTAGCCTTGCGTTAGTGTTATTTTGTGGGGCTTCTGCTTTAATCATTTTAATAGTTTTCTGTCTAACTGTTGTTGTGGTTTGAATCCATTCTTGGTTCAAAACTCACCCGATTCACCACTTGCATTAAATTTTAAATAAGCTTGCATGATTAAGTTTCTAATGTAGCTACCGCTAGCTATGCCTGAGTTCAAGGAAAACACTATGTCTAAAATTCTTAAGCCTGAATTCTTAACTATATTGTTGAGTATTTTGGTTCAGGTTCCCTTAGCGGTTTTTCTAGGGCACTACTACGACCAAAGATCATTCTTAGATACAGGCTACCTGGTTAGCGCAGGGTTAAATCCTTACCAGCCAAATAATATCACGATTTTTTCTTCAAACCCCCTTCTAACTGGAATTAACCCAATTATTGGGTACCCGCCGCTTTGGCCTCTGCTCTTGGGTGCAATATACCGATTAACCTACAACATTACACCAAACCTATTCCTGTACAATTTCGCCACAAAAATCCCAGTAATCGCCAGCAACATCGCCTTAGCCTACACCGTAAAAATTATGCTTCAGCGTCTAGGTGCATCTCAACGTAGAATCCAGCTGTCTTGGCTTTTTCTTCTCTTTAACCCCTTCACGCTGCTTACAACCACTGCTTGGGGAGAATTTGACACACTTATTGCTCTATTGTGCGTGGCATCACTGTTTTTCCTAAGCAAATGCATGGTCACTAAATCTTCACTTTTGCTTTCGCTCAGCTTAGTTCTAAAGCCAATTTCACTTCCATTAATCGGGCTGCCTCTTCTCTGTTACTCATCTAAAAAAGTAAAGAGAATCGCTATAACCCTGCTTGTTGCCTTAGCGGTGCTGTTGGCGTTGTGGTTTTTGCCTTTTTACTTTCTGAACTGGATAGTGCCCAGCCAATTTACCGCCTACTTTCAGATGGCGGGGGGTATGACTGCTTTTAGCGCCCTTGAGATTTTCACCAATACTGGTGTTTTTCCTGTTGGGCTTCAGTTTTTAGGTTACCTTTGGATTCCTGCGCTGCTTATTGGCTACTATTTTGTTTATCGGCATCCGCCTAAATCGATGGTTGAGTTGGTTCAAGCGGCTGCTGCTTTGATGCTTATTTTCTTTCTAACCCGCTCTTGGCTCTCTGAACCAAACTTCAACGTGATAATCGCGCTGGTCTTATTAGCATTCCCGCTCAAGAAACTCACATTTACCAATTTTACTTTTCTGTGGGTGCTACCCCTTGCTTTCATGGTTTTCAACACGTCGTTTGCTCAACTCTTCTTCCTTGTTTCACCATCAGTAATACAATCTTTGGCGCAAATGGATCTTTATTATCGAGGCTGGCGGTTGATTGCAAGGTTTGTGGTTGCCATAGTCTTTCAGGTTTTAGCTTGGCGGCTAGTTGTTAAACTTTTAAACCCCAGCAAGAACTCGAAGAGTTCTACTGTTGATTGAGAGAGAAGTTTCCCGTTATCATGCTATCGCCGTTGGAGTCCCAGCCATCAGAAAATCTGTGAACTACTGCGCAGATTGAAAAATTAAGATTAGAATAATCTGAATTACTGGGAAAATTTAGGCAACTATAGATTATGTCGTCAATGTAAAAGGAGACTTCTGAGCCTGACATGACTATGGTATAATGATGAATTAATCCATCGTTGGGCAAGAGTTGGATCATGTTAAAATTGACGTCTGCATTGCTTTCACTTGGTTCCTGAATATAACCATGGATAAAACCATCCTCTAAGTCCATTCTCACACCAAATTCTGTTCCCTTGTAAGTGGCTGTGTTCGATGTTACAAATATAGCCATTTCGTCAAATCCAAGAGCACTAATGTTTGATGCTATGAAAACTGCATCAAATTCTAACTTTTGAATCGAGAAATTGTTCAAAGTAAGAGCGTCTGATCCAGCTATTTGGCCCTGATTGGTGCAATCTGGAAACAAAAAAATGAAATGGGTCGAATTCTCTTGTTGGACAGAATAGCCACCATATGTGTACGTTATGAAATCTGATGCGTTTAACAAAATTGGAACGAAACTTAGTGGTGGGGAAGTGTTGTTACTAGGATTACCCATGTTCAAGACGCTTGTCTCATTGGTGTTTATTTCATTTATTGGAATAGTGAGGTCTGATTCAGCTATTTGGTCCTGATAACTATTAGGCGGGGAGAAATATCGAGGCTGGGGCAAATAAGGCACTTTATACGTTGCTGAAGTTAAGGTGGATGATGAATTAGGATTTGTTTTGGGCGGCGCAGAAGAGTTGTTGTTGAGAGGGCTCGTCATATTCAAACTGTTTGTTTCATTAATTCGGGTAACGCTTTCTGGAGGGGATGATTGCTTCGGTTCTTGGTTAGGCATTTTTATTGCATTTATTCTACTATTTGAATTTGGGAAATAACTTGTTATAAGAAGAGCTATTATTACCAATGAAATTGCTGCAATGGTTAATGCGATAATAGAATTCTTGCTCTTACTTGCCCTTGAAGTCATCACTAAATGTTTAGTGAATATCAAGTATTAAAAATACTTGCAACTGAGCGCAAAAACATTTCACGACATACCTCGCATATAATATCTAAAGAACAAAGCTAGCTCTGAGATAGCGGTCTATTTTTTTATGACATAAAAATTTTTTGCTCTTTTAAAGAAATACAGCGCCATTGGAATAGCTTCTAAAAACCAAAGAATCGGCGATACTAAAAAAATTTTGAAATGTTCAAGAAACCTCTTCTTTTTATCAATCTTAGAAAAGTTCATTTCTAATCCAATTTGGTAAACAGCAAAAAGAATGATTGTATCTAAAACAAAAAATGGCGCCAAGAAGACAGGATATGACTGTTCTATTAGCAATGAAGGTATTAAGGTAAAAAAACTAACCGAACCAAAAAACCAGCTTACCATTCTGTATGATGTCTTTATCTTTTCTGCCATTCCCATTCTACCGAGATTTTCGAAAGTGCCTTTTATCCATCTTTGTCTTTGTTTAATGAAATCAGAAAAAGTAAATGGAGATTGTTCTTCGAGAACGCCACCGTGCCAGCCAAAGATCCCTCCGTATTTCTTATAAGCAACATAGCCAAACAAGCTATCTTCTGCGCATGTATTCGCAAAATCCCAACCAATGTTATTTTCTACGTCTGCTCTCAAAAGTAGGTTTGAGCCATGTAACCAATCGGGTTTTTTTTGTGATTTTAACATTGCACAGCAACTGTAACAAAATGTGGGTCTGACAGCATCCAAATATTTGACGAGTCTACTGCCTACATTTATTTTGTTTGGGTAAGTGATTAGTCCTTCTGCTATTGGCTCTCGGTTATTGTCTGCATGATCAAGAATTGACAAGAGACCTTGCTTAGTAAGCATTGATTCGTCGTCAAGGTGATATATCCACACGTCACTTGTGTTTTCTCCTTTTTTCTCTCTTTCTTCTACAGCATACTGTAGAGCCCTTGTTTTGTATTTGGCATGGTTCTTTGTTGAGTAATTTTTAGGAACAGTTAATGTAACAGCACCGTGAAAGCTTTCATTTACTTCCGAAACAACATCGATTCTGTAGTTGTTATACCCGACTTCTTTACAATTTCGATTAATGTTGTCAATCGATTCTTGAACAATTTCCATATTGCCTATCGTGGTTATCTGAAAAATCATTCTTTTAGGGTTGATAGGAACAAACGTTTTCTTGACAAATACTTTTCTGTACCTAATAATTTCGTATGCCAACGAGTAATATATTGGGATACCAAAAAGCCATATTAGCCAGATGTAATCGAGAAGTATCAATAATTGCTTTCTCCTAAATGAAAGGTATAATCAAATTAAATAAAGCCCAATTAACTGGAGCATAAGCTTTAACTCCATCAGCTACCTGTTTTTAACAGTCTAATAGTAGTCTAATTGGTGCAGTATTTAACAACCAAATGTAAAGACAACATAACTATTAAAAGATTCAGCCAGCAATAACCATCGTAATCAACTTTCTGTTACCTTTGAGAAACTTGAAAGGTTTAAACATGAATTCAACAGCAAACCCAACAGAACTGCATTCGATTAAGCCAGAAAAACCCATTACCTTATCGATTACCAACCGGCTATCTGTGAGACTTTATGCTGACTCCCGTCCTCACTGCATGGAGACTGCCGCGTTGCAGAAAGGCCTCGTGCTTCTTCATGATCAAGAAGAGCTGATTGAGGAAGGGCTGGGTTTCGGGGTTCCAGTTGCCAAGTACCATGATAGAACCTACTTTTCAACTTGTGCTGAAGTGTCATTTCAAGAAACCAACTGGGGAGTCATAATTCAAAAACGGTACCATTTGAATTCAATCTCAAAAAAAGTTTGGCGTGGCTCTTACATTGATGACGAGTTTTATTCTTCATGGCGAAAAAGGTTCGAAACCCTATATCTTAACCACAAAAAGCTTGCGCCTCTCTTTAATAGGCTGATGGAATTCCGAGAAATCGCGAAAGTAAAAACAGAATTCGTCAAAGTTAAGACCAAAGGCGAGATAACTGTTAATTACCAAGTCAAACCCGCGGGAATTATTATTAATGTTGACTTTTCGAATTTGACCATAAATGGTTGCGAGGAGCTTTTAGTTTTAAACGAGCAGGGCTCAACAAGTTTTGACACTTACCGTGACAGCGGCGGTTTGAAACTAGTTGGAATAAGGATTGGCGGGTGGGGTATCGTAACTGCAAAACAAGCGTTGTTGCAGAGTTCCAAACGGCAGGTTTCGTTTAGCCTGCATGGAGTAAGTGGAGCCACGCTTCTTCGTGGTTGGGAGAGGACCAAGAACCGTTTTTCATGGGCTGGCTTAAGTTACTCTTTACCTCCAAATCATGAAACTTTCAGTTACTACATCGGGGTTGAGTGTTCAAATTAAAGTTTGGTCTTGAGTATTGACCTGTTTTTAAGGGGTATTTTGGGAAAAAGCATAAAAACCTAAACCCATTGACACTAAGCAAAGTGATAAATGTATGAATAATCGATTGATTGCCATTACGCTTCTTCTTTGCTTTGCAACATTGACTGTTACAAGTTTCCAAGCAACTAAAGCGCAGACTTACATTCCTGGCGTGAGTCTCGGTGATATGTACTGGTACACTTCGTATAGCCGTTGGACTTCATCTGATCCCTACGCTTCAATACCTGAAGATTTAGTAACGGCTAACCAAACAATTTCCACAGAAGTTGCAATAAGCAACGCTAACAACACCTACGTGACAACTTTTACAGCAATATACTACCCTGACAGCCAAGTGGCATTGAGAGGAACAGTAAACATTCTAACAGGCGACATCACATCCGACGGTTTTCCAGCCATTATAGCTAGTAACCTAACTGCAGGTCAAATTATTCACCCATCAGGCTCAGACGGAATCAAAATCAACGAAACAATTAGTAAAGGCAACAGACAAACTAACCGCATTTACATAACCTACTATAACGCAACCAACGGAATCACAATATCAGATGACCGCTACTTTGACCAAATCACAGGCATGCTTGTGGAAGAAGTAGTATCCCAAAGCGATGGCGGCGCAGTCAGCGGAATACAAACCATGCAATCCTTAACCACAAATATAGCATCTTCACCATGGGATCCACATACAGTACCAACCCCTGAGTTATCGCCAATCCTTGCCATCCCAATATTCATAGGCGCAACAACACTCATAGTAATCGCACTGAAAAAGAAGCATCTATTTGCCGGGCAACCTATAATCAAAGCTTAATTCTGCCGATTTTCTTATTCGGTAGCAAAAAAGCTTCAAAACTTGACTGGTACTTCCATATTCTTTTCTTTTTTGAAATGCAAGTTTATTTATGCGAAATTTGAAATTCATATGCGATATTTCGGAAAAATTTTTATTCGATAACGATAGAATATGTTTAGGGGAGTAAGATAGATAGACAAATCTATCGACGTTGCTCAATTAAAGCCGAATAAACAGTTTCCCTCTTTGACTGATTCTGCAAAAAATTCATCTCCGCCTGAAGCTAACAGTTCCCTTCAAAACGTTGAGGTTCTTTTTGAAGAATTAGGCATAACCAATCAACAATTCAGAATCCTGTTTAACGATTTTCCAGAGGGCATTGCACTCTACAAAACCATTTTTGATAGAAATGAATCCCCAGCCGATTTTATGCCAATACAGGTTAACAAGGCATACGAACGAATCGTCGTCAATTGGAAAGAAATGTTTGCCCGAAAAATTTCACCGAATTTTTCCCAGACAGAAGGGGAACCTCTAGATTGGAAAGAAACCTATTGCAATGTGGAAAACACGGGGGTTGCCGCGCATTTTGAAGCTCGTTTTGACAGTAATAAGAATTGGTTTCTTGTTTACGTTTATCGAGTAAAAAAGGGCTTTCTTGTTTCAATGTTCGCTGATATAACGCAATATAAAAGCGAAACGTCCTTGGAGCTAAAAAAACGGTCAATAGTTGAGCAAAATCTTCGGGCGAACCTTGAAAAATATCGATATCTGCTGCAATATGCGCCTACTGGAATCTATGAAGTTGACTATAATGGACCAAATGGGCCAAAATTTAACTGTGTAAACGATGCCATGTGCCAAACGCTTGGGTATACCGAGCAAGAATTGTTAGCAATGAACCCCTCGGACCTACTCTATTCTGAAAGCAGAAAAATCCTTGAGGAAAGAACCGCGCGAATCTTGAAGGGCAAAAAAATTGATGACACAGTAATGTATCATGTTAAGACTAAAGATGGCCGCGGAATTTGGGCTAATTTAAACGTCAAGATAATTTCCAATGATGGCAAACCTGAAAGCGCGCTGGTTGTGGCGTATGATGTGACTGAACGCAAAAGAGCGGAAAATAAATTTCTTTATACAGAAAAAAGGTACAGGAGGCTCTACGAAACAACTCAAGATGGCATCATGGCACGCAATCTTGAAGGAAAAATGATTGATTGCAACCAAGCCTACGCCAAAATGCTCGGCTACACGAAAAAGGAATTAAGAGGTTTAACTGTGCAGCATCTGCTACCTGAAAAGTGGCATGACCAAAGAGAACGGGTTGTTAACAAAGTATTGCAGGCCGGGCGCTCTATCGTTTTTGAACGGGAATACAAACGTAAAGATGGCACTATTTTCCCAGCTTCCGTTAGGACTTGGCGGTTGACAGACGGCAAAGGTGATGCAGTGGGCATATGGTCCATTGTACGCGACATTTCTGACCAAAAAGAGCTTCAGAAAAAACTGGAGGAATACGCTACTGTTTTGGAGACCATCGTTGAGGAACGAACTAAGAAGCTTAAAGATAATGAGCGTTTAGCGGCTATCGGTCAAACTGCGGGAATGGTGGGGCATGATCTTCGCAATCCACTGCAAACAGTGATTGGCGAATTATATCTGGCAAAGGGCGAAGTTGAATCCCTTTCAGAAGGCGACGTCAAAAGCAATTTGCAGGAAAGCATTCGTGTGATTGAAGATCAAGCCGTCTATATGGACAAAATTGTTTCTGACCTACAAGCTTTCGTGCGTCCCGTAAAAATTGAGAAAAAACCAATCAATCTTAAAGAACTCGTAGACTCCGTGCTTTCATCCGTCACAATTCCAGCCAACATAGCGTTGAAGAAACAAACGCAAAGAAACTTGACCGAAATACATGCTGATCCACAACTTCTAAAACGGGTTCTAATAAACTTGGTTACCAACGCGGTGCAAGCTATGCCTGATGGTGGAAAACTAACCCTTAGATCGCAAGCCATCTCCACGGGAGAAGTATCAGTGACAGTGGAAGACACGGGCGTAGGAATACCTGAAAAAATAAAACCTCAAATCTTCACACCTCTCTTCACCACCAAACCCAGAGGACAAGGCTTCGGATTAGCTGTCTGCAAAAGGGTTATCGAAGCACATGGGGGAGAGATTAGTTTTGAAAGCAAGGAAGGCGAAGGCACCAAATTTACAATAAAGTTTTCAATGTGCTAAATTTTAGTCATTTCTTTTTGCTCTTTATCGCCTTTCAATCTTTGCCTTAGACTGTAGAGAAACGCTATGAACCAGAAGGCGACGGTTACCCATCCTAACGCGAATCCAACCACGTTGCCCAGCAAATAATAGGCTATTTCAAAACCAACAATCGAAACAAATGTTAAAAACGACCCAATTATGCTGTAGCCACGGAGAACTTTCCTGTTTTTAATAACTGCATGAAGCATCAGAAGCAAGGCAATGAAGTTAATTATGCTGGCGATGTCCAGTGCTAAATTGGCGATTGCTGTGTCCATAAACAATGTTTCCTAATGGCTCAAATGTTTGCGTTCACTTAAGACTTCCGCGCCAAAAGAAAGCTCCCAGACGTAAAACGCCTTAGATTTCATTATTGCCCATCATATGAACACCGCGGAGATAGGGGGATTTTGGAAAATTGATTTCGCGTTATTGTGATGGATGCGGTTTGCAGTGACAATGCATTACGTTACCGCAAAGTGAACTTGGGCGAGATGGTTTATTGTCCCGATGGAACCGCTCACATATTTGACAACAAAGCAAGGCTGCATATGCAACAAAAAAGAAGGAATGCCCTAAAATATTCTTAACAACATTTCCTTTTTTTTAATTGCTTGTCCTATTTATGCCATGTAATCCTACTTTTTCTTATTATAGGAAAAAACTTTTAGATAAGATAATTGATATGTAATCAGCGAGAAACATGCAAACAACTAACGTGAATATAGTGAAAGTTACAAGAAGAGGCCAGACTACAATTCCCATGGAAATAAGGCAGCAATGCGGCATTAAAGAGGGCGACAAATTAATCGTCGAAATGACGGAAAAAGGGGTACTGTTCAAGCCTATACCGAAACTTGAGGATATGGTAGGCATAGACGCGGGATACGCAACAGTTGAAGAAGTAAAGAAAATGGTTGATAAGCTCCGAGAAGAGTACTAACTTGAAAGAGGTCTTAGATACTCGATTTTTGATGGAGTACTTCTATTCCACTCAAGCAGAAAATAGAGAAAAAACCCTCAGAAAATTGAAAGCACTTGTTTCTCAAAATGAAGGCATCTTGCCAACGATAGTGATAGCAGAAATAGCCCAAGTTACCTGTGCAATACGAGGCAAAGACATGGCTGAGAGCCACTATCAAGCCCTGATTCAAAGCGGCTTAGAAGTTCAAAGCCTTACTGCCCTGATAGCTCACAAAGCGGGTTTATACAAGTGCAAATTTAAGAATTTACCTATGGGCGACTGTATTATCGCGGCAACAGCCACTGTTAATCATGCAAGAATAATTTCGGATGACCCGTATTTTGACTGTATAGACGAAATCAAGCGTATATGGATTTAGCCGTTAAGTAGCTAAACTAAAATTAGTATTTAAATTACTTAACCTATACGTTGAAGTAATTCCTGTAGTTTGTTCCAATTTCCAGCAATCGAGAACTTATTTCTTACTGTTTCTATTGCAGGCAATATCTCGCATATTTGCTTAATTTGCTCTTCATTGGGAGCAAACTTGGATTCGCATTCTTTGCTTAATAATATGAATTTGGGTTTGTGTCCTAAAATCAATTTGACCTCTTCGATTTCGTCATGGGTGTAGAAACAGCTTTTCTTGCTGAGTTTTAAGAGGTCCTCTAGAGACATGTTTTTTGTTTCTTGGTCAATCGTTTGCTTGTTTTCTGTCTTTTCTATGTACGATGATGTGACCGGCGGCACTCCAAACGGTGATGGCATCAACGAGATTTGCTCCGAATGATCGGATTCAAAACGGTTTGCTCTACCCATACAGACGATCGCAAGCCGTTTGTCAGTAAAATAAATATCATACCTTGTGTTGACATCAACCGGCAAAACAATATCTCTAACGATTACCAACTGCTTTTCTGAACCTGACAATCATCCAGTCCCCAAATGCTTTTGCCTTCGGCAATTCATAAGGTTTCTTATGGCTCAAACCTGCAACTCTTTTTGCAACTAAAATAGCGAATGGACCGGGACCTCGATTACTCCAAAAGTTAAGACTTGCAGGCTGAAGATATGTTAGTGATCATCCTTCTTCATGGAGAAAGGCATCATACATTTTATTAACATACTTGATCCATCGCAAAGATAAAAAAATGAAGGTAAAGGTAATTAGCGTGCCACTCCAAGGTAATTGCAATTATTAGAGGATAACTGTTAAATGGCTAACCTTGTTCAAGGTGGAAAAGTAGCAAAGCGGTCTTTTTTCATTCAGTTGATGGTTGGTTTATCTGAGTTAGTTATGGGTGTATTCACCTTAAGTATTGCTTTAATCGCTGACGGTATACAGTCTTTTGCTGACGCAGGTGTCTCTCTAATAGTTTGGATTGGTCTGCGTATATCGAGAAAAGCACTGATAAAAGGTTCCACTTTGGTTACCATCGTGTCGAAACTCTAAGCGGCATAGTTGCAGCCCTCTTCATGGCGACCATAGGTGGAATAACACTATGAATCTTACAGAGAATTTCTCAGTCCTACAGCTGTAGCTGACCCTGCATTAGCCTTAGTGGTTGCATCGGCTGCCACAATGGTCTCTTCATTGCTTTTAATCTATAAGCGTAGGGCTGCCGAGAAATATGGTTCTTTAACGCTTAAGACGGATGCGTCTAACTCGATAAAAGATGTACTTACTTCGATTACAGCTTTTGTTGGAATAGCGGTAAGCAGTTATTTTAACGTCATTCAAATGGATGCGATAGCGGGAATAATCATTTCTTTGTTTGTCTTCACGATGGTTTATCCCATACTCAAGGAAGCCTCACTTGTTTTGCTTGACTCTTTCCACTCTCCAGAGACTATAACGGCAATCGAGAACATCGCCAACAGCATAACACAGGTAAAGAAGGTCCACAGTATTCGAATGAGAAAGCTTGGTTCTTACTTGATCGGTGATATGCATATTGTACTTAGTAATTATATGACAGTGGAAGAAGCGCATTCTATTGCCTCTCAGATAGAAGAACGAACGATAAAAGAATTTGACGAAATTATCGAAATGAATGTAATAATAGAGCCCTATGAGCATTCGAAATAAAAAAAGAGTTTTTTTATGTTCGCAGATCGCATTGAGCTGAATTTAGTTCTCTCAGAGTACTGTCAAGGTTTTTCTTTATGTCGTTTATGTATAACGTTCGTTTCTGGATTCCTTTCTGGACTGCTCCAGCAATTAAAAATCCTGCGCCGATTATTTCTCCGACCGGTGAAGGATCAGGAAACATAATACACGCCATACCGATCTTAATGAGGTTAGATTTATTTCCTTCACGCCATAACTTCTTTGTTTTTGCAGTTTCTCTTGTAGTGGTCTTCAAAGCTTTATGAAGCTCCGTGTAACTTTCAGTTAATTCGTGAATATATTTGGTTGTAAGTTTTGCCTTTTCCATTTAGCTCACACTTACCTTATGGCTTGAATATAAAAAAGCTTTAAAATACAAAAGAGGCTATTCTGAAGTCCGTTAAGATCTTTTGGATGGGTTTTTTTAGATTAAACCTGATATTTCGACCAGTAATTAACGATAAATTTAATCAAACGAATATAAACTCGAAAAGGCTGATCATGGAGAATTAAAGCTAAACTTAAAAAAACAAATCTCAAGCTTAATAGAAAGAAAATTATGGAATTATCAGTTATCGATCGCACAAAGAGGCACATTGTAGAACATTTTCCTTGAATACACATTATTTGAATGTGGGACTAAAATTGCATTGATGTATAGGTCGGGATTTGAACCCTGTGGTTTTTCTTTGTGAAGAAACGCGAGTTAAAGAAATCTCTGTCTTTTGATTAAGGGTTCTTGTTTGGAGAAAAGAATTTGCTGTAGTATGGGAAGTGAACGCTTTGCTGTTTGATATTCAACTGATAAAGCCTTATAAGTTTGGTTAGCAAGCCAACTTTACAAGTTTTGTAATGTTGACTTCACAAACTTGCGAAGGGTTCTTTACTAAAGTGGCGAATTGCACTTTCTAAAAAGCATTATCTTATACGCTCTCTCTATTTGATTAGGAATACTTAAGATATGCTTTTGAAGGCGATAAGAATACAGATAAAAAATTCTGAAAATCAAATCAAAGAAAATGTTGGAATGCGAGTTTATTGTTGTTCATGTGGAGCCAAAATTTTAATCGTTCCTGATTTATCTGAAATGGATAAAGCTATAAAGAAACATTTAATTTTACATAAAAAAATCACAGGACAACGATTATCAGAGGAAATCTTTATTCAGGGAATTCTGGAAACCATAGCTGGCACCAAAGAGCGGTTATTTTAGAATAACGGATAGAGGCTAAATAGTCATACGATCAACAACATACTTCTCTTATCGCTACTTTGAATCATTGGTTGTGATACTTAGCTTGGGCAATCGCATTATGAACTTTGTACCTTTTCCAACTTCACTTTCAAAGCAAATGGTGCCCCCAATCGATTCAGTTATACGTTTCACAACCGACAACCCGAAACCTTGACCTTTGGATTTCGTGGTAAATAGTGGCGTGAAAAGCTTGTCTTGCACTTTTTTGGGAATTCCCATGCCAGAGTCTTCAACGGTAATGATTATGTTCCCTTTTTCTTGAATTGCGCTTACTCTGAGCTCTCCGCCATTTGGCATTGCCTGAATCGCGTTATTTACCAGATTGGCAAGAGCGCGCTTGAGCAAGTCTGATCAGAAACTAACCGTTTTGCTTCTTTTTGGATAACTCGAGATACCTGAATATTTTCTGAGACAGCTTAACTTAAAGGCCCTGAGCGTGGTTCCGAGGGTGGAATTGTTCACGTAGATGTAGCTGTCGTTCAGGGTGAAATCATGAAGGCGCACCGTCTCCCACAGACCGGAATCCGACGCGGCGGCCTTCGAGCCGCAACCGTTCATACTGGCGGCAAGCAGGGAGGCGATGGCCGTCCCCGCAATGCCCTTACCCGATGCCGCGATAAACTCGCGCCGGCTGTACGTTAAGCAGGCGGTGTCGTTGCCGGTCATACGCTCCCGATTCTCCTGTCTCCTGCCGCCTAAGTCGTTTTTTTCGGGTTGCTCGTCTCCAGATTCAACTCCCGGAGTTTTTCCGGGCTCGGGTAGCCCGTCGCCCGATCCCAGTCACGGACCTCGTAATATTCCTTGAGCATCGGTTCGAGATTCACCACGCGCCCGGCGCTCTCGCCGTCGGGAAGCGGCTCGTTCAGCGCCCGCCAGGGAAGGGTGTCGTCGGCGGGCTTGAGCCCCTCCCGGAGGTTGAAGAGCCGCTCGAGGTTCGACCTTGCGCTCCCCGATCCGGAAGAGCTCCTCCTTGGTCCAGCTCCTCCCGGTCACTGCGGTCAGGATGGCCACCTGGTTCTTCGTCAGCCCCAGTTTTTGCCGCGTCACGGTCTTGCACATCTCCAGGCAGTCGGCGATGGAGCGGATGTTTTCCGAGTAGGCCACCCCCCGCCCCTTGCCCTCCACGCTGAAGCGGTCCGTCAAGGTTTCGGGGAGCCCCGCCTCCTCCCGGGTCTCTTCGGGGATGTCGCCGAACTCCCAGGAGGCGTAGCTCCGCATGTGATCGGCCCCCCGGGCGGAGACCGCATACCCCAGCGCCCACCCCGCGTAGGCCCGCGGGTCGACGGTGGAAATCTCCAGCCCCTTGACGTGGTAGGCAAACCGGTCGCTGCCCTGGCCGAAATACTCGGCCATCCGTCTGACGCCCTGTCCGATGATCCGGCCGAACCCCGGTTGTGGGCGATCTGGTCGATCATTTGCAGGATCACCTCTCCATTGCCCCAGGTCAGCTCGACCCCCCCGTATCCTTGGCGGTGATGACCCCCTTCTGGTAGCACTCCATGGCAAAGGCGATCGACACCCCCACCGAGATCTCATCGAGGCTGTACTTGTCGCAAAGGGTATGGGCCACCAGGATCACCTCGGGATCGGGGTTTCCGACCCGGGTGCCGAAACACTGGACCGTCGAATTTTCGATCGCCTCGGTCCATTCCCCCTGGAACCGCCCCTCCCGGATGACGTACTTTCGCCAGCAGGGGAGCGGACAGCAGCCGCAGGAGCTCGACCCAACGCTGAAGCGCTTGAGGTAGTTGTCCCCCTCGATGGTGTCGAACTTGTCGAAGGTGCCGTACTGCCAGTTGTACGCCCCCACCCCGCCCATCTTCTGATAGAGCGTCGTGCCCTTGGGGGAGCCGATATTCCGGTACCGGGCGTAGTGGTACTCACCCATGAGCATCTCTATCAGCCGCTTCGACTCGCTCATCAGGGTTTCGGGGTCCGCGATCTTCACCCCCATGTGCCCCCGGACAGCCACCGCTTTGAGGTTCTTGCTCCCATGACCGCCCCGGTACCCCCCCGCCCCCCGGCATGGACCTTTTCGCCCATGACGCAGGTCAGGGGCACCAGGTTCTCGCCCGCCTGTCCGATGCAGGCGACACGCAGGTTGGGATCGCTATACCGGGATTGAAGTATCGTCTCGGTCTCCCAGGTGTCTTTCCCCCACAGGTCGAGCGCCGGGAGGATACTGATCTCACCGTCCCTGATGTACAGATAGCAGGGTTCTTCCGCTTTCCCCGTGAACACCAGGGCATCGAACCCTGCCCATTTGAGCTCCGCCCCCCAGATTCCCCCCGCGTTTCCCGAGACGATCAAACCGGTGGCGGGGGACTTGGCCCCCACCATCCAGCGATTCGAGGAGGGAACCAGGGTTCCATTCACCGGTCCGTTGGCAAAAATCAGGACATTCTCGGGTCCGAGGGGATCGGCCCCCTTGGGAACCATGTCATAGAGCAACCGGGTGAGGAATCCGATCCCCCCCAGATACTCCTTGATCAAGAGCTCACTCGGCTCTTCTACGGTCACCTTTTTCTTGCTCAGATCGATGAAGGCGATCCTTCCCGCGTAACCATACATCCCGAAAACCCTCCTCCTATTTCGTTTCGGCCGTTCCCTCGATCACGGGACAGGGGAACCACTTCTTCTCGGTCAAGACCCGGGTCGCTTCCTCCCGGGGAACAAATTTCAACGCCCGCTGATTGCAGATCTCGACACACTTCTCTTCGCCGTCGGCGCAATTGCACTGCATGGAGACCGAAACCATGGGTATGCTGAGGTATGGGTGGATGGCCACCTTGATAAATGACCCATCCCGGGAGCACTCCTTTTTTTGCAGGAGGGAACAGGCCATCTCGCACAACAGGCAACCGCTGCAATGCTCCGTATCGAAAAACGCGATGTTTGTCTTCATAAATCCTCTCATCAGATTGCGATCCTGACTTCATTCCGGGAAAGGCCATGCGGAGCGAGGACGCGGCTCTGCCGTTTCCCCGGGTTTCCCCGTATTCAGCTCGCCGAGCAGGTCCCCGTTTGGTCTACTTCTTCAGTGCCTTGCCAAGTTCCTTATGCGTTTCATACTCTTCCCGCCAGAGCTTGCCGAATTCATCAGGGCCCAGATAATAGATCTCATCTCCCATCTGATTGATCATGGTGATGACCGTCTTGTCTTCGGTCATCTTCTTGAAGGCCTGCGCCAACTTGTCGATCACGGGACGGGGAGTGGCCTTGGGCGCCAGAACGCCGCGCCACATGAGGTTCACTACGTCCACCCCCTGCTCCATGGCGGTGGGGACATCGGGCAGAGCTTTCGTCCGTTTGGTGTCGAGGACGGCCAGGGCGCGAAGTTTACCCGCTTTGATGTGGGAGATAAGGGCGGAAAGCAGCGCCCCGTTCATATCCGCATGCCCGCCCAGGACGGCCAGGATTCCGGGGCCGCCGCCGTCATAGGGGACGCTCTTCGTCTTGATCCCGGTCTGCTTCACGATCAACTTCCAGGATAGATCGGCCTGCCCCCAGGGCCCGGTATTGGCGAAAACCAGTTTATCGGGATTGGCCTTGGCGTATTCCACCATTTCCTTGAGATTCTTGAACGGCAGATCGGGACGGGCGACGATGATCGTCGGCCCGTAGTTGATCCGGCAGACGGCTGTCAGATCGTCCGGTCCCTTGGAACGGCCTTCGACGGCGGGATAGGTGGTGCTCCACCCCGGGCCGCCGAACAGCAGGGTGTAGCCGTCGGGGGCGTGCTTTGGCTACCATTTCGGAACCGATCGCGCCGCCGCCACCGGGCTTGAGCTGAACGATGATCGGTTGGCCCAGGTAGGTCGTCGCCACACTGGTTACGGCGCGGGCCGTCAAATCGTGGGACCCGCCCGCCCCAACCGGCACGATGAGGGTCAACGGCTTGGTCGGGAATTCATCCCCCCGGGCGGCGGGCGCCAACGCGCTGACCGATGCGAGAAGGACGAACAGACCGACCAGGCTCCTTGGCAAAAGATTGCGCATGCCCATATCCTTTTCTCCTTTGGTGAAACGATCGTTGCTTTTCGCGAGGGAGTATAGGAAGAAGGGTTTTGCGTGTCAAATGAAACTTACCCCGGCCCCGGCGGCGTCGCCGGCCACGACATCCAGCCCCAGGGGACACCGACGATTCAGCAATCGACCATCGTTCAAAAAGGCTGGCTCAGTGCCGTTTCAGGCATAATGAGCACATTTAATGCCTCAGGCTGCCGCGCAACCAGATCCAGCAGGCAAAAAACAACAAGAGCAGCGTAGCCCCGGCCATCGCAAAGCTCATATCAAAACCAAAGCGATCCGTCAACAGACCCATGACGGGCGTCAATACCCCACCCCCTTCGTAGGTGGAAAAATAGTAGATGCCGAGCACCGTCGAACGGTTGCGCTCGGTGGTTGGCCGACGAGATATGTTTCCGACACCGGTGTGCGGATGTAGTTGGATGCCCCCATCACAAACAGAAGGCAACCGACACCAAAGGCGGAGGGAACGAAATTCAGCAGAATATATGGCAGGACTCGTCATGAAACATACCGTCAACACAACGGGGACGCTCCGGAAGCGGTCGGACAGCGCCCCGCCCAGGAGGCTTGCCCACAGCCCGGCGGAATAAAATATCGCAATGAAGGCCGCTGCAGCTTCCTTGCCCAGGCCGAACCGGTCGACCAGGAACAGGGGAATAAAGGCGATTACGCAATAGGTCACGGCGTGTGTAAAGGTGCTGAGAATGATGAACGGCACGACTCGATTGGCACTGCCGGGTGGTGCGGTTTCCGCCGGGTGGGTCGAACTGCCTGCCGGAGATTCGGCTGTATTCGCTTTCAGGCGCCGCCCCAGGACCCTATAAAAACGAATCCGAACAGGATAGTGGGGATCGCCAGTATAATGAATGTGCCCCGCCATCCCCAGGCAGAGGCCAAGGCAATGGCTATAAGCGGAGCCAGGAAGAAGGGCGCGCTGCCGCTAACCATGTGCAGTCCCATAGCCCTGCCGCGGTTTTTTGGTTCCACTGCCGCGGAAATCAGCGGCGGTGCGGCCGGATGATATCCGCCGCCGGTCACCCCCATCGCCACAAAACAGACGAACAGGAGGTTGTAATCGTACGACAGCCCGGCCAGCAACCCCGCCAGGGCCACACCGCTGATGCCGACGGTCAGCAGGATACGGGCCCCCAATCGATCGGCAAGCCAGCCGGCCGGAAACTGGCTCAGACCGTAAGGTATCGTCAAAGCGGCTATGAGGAGCCCGGACCGGGTATAATCAAGGTCGAAGTCCTGGCGAATCATCGGCAGCAGCGGAATGGCAAGCGAGTTGACCATGTGATGCCCGAAATGGGCCAGCATAAAGAGCGGAAGCAACCCCGAAGAAGGAACCATCCATCCCGGGTTTTGCCTGATACGAGCGATGGTTTCCCTCAGCTTCTTCATAAATTTCTTCATTACGATCTTCCGTTCTCACCGTGCAGGAATCTCATGACAGGTGCATTGACCATTTCTGCCGCGTCGTCAAAGTATTGACTACATACCGGTCATAAAGTTGAAATCACGAATGCATAATCGGAGTTCCTTCCCGCCCCAGATCAATCCGCCGACAGCACTCCCGCCCCCGGGAGTCCGGGATCGCACCAGTATATCGCCGCCCGCGAACGAATCAACGGCGGCTTCCCTTTCGGCATAGGCTACAGCGAAATTTTGGAGCCGTCACCGCTTCATGACGTGCGACGTGATGGCCGCAAGACACCACTCCAGGCTGTATCTGGCTCCGTGCTTCTCCCACAGGAACAGCAGCGTCTCAAGAAAAGCCAACCCGGCCAATCCGGCCAGCAACGCGGGATAGGCCCCCATCAGCGTGGAGATGGCATTACGGCCGGTGATCTGCGCCACGATCATCAGCGGCCACCCGATCATCAGGTAGTGCAGGAAATAGAAGGTCAGGGAGAACCGGCTGGATCGGCAATACAGACGAACGAGGAAACTGACCCGGGAGGGGTCCTTTGTGCGAACGTCATAGAAGAAATACAAACCGCTGAACACGATCAGGGCCATGCCCATCTGGAAATTGATCATGGTGAACGAATCGGGATAGAAGCTGAGGGGCGAGATGAAATCGCCGACGACGGAGGACCCGGGACGAAAGAGGCTCGCATAGGCGCCCCCGAGGCCCAGGCAGATGAACAGGCCCCCGATGATCACGAGGAAGGGCAGGTCGCTCTGAATTCGACGGTTCACGATGCGCCTGCCGAGGACGAACCCCACGAGCGGGAAGAGGGACCAGGGCAGGAGGGGAAATTCCCCGGTGAAGAGGAAGCCGAGGAGAATATCCTGCAGTTTCCAGATCACCGAGAATTCCGACACCGGATCCACCAGGATCCCCGGAAAATAGTCCGATATGACGGGAACCTGCACGAACGGCCCGCCCCATACCGACGCATAGTCGATGTCCGCCCGCAACCAGGGGGTGGCTACGGCGATGCACAGGCTCAGGGCCAGAATCAACCAGGAGGGCAGGAACCGGCAGAAGAACAGGATCACCGTCATCGTCCCCATGAGGGTCAGGATGTCCCACTTCCATATCTTGCCGGGTCCCCACGTCAGGGCCAGCATGAGGATACCGGCCAGGAATATGTATCCGCCGCGGATGAGCGCCCTCTTGAACAGCGGGAGCGGATCGTCGGTCCGCTTGTCCGCCGACAGCACCTGGCTCATGCTCATCATCATCAGAAAACAGGGCGGCCCCCCAATCGCCGAGCAGATGGCTGAGGATGAAGTACGGCCAGGTATTCGCCGCCGTGCTGTCCCCGAAGTAGATCATGAAGTGGACGAGCACCATGCACATCAGGGCAAAGCCCCGCATGACGTCGATCGATAGAACGCGGGCCATGGGCTCCGTATCCTTTGTCATAACTGACCTTTCATCACGGCATGGATAAGGCAGTGCGTTTTCACGGCGGGAGTATATGGAGTACGATCTTGCGTGTCAATTGGAGTTTGAACGTCGGACCAGTGATAATCGGGATAGTTGACGGAGGCACGGGAACAGTGTAATAAAGAAGCAAAGGTTATACGTGCAGATGGGTCAGCAAATGCCAATCAGGCAAGGGGGAACTGCATGGCCGGTCGTCTCATCATACAAGACAAACCTGAACTCAGCGCTCCGTACATCATGGTCGGCCTCAAGGGTGGCTCAATGCGGGCGAGGTATCCACGGGCAGCATCGACTATCTGCGGCACAAGCTCGGGGCCCGGGCATTCGCACACATAGAGCCGACGGGTTTCTACATCTATCAGATTCCGAACTCCACTGCGGAGCAAACCCTGCGGCCCCTGGTAAAAATTAGGGAAGGGCTCGTGAGAAAGCTCGATTTGCCGCGCAACGAGTTCTTCTTCTGGAAGAGCGGCACCGCCCACGATCTCATACTCTTCCTGGGCGCCGAGCCAAATCTGGACTGGCCGGCATACGCTCAGGCTATCCTCGATGTGGCCCGGCAATTCCAGGTCCCGAGAATCTATTCCCTGGGCGGTATTTTCGATCAGGTGCCTCATACCAGGAAAACGAGGATCATGGCCACGGTCAGCCATCCGCGACTGAAAGATGAGCTCAAGACCTTCGCACGGTTCACCGATTATGAGGGTCCCTCCAGTTTCAACACCATGTTGCTCTCCGCCGCCCGTGAGCAGGGGATAGAGATGGCAGGCGTCTCCGCCAGAACGCCACTGTATATCCAGGACCTGAATGCAAAGGCCTGCTACGACCTGTTGAAGAGCGTCGTCACTCTGGCGGGACTCGACATCGATCTGAGCGACCTCCGAGTAGCCGGGGAGACGTTGGTGGAGATGATGGATAGGGCTTTCAGCCAAAATGCGACGGCCCTGGAGCAGCTCAAGAAGCTGGAAGAGCAATTCGACGCCGCCGTCGGAGAGGAGCCTTTTCAGGGTTCGGGGCGAGGACTACGACAAGCTGCTGGCGGAGATGAACAAGCTGAAGCGGGAAGGACGTAAACCTCACTGATGCTCTATTGTTGAGTGTTTGTTCTAGTTCCAGGTTATCCTGCCGCTTTCTTAAGCTGCCCTTTTCGAGCCTTCTGCAGGGCCGATGGTCATTCCTCTTTGAATCCGCCAGCGAGCCACTCCCCGCAGCTTGCTGCGGGGTAGGCGAGCAGAGACGAATGGTTGTTCCTCTTAAGGATCGAAGATTCTCCGCAGCAAGCTGCGGAGAATCTTCATATTATTCGGTTTCATAGCAGGCCAGTATTTCACCAAAATAAAGGGTATGGTAATCCTTTTGGGGATAGAGGGACGAATCATAACCTTTATCGAGATGGGACGGGTCCATGGCAGATTTGTAGACGATTCTACACTCGTAGTGGCGCCCTCGGGTCTTAATTATCGGCGAAACGACTTGACGGCTGTCGGTTGTTTCCAGATTGCATTTCTTAAACTTGTCTACGTCGCGGCCGGATTTCGAGCCGCAAAAGGCGACCTCTTTTTCCATGCGTCCCGCGGGGACGGTAACCGTAAAATCCCTGGCAGCCTCCATGATCCCAAAGGTGTGCCGGCTTAACCGCACAGCCACCATCATGATCGGTTTTTTCCAGACGAATCCCGAAGGTGGCCCAACCGATGATCATGGTGTTGAGCGCATTTGCGGATTGTACGGTTAAGAAAAGCTCCCTCTTTGATCTTGCTGATGCTGTCCTCGGCAACGCTCATGCAGACCACATCTTTCATTTCAAGCTCCTTTTGCCATTGGGAAGCAATTTCCCTCCGGAACATCACATCACAATCTGACTTCCACGGG
>CAVRZF010000005.1:0-136375 GCA_963725715.1 Candidatus Bathyarchaeota archaeon
GACGAATAAGATTAGGGCGAAGGGGAGATACTCAAAGTTGGCAGGCAGTAAAGTGAAGGCTAGGAAGGTTATTCCGGTGATTATCATGCCGGCGGTTGCTAGTATTCGGGCACCGTGTTTGTCTGAGAGCCAACCGCTCAGGGGACCTGTGATGGCTATGCCGATTGTCATTGGAATCATAAATATGCCTGCCCAGAATGGAGGCGTCCTCGTAGCTGAAGCCGTGCAGAGGAAGCCAGATGCCCTGAAGCAGCACAACGAGCATAATCATTACTCCGCCTCTTGACATGGAGCTTAGGAAGGTGGCGATGTTGCCTGCTGGAGAAGCTTCTGTTCTTGAACAAGTCAAGTCGGAACATTGGGTCAGTTACTCGGCGTTCAATGAATGGAAACGCAACCAACAAAACTGCACCTAGAAACATAGAAGCAACGACCAACGGGTTGCCCCAGCCCATCGGCGAGGACCCATAAGGTGTTAAACCGTAGGTGATGCCAAGCAGAAATCAGGGTTAAGCCGCCGCCGAAGCATATGTTGCCCCAGATGTCGAGTTTCTGCTTTTTCCGAATTACGTGTTGCTCTTTTAGTTTCCAATATGACCAGACTGTGCCGATGACGCCGACTGGAACACTGACCAAGAAGACTAAGCGCCAGTCATAAACGGCTAAAACGCCACCTAAAACCAAGCCTATCAGGGAACCGGCAAGGAAAGCTATTTGGTTGATGCCCAAGGCTTTGCCACGTTCGTTTTCTGGGAAAGCGTCTGTTATGATGGCTGCGCTGTTGCAGAATAGGAATGCTGCGCCGACGCCTTGGATGATTCTGAATACGATTAATTCTATGGCGCCTGCGTCTCCTGTATGGGGTGTAATCGCCAGCAGTATTGAGCCTGCGGTGAATATTGCGAAGCCTAAATTGTAGAGTTTAACTCGGCCGATAGATGTCTGATAGTCTGCCGAAGGTGACAAGCAGCACAGCAGTTACGATGCTGTAGCCGAACATAACCCAGAGCAAGTACTGGAAACTTGTGAAGGGGTCAATGTTTATGCCTCTAAAAATCGGATGGCAGGGCAATTAATACGATGGTCATGTCGATGGATGCCATGAGCGTGCCAAGGGTTGTGTTTGATAGATGCTACCCATTTGTACTGTACCATAAATTGTCATCAGACTGAATTATTTTATTCAGTTTTACGGAATGGGAAATGTTGATTATAAAAAGATTGTTGGAGAACGCGTTGGTTCCCAATTGGCTTATTCTGATTTTGTTCAGCGTTGTTTGGTCTTCTGCGGTTTTTTGTCGTCTATGTCTCTTGATTCTTCTGTAGGCGTTTTATCGGGTTATACCAGTTCCATTTGCCAAACGTTGACATCACTGCAGGCACTAGGTAGGTTCGCACAACTAGTGCATCGATTAGGATGCTAAAGGCAAACGCGAAGCCCATTTCTTTTAGCATCATGTTGCTTGAGAGCATCAACGTGCCCAAGTGAACCCGCCAGGATTATGGCTGCGGCAGTGATGATTCCGCCTGTTTGTTGAATGGCGTGTACTGATTGCGTCGTTTAGGTGTTGTCCTTTGGCGGCTTCTTCACGTATGCGGGTGAGGATGAATATGTTGTAGTCCATGCCTAAGCCCAGCAGGAGCACGAAGAGTATCAGCGGCGTTATGAATAGCAAACCGTAGCTGAAAGCAGATTGGAAGACTAGCACTGTTACTGCAAGAGTCCACACGATACTCATTAGCACTGAAAGAATGGCGAATACTGGCAGTATCAGTGAGCCCAAGACGATGAATAGTACAATGCCCAACGCCTAATGCGACGATTGGAAGAATTGCGTTGAATTGGTTTTCGAAGACTGAATTTTTGTATCCAATATGCCGCCTGTTGTTCCGCCAAGATAGACGCCTGTAACGTTAGCTGCGCTGTCATAGTTTTGGTGCAGAGTGGTTCGGATGTCTTGGGCGTAGTTCATTGCTTCTGTAGAGTATGGGTCAACGCTGAATTTGTACGGTTATTAGGGCTGACTGGTTGTCTGCGCCGATGGCGCTTAGCATACCGCTGTAGGTTGTTGCGTCAGAATCGTTAGTGATGGTTTGGTAATCTACTGATTGCTCCATAGGGCATGGTGGGTCCTGTTACTTCTTGTACGCCTTCATGATTAGCTATTCACGCAGACATGCTTTGCAGCGTTGCCATTTCACCCATGTTAAAGGTGCCATTGCTATCAACAATAGGTTGAGAAAACGTCACTACAACGTATGATGGCATCAGTCTGCCGCCGCCAAACGAATCCGTCAGAGTGTTTGAAGCAGAGACTGATTCTAGACTGTTTGAGGCACCGCCTATCAGGTTGTAGGTTGGCGTTGTTGTTGCATAAATGTAGAATGCGGGCAGGGTGACAAGGACGGCTATGAGTATGATTACTTTGCCATGCTTCACTGAGAATGCGCCGCTTCTTGCGAAGTAGCCGCCTCTGCGTTTGTTTTTCTCCAAAATACCTTTAGAGTACCGTTCGAATCGTTTCTCCTGAGTTAGGCCAGAAGATTTTGTCGCCTAGTATGGCGGTTAATGCAGGTGCAAAGGTTAAGGAAGCAAGCAAGGTAACGATTACGCCTAAACCAACGACTAAGCCCATTGTTTGAAGCATAACCATCGAAGTGATCGCAAGTGCAAGGAAAGATATTATGACTGTTGCGCCGCTGGTTACGATGCTTTCGCCTGCCCAAGTGATTGATTTCTTTATGGCTTCAAAAGAGGCAGCGAATTGATTCTTTCTTCTCTGTGACGAGCAAGTATGAAGATGCTGTAGTCTGTTCCTACCCCAATCAGCACTGTGATAAGAACTGTTGTGGTAGTGTAGTCAACTGGGTTGATGTAGGTACCAATTAAATATGGGAATATTTGAGAAACCCCAAGTCCAACACCGATCGTTCCCAAAGTAATGAGTGGTGTAACGATGGAGCGGAAGAACAAACCTGTAGCAACGAGCAACAGAGCTATTGTGATGGGCAAAATGATTTCTATGTCACTAAAGGTTGATCTGCATGAAATCGTAATCTAAAGCGTCAGAGCCTGTGACTTGTGCTGAGTTGATGTCGGCAGGGTTTTGTGCCAGGTTTGGATGCTATGATGTCTTCGGATGGCTAAGAGGTTGCTTTCGTTTGAATCATCAAATGTGATTGAGATGAGCGTTACGTCTTTGGAGGGTGAAACAAACGAAGTAATTAACGAGTTGAATTGTTCACCGATGTTGTAGGAGTATGGGTTCCAAACAATGTTTGATGCCAAAGTTTGCAGGGCAATTGAAGTTGCGTTTTCACCCATGTTGTAGATTGCAGTGATTAACTCCTTGGATAAGCCGGATTGGTTTGACACGTAATTTATCGTTAAATTCTTCAGTTTAGCATTTGTGTCTATGGTGTTTGCATTCAAATAATCCTGCAGATTGAAGGTTGAGGCAATCTGGTCGGCGAAATCTTTACCATCACTCAAGTATGCAGTAATGAATTGTGCGTTTGCTACATCCGCCGCTGCTGAGGCGGTTTGGTTTATCCAGTTCTGAGCGGGTTGACTTGGAACTCTTTGGCTCCATGACGCATTAAAATAGTCTAGCAAATGCGAGGTATAATCGTTAAAGGACGATTCATCAGCAGCTTTCAGTATGCTTTTGGTTTGGTCATATGAAAGGTCGTTGAACATAGAAATGAACGAACTCATGTCGTAGCTTGTAGAGTACCAAATCACTCTGTCAGCTAAAGTTGAAAGAGCGCTGCTGGATGGGTTATTGCCCAAATTGTAGGCGGCTCTAACAAACGCAACTGATGAGCCTGACTGGTTAGCGATGAATTGGATCGAGAAATCTCTGAGTTGTGCATTGTTTTGGTCTTGTGTATTGGTTAGAAAGCTGTCCAGTGAGAACGTCTTGTTAGCGCAGTAGCGAAGGCTTTTTCGGTGGCGTTTGTTCCTAAAAAGTTGTTGATGTATTGCTGGTTGGTTATGTTAGCTGCAAACGATGCTCGCTGGAAGGGTGTGAGAGCTTGTTGCGTTAGGTCTTGGAAGCTCATTGTCCAAGTTGCGTTGTAAACGTTCAGTAACGGCGCAGTATATTGTTCATATGAAGCGGGGTCTGCTTGGGAGAGCAATGTTGCAGTTTGATTGTAGGCAGCATCATTAAAAGCTGCTAAGAAGTTGGTGCCCATTTGGTATGTGTCTGGGTTCCAGATTATTGTGTCAACTAAAGAACTTAGAGCAGACGGGTTTGGGTTAGCTCCAAGGTTGTAGGATGCGGCTACAAATTCAGTTGAGGATTGCCCGCCTGACGAGTCTGTAACAAATTGAATGGCAAAGTTTGTGAGTTCGGCATTGTTTTCCATCTGGTTGTTTGTTAGGTAATCGGTAAGTGTGAATGTGTTTGCTAGCGCCGTTGCGAAGGCTTGGTTTGTGACGTTGTCCGCTAGGAAGGTGTTGATGTATAGTTGGTTGGTTTGGTTGGAAGCGAATGTTGCCCGATCTACTGGTGTCCACGCAGAGGTAGAGGGGTCCATGAAGCTTTGTACCCAGGTGGCGTTGAATGCGTCTAGGAGATATGAAGTGTATTGTGCGTATGCGACTGGGTCGGCGGCTTGCAGGGTAGCTGCTGTTGCTTGATAGGCAAATTGGTTTGCCTGATCGACATTAGAGGTTGCACCGTAATTTTGAGACCAAGCATTGAGATAAATTGCTGGTGTGCCGTACAGCATGTTATAGGTTAAGTTTGCATTTTCAAGAGCGACGTAAACGCCCTGGTTCGTCTGATTTAGCCCTGCAACTAATGTATCATGGGTTTGGTTGTACGCCGTTGACCACACCATTGAATGCATTGCCGGGACGCCGTAGAGCATGTTGTAGGTTAAGTTTGCGTTCTCAACAAGTGCGTAGACGCCTTGGTTGGTTTGGTTTAGTCCTGGAATCAAGTTTCCGTTTTTGGTTTGGTTGTATGCTTGATACCAAACGTTTGAGTAAATTGTAGGAACACTGTAAAGCAAATTGTACGTTAAGTTACCATTGTCATAGGCAACATAAACGCCTTGGTTTGTTTCGTTAAGGGCTGGGATCAAAATTGAGTAGACGCTGGTTACGTTTTCGATTCCAGTTATACTAGAGTCACTTTTAATTTGTGCAATTAAATTGTCTAAAAACCTCTGTGTGCTAATTGACGAGGCGTTATCGGCTGATACAATTATAACCAATGAATCGTTGGATACAGATTTCTGGAATTGGGCCGTAATTATATTACCTGCTTTCTCGGATTCGATGTTGGTATCTGTTGAGGAATCCATTGCTAGCGAGGTTACCCCTGAAGCCGTCAGCACTATTGGCAATATAATTGCCAGTAGCAGTAACCAAACAGCGATTATAGCGAACTTTCGCTTTGTGATTAATCGACCCAGTTTTCCAAACACATTAACTTTTGGTTTCGTCATGTTCGTCACTTGATTGTTTAAGTAGTTAATTTTAATTTTTTAGTCTCAGTAGGGTTGTCTTGCTCGCTCATTAACATTCTACCGCGTAGGCTCGGGTCTCACAAGACATAAATATCTATGAAGGCAATGCCTCATCATGCGACGCCTAGTCCTGGAAGTCTCGGAAAAAGAACTAACCAAAATAGACATCAAACTGCCCCAGTTCACAGAAATAAAGTCCCTCGAACTTCTCTATTTCCTACGACAAGATCATCAGGAATTCGCAGCCATATCAGAAATAGAATTCAAAGACCCAGACTACCCGGCTTCAAAAGTAGAAGAGCTCTTAGAAGGCGGCTTTCTAGTTGAAGCCCAAGTGCTCGAGAAAAGCAAAAACGGTGGATACATCGTTTTCATGCGGGGTGAACCCAGCTTATCCTCAGTTTTAGCCTCAATAGGCATCGAAGACGGCTACCTTTTCCCTCCCTTAGGCATCCGAGAGGGCAAAATCAAAATTTCTTTTTTAGGCAGCGACGTGCAGGTGAAGAATTTTCTGAAGAAAATTGACGGCTTAGGGATCCGATACCACGTTGCCATGATTTCAGACGCGAATTTTCCACCGATTTCGCCTTTAAACCAGTTGACGGAGAAGCAGCGGGAAGTGTTAATTGCAGCCTACAAGTTCGGCTATTATGATATTCCTCGCAAAATAACTTCGGAGGAGCTCGCCAAAAAGCTGAACCTTGGGGATTCCACGGTAGTTGAGCATCTGCGAAAGGCTGAGCAGCGTTTAATCAGTCACTTACTTGAGGGATAACGGGTTTTATTCTTCCGAAAACGATTCCTCATTGTCTTCATCAGCATCTTCAGCAACATCACTGGCGCTCGGACCTTTCAACTCCAACAGAGCATCAAGGGTTTTATGACATTTACTACATTTGAACATTGGGCTTCCGCATTCTGGACAATACAATTCGCCCTTATGCAGCCTCTCTAGCAGCGCCAGTAAATCAGCCCTGTTCTGCAAGTCACGGGGACTCTCTACCTTAGGAGTTTGGCGCTTGGGTTTCTTGGCTTCCGTAATTTCGTTATAGACCTTAGAGATGCTGGCTTTGCCGTCACGCAGCCTCTGCTTTTCTTCTTCCGAGGCTTCTTCTAGGATTTTTTTTCCTCTCTCAAAAGTGCGTGTTGAAACACCGGCTTTTTTTGCTACAACTTCGGTTGCTTTGGCTTTGAACTGGGGCTCAGGCTCCGCGTCACCTGACGCTAATCCCAACTCGACAAGCTCATCCTTGCCACCTTTGCCCTGATGTTTTTTCGCTAAAGCTTTCTCAATCTCTAGCAGCGGTACCGCCAACTCTACAAGTTGGAAATTGTTCAGGTGCCTGCGTCGCAGGTTAGCTTCAATAACAAATTTCTTCTCATGAAGTTTGTCTTCGAACTTGCGGACTTCAAAGTCTGGTTCAATACCTAGCTCTAGGCAAGCGCGGTAGCGGTGGTGTCCGTCTAAAACCTCCAGATCTTCATTGGCGATTATCGGGTAATGTTGCCCTTCAGCTTGGATAGATGCTTTAAGCTCAGTGAACTCTTCGTCTGACATTTGCGGCAGCAATTTATCGTACTCTGGGTTCAAACGTAGGCTCATGTGCATCGCCTTGATTGGGCTTACATTTTGTATGATTAATTATTTAAGTTGAGGGGGTTTTAACCGCGGCAGGAGAACCATGAAGGCTTTTCAGATGGTGCTAAGCAAGAAGCAGCGCAGAGTGTCCCAATTTAAACATTTTCCAGCCTAAAATTAGGTTGTTAGATGTGTTGCATCCATTAAGCAACAACATACACTTTTATTTTTTCAATGATTTTACATTATCCGTAGAACAAACCCGCGTAGCCAGTTTGGCGAATCAACTGTTAACCCAAAATGCGACTGGATCTCTCTCCTCGCTCTTCCTGAAAATTTTTAATTGTTGCATCAGGTTAACAAGGATGGTTCGCCAAACACACTTTTGGCGTGAAGAAATTAAAGATGGTTTTTCCGTTTTAAATTAGGGAAAAAAGACTTAAAAAATGAAAACTGTTACCTTTTGGTTTGTCTACGAGAGTTTTTTAGCTGAATCGCCACACCACAAGTATTATTAGAGTGCTTATCCTAAATTCTATCAAATCTAAATAAAAAGTAGAACCTCACATTATTGCGAGAAAACTTCGCCGTATTGTGATTAACAAATAATCAGTAAATCATTCAGAAGGTGCATATTTACGGGAACATCCCAAACATTTACGATAAAGTACGTTATACACGCTAGATTTGAAATTGAAGGTGTCGTTGAAAAACCCGATGTTATAGGCGCAGTTTTTGGCCAAACAGAAGGACTTTTCGGACCAGAACTTGACCTGCGAGAACTCCAAAAAACAGGACGCATCGGCAGAATAGAAATCGACTTACACTCAAAAAACGACCGAACCACAGGCGCAATAACTATTCCAACCAGCCTAGACCGCGTCTCAACAGCACTCATCGCAGCAAGCGTCGAAAGCATTAACCGCGTCGGACCATGCAGCGCCAAAGTCAGCCTTGAAAGAATCGAAGATATACGCGAAGCAAGACGAAAAATCATAATCGACAGAGCTAAAGAAATCCTCCACAAATGGAACATCGAGTCAATGCCCAGCGTCGACGACGTCTACAAAGAAATTTCTGAAACAATGAAAGTTGGCAAAGTAGAAAAGTACGGTCCAGAAGACTTACCAGCAGGCCCAGGACTTGACGGAGCCAAAGAAATCTTCGTTGTAGAAGGAAGAGCAGACATAATCAACCTCATGCGCTGCGGAATCTTCAACACTGTTGCACTTGAAGGCGCCAAAGTTCCAGAGTCAATAAAGAAACTAACCAAAGAGCGAAACGCCACTGCATTGCTTGATGGCGACAGAGGCGGCGACCTTATACAAAAAGAGCTCCTACAAGTAACCAACGTCAAATTCATCGGTAGAGCCCCAAGAGGCAAAGAAATCGAGGAATGCAACTGCAAAGAAATCCAAGAAGCCATAGATAACAAAGTGCCAATATCTGAACTTGGCAAACCTCAGCCACAAGCGCCGCCAACACCGAAAAGAGCGCCACCAGAACGCGTCAAAGTTGAAGTTCCAGAGCCAATAAGCCTAGCAGCCAAAGCATTACTTGGCACCCTTGAAGCGGTTCTGCTCAGCGACAAATTTGAACTCATCGAACGTTTACCAGTCAGTCAACTAGCCGAGAAGCTTCAGCAGGTAACAGGCGTTGACACAGTTGTTTTCGACGGCATCATCACGCAGAGAATCGTTGACATTTCAGCCGAGAAAAACATCAGACGCATAGTCGCCTCACGCATATCCGAAGCCGTAAAACCAGTGCTCAACGTTGAACTGGTAACTTTCCAAGACGCAGTAGCTCAAGCCCCAGCCTAATTTTTTAGGCTTTCATATTATTTTCAAAACATATTTTAAAAAAATGTTAAATGGGTTTTAGCGGTAGCGTTGCTCTTCTTGGTGTAGTGTTGCTCTGCCTTTGAAAACCCCAATCAACCCAAATACTGCTACAAGTGCAACCAAGACTATGACAAATAATAGAACCGTATACTCAGTGGAATTTTCATCTGGTTGAGCCACCGCTTTGTATGTTGTGTGGGGTGTTACGGGTCTTGCTTGATTTGCGGATTCTGTTGGGCTTACGATAGGCCTGGGGGTAGATGTTTGCGTGTCCATCGTGCTCTTGGATGGGGTTGTAGTCTCAGTGCTTGTAGGGGCTGCGGTTGGCGTAGATGAGGTAGACTTCGTTCCTACGATGATGTCTTTGCGCACGTCGGCATTAACTGTAAAGTTGTATTCGTGATAGGTTGGGAAATTAGCTAGGGCATTTAGGTTAGCTCCAACGCCTGGGTGGCAGTCTATTGTATAGGTTCCTGCTGGAACACTTAGGGCGTAGTAGCCGTCGGATTTGGAGAACCAACCTGAAAGGTATCCGTTTAAGACTACGATAGCTTTGCTAACTGGCACCCCCGAGCCATCTGTAATGTAGCCATACACTTTGTAGCCTGTGGCTAAAGTGATGTTTTTGGTAATATCTGAGGTTAATACCAATTGTGATTGGTCATAGAACATATAATTTGAGTCAAACGGCGGCCAAACATTCACGTGATAAGTGCCTGCGGGACCAGTGGCTTGATAGTAACCTGAACTATCGGTTATGACGCTTTGAATGATTGAGGGCACGTTGAAAATGACTTCCGCGCTAGCAATCCCGCGTCCGTTTGAGTCTAAAACGTAACCTGAAATTATACATTGAGCTGACTGAGATTTCACATTCTCAACGTTAAGGCACAGCATGCTTGTCAACAGTAAAGCGACAAAAACAAGAACCACAAAAGATTTACCGAATGTCGAGGGTGAAGCCCCAAACAGCTGGGAGGTTTTTTCATTTTCCTTTTTTGGGCATGGCACTTGGTTTTCACCAATTCATAGGACAACTTTTTCAAAATAAATGACTTTTCGTCAATGTTTCTTGACCAAGAGCAGTCAAGATTTCTTGACTAAATTCATGATACGTAAAATAAACATTTGAGAACTAAAGGTAATCCATTAAACTTCGGATTTCATCGCTTTCCTTGCGTTCCAGAGTAGCCAGCTCTTTCTCGGTCACACTAAAGAAACCAAGAATTCTCGCCGCCGCAGGCACAACCTGATTCAAAATATAGTAGTCAACGTCTATTTCCTGCAGCTTGGCAAACACGTAAGGCTTCACACGATTGTAAAACCTACCCTTCCCCGCCAAGATAACATAACCGACTTTATCGCCGCTAGTCAGGTTCCAGCCTTTTTCCTTGAGCATTTTTGCAGCCTCAACATGCGGAGCCCTAACCGCGTATTGGCCAGGCGGCCTAGTTAGAGTCTTCCAAATGATAAGGTCTCGAAGCGGAATTTTTCTGTTTTTTAGATCGGCTATTACCGAATGCACGTAGTTAACAGCTTTTTTGGGAGACTTCTCTTTCAGGATGATTTCGAGCACGTGTTCCTGTACGGTCTTAGCTACTTCTGCCCAGTCGCCTCTCATAACTTCCAACCCTACAATATCAAGGCTGTCGTCTTGGCGAAGGCCCGCGTAGCGTTTTTTTGCTTCTGTGAAGAAGATGCGTTTGTAAACCTCACCGACCTCAACTTCTAATCCTAGTCTCTTCATTGATTTCTGCCTTGAGCTCGCCCAGTTTTTGGGGGTTATACGTTAGGAAAAGGCTGTCTGTATCGCCGTAAATGATAGCTAAGTCTTTTTTCTCAGCTAAACGTGAGGCGCCAAGAATCGTGTATCTGCCCCATGCTGAGGCGGCTTCGGCCACTGGTTTAATGTACCATCTTGCGCCTACCCAGCCAGCATACCCATAAGCTGCGTTCGTTATGATTTTGACGGCTTTCTGGCGGGCATCCAAGACACCATATTCAACGGTTCCAGGGCTGACTTTTTTCATTTGGCTGCGGATTTTGTTCCTTACTTCTATGAGGAAGATTAGGGCTTCTTTGTAGAATCCAGGTGGCGTCTTGCGGAATTTGTGCGCGACCTCTGGTGCCTCGTAAAATCCGCCTTCTGGTTCAGGCTCCTCTGGGGCAATGTAGGTGTCTGGAGAAAGGTTGTATCTTATCATTATGTTGGGATACATTGATTTGAAGTCTAAAACCGCAATGTCATCGTGCAAGCCAGGTTTAGGAGATAGCACGAGTCCGCCTGCGTAGGGGCGGTAGGTTTGCTCAATTTTTTTAGGGATCAGCTCGCCGATGCTTCGTGTTTGCTTGATGAGGAACCATTCAATCCTAAACCCCGTTGCCGCAGTCATCACATGGTCCAGAGGCAGGCTTACAAGACTTGAGAGTTGCATTGCAAAATCCAACAGCAGAACCGAGCAGCCATATATGTTGCGTGCGTTGCCAAGGCTGAAACGTTTGAGGGCTTCTCTTTTGTTTGGGTCGTCCCAGTAGTCGGCGAATTCTACCTCTTCGATGGGGCTTTCGGCTGAGTCTTTGTTGACGCCTAAATGAGCGGCGATGTTAGATAGAGTCTGGACTTTAACTTCGGGGAAAACGTCCATGAAATCTGCTAAATCAACGTTGGCTACTCCTGTGAATGAAACGTGCCCGTAGATGCTGGTGTGCGGCTCTTTTTTGCCTCTGTCAGCGTCAAAGGTCCGCTGAAGTCTGTGGCTTCGTTTAACAAGGTAATTCCAATCTTAGCTTGTTACCGCCGAAACTTACAACGATGTCGGGGTCAAATAGGCATACGTAATCGATGAACTGCTCAAGAACAGATTTATCATTTTTGCCCCCGTCAGCTGTGAATTGTTTCTCTTCACCGTTGTTGGTAGCAGTTGAAATTATCACCACGGGATTCCTATCAGGTTTGGGCGAACCTTCCAGGCTATAGGTTATCATTGAAAAACTCAGAATCCTAAGCTCGGGCTTATCGATGGATTCAAGCTGCTTGGGAACGGAGTCGGCGCAGTAAACCTTGTCTACTCTGACGTTGACGGTGTTCTGTTCTTCATGAACTTCAACTTCAAGCCATGTGCAAGGCGACAAATTATTGTCAATTAGGTACCGCATTGAGATACGAATGTCGTCTTCGAGACAATCTTCCACCTCTTCGACGTTTCGAAGCTGCTTGGCAAGCTTCCCCGTTTCAGTTGCCACCTTGCAGCTAACTTTTACTGCCTGCACAGACTTCCCGAAAAATTGTTTCTGGATGGATTCCGTCTTCACTATTGATGTTGTGTTAGCATCCAAGATTTTCTGTGCAGTTGCAGCTGCGTCGAATCCTTCTTTGACCACAGCGTAAAAGTAGGCAGTAAAGTTCCTGTCAATAATGAGCACTCTGTTGCCGCTGGTGTCAATTCCCCAGAGCCACAGGTGAGTTGTGATGTCATATATTTTGGGGTTGATGTCAAGTAGCCAAAAAGTGATTTTCAGGGAAATCGCCTATTGTTAGGATAGGGGGATTTCGCCTTTAAACTTTTAACCAATAACCATTATAAGCAAAAAAGTATTCATGATAAAAAGTGAAAATTCATGAAAATTGGGTGTTTGTGGAATTGCCTGTGAAAAGTGCCCAAAAATGCAAAAAGGCACCTGCCCGGCTGGACCAGCAGGCTGCGTCGCAAGAGAGAACAAGTTTTGCCAAATATGCAACTGTGCTTTTACAAAAGCCGTTAAGCTGTGCTTTGAATGCAGCGAGTTCCCATGCGAAATCACCAAGAAAGGTCCAATAAGCTACGGTTACTGCCAATACCTCAGCGGTAAGCAGTAAAGAGAAAACGCTAAAGCTAAGAGTTAGTTTTAAGTGGTTCGCCGCAAATATTTTTTTTGGTAATTATGAGTTCTGCACAGGTCCTAATTGAAGCCAAAACGCTTACAAAAAAATTCGACAGCTTCACAGCAGTAGATCATATAGACTTCAAAGTGTATAAGGGCGAGTGCGTGGGTTTTTTGGGACCTAACGGTGCAGGCAAAACTACTACTGTGCGCATGATTTATTGCTTCTTACCGCCAACGTCAGGCGAGTTGCACGTTGCGGGTTTTAGCGTTCATACGCAGTGCCGAGAAATTAAAAGCGTGGTTGGTGTGGCGCCTCAAGAGGACAATTTGGACCCAGACTTCACAGTCATCAAAAACCTAACCGTTTATTGCCGATACTTTGACATACCTAAAGCTGAGGCACTGAAACGTGCAGAAGAGCAGATTAAGTTTTTCCAACTTGAAGAGAAAAAAGACGCGCCAGTCGCCGCGCTGTCAGGAGGCATGAAACGTCGCCTCATTTTTGCCCGAGCCCTCATAAACCAACCCCAAATTCTGCTTTTAGACGAGCCTACTACAGGTTTGGATCCGCAGGCAAGGCATCTAGCATGGGATGAAGTGCGCAACCTCAAGAAAAAAGGCGTCACTATAATTCTAACAACTCACTACATGGATGAGGCCGCCGTGCTATGCGACCGAATCTTAATTGTTGACAAAGGCAAAATCATTGAGGAAGGCAAACCAGCCGAGTTGGTGCATAAGCATGTTGGGGAAGAAGTCTTAGAAGTAGATTATGATGAGAAGCTTCTGCCAACGCTTATGGAGGCTTTTCCAGGGGCAAGCTTCGAACGGTTGGGTGACCGAATGCAAATCTTCACCGACAAACCGCATGGAGTCTTCGAGGCATTCTTAAAAGAACACCAACTTCAAAACGTCACAATACGCAACACCAACCTCGAAGATGTTTTCTTAAAACTTACCGGTAGGGGGTTACGTGAAGAATGAGCGCGCCTAATATTCGCAAGTCTCCTGCACGTTTCAGCATGCCCAAGCTCACTTATAGGGTTTGGAAAGTTTGGCGCCGAAACTTTGATGTCTTCACAAAAACCATAGCCGTCAATTTTTTGCCTTCTTTGCTTGAGCCTATCCTGTATCTGCTGGCTTTTGGGTTTGGCTTAGGCGGCTTTATACCAGGCATAAATGGCCAACCCTACATCAACTTTATAGCGCCCGCCTTAGTCGCGATTTCTATGATGAACGGTTCATTCTTTGAATGCACTTTTGGCTCTTTTGTCCGTATGTATTACCAGAAGACCTTCGACGCCATCATCGCAACACCTGTGAGCGTTGAAGAGGTTGTTGCAGGCGAACTTCTGTGGGGCGCTACCCGTGCCACGATCAACTCAACCATCGTTCTTGCCGTAGTGGCAGTTTTCGGATTAATCCAAAGTCCGCTATTTCTGCTCGTTATCCCAATAGCGTTCATTGTAGGCTTAATGTTCTCATCCATCGCCATGTGCTTCACAGCAGCCGCCCCAAACATTGACTTCTTCAACTTCCCATCATTTCTCTTCCTCACACCAATGTTCTTCTTAAGCGGAACCTTCTTCCCATTAACCTCTTTGCCTAGCGCCGCCCAAGTTGTCGCCTTCGCAGGATTGCCTCTTACCCATGCAGTAGACATAACCAGAGGAGTCTTAACAAGCAACGTGGAACCAATTTTGGGGTTAAGTACTGGAGCGATCATTGTAATTAGCGCAGTTTGGATTGTGGCCGTTACGGTATTCTTCTTTATTTTGAGCGTCAACTTGATGAAAAAACGTTTAACAAGCTAATTTGTGCTACCTATTTGAGGCGCTATTGTGCCTTTTTTTATGACGTTTTTTGAGTTTCCCATAATCATCAGCATTAATCCAAAAAAGCATAGGACTAACACAACAATCAAGAGGGGAAATGACGACAGATAAAAAAATAAGCTCGCCTGTGTAGGCGTGGGGAAACATGTAATTTGAGGCGATGTCTTTACTGGGCCTTACTATATTAAAGATTTTTAACTTTAAACTTGTATTGTAAGCAAAAGAGATGCTTAACTATGCGTTTGGTTGTGCGAATCGGCGGCTCAGTTGTTGCGTCACCAGTCAACACGGAATTGATGAGTCAATATGCTGACTTGATAAAAAAAGTGAAGACGCAGGGGCATGAGGTTGCCGTGGTTTTGGGCGGTGGCGCATTGGCACGTGAGTTCATTAAAATAGCAAAGGACTTGGGTTTGGATATGCAGGCGCAGGATGAGGTGGCTATTTCTTGTTCGCGTTTGTTTGCTCAGCTTTTCCTCAAAAGCCTTGGCGAAGCGGGATGCAGCAAAGTTGCTATAACGCTTGACGACACCCAAAACTGCTTAGTTGAGGGCAAGATTGTTGTTATGGGTGGGCTTAAGCCTGGAATCACCACCGACGCGGTAGCAGCTCTTGTTGCGGAACGGATTAATGCTGATTTGCTGGTGAAAGGTACGGACCAAGAGGGAGTTTACAATAAAGATCCCAGAACAAACCCTGACGTAGTCAAATTGGACAACTTGACCTTTGACGCCTTCTCCAAGATTTTTGAAGGAAGCGTACACAAAGCGGGCATTCACCAAATCATTGACCCAGAAGCCATAAAAGTTCTAAAACGCCACCGGGTTAAGTTGATCGTTGTTAACGGGTTTAAGCCAGAGAACATTTTGGCTGCCGTAAACGGCGAAAAAGTCGGCACCCAAATCAGCTAAATGTTCCTAAGCCAATGTAGAGGCGTTCTGTTTGAAACGGTTGTATCCTGACCAACCAGTCGTAGGCGTCGGCGCAGTCATATTACACGACAAAAAGATAGTGCTGATTAAACGTGGCAACGAACCTAGCAAGGGCAAATGGACCATCCCCGGCGGGCTTGTGGAGTTGGCGGAGAGCCCAGAGATGGCGGTGGTACGGGAATGCAAAGAAGAAACAGGCCTAGACTCTGAAAACCCTGTTTTGATTGATGCTGTCAGCAACGTTGACTTAGACGAGCAGGGCAAAGTGAAATACCACTATGTAATCATCGACTACCTTGTCCATGTGAAAGGCGGGCAAGCGGAGGCTGCAAGCGACGCTATGGAACTCCGCTGGGTACCCTTTGACGAGGTGGAAGCTTTGGATTTGACAGCGTCTTTTCGGCTGTTTTTTAGACACAACAAGGAAAAACTGGAAACAGCCGATTCCTACGGGCAATAACCTAATCTTATTCAGACCAGAATACAAAACCAATCAATCAATTGCCTTCCCTAAAGAACAACCTTGTTTCACCCATTGTTTTGATGTCTAAGGCTCGTACTCTGGCTACTATGGGGAAGTCTCTAACAACTTTTCCCAGCGTTAAGCAGTAGTGTGGCGGCAGGTCTCTGGCAATTGAACGAACAGTTTCAGCGTCTACTCGAGCGGCTCGGCTCACAACATCCAAGTCGTGTTCGTTGGTAAAGTTGAAGAGGAAGATGTTGTCGGCTTGGCGGTAGACGGTTTCTTGTATGGAGTCAGGTTGGTTAGTGATGAAGGTGGTGAATATGCCGAAGTGGCGCATGCGAGTTACAATGTCGTCCCAATATGTTTCCCGAAGGTAAAGATGGGCTTCTTCCGCGAATAAAAACACGGCTTTGAGTTTCCAGTTCTGCAGCGAATCAGTTAGTTTACCCAGAACGTATTCGACTATAATTTGGCGGTCAATATTGGAGGTATTTTTGAGATTAATGATGATGGCGCCACCTATATCCCTCGATTTTAGGATACTCTCATCTAGCAACGTTGCCTCGCCAGGACTGTCAGTGAAGAAGCCACAATTGACAAGGGAATGGAACCGTGAAGCCAAAGCGTCACGCACATGTTGGTTGCAGTTCAAGTCTCGGATAGCTTCGCCGAGGTTTTGCATGTTGAGTTTGCCTTGTTCCTTGAGCGTTTTCCAGATTCGCCTGAACTCGCGTGCTGAGGTACCGGGCAGATGCAGGGCGTTTACGAGGATACCCATTACCGTGTTCAGGTGCAACTGTTCGAGGGCTACTTTGAAGTTTTGCGAAGGAGTTAGTGCATGGATTTTGTCGTAGTACATGTTTCTTTTTCCATCGTTTGTCATACCAATGCTCGTGTATTCGCCGTTTAGGTCTAGGACAACGACAGTGGCTTTGTAACCGACAAGGTTAACCATGAGGAGCTTGGAGAGATGCGACTTGCCGCAGCCCTTCTTTCCCGTTATAATATTCAAAGTACCATCAATCGATGAGGCATCAATCGTGAGCAGAGAGGAGTCTTTGGTGCCACCTAAAGTTATTGGGAGCCGCCCATCGATTTTCGCCAGCTTCATAAGCATTGGCACAGAGAGCTTTTTGATTGTTGATTGGGAACGGCTGGGTAGCCAACTGCTGCTGGGGCTAAGTATTTCGTTCTCTAATGTTGCCCTTATTTTGCAGATGAGCAGGCTGGCATCTTGGATATATGTAATATGAGGCGCAATTTCCATGGGGTCGATGTCTTCGCCCTGCAATGGTTCGCCGCCATCGGGCAACGTCCGCAGCAATTCCTCAAGCACACCTGGAACAGCCGCAAACTGCACATCAATCACCTGCGCAATCAACGCCTTAGCCGCGTCTGCATCTTCAACAAGGAGATAATCGCCTTTCTCAGCGCTCTCTGTTGGGAAACTGATTATTTGTAGTATGTTGCCTTCTTTTTTGTAGAGTTTCATGAGTAAATTTCTCCCCTAAAACCGTAGGAACCAAATAGCAATCTATGCATGTCCGGGCGATTGACCATTTGAATTCCGTGTTTTCGAGTGATGAAGTGCTTCATGGCTATGACCTCGTTGGCGGTAAAGGTACAGAGGATGTGCGAAAGCCGTAGGGTTTCCGGGTAGCTCTGAGTGTAGAGGTCGTTACCCAACAGTTTCTGAATGGCATCCATGCGCTGTTCAGGCGGCGTTTCCCTGTCAATGTCCAAGCGAAACGCAAAATTAGCCTTGTTGAGGCGTGCCACGTAAACGTCTCCAAGTAGGCTGATTGGGGGTTTTGAGTGAATGCCGGTGGTTTCAAGCAAGTATGGCGGGTCATGGTTTGGAAGTTGCTCAGTGATTAGGACACCGTTGGCCCTCAACGTTGTGGCTTTAGAGAAGGCAAGCACTGTGCTTTGGTTTCTTCTTACGTAGCCTAGAATTTCTTTTAGGCGTTGGACTGGGGTGTCGATTGTTCCCGCAGTTAGAGAGCCATCGAAGAGGATTATTCCGTGGCTGACGGTTTTGGCAAGCATCGTTTGCAGCCAACGTTCAAGTAGGCTTGCGAGGCGGGAGGGCATCTGCATGATGTTTGGCGCGGTCTGGTGCATGTTACCATAGGTGGTGCTAAAGTAGGCGTGCTCTAAGGTGTTGTAAACTGTGTTTTTGTTGTCTTCAGTTATGTGGAAAATGAATGGCCCGAGACGGGTGTATTTGTAGGTGTGGTTTTGGCGCCAGACTGTTGCGCCTCGGATAGCGGCAATAATGCCTGTGCTGGTTTCGCCGATTTTTATGGTTGAGGTGTCTATGGCGGCTATGAGTGTTTCTTGGTGGTCTGGTTTTATTGGGGTTGCCTCTGGTTTTAGCTGTATGTTTGAGGGGTATTGTTCGGTTTGGATGAGTGGTTGGAGGTTTTGGGGGTTGAGTTGGATTGGTTGGTGTTGGACTTGTCGTAGTGAGTTTAGGGATTGTTCTAGGAAGCGTTGGGGGAGGTTTGTGTCTGTGTTTGGTTGGGGAAAGTTATATTTGTGAGGTATTGTATATTGTTCAATCACCATGATTCACCAATATTCAACAACATGTTGGTGAAATATTTAAGTATTGTGCATGCACATCTTGCACAATTCAATATACAATAGTGAAATACTTGACAGAAAAACAGCAAAACCCACCAATTAAAGTAAAAATGAAAATCGGCGACATAGAATTCGAAATAGAAGCCCAACAAGACCAAATCCAAGGCGCCGTCGACAAAATACTCACCGCCGCCACCGAACGCCTCAGAAACCTACCCCAACCAACCGAACGCCAAGCCCCACTCCCAAGAGCAGAAACATGTCGAGGCATAATTCAAAAACTCTGGGAAGAAAACTGGTTCACCGAACCAAGAGGCTTGGATGACGTACACACCGAACTCGCACGCAAAGGATTCCACTATGACAGAACAGCAGTAGCCCACGCACTCGTTGACCTAGTTAAAGACAACATTTTGACACGCATAGGCAAACCACGCCGATACCAATATGCACAAAAGAGACCGCCAACTTAGAGGAATCAAATGAGCCGTTTTGCCCCAAGAGAAAAAATAACAGTATCAAACGCCAGAATGCAGCCGCCTCAGATTGAGGGAATAAGCACTAGTACAGCAGCGTTTTTAGGGGAGACAGAAAAAGGCCCAACATCGCCAACTTTGGTGACGAGCTGGGGTGAGTTCCAGAAGCTTTTCGGTGGCTACCTGGATATGGATAGATTTTTGCCTTACTCGGTTGAAGGCTTTTTCCTAAACGGCGGAAAACGTTGCTTCATAAGAAAAATTGTGAACGGCGATTATCCTGCTGCTCTTGCCGAGCTTGAGACGGTTGATGAAATTTCAATCCTCTACTGCCCCAACGCCCAAGTTACGCCAGGTCTAGCTGACTTGTTGATTGACCACTGTGAACTCTTACGCAGCCGCTTTGCCATTTTTGACTCGATTAAAGGGCAGGGGCTTACACAGATTTCCAAGCCTCGTGCCTCCTCTTACGCAGCATTTTATTATCCTTGGATCCAGGTGAAAAACGCAGTTCAGGGGCAAATTTGTCTTGTTCCGCCTGGAGGGCATGTTGCTGGAATCTACGTACACAGTGACATTGAAGCAGGAGTCAATAAGGCGCCAGCAAACCAGGTTGTCATGGGAGCAGTCGGCACCGAATTTGACTGCAACCAAAGATTGTTTGAACCCCTTGAATTTGAAGGATTAAACTGTATCCGCACTTTTGCGGGCAGAGGCATTAGGATTTGGGGTGCCAGAACGCTTTCTGACGACCCTTTTTACAAGTATGTTAGTGTTCGCCGAATGCTAATTTACCTGGAGCAATCAATCAGCAAAGGTTTGGCATGGGCAGTTTTTGAGTTTAACAATGAGGCATTGTGGACTAAAGTAAAAGTGTTAATCGAATCATTTCTAAATGAAATTTTGCGGACGGGTATGTTAATGGGCGCTAAACCGCAAGAAGCCTACTTTGTTAAAGTTGACAGAACCACCATGACGCAGAGCGACATTGACAGTGGACGATTAATGGTGCTTATCGGCATAGCAATTACCAAGCCAGCCGAATTTATGATCATAAGAATTGGGCAAACAACAGCTAAACCAAGTTGACTACCACCATAAAAGAAGCGCTCAATCTAACGCTGTCAAATTTTTAAATACTAATTTTACCTAACGTATTTTGCAAGTTTCTGATTTAATCCGCTACAACCACACGGTTCGAGGCTTGTATTTAGATGCTTTTGCAGAGTTGCCCTGGGATGAGGTGACTGCCAACAAAGGCTTGAGTTTTGACAGCCCGTAACGTTTTTTTGCATCTTACGCTAGTTGAGGATCGTTGGATTGGCTATATTATTCTCGGGCGGTTTAAGGAGTGGGCGAACCCTGACTTTGACGCTATGACGTGGACTCGCTTAAGCGGTATGCTGATGCAGTTAAGAGCAGAACTGAAGCCTTCCTTGCCAATCTTTCAGCTGAGGAATTAGGGAGGCAAATAGCAGTTCCTTGGGGTGACAAGCCTTACTCTCAAGTCAACGTTGAAACCGTTTCGCACCACATGGTAATGGAGAACATGATTCACTACGGCGAATTATCCGCGGTTTTGTGACAGATTGGTTTGGAGGCGCCCTACACGGCTTTCTGGCGCTACAAACATAATCATTTCTGATTAGCAAGGTTTAAAACATATTCTATTCATTATATTTTAGTGATTTTTTGAGAAATTAATTGTAAAGTGGAGGTGAAATTTTGCCAGATATTGTTGATGCCGCAATGTCGTCAGGAATGACAAAACTTGTGGACGCAGTAAAAGCAGCAGGACTGGTTGACACACTAAAGAGTCCAGGTCCATTCACGGTTTTTGCGCCAACAGACGAAGCATTCAATAAAATTCCCAAAGCTGACTGGGACATGCTAATGAAAGACACAGCCAAACTGAAAGACGTTTTAACTTTACATGTAGTTGAAGGAAAACTTATGGCTGTGGATTTGGCTCAGCACGAGTATTTGCAAGCAGTTTCAGGAGAAGAACTAAGAATAGATGCCAAAACATGGCACTTGCACAGAAACATGAAAGTCAACGGTGCAAACATAATCAAACCAGACTTAGTGGTTGATAACGGGGTTTGCCATGCCATCGATAAAGTGTTAATGCCCAAAATGGAAACGGTAAGCAAACCAATGTAGAGTGGCCCGAATTTTTATGGTCTCCCTTTTTTTAAAAATCAAGTTTATATACGCACTTTATTTATTTTCTAAACATGCCTCTTGCTGATTCAAAGGTTGCTGGAACGCTTTTACTGGTCGGCGGCACCCAATTCGTCATATTCCTTATAATCGCTGAAGCCGTTTATCCAGGCTACAGCATCTCAGCCAACTACATTAGTGACCTAGGAGTTTGGGGCAGGACTTCAGCGTTTTTCTTTAATTCATCCATAATGATTTTCGGCTTAACCGTAATGGCAAGCTCATACTTCATTAACAAGAACTTTAAGAACCGCATAATCGCAGTTTTGGTTGCCTTGGCAGGTACAGGCTCATTAGGAGTAGGTATCTTCCCAGAGAACACTTTTTTGGTGAACGGCATCCCTGTTCTGCATTCGCTTTTCGCGCTTTTGGCGTTTTTATTTGGCGGAGTTAGCGCAATCAGCTTTTTTTGGGTCACCAAGCCCCCTTTCCGCTATTTATCAGCAATGCTTGGCGTTGCAACGCTAACTGCTTTGGTCCTCTTTTTAATGACAAGTTCCAGTGGAGGGTTAGGTATTGGCGCGGGAGGCATGGAGCGGATGATTGCTTACCCCACTATTCTTGGATTAATCAGTTTTGGCGGTTATTTACTTGGTGATAAGGACAGATTAAAGTAAGTTAACCTGCCGTTTTCTATAACAATACTAATGTTCTTGAAATTGTGAGAAAAAAAGAAAGGTGAATTTAGGGCTTATTTGCTCGGTTTAGCGCTGGATTTAGGGCTTGGTTTAGACGCTTGTTTGGGTTTTTCTTTTTGCGACGTAACGGGTTTCATTGGTTCGCCGCAACAGGTTATCTCTGTTGTTTCGCAACCGCATGGTTCTTCAACGAAGATCAATAGCCCACATTCATCACACTTGTATCTATCGCCTTTTTTATTTGCCAAAAATTAGCACCTGCCTAAAAATTCCACTAATGAATCTATTGTTTATCGGTCTAATAAAAATATCCAAAAACTTCAAAGGGGCTTGATTTTAGAGTTGTTGCTTTATTTTCATTGCCATCTCGTCAAGGGTGGCTCGTTCAACCATCTTTAGATCGCTAAAATGCGGCAGTTTCTGCCCTTCGAACCGCGGCACAACATGAACGTGTAAATGAAATATGTCTTGTCCTGCTGATTTTCCGTTTTGCTGAATGATGCTTATGCCGTCGGCGATGGTGGCTGCTTTAATTGCCTGGGCGAGTTGTTTGGAAACTAGGTGTACGCGGCTTAGCTCGGCTTCTGGAATGTCAAAGATGTCAATGTAATGCGCCTTAGGAATAACAAGTGTATGCCCTATGTTGAGTGGTCTTATGTCCAGGAAAGCCATTGTTGAGGCGTCTTCAAAGAGAATGCTCGCTGGAGCTTGCTTTTGCACTATTTTACAGAATATGCATAATGGATCAAACGCCAAAGTAAGCCACCGATAAACCTTTTTTTGCTCTGCAATCAGTTTATATGCTTTGGCACTTCATATTTCTTTCACCAAGTTATGAGGTTTAGAGAATGACTGACTTAGAAAATAAAGTTCTTGAAGAAGTAGGCAAAGTTCAAGATCCTGAAACTGGTCAGAGCTTCGCTGAAATGCAGATGATTCAAAGCGTCAAGGAAACAGCACCAGGCACAGTCACCGTCGAATTCGTTCCGACAAGCCCATTCTGCCCAATCGCTTTCAAGCTTGCAGCCGATATAAAAGCCGCAGCCAAGTCTGTTCCAGGAGTCCAAAAAGCAGTGGTTTACTGCCGTGGACACGCGATGGAGCAGCAAATCAACGAAATGACCAACAAGGAATAAACAATTTTTTAGCTTTCTTTTTCATTTTCTTTTCGAATCAAGAATGTCTTTCTTTCAGTTATTTCATTCGCGTAAAAGCCCATGTGCCAACTACTATCATAATTGCATCGAACAGGGCAACAACGCCTAGATCTACGCCTAAAGATTGAATTTGCAGGGGTGTCCAAGCCGAGCCTAACATGACGTGTCGCAATGCGTCCACTCCGTAAGTTAGGGGGTTCAAGGCTGCAACAGCGGTTAGCCAGCTGGGTAGAACGCCCCCTTTGAGGGGGAAAAGGGCACCGCTGAGAAAGAACAGAGGGAGGTTCACGAAGGTTTGGATGGCTCCAAAACCTTCTAAGTTGCCCATAAAACTTGCAATTACCAATCCGATGCTTACCAAGCCGAAAGTTACTAGTAGCATTATTGGTAATGCAATTAGAATTGTTATGGGACTAATCTTTATGCCAAGTGCCAACCCGATAATTAATACAATAATACCTTGAAAGAAAGCGTCAGTGCTGTCTCCCACCATTTTGCCTAGGAAAATTGTGAGGCGACTGACTGGGGATACAAGGATTTCTTTCATAAACCCAAATTGTTTATCCCATATTACGTTGATTCCCATGAACATAGCTGTGAAAAGAAGCGTTTGGCCAACAATGCCAGGGAGAAGCACTTGTTGATAATTCAAATTTGCAGGCAAACCAGCAAAACGTGTGGCAAAAGCAGCTGCAAAGATGACAAGCCAAAGCAGAGGTTGAATGAAACTGGTGATTAGCCTTGTTCTATCTCGTTGGAAACGTTTGACTTCACGGAGCCAAAGTGTGTAGAAGCCGCGGATTTCACTCATCTAATTGCCCTTCTCCTTGCAGCTGCAAAGCCATGAAGCTCTTTACCTGTGTCTTCCCGAATCGTTCTGCCGGTATAGTGCAGGAAAACGTCTTCAAGGTTAGGCTCTCGCAAAAGCAGCGATTCGACATAAATGTTATTTTGCGATGCCAACTCCATAATTCGTGGCATTACTGCTTTACCGTTGCGAACGGTAATTTCAAGAGCACCCTCAACAATCTTGTTTTGGTTAAACCCCAGCCATTTTGAAACGAGACCTGATAGCGCATCCATATTATTTGCTTTCACAACTACAACGTCGCCTTCAAGCGTTTCCTTGAGCTTTGAAGGCGTGTCCAATATTACGATTTTGCCATGATCCATAATCGCAATTCTGTCAGATAGCCTATCTGCCTCATCCATGTAGTGGGTTGTTAAAACTACGGTTATATCATGGGCTTCTTTGAGTTCTTTGATGTACTTCCAGATATGGTCGCGTGTTTGCGGGTCCAATCCAACAGTAGGCTCATCCAAAAACAACACTTTCGGGTAATGAATTAAGCCCCGTCCAAGCTCCAATCTACGCCGCATGCCCCCTGAGTAAGTACGAAGCAAGTCATCTGCTCGGTCTTCAAGTTCGATAAGTTTTAGGATACGGTTGATGCGGTCTCTTTGCTCGGAGGCTGGCACACCGTAGAGGTTGGCGTGCATAAACAAATTTTCTCTGCCCGTTAACCTGTCATCGATGCTTGGGTCCTGAAACACGATACCGATTGACTTGCGGACCTTGTTGGCTTCCTTAACAATGTCAAAACCGTTCACCGTTGCACTGCCAGACGTGGGCTTAAGAATTGTGCAAAGCATCGATATAGTTGTGGTTTTTCCAGCGCCGTTCGGACCGAGCAAACCGAAGATTTCGCCAGACTCCACTTTGATGTTTAGGTCGTCCACTGCCTTAAAGGAGTTATAGGCTTTTGTTAAATGAAGCGTTTCGATAAGAGACGGCATTTTCGTGTTTTCTCTTTTTAGCATTGGAGCAAAAGGGAATTTAAGGTTATTTACGAGTTCAACCTAAAAGAGACGAAAAGGCTATTCATAGCAGTTTTCTCCAATTGCTCTACTCCGCAAATTGCGTGAAACATACATAGCCTACACTCCCCAATCTACACTTTAGAACTAAAATACAGGGCTAAAATGCAACCTAACCTCTATAATGGTCAACATTTTTGGGTAACGAAGAACAACAAATCGCGTTGCAACCTTCCGTAATCACAAAAAATATAGGGTTTAATCGCTTAAGAATGCTGAATGTCAACAGCTTATTTCTTAGGATGCTCAGGCTTCTACTACAACCATTGGAAAGGACTTTTTTATCCTGAAAAAATATCAAAAACCAAGTGGCTACAATTTTACCCCAATATTTTAACACGTTAGAGGTCAACAGCACTTTCTATCGATATCCAAGCCAAAGCATGTTACAAGATTGGTACGATAAAACCCCAAAGAAATTCCAATTTACGCTCAAAGCTAACAGAATAATAACTCACACCTACAAATTCCATGAATACACAACAATATACCGCAAACTTTTACAAGCTAGCCCACCTGCTAAAGGAAAAACTGCTTTGTGTCCTTTTCCAGCTTCCACCTTTCATCCATAAAAACCTGGAAACTGTTGAAAGAATCCAAAGCCAAGTTGACCCAAAAGTTATCAATGTTTTAGAATTTAGACATGAAAGCTGGTGGGATAGTGAAGTTTACGATTTCATGCAAAAGAAAGGTTTGGTTTTCTGCACAGTTTCCTCCTCAGAGCTGCCAGAAACCATTGTGAAGACATCACCAACAATTTACGTGCGGTTTCACGGCAAAAAGGGTTGGTACCAACATAATTACGTCAGACAGCGAGCTTAAGGATTGGTCACGAAAAATAAAGGAGAAAAATGCGGAGCGTATCTTATGTTATTTTAATAATGATTTTAATTCTAATGCAATCAAGAACTGTTTGTCGTTCAAGAAATTGTTGGAAGCACCGTGAGTTTCAATTTCAGGGTTGTTTGTTCATCATTTGTTTTTTTAGGTGAATGGCTGCAACGGTGGCGTTAACGTTTTTCTCTTCAACTACCAGAATAATCTGCGATGTGTGTGGTGCAAAGATGCCTCGTTTAATGTTTATACCTGAAATTGCACTTATGGCTAATGAGGCAACGCCTGGCGAATCCTTCATTCTGTCCCCAATAAGAGTAACCACGCCTAAACCATATTCTATCTTCATGTTTTCGTCAAAGCCCTTTAGTTTCTCCTCGTTTTTCTTGAGGAAATCTGAGTCCAGGAAGAGGAAGTCGCGGATGCGTTCGCCTGTTTCCATAGTTTCGGCTCCTAAATCCATGAAGTCATTTCTTCTTTCCCATATTCGTAGGGAGTCTTCCAGCGAGCGACTTTTCTCATCGTTCATTGATAGAATTGCGCAGCGTTGTTTGCCTGTTAAACATTTCACTATTTCTCCGCCGTTTGTTTCCGCCTCAATTACGGAGTACATTTTGGGATCATCAATAGGGACTACCTTTAAAGGTTGACCAAAACGTCGTGCCATGCGATTGCTGGGCTTTGCACGATTTTCATACCCATCATCGAAGCCTTATGAGCTTCATTATAAGTCAACGCAAAAACATGCTCTGTTTTTTGTCCACGCACAACTTTGGGGTCAGCGCTTTGAACTGGAACATCCTTGTAGAGCAAGGTTTCGGTTGCGTACAGGTCTTTGAGAAGACAGGATGCGAAAACCGCTGTTAAATCTGAGCCGCCTCTGCCCAAGATGGTTTCAAGCCCGTCGGCTGTGACGCCTAAGAAATCCTGCTAAACAAATTGTTTTGCCGTCTTCCAACGGATCGATTAGAGTAGTGGATTCTTTTTTTGCTTAGTTCGTAATTGGGCAGAGCGTCCTCAAAGTTGTCGTCAGTTACGACTGGCCAGTCTTCAAGCGTTAGGCAGCAAGAGTCTAATCCGTTGCTTTTCAAAATGTAGCTTGCAATGTTGACATGGCGAGTTCTCCGCCTAAAGTGAGGATTCTTGCTTTGATGTTGCCGCTAAAACGTTTGTTGACTGAGTCCAAGGGTAGCCAACGTTAAAGCTTTGTAATTGCCAATTCATCAGCGGCTTGCTTTTGCCATTCTCTGCGTTTACATGAGCCTTCGACTAGCCGTTCATAAACATCGAAAACGGTTCAAGAGGAAGCGGACATGCCTGAGCGTAAGATTCGCCTATTCGAATGAGTGCATCAGTGCACACCCATAGGAGCTGAAAAAACAGCGATTGGACCATAGCCCATTTTTCTTGTTAATTTGCTTGGTTTGTTTTACGATTTTGGGGATTCCTTTGCCTTCTACGTCAAGGAGGCTACCGCCGAATTTAGCAATTGAAAGAGGTTTTAAAGCGATTCCACCTTAATTGAGTAGCAACATAATCTAGCTTTAATAATTTTTCCCAAAATAGGCTGTTAAAAATTAAGTCATCAACTGACCCAGTTGAGTTTTGTTTTTTCTTAATTTTAAGTGCTGCAAACAAACTGATCCTAATAATGACAGCGGCTACTAGTGCCGCTAATGGTAAAGATTGCTTTCAGAAGTGAGGCTCTGTTGAGTTGTTAGTTGCGGTTTGGGTTGGAATGAGGGACTTGTGGCTGTATTGGTTGGTAAGCTTTGCGTGTTGAATCAGGCAGTTGGAGAGGTGGTAGGAGAGGCGAAGCGGCAGGTGTTGGCGTAGATGTGGGAGTTAGCTGGTTGGGAATAGGTGTGGCTGCGGAGGTTGTGTTGATGTTGGTTGAGGTGTTGGGGTAATTGTTGGAGTTGGCGGCTGGGTTGGTGATGAAGTTGCAGTCGGTGTTGGTGAAGGTGTCGGGAGACGTACTGGCGGAGTTGGCGTCGGTATAGGGGTTAGTGACGCTGAAGGCTTTTGGAGTCGCTGTTGGAGTTGGCGTTGAAGAAGGACCGTTATTGGGACCAGAAAATTGGCCAAGCGATACTGATTGTCCAGACGAACCGCTTGTGAGTATGAAGTAGTAGCTGTGAGTTCTTGCTGAAAGAGTTGTTGAATAACTGAACATACCATTAGAACTCGTGCCAGTGTAGACACGCATCGTGAAAGGCATGTTGTCAATAAGTACGTTGGAGACGAAGCGTTGGCGTTGCTTGGATCATAGTACGTAACATAAAAGATGAACGTGTAGATGTGGTTCCAGTTGTTGGAGCCACATAACCATTTGATAGCCTTGCTGGCGCTGGAGTGGGCGTTGGAGACCGATGTCTGCCCCAATGCGGTCTGCGTTTCAGCAACGGAAAGTATAATTATGGCTGATATTATGAGTACTGCAAAACCAGTAGCTTTCAGAATTTGTTTATATTTTATCATTTCTTGCCCAATCACTAAACCCAATTGTTCATACCCTAGCCCACAAAGAAACTGTGAAAGTCGTTAAGATTTGTCCATGATTTTGATACTATAACGAAATAAATATCATTGTGGATTCAATGAGGAACAACGTAAAAGTAGTCTTGTTAGCTTTTACTGGCTATAAAAAGGAAAAGGAAATAAACGCCGAGCCAATTCAGTACTTCACAACTAGGGATTGGTTTTGTAGCTTATGTACGACGGTTACGTTGTTATTTGTAATAAGACTCTCAGCAAGAGTGTTTAAGCAAAAAACGTTACTCATGCGCGGTAAAGAATCTGACGAATTGTAGAGGAAATGAAGCACGAATCAATAGTTTTCTTGTACAATACTGATGATAAGAGTTTGCTTGGACCATTTACGGCTTTACCTGAAGGAGACGAATTAGATGCAGGCGCATGGGCGATGGATATAGAAGAAAATACTGAGCCTTATTCATACGTCAAAGTAACATGGGAAGATCTTCATATGCTTAAAAATGCCTCCGAGCAGTTGCCCTTCTTAAATGACCCTAAAACCTGCAAGCTATCTCCCGTGCAAACGCAGCGTGGTTTAGACTTGCTAAAGCAGGGCGAACCTTACCTCTACGCCGAAGAGAGGCAGAAAGAAAGCTAAAGCATTTAGTTTGTTGTAAGCTTTTTAGCGTCTAAACCCATGATTTTGTGGCAGTCAATACACCGAGTAAACGTCAACTCAAAACCATTTAATATATCAAAACATCGCTCGGTGTATAACCTTTGTTTATGATTACAATTAAGCTGACAGGTGCCTGCAAGTCTCTTCTCATTCATACTCCTTTCTCCAATTAAATTTATCGCCCAAAAAGTAATAACTGTTTTGGAACCCAACCCGCCGAGTGTAGAAAACAAAAAATAGAGTAAAAAGGAAAAAATTAAGGTTCTTCTTGTTTTGCTTCAAACTCAACTTTGACAGGTATATTTTCTCTTGAAAATGAACACTACAGGACAGTTTGCTTCTGTTCTTCTCCAAGCAGCCTCCAATAGCGCCTTCCTGGTCTTTGATACTAACGTTCACTTTCATGCTTACGTCTTTTATGACTGGTGAATCTCCGGATTTTTGAGCTTCCACACTAATTTCGACTTTGCCCGGATCGATTTTGCTGTTTTTGCAGACGTCCGCAAATATGATTACGCCGCAGCCTGCCAGTGCCATTAAACCTAACTCTAACGGCGTAGGACCAGCGTTTGTTCCGCCTGACGCTTCAGACAAATCGCAGATTACGCTGTGTCCTCGATTGTTTTCGCACACGGGTTTAACGTTTTCTAGAAGTTTTGCTTTTGCAGTTAGTTTTGCCATTGAAATCACATTTAAAAAAGAGGTGTCTGAGATTTAAGTAATTCTGTTAAATAGCCGTTTCCACGCCAAAAAATCGTTAATAAATGTGAAGCGTTAAATACCTAAATACATGTTTTTCATATTCAAGCAATGCTCTTGGAGAATTTGGCTTTGAAAAGTAAAGGTCCCCTCTTCATTGTTCCTTGGCGATGCACTTACGCTTGCGACAGCAACTGCGTTCACTGTTTCTCAGCGGGCAAAACTGCCGTTGCAGATGAGGTTGATACTGCAGGTGCCAAGAAAATTGTTGATGAAGTCTTCTGATTTTGGTGCAACCTTTTTTGGAATTGCAGGCGGACAGCCGTTTCTGACGAAAGGACCTTCTTGAAGTCATCGCTTATGCTCGTAAGCGCGGTTTATGCGCTAGCATCATTACTGACGGCCGATTGATGGATGAGAAAATCTTCCAAGACATAGTTGAAAACAAAGTCAGAATATCAATAAGCATAGATGGCGCAGAAAAAGTCAATGATGCAATCCGTGGCAAAGGCGCTTACGCCGCCGCTCTCTCGGCGATTGAGAAGTTTTCAGAGGCGAAATTGCTGGATTGTCTTGTTTACACGTTTGCAAACGCAGAAGACAATGTAACTAACGTCGACTGAGTTGGATATGCGACATGTACTAGATTTAGCGCGCAAGTATGGCGCTCGATGGGTTGTTTTCCACGGCTTTATCCCATACAGCAATGACAAGAAAAGTCTTGCTGCTGATCTCACCCCTGCCCAGTATGAGTGGGTATGTAACAAACTCTATGACTTGACATTGGAGTACGATGGCAAACCTGAAGTTAATGTTTACATTCCTTTTTACGCCCGAGTCGCTAAGCAACGAGGCATGAAAGATTTTGACAATTGGTATGAGAACTTCTTTTTGGGCAGATGCTGGTTTGGCAAATTCTTTACAGTAGCGGAAAATGGAGAATGCATACCTTGCAGCTACAACGACGTCTACCACATTGGCAACGTGAAAGACAAACCGCTAAAGCAGATTTGGGATGATATGCAAAACAGCGAGTTCTATGCTAAAGCGCGGGATAAAGCAAACATCAAAGGCAAATGCGGTGTCTGCGATTTTAAAGAACTTTGTGGCGGATGCCGAACAGCGGCATTGTTTTACACGGGCGATCTGTTGGGTAGCGACCCAAGATGCGGTTATGTGCCAAAATCGCTTAGGTACAAAGAATAAGCTGGTCTCTATTGTCAGTCTTGTTTGCAAACCCTTAATCTTCATGGTGCCACTGAAGACAGTAGTTACAAAAACACAAAAATCAAAAATTACACATGATTATTTAGTGTTAAATCATTTTGGTTTCTCGGATCAAATTATTTTCAGTTTTTTAATAGTGGGTACATGAACAACACAAGCCTTACCTAAATCATTTTTTTATGGTCATTTAGCTGTTGGCTGGCCGTTTTGGCAGCTGACTTCTTATTTGTTTACATTCACCTCTCAGGCTGGATACTCCAAGCAATTCTTGTCAGCATATATCTCGAATATCTATGTCTCAAAAAAACCATACTCGTAATCGGCATACTGGAGATTTTCTTTATGCCTAGCTACGGCGGCGCTACAACAGTTTCAGCGATTCTAAGCGGTCCTCAATTTTTTATGCCGATTATTGTAGGGCCGTATTTTCTTGTATGATAAGCGCCATGATTTTGGGCTACATAACAAATTCTATTTTCCATAAAATGCGCTGATTCGAAAGACTAAGCCAAAGTAGCGCCATCCACAATTGGGTTCAGATCAAATGCGCCCTTTCTTCAGAAAGAGGCACTAAAAAACAAACGAAGATTAGGTTGCCCGAACCTATTCATTTTATGCAGGGATTTTAGGGGCTGTTCGGGTACTCTTATTTCGTGTTTTTTTCATCAATGCAATTTTCTTTCTTTGTTTAGTGTTTGATTTCATTCGAAAAACGTTTCCATGAGTGTTCTGGTAAAATTTGTTTCCTTTGTTTCTCAAAATATTCTCAACCTTTGATATGTACTAATGAATGACCTGATTATATAGGCTGCTGTGTTTCTGCATGGATTAAACATTGAAGTTAAAGAAACTGAAATGTTCAATAGACTTATTTGAGTGCTTTTTTTATTTGGTACAATGCCTGTGGCAAAAAAGTGAGAGCCTTCATGCACCAAGAATATTAGGCGTAGCGTGCACTCAAAAAAAATGTGCGGAAGAGAGAGGGGGTAAAGGGAATCTTATCTGAGTGCACGCCACACGGCTATGAGCTTCTCACATGCTGTCGGAAGAGAAAACCCATGTTGCGTCTTGCTTTGCTATAGTTAGCCTGCGCTTTAGCTTTGGGATAAGCCATTTTCTGGTTTTCTTTGCTTGTTATAAAAACTGAGCCGCCGTTTTTGAGGTGTTGCTTGACTTGGAAAAAGTTGACTTCTTCAGCTTCTTGAACTTCAACGTCATCGCTAGCGGCGTTGTCTAGCAATAGAATCTGAAATACTGGTGACTTGCCTTTCTTGTCTATCAGATTTTTCAAAAATTTTTCCTTCCTGCATTGAGAGCGAATATTACTTTAATTATGACAGCGTTTAAGCCTATGTGACTGGCGAAACACTACAACATGCAACAACCATTCAGCCAAGAATAAACTGCAAAATCCGCTTATCAGCCAGCGTTTTAACCACTAAATCAGGTTTTTCCCGCTCAAGCTCTTCTTTAGAGTAAACGCCTGTTGTAACAGCCACACAGCCCATCCCTCCTGCCTTAGCTGCGCGGACGCCAAAGATTGAGTCCTCTAAAACGATACACCGCTGGGGGCTCGCTTTAAGTTCGGATGCGGCTTTTAGGAAGATTTCCGGGTTGGGTTTGGAGTGTGAAATTGATTCGGCGGTTAGAATCACGTAAAAATATTTTTCCAACTCATTCGCCTTCACCATATAATTGATTACTGAGCGGTTATTCATGGACGCCAAAGCGACTTTCACTTTGTCTTGCAATGTTTCAAGCAGCTCTTGCGCTCCTGCAAACAGCTTCACCTGACCTGCAAGTTCAATTTCAAGCTGACTTTTTCGCTCGACAAGCCTCTTGACAAGTCCCTCGTCTGGCTCCACGTTAGCTGATTTTAGAATGTCTCGGAAAGTATCTGCTGCGCCAATGCCGATTCGACGCTCTATATACTCGTTGCTGACGTGCAGGTTGTTTTCGTTTAGACTTTTTTGAAATGAAAGGACAATTACTCGACGGGTGTCGGCTAATGTACCGTCCCAATCGAAAATAACTGCTTCAAACATGCAGATCTATTCGAGTTTGAGTTTTTCCCTTATCGCTTGGCTTTTCTTTGTGGCTTCTTCAATGGCGCGAATCATTGCAGGTCGAATCTGGCTTTGCTCGATTTGGTAGATGGCTTCGATTGTTGTGCCGCCTGGGGTTGTTGTCATGTCTTTGATTTTGGCTGGTTCCTCTGGTAAGTCAACTACGAGTTTGCCTGTACCTAGTACGGTTTGTGCTGCGCATTTGAGGGCGATGTATCGGGGCAACCCAACTTTTAAACCCGCATATGTCATAGCCTCAATTATAATTGCCATGTAACCTGGCCCGCTGCCGCTAACCGCGGTAATCGCGTCCATGTATTTCTCATCAACTTCATCACAGATACCTATCATGTTCAACAGAGTTTTGACTTTCTCCTTGTCCTGTGCCGTCACGTTTTCTGTGCAACAATAAGCAGTGTAAGCTGCCTGCACAAGAGCGCCCAAATTAGGCATTATACGCACGATTTTGGCATCACCCGCATTCTTCTTCAAAAAGCTCAATGGAACCGTCGCGGCTACGGAAATGAGCAACTTATCTTTGAGCGCCTCTTTAATTTCCTTGAGAACCTTTTCCACATCGCCAGGCTTAACAATGATGAAAACTATGTCTCCGCTGCATGCGGCTTTTTTGTTGTCCGAGGTTGTTTTAACGCCGAGCGCTTCGAACTCCTCAAGTTTTTCAGTTTGAATGTCAACTGCCGTTATTTTGCCTTGGTAGCCCCCTTTGAGGAGGCTTTTGATTATGGCACCGCCCATCATGCCAGCGCCGATTACAGTGATCTTATCATTCATGAGTATTCACTTTGATAGTTTATGGACTGTTGTTTTGCTCTTTAAACTTTGTTGCCTACTTACGGCTTATGAGATATAAGCACGTAGTAAGCTTGCGAATAAAAGAAGCAAAGCTGAACCAACAGCACAAAGTCGTTATGGTAATCTGCCGAAATGTATGGCGTTGTTGCATTAGCATAATAATTGTAAAATAATTCTGGGCATGATCCGCTAAAAAATGATTCCCCAACAAAAGCACCGTTTGCCAACATGAAAAAATCGAGCTTTTTCTGTAAATAGTTCTGAATCCGAGGCTAAATTGATAAAAAAAAGTAACACAAGAAAAATAGAAGCAACTACCACCATTCCACCGCAAATCGAAAGAGAATTCGTATCATCGCGCATTATTTTCTGTATAGTGCCAGAGCTTGCGCTTGCGCCTTGAGTAGCAAGTAAATTTAGATTTAACCAGAAAGTCCCATTAAGCGAATTCTAAACCAGCAAAGCAGAAATAATTGCTATCATGCTTCCCCCCAATCATTATGCCATTTATAAGATTAGTTGATTCTCGAGCTGGCAAACTGATCCACAACTTTTTGAACGCCGACTTTGCCTGTTTCCTAACCACTATCATGGGTATGCTCCAGAAAATAGCCTTTACTTGCTTGAAAAGCTTGGTTTAGTATCAGACACTTAGAAAAAAGCTCTAAGAAAAAATCAAAAATTAAGCAAGCGCAACTGGAATCCTTTTTTGGACAACTCTTATTCCTAAATAGTTCCTCAAGGCTTAAGACAGACTAAACCTATATGTTTCTCAACAATTGATTGCTTTGCTTTGGAGAGATGATAGATTGACCGAGATGAATGTAGAAGCAGATTTGAAAGGAAATACCTTGCGTGTTTACTGGTTGCTTCTTAAATCACAAGATAACTCGGTAGGTCCCAGAGACATTCAAAGAAAACTTGGTTTTTCTAGCCCCAACTTGGCTGTTTATCACCTAGATAAACTAGTCGATCTGGATTTAGCTGAAAAGATTTCGGGCGAATACCATCTCACGAGGACAGTAGATGTGAGTATTCTCAAACAATTTACAAAGATTGGCAGTGTGATCATTCCTAGAATGATTCTTTACTCGTCGCTATGGTCAACACTGCTTGTATTCTTTCTCTTTCAGGTAAAAGACATCAACTTCTACAGTCTTTTCGCTCTGATTTTTGGCTTACTTGGAGCGGGAATCCTTTGGTTTGAAACATATAGGAATTGGCGAACTAAACCTGCATGAAACATCATTGCTGCAAGCAAGCTGCGTTTTTATGATGTTTTCTTGTAACTCAAGTGATTGGTTGAGAAAGATCATTTGAATGAAAGATTTCAAAAGGTATGGCTGTTTAGTTGGAAAAAAGAGTTAGTGGGTATCATACAAATTAAGAATTTTCTCGATCGCTTTTTCGTCATAACCATTTGCGCCAAGTTTTTTCCTTATTTTCTTCCTCATGTTTTCTCTCCAAGTACTTTCTGAAAAGGGTCGTCAGCCTAACCTTAAGAGAGGTATTGGACAGTTGCCTTTACAACTGGTTTTAGGTTGCCGCTTTGACTGATGGCTACAGTGTCGACTTGCATATCAAGCAAGACGTTTGTGGTCTGATCAGCGTTGATTTGGAATTGGACTGCAACATCTATGTGTTCCGGAGGAACTCTCAGGTCAATTGTAGAACCATCATTTAGAGTTGCGTTAGCTGCCTCGACATCTAGTCTAATTTTTGAATAGTTACCAACTGGCATAAATGAAGTGGATAATTCCTTTGTTACATTTTTTAAAGCAAGCAGATTAAAGTAAACTTTGCTCATATCTTCATTAAAGCTCAGACTTGTCCATGAGTCATTGTCATCATTATGAACATAAAGAGCGCTAATGGTTACGTTCAAGTTAATCAGGTCTGCTGGGGCATCCATTATGGAAAGTGCCAGTGACCCCGTTTTTCCTTGGCTGCTGTTAGAGCTTGGAAAGTGTACTCCAGAAACGAATATTGCCGCGATTACTACGCTCGCCATTAGAACACCTGATAGTGTATAAATACCAATTTTCCTCTTGTTTATCGACACATATATTTCTCCATGACAATGCATTACGAACTCCAAGATTTAAGACAATATTTTTGAACAGTCTGTTCAAAGAATTGAACAATAGTTCCTATGATGACACTTGTATTTTGAATGTGATTTTGTTGTAAACCGGTAAGACTTTTAATCCGAGATTCATGAATACCTAATTAAAGCGTTTCTCTAACCAGCATCTAAAGTGCAAGCAACTGAAACTGGAATAACTGTTCGTAATTCCGCAAAATATTCCTTTAGCAAGGATTTCCCTTTCTTCGTAATTAGGTATCGCTTACGAGCTTTTCCTAAAATCACCTCCCAGTTTGCAACTATGAGTCCTTCTTTCTCCAGATGCTTAAGTTCAGGGTATATTGTTGATGCTGCCAAATTTACTCCAAATTTCTTTTGAACTGCTTTAAAGATTGCGTAGCCATGTAGCCCGCAGTCGGAGGCGTCATTTATTAGGTTGAGGAAGACGCTTTCTAGGATGAATCCTTGGAAGAATTTTTTGCTCAAAGTTTTCGCCTCTATAGAAATTGAAAAAAACAACTAACCAATATCTTAAGAGTGAATATTGTAGATATAAAACCATGCTGTAGTCGTCACACTACAACAATCGCTGACTTGATTTCAGATTGACTGACTTGCACGATAGCAGTTAATCCTCGGTGTAACAAAAGTATATTCTTAATCTATATAGTGAATCTTGTTCTGGGTTTCATAAGTAAATTAAGTATCTTGACTCCCTGTAAGTAACAGAAATGGAGAAAAGAAGTTTGACCCAAAAATTAGAAACCCACAACAGAAGAGACCTACAAACTAAAATGGCATCAGTCTTTTGTGAAGACACAAAAGGGCTTCCCGTCGAACTACAAGAAGCGCTTTTAGACGACATGGTAACGGCGTTCCAGAATAGGCTTATCGTTTTCAAACGTGCTGAAGCATTGAAATAAAACTATCATCTTCTTTTACTTTCTGATAGCTTGAAAACCTCTTGGAAAATCCAAAATGAAAGGGTAAGCTTGTTAAACGTTTAAGCAGTAACTAAAAAAGAGTAGATGGATAGGCTGCCTTTAACACGTTCAATCTAACGTGATTAAACTAAGCTTATAGTTGAACAAAAAGTAGTTAAACGCTAATTTTATAAACAAAACAACCATATTAGTAACGGTAATTTAATGGTTGTCAAAGCATACGTTTTGGTCAATGTGGAGTCAGGTTCAGAAGATACAGTGCTAAAACAGCTTAAGGCTCTTGACATCATAGATGAAGCCTATGTTTCCTATGGTTTATATGACATGATCATAAAAGTCAAAAACGACACATTGGAAGGCTTGAAAGAAACGTTAAGTTACAAAATCCGAAACATTGACCAAGTGAGATCCACATTAACGCTGGTTATCATGTAATTGCCATCAATTGAAAATTAACATTCTTGGTTTATGAAGTTACCATTCATCTCTCTTGCTTCAAGATTCTCTTTTTAGGTCCTGCTGTAACTCGCGATAAATGCCTCTTGCGCTTGATGAGACAACTGTTAAATTTGAACCGGGGATGCTCTTGACGGTTGGTATTTTTATTAATCTTGATTCCATACTTTGTGGGATATAATCTACCACAATCTCCTTTGCCGTAAAATTGAGCTTTTCAACAGAAGACCATGGCTCATACATCTCGACTCTTATCTGACACATTCCTGCACTAATTCCTCTCATATCTAAGACGATTGGAAAGTCAAAGTTATCGGTAAGTAGCGTACTTTGAGGTATGCCTATTGTGGTATAATTGATCAGTTGATTTTCAAAATATAGATCAAGTTTAATTTTAGAAAAGGAAGTCTTTGAAGGTAGCAGTTCAAACTCAATTTTCAGCGCTAGCTCGTTCTCTCTAAATATATTTGTTATGTCATTAATCACATTTGCCTTTTCTGGCTTGGTTGAGGCTGTTGACTTTTGAATATTAAACTGAAAGATAAGATTATCCAACGTCGATTGTTTTGGCTGCTTAATGGCTATCTTCATTATCTTTCTTTTTTGCTGATTCTTAGTCAAGTTGCCCAACGCTAGTCCTGCAAAAAGTTTCGTTTCGCTCAGACCTAAACAACTGTCGAGGATTTTAATTCTTTGGGTTTTTGTTCGGGGCAACTCTTGGTCCGCCAAGCTGTCCACCCCGGGCATTTTGAGCATAAGAACGGTATACAACGGTTAAAAACTGTAACTTGGAAAAATCCGAAAGAAAGCAATAACTTGAACCAGAAACCCGTGAATCCAGCCAACAAGCTAGTTGCTACGGCGATGCCAGCTGTTATCCCAAGTGCCTCATAGAGTCCCCCTGAGACAATTTGAGATACCCCCGCAAGAGCCACACCTTGCCCCTGTACGTTGGTGATTATGCTATTTGTAATTACAACCTTATCAAGGCCAATGAACGAACCTAAAGCATTGAAAACCATAAAGAGCGATAAAACATCAAAGAAACATGCTAAGCTTTGAAAAACTATGGGTTTGACAAAAGCTTTAGGTTTTTTTCTGATGGTCATTATTCCTTCTCGGAACTCAATTATTTGACCATGTACCTTGTCTTTAAGCACAATAGTCTCTTTCCTCTTAACTCTGGCGGAAATTCTTTCAATAACCCTAAGAAGTTTTTCAGCAACACTAATGTTTAAGCTAAAGTAGACAACAAATAGTATTGGTAGTGCTAAGAGAGCCATTGTAATTCCAATAGCTACCATAATTGTGCTACTGACAGAGCGATTAAAAGTCAAGAGTACAATGCCTAAAACTAAGTAACCCAGAACAACCACGACTTCAAGAACATCTTTAATGATTATAGATGCTGCTGCTTTGGAAGCGTTTACGTCTTTGTCTTTCATCAAGAGATAAGTTTTCAAGGCATCTCCCGACAATCCTCCGGGGATTAGGTTATCGACAAAATTTCCAGTCCAGCTCAAACTGAAGATCCGCTTAAAAGTTGTCTTTACAGACAAACTATCAAGACTAGATTTCCAGGCTAAAGCATCGAATCCCGAAGACACCAAGACGAATGCAAATGCGAGTGAATATATTACTATGTTTGTGCCTCCTATTACTTTTCCAACTTCAGCAAAATCTGTGAAGAAAATCAAGTAAATTATAAATGCAAGGAACCCAAGCACAGCTGAGAGAGTAATCCATTTTCTGAATTTTTGGTTCTCATTAAACATCATTTTGATTACGGTAACATTTTCTTTGCGCTAACTTGTCGCCTTGTCAAGGGCGTTTTCTTCTACCTTTTTCAATAGAACATGGCACTATGTCGTTTGGTCTTGGCTTTTTATACTTCTACATTTACGGGTAATTAAATTGATGTGGCTTCAACCTGTAATAACACAATTAAGTTAGCCATCACAAAAACCAAGGTTATTTTTTGGCTAATAAATTGAATGTGACTTCAACTTGAAGCCACAAATCTTTTAATGTGATGAGCCTGAATTTGTTAGATTTATGATTTCTGATTCCGACATTGTGAAGACAGCCGAGATAGGACTAAAAAAAGAGCTTACCGTAGCGATTATTTACTTAAAGCTCGCTGAAAAGTTTCGGAAAGAAGATATTTCAAAGAAGTTGCTGCAATTTTCTGAGGCGGAGCGGGGGCATGCAGCTTTTTGGCGGAACTTTCTTAGCGAACGAAAAATCAATCCGGACACCACAAAGGTAAGCCAGTTTCAAATTTCGCTCCTATCTTTTATCTACGGGTTGCTAGGGTTAGGATTAACATTAAAGCTCTTAGAATCAGGAGAGCGTCGGGTCATCGACGTCTTCCTACAAGTATCAAAGTCAGATTTGCTTTCTCCTCAGGAGAAAAAGAATGTAAAAGCTTTTTTGTTAGAGGAACTTGATCATGAACAAGAATTTGTTGAATATTCCACAAGATACAAAATTTTCATCAACAAAATAGGGACAATATTTTCGCAGACAAGCGACGGTTTAGTTATAGTGCTTTCTACTGCCATTGGTCTTTCAGGAGTTTACAGTCATTCGGTACTTATTGGTGTAGCTGGTTTGATAGTCGGGTTTGCGGCAACATTGAGTACAGTTGTTGGAGCCTATTTTTTTGCTAGAACCGAGAAACGGCTCAAAGAAGACATTCTCAGACGAATTAGGTTAACTTGTGATTGTGTTCCTGAAGCTTATCAGCAAAGAATTGAGAAGTACATGAAAAATAAGAACTACAATCCAGAAATCGCTAAAACAATTGCCCTTGAAGCTAAAGAAAAAAAGATGATTAATCGGATAATTGCTGAAGAAGAGTATGGAATAGGCGAGAAGACTTTGGGAGAACCGTTTGTTTATGCCCTGCAATCAGGGCTGTTTAAGACAATTGGCACAATTCTTCCCTTGCTGCCCTTTCTAGCGGGTTATCCTGTAAATTACTCGATTTTACTCTCAGTAACGATTACTATTGTTCTACTATCGGCTATAGGTTCATTAGCAGCAGTTGCAGCTCAAGTTAATGTAAGAAAGAAAGTAACTGAGCTTATTATCGCAGGACTTATCTTATCGGGGTTGACTTTTCTGCTTGGAAAACTCACGTCAATATTGATCGGCATGATCCAAGTGGCATAAACTATTGTATCAATATCGAGAAAAACCGGAAACTAGCCGCAAATATCCAAAGAAAACCATTGATGTATTTAATATACTTTAAGTGAACAAATAGATATCACAAAAATGATGAAAGCTATCATTCTCACCGCAGACAAGTTTGAAGACATGGAACTCTCTTCCCATATTTCCGTTTGCTTGAAGAAGGAATAGATGTAGATATTGCGGCACCGAACAAGGGGCATATTGAAGGAGAACACGGCTACGGAATTGAAATCGAGAAAACCTTCGGCGATATCCAACCGGATTACTATGATATATAGTTGATTCCAGGTGGATCTCCGGTTGGAGCGCCATCAGTTGTAAGAAATGACCCAAAGCCCAAGCTTTCGCAAAGGCATTTTTCGTCAAAAACAAACCTGTTTGCTCTATTTGTCATGGTCCGTGGCTCTTAGCTTCTGCAGGAGTTGTAAAAGGGAGATATTTGACTTCATTTTGGTATGATGGTGTTCCAGAGGACCTAAAGAAAGCAGGCGGCATATACGAAGACAAAGAAGTAGTTTTGATGGCAACCTTGTCACACCACGTTACCCTGGAGATTTACCAGCGTTCATGCGGGAAACAATGCGGTTGATAACCAAACTGAAATAATAGATTTGAAAAAACAGGCATAATTAGTTTTTGTCTGAAAAACTTACCAATCAGGTTTTCTCTTCCAAATGTTAAGCGTACATTGACCCCAGCAATAAGAACCCGCCTTGTATTGACAGCCATTACAGCTTGCGCCAGTGAATTTTGGCACAGTTTCTTGTTTGGGGCGAATGCGGACAAAAATCTTTTTCGTTTCAGTTTGATTTGGAGACACTCCGTCTTTTTGGTACTGTAAACGATATGGGCATTTTTCATAAATTGAAGGTACGGAAAAAATAGATTGGGGACAAGTTAGGTCACCACATTCACGAATACTTAATTCGAATTCACCCAAGCCAGTAGCAGCTCTGGCGTATTCACAACATGGCACTCTAACAGCGCTCTTCTCATTGTCTGCTGTTGTCAATTCTATTGTTTTCTCCTTCGAATCAACTTACTGCTTCAGCTAAGTTAATGTTAGGTAAGACGTCCTAATGAACTAGTCAAAAATAATTTCAAAAATACTAAATGGAATCTGCGGTAAGAGTGTATTATTTTGTAAACCCGTAAAATGCATAGCTTGATTAAGGCGTCATTTGCTCCCAGTTCAAGTTAGATTCTAAGTTAGGATTGTAGCTTGGCGAGTCGGAGAGAATGTATTCTCCTAGGCTATTAGCCCATGCGTAACTGTAGTCAGATGGGAGTTCAACGGTGCTGCCGTCTATGGGGTTGTTGTATGTTTCGACGCCAAGGATGTTGTTTGAGAAGTCGTGGGCTAGTCTGTCGTTTACGTTTTGGGTTTGTTGCCATGACTGGTAGTTTTCGTCGCTAATTTCGTTGCTTGTCTGACTTATGATTCTGCTCAATTGGCCTAAGCTTTGGATTTGTTGAATTTGTTTTTGGATAAGGTAGTTGACTACTTGGTTGTATTTGTTTAGCCAGTTTTGGTCAGTTTTTGCGGAAAATGAAATTGTTTGGAATATTTTCGTTTCTGCATCCAGTTGACCCTTCGCCGTTCGGAAAGACTCTAAGTACGTCATGTACCAGTTAATGTTTCTTGAAATTCCGGAGAGCGTTTGTATCGGGATATCTTGGGATTGTATAACGCAGTACATTTCTTCTTCCATTACCAAGCTATTTATGCTATATTCGACTCGTATTTTCCCTCCATTAGCAGAGGTAATAACACCAGTTGTCGGGTCAGTTCCTGTTGAAATGATGTTGCCTAGTTGAGGCAAATCCTGTTCGCTAACAACTTTTAGGTTTTGTACATTGCTCCTAAACATAGGGATCGCGATTTCTTTTAAGGCTTCTATTGGACCTAGTGGAGCGTGAACGAGGGCTCCGAAGTAGCGGGATCCAGCCGGAAATGTCTGAGTAATCATTGGGTTGTCTGACGAGAAAAATGCTTGATTTGCAAAGTAATTGTTGGCATAGGCGATCAAGCGGTTGTGGTTGCAGTAATGCAGTCACAGAGTCTTAAAAAGGCGTCTCTACAAAAATAAAAATGGTGTTTTACAATGGAAAAAAGCATGATGAAATATCAAGTTTTAATTAAAACGATTTCAGGAAAAGGCGGCGAGTTCTGGGAAGCGTTCCAAAAGATGCCTACCGAGCCAATGAAAGGAGTAATAATCGAGTCTTCTTGGAGCTTGTATGGATACTGGGATTTCGTCATATTCTTCAAGGCAGACAGTAATGAAAATAGCCTTCACTTCGTTGGCGAGGTTTTGCGAGCCATGCCGGGCATCGCCGATACTAGCACATCACCGATGACCGTTCTCAAAGAGCACAAGAATTAATAGAACCATCTTCACTTTTGTTTTCAGTTTGCCAATTCTACTCAATAATTCTCGATATTTTTCTTGACATTAGCAGTAGTTTTTACAAAAAACGAGCATTTCAAAAATTATTGGCGAGTTTTAACGGCTTTTTCGTCACATCTTTCGCCCTTAATTTGCTAGCAGAGGGTGATGCGACTCAAGAATTAACAAAGAAATACGGGGCGGTCTTAGTCGAAAACGGATTACCGTTTCACTGCAATATGTTCAATCCCGATGTGCTTAGCGGGGCTGCTTGTAGTCGGCTTTTGCTGTCGGTTACATTGGTCGCCATATTTTTGCAGATGTGGCTTAGTGAGCTTTCGGTAAAGCTTAAAATATTTTTCCCTTCGTTAGTAAGCTTGTACACTTTTTTTGGTCGTTCTGTGTCCATGGTCCAGGTGCTTTTTACGTAGCCTTTTTTCTCCAGTAGCCCTAGTAGAGGGTAGATGGTGCTAGGTCCGAAGTAGACACCGAAGCTTTGGCGGATTTTAGTGATTAGCTGGTATCCATGCATGGATTCTTTGTTTAGATATTCAAGAATGATCATGTCCAAGAGTCCTTTAGTGAGCTTTGTTTGGGTTTCTTTTTGGAAATTATTTATCATCGCAGTTTTTTCTCCTGTTTTTTTGTTGTACAGATGCACAATATGTCGTTTTAAGACACATTTCTTATGTCTTCATAGTACAAAAACGGTCACATAAACCCTTGTACATACTGTAAGCATACTAGAAGATTGAATTGTCGAACAGAAAGACACATTCATACGTAAAATATTTCTTAAAAATCATAATTTTAACTTCAAATTCCTAATAAGAAAACTGTACTACACGTAAACAGGAAAATTAGCGCCATAATAGTCATAAAATTCTAACCTCTTCCAAGAGCGGTTTCGCCCGCGCTTCTTGCTACTGATTCAATAGTAATTCTTTTTTTAGCCCAAAACCATAAAAAGTAACGATTAAGCGTGTTTGCCTGATTTCTTGTTTGCACAGTCGGATGGGTAGACTTGTAGGAAACTCGACTTGGCTACTTCGGGGTTGTTAAAGTTTGCCGATTAAGAAGTTAGTGTTTTCTTGTTTTTGCGAAACATAAGTTTTAAGCTGGAATTCATCGGTTAATCGGATTCTTTGGCCTGATTCGCTAATGACCCACACGGCGATTTCGCTTCGTTTTAAGGGTAGGCGTCGAGTATCCAGACTTTGATTTTGTAAGGCTGTTATTTGAAAGCATTCAATTCATTGGGAAGATTAATCACTCAACTTCTCCTAAGTCGAAGGATAGCAAAAAGCACTGTTGAGTTTTTAAAATGCAACTCCAAACGACTACATTGAACAGTGGAGACTCATCTGAAAAGTGAAGCGAGATTCAGGTCAAATAAGGAAATATGGAGGTAAAAGATTTTTATCGCTCATGCATTTGCCTTCGCGAAGCGCGAACTTTATGAAAGACAAACGGCTAACTTATTTTTTAGGGTGGAGGTCCCATCATTGTGGATGGGGCTGGTTCTTTGCCTGGGTTTACCTGCAATCATGTACTATAGTAGGAAGCTATGACTCGTTTATTTAGCGGTCGCCTAACTCTCTTTTATGCTGTAGCTTGGTGTAATAACAAGCGTTTATAGACTTCAAAAGCACCTGCTGATAAAAGAGGGTACAGTGAGCATATGTTATATCGATTTTCGTTATATAACCTTCTTTGCAACTTGCTTTATACAGCATTCTCAACCTTCTTTAAACAATAAAGGATGAATTAAGATTGACGACTCTAGTCGAACGCACGCAAGAGATAAAATCATGCTACTCTGCACAGCTAATAATTGCAGCACTAAACGAAGAACAGGGAATAGGATTAACCATTACTGAGATGAAAGATGTTTTAGGTGATATACCAACCCTAGTTGTTGATGGCAAAAGCGCAGACAAAACAGTCGAGCTATCAAAAAACCTGGGAGCAACCGTCATTACCCAAGACGGAAAAGGTAAAGGCGATGCACTCGCCAAAGCCATAGAAAACTTGGATTCCGGAACCGACTACGTAATTCTAACAGATGCAGACTATACTTACCCAGCAGAGTATATTCCAGATATGATTAAAATTTTAGAGGAAAATCCAGATGTAGGTATGGTTTGCGGTAACAGGTTTAACGGAAATGTGGATAGAAAAGCACTTTACCGAATATTTCACATAGGAAATAAGCTTTTAGCGTTCGCGCACAAAGCATTAAACGGTATAGCACTTGAAGACCCCTTGACAGGATTAAGGGTGGTTCGCACAGAGATTTTGCCTCAATGGCATATAGAATCTAAGGGTTTTGACATTGAGATTGAATTAAACAATTTTGTGCAGAAACAAGGTTACACTACTCGTGAAATCCTGATTAATTACAGGGAAAGATTGGGCGAGAAGAAACTTAGAGCAAGAGATGGTTTTACTATTCTGAAAAGAATATTAAAAGACATTTTCTAAAAAAGATAAAACAATCTTTTTGTGTTTAAAATCAAAGAAGCGAGAGTAATGATTTAAGCATGGTTAAAGAATTTCAAGTACCAAGTTTTTTAAAGCAATAGAATTCATTTAACCTGTATCCCTTGTTTTCCATAAAAAAGCGATAGGCTTGAAAGAGTCAAAGTAGTTCCGTTCGAAAGTGAGCGCAAAGACATCCAGCTCATTACTGAGTCAAGTCTCAAAGACGCGTTAGGTTTTGATTTTGTTTCGTCGGAATTAATGCTTGGAACCCTTAGAGTAGAAACATTAGCTATTGATGTTGAGAATAAGTCCTTTGTTATTATCGGTGTAAGATTGGCCAGGCTTTAGTGTCATTGACCAAGGCGATGCCTATCTGGGTTCGTTGCTTAACAATAAGTCGGAGTTTACTCTTGATACAATTAAAACAATGGCATCTCTCTCAAACGTGACGGGATTTGACTGCTCACAATCAAAGTAATTTTCGTTTCTCCTCAATTCACCAAGTACCAAAAGCAATCTATCAATTTCAGGGATTTATTGATGAATCATGGGAAATTAGCAAATTTTGACATATTGTTATTTAACCTGTTGAAATCACCCAGCAATAGACTACAATCAATGCATTATAGTTACTTCGCTCTCATTCCAGGTGAAAAAGCGCCCGTCATTTAATTTTGCTTATCTGGTTTTTCGGGGGCTCTCAATTGATTTCGTATGATGATGAAAAGAGCAAAGAAGAAAACACCGGCTATAATGCCTGACGTTATGCCCATGATGTATAAGGCTTCCCACGCTGGCATAGAACTGCTGAGGTACTTGAATGAACCAACAAGTATGAACAGGGACGCCGTCCCGATTAATGAAATTCCAAGAGCCATCAAAACACTGCCAATTAAAGTTCTCGAGATCTGCTGAAGAACGTAAGAAAATTGTCATCTCAAATACCTTAGAAAGAGTCGAATGGAAAGATTCCATGCTGATCAAAAATAACATTGCTGAAGAAATTCAAAAACTAAAGCAACAACCAGGAAAGAACATGATTGTTGCAGGAGGCGCAAACATAGCGCAGACGTTTGCGAAACTGGAGTTGATTGACGAGAAACAGCTTACTGTTCACCCTGTGATTAGGCAGAGGAAAACTTTGCTAAAAAGACCTAATAACACACGTAGAGACTAAAGTTAATCAACACCAAAAAATTCAATTCAAATGCCGTTGAATTGAGATAACAAAATAACTAAATCAGTCTGGTTTTTGGGCAAGAACTGCGTTCCAAGGCGATAGAGTCTTGGTGAATATTTGCACCCCCACAAATCCTACCGATTGCATAACATTTCGGATCTCTTCCAAAGGAATAAGGCAAACATGGGTTTCCGCAATCAATTTCGCATTCTCAACCTCATAAACTCCGTCTCTGAGCATTTCATTGACTAAAAGCAATTTCCCACCAGGCTTCAGTACACGTTTTATTTCCTTTAAAGCATCGCGGAAGCAAGGCCAAAAATAGTAGGTTTCACAAGCTGTCACCAAATTGAAATAATCATTTTTAAAACCCATTTTCACAACTGACCCTTTGACTATTTGGACGAGGTTTTGGTCAATCAGTTTTTTATTCATTTTTTTGGCGTAGTCCACCATGTCCTTTGAGTGATCGATGCCGAAGACTTTTCCCTTGGGGACCAAATGGGCTAATGTGTTGACTGTTTTGCCGCCTCCACAACCTACATCCAAAATTACATCATCAGACGCGATTTTTACATTTGTTAATCCCCACAGGGTTACAGGTTCATGCCATAGGTTCATTTTCTTCGCAACTAATCTACCAAGGCGACCCCTTGGGCATTGGTATTGGTCCATTAATCCCAAAAAATCGCAATCTCCGCTGTAAATTTTTGAACAACTGTGCTAATAACAATCACGCTCGGATGGTATTAGCATTGCTCCGTAATTGAAGAAGAGGCAAAAAAGAGGTTGACACGAGTCAGTCCCTTAAATTCAAAGGTTGGAATTAGCGGAAGTACTTTGTAATTGTGTTAACCTGATTCAATTATGGCGAGACGACGCTGCGGTTTTCTTACATCAAAACCTCGCCCAAAGGCGCTCGTGTGCTGTTCTCTTTGTCTAATTTATGGAATTAGCAAATTATAATTGTTTATCTGGTCAATTTCAACCGTAGTATCTCTTAAATTGCATTCGAGTAGGTGCCCGCCAGCTAGGTAGTCATCAGTTAAGAAGTGCATGTGATACCCTGAATAATCGACCCCGTTCATGCTGTTTGGAAAATAAAAACCCACTGCCATTCCTTTGACGTTGCTGAGGTTGAAAATTGTCTGATTTTTAACGGCTTCTGTCAGCGTTGGGTAGGGTTCGTTCTGGATTGGGACGCTTCTTGTTTCTGCTAAGTTGAAGAAGCCATGCACTTTTATGGCGTAAATTGCGTTGTAATTCGGCAACGTTGAGTTTATCTTGCCTGTTAGCTCAGAGTAGACTAGTTGCGTTGGCAACTTGAAATGACTTGTCACTGTTAAAGAAGGTTACCGTGGCGTAGGGGGTTTTTTCCGAGGAGCTAATTTGCCGTGGCAGTCCTTCAGTTGGGATTTGATAGAACTTGCCATTAAAAGCAATCATTTCACCGTTTAAACCATTAAGAGTACCTATACCAAAGTCGCCGTGTTCTGCAAGCTCAGAATAGGTGGTATTGCCTTCGAAGTTGCCCGCAGAAAATACATTGAAGGCCGAAACCTGATACAAACTATCCTTTTCAGAACGTGAAAAATAGAGCGTAGCAGGCAAAGCCGCTACAACCAATAATGCTACAGAGATAAGAACTAACTTTCTTCTTGAATGTCCCATTCTTTCTTCCACGTCTTGAAAGGTAACTCGGTAAAACTAACTTAAAACTCTAACTTAAAGTACGTTGCCTAAACTTGCCATTGTATCTCAGAGTTTGATTTGAGCTGCACATGCTTTAATTTTGTGTGCAAAAAGTTATTCAAACAAGTAACGGCGGCAACGCCTAAGCAACATTTGGAAGATTTTATAAACATTCATGGTATAAACAACTAGCCCATAAACTGCTTCAGTATTTCTCTTTCTTTTTTTTTGTAATTATTAGGTTTTAGTTTTGTTCTTGGATTGCATTGTAGATAGAAGCAGTGGTAACCTTCTCAATTAGTTGCGCTAAACAATCCAGCTGTGTCTCATTTAACATCTCAAAGAATTGGACAAATCACAAGCTTTTAAGATGACGCATTTAAATCTATTTTGGGGCATTAAGCTTGGCGTGTAAGATGAGGCTTATAATAATTTTTTTGCTTTCACTTTGTCTTTTTGTTTTAACGATTAGTTCTATGGGTAGTTCAAATAATGATGGATTCAGTTTGGAGGCCGAACAGAATTGGGACACCTATGGTGTTGGCGGAACTTGCATTCCAGGAACCCACAATATTTTTGTGGCAGATATTGACGGTGACAATGTTACGGAAATTATAACCGGCGGTTTTGCATACAATTATATTAACGGTTCTAGGTCAATTGGGCAAGCTCCACTTAGAGTTTGGACTTGGAACGGCCAAAACATTGCTCTTAAAGCAAGTATGAATTGGAACGGGTCAATTGCTTGCCTTTACGCTGCTGACGTAGATGGTAACGGTGAAGTTGAAATTTTGACAAGTGGCTCAATAAGAAATGAGACTGGCAATACTACAAGTTCTCTTAGGATATGGACCCTCAACAATCAACGATTAAGCCTAAAAGCACACTATGAAGGAATACCTATTAACTCAATGTTTGTGAGCGATGTTGATAACGATGGCACAGTTGAAATTATCACTGTCGGGCGATCGTCTGCTATTTCCTCGCGGTTGTGCCTTTGGCATATCCAAGAAAGAAATCTGACCCTGAACCGATCTTTTTCGCTGGAAGCGGCAAATGTAACCAGCGCTAATTCTGTTTATGCAACCGACTTAGACAATGACGGTAACGTAGAGATTGTCATTGGTGGCTATTCTAACCCTTTGTCGAATAGTGAGGGGCTTGTTAGCATTTGGCAATGGAGCGGACAAGAGGTCAATTTAAAAGACTACAAAAATTGGCAATCGAGTGCAGGCTCTGCCAAAACCATCGCTGGAGGAACCCAAGGCAATACAGCGGTAAACACCATAAAAGCAGGTGACTTAGACAACGATGGTGTTATCGAAGTAGTGACAGGCGGTTTCACTTATGATGGCGCTAAGGTTAACGCTCAACTTAAGATCTGGAATTGGGACGCAACTAGCTTAACGCAGAAAGCAAGCCAAGAATGGGCGACTGACTACCTAACAGAAGTGAAGGGAATATCGCTTGATGATGCGGATGGGGACGGCAAATTAGAAGTTGTACAAAGTGGCATGACAGCTGCAGAAAATAGCTTTAAGAACAATGAAGCACCCCATGACAGAGGGCAACTCAGAGTTTGGAGCTTTAATGGAACCAATCTTATCTTGAATGCAAGTAAAGATTGGACGTTTGATGAGGGAGCATGTGCATGGAACGTAGCGAACGGTGACATAGATAATGACGGTGTAACCGAAATCATAACGGTCGGTTGCACGGCTTTGAATGATCAATGTGACCCAGACATGCGCATATGGTCACTGCCAATTAAGGAAAAAGCTGTTTTAAGCGACTTGACATATTTTGTCCTGTCGTTTCTCTTGATTGCTGTCGCTCTCTTGGTAATTTATCTATTTGTTAAGAAAATGAAGCTTCGAACTTAGGTCTCCCGCGAATTAGTTCATTTAAATTCAAAGTCCGTCTTATTGTTTCTAGAGTGCATTTTAAAATATATTCCTTGACGCTACAGTTTGCGATAGCATTCCATAAGCAATCAAAATATCGTAAAATGCAAAAACGCGGATAATTCTATTTCCTCTTAAGTTCTCCTTCTCTCTTTAAAAAAATTCATTTCCATGAATGAATAACATATTGTTATCTTGTTTTGTGCTGTCTTAAGAGCTAATTCGCTTCTTTGTCTTTACTCAGGTTATTTGGAGAGTTTGCAATGAGATCAAGCTAAAAATGTTTGACGATTTTAAGATGAAAATAGTTAAAACTCTTACTGGAAAATGATCTTCTTTTTCTATGCTAGCTTATAAGCGATCGCTACTTTACTCAATAACCCAAGAGGGAGAAGAATTGAGAAAAACTAGCCTAATGCTTTCATTAACGTTACTCGTTCTAATTTTATCGATGGCAACTTTATCTGCAAAAGCAACAACCGAGATTCCCGCCACATTATGGGTGTACTCAGATGGCGACGGTAGCCACAGCTACACTCAATTATTACCTACTGATAATTATGCTGGCGGTCGGACTGGCGGTTCATGGGCAGTCTCTGACAACCAACCCATTTGTGTACAAATTGGTAGTGGATCTGTTCTTAGCGTGAGTCAGACCGTTGAAATTAGGATTGGCTATACAGACCCAACTACAGGCGTTAGCTGGGTTAAGACATTTGAAAATGTATTTAGCGTTAGATCTATTACAACTGGCGATGGTTTAATACATGCAGGTGTCGGAGATGCCTCTGATCCAATATGTTGGACTGTCGGGGACTTTGACGCTGGATTTCATGAAATACCTGTCTGCAACACTCTAGTTATCCAATATAGAATTATTACCCCTGAAGGAGAAAATGCAATACACGTGGCCGATGGAACTTTGTCGCCAGGACAACATCTACATGTTGTTCCAGAGTATCTCTATGGTGGGCTTACCGCAATTGGAGCATGCTTTGTTTGCTTCGCAGCTTTCAAGAGCCGTAAAACCGTTAGGGCCAAAATCGATCACTAATTTTTGTTATCCTTTTTTGTTTCTTTATACCTGAAGTGCTAAAATCATAAATTCTATTGATGATAACGAGAAAAATACATGAATGTAGTTTTAGCGAATGAAGAGCCAAAGTTGAATATCAAGAATATGGCAAAGAAGGGCAGTCAAACTTTTGCTTGGGCACAAAACAAACCCATATATATGGAATACATTTATCTTTTCGAAAATCTCCTTCGGCGGTTCACGAAATTAACCTAATTGGATTTACGCCAACGAAGAAAGAAACTCAAAACTTTAACCGGAATGGTTGGGCTCTATTTAGAAAAGACATAGAAAATCACCAATACATGAACAAAAACAAGTTGGTTCAGCGGCAACAATAGGACATGACTAGAAAACTGTTCTATCTAGAAAATGGGCTACACTTTGTCTTTGAGGTATATTTCTGCCGGAGTTAAATAGCCTATTCCTTCGTGAGGTCTTGTATAGTTATAATAGCGTATGAAACTCCAGTGTTCCTTGAAGAGGTGAGCTTCAGTTTGGTAGGCTTTATGAAAAGCTTCAATCTTACCGCAAGTTGTAGGCCTGCGAACACTAGCCATGATATGCTCAATGTCCAGCTCAGCACAGTGCCTGTCAAACGCCGAGATTTCCCCTCTTGCGGGAGTAAACTGGGTGCCCTGATCCGTTAGAATCTGCTTTGGAACACCATACTTCTTGACTGCCCTATCAAGAAGCAACATTGCGTTCTCTCCGGTTGGATTCCAAATCTTAACCGAACCAGTTATGAACCTTGAATGATCGTCCTGATAACTTATCATCCACCAATCATCATTGCAGAGCTTGAAATCTGCTTGCCAAAGGCTGTTATTGTGTTCTCTTTGGAAAAGCTTAGTTCCCCAGGTCTTTCTAGGCTGCGTTATTGGATGGTTTAGGTCTGCTTCACAGATAATTTTGTACGCTTGATTATTGTCAACGGTGAAACCCTTGTGAGAAAGATACCCAGCAATCTTTTTGGGTCCCCACTCATACCTTACGCGGAGTTTAATGACTTTGTCTTTCAGAAGATCGTCTGGTCCAGGCTCGTTTGGGCGACCTCTGGGCTTCTCTTCCAAGCCGCTCCATCCCTGAGTTTGATAACGGTTCCACCAACGATAAAACATCTTGCGGTCAATTTGGGCTTCGGAACATATGTAAGTGACTGGTTTTCCTTCCAGCCTCTTCTTGATTATCCATATCCTAAGCTTTCCCCAATCCTGTCCAACCAGGCACTCTCCCGATTTTGGAAGAGTGTAGCCTATTTAAAAGATAGAACAACATGACTAGAAAACCAAAAAGCACATAAATAGCCATATAGTCTAAACAGCGTCGACACGACACAAAGCGGAAATACGCGGTAATAGTACAGCTTGGTTAGTACATAGGCTTGCCAAGTTCTAGGACCCGGGTTCAAATCCCGGTTACCGCACTGTCAAAATTCTCAAGTCAAGGTAGAGTGCAACATACAAATCTACAACGAAATAAGAAACAGCTTAAGTCGCAATAGCATAACTTTTTCGCTTCAATAAACAAGAGAAGGGTGAACTTGTTCTATTCATTCTAGTATATGATTTTAAACCCAAGCACCCACAAAAAACGTTGCTCATAAAGCAAAGAGAAATTGATTAAAACGCACTCAAGAACTTTACGCTTTGTTTGGGGACTAAAAAAAGGAAAAAGGGATTATTTTTTTTCTTAGCGTTTCCTTAAGATCAGTACAGTTGCGATTGCAACGGCAATTATCATTGCGATTCCAACGCCTACGATCGCCATGAGCATGTCTTGGCTTGCTGAAACTTGACTTGCGGGTGTTGTTGGCGACGCTGTTGGTGCCGTCGGTGAATCAACCGCCAGGGCTGTTGCCGCTGATGAGCTCCAATAGCTATTACTACCTTCGAACGAAGCATATATCATGTATAAATCCTCGGTAGGCGGAGTCCAAGCTTTGGCGAAGAATCCTTCAGAGTTGCTGGCGGCAGTGCCTAAGTCTTCGACTGTGCCGTTAGAGCCAACGGCGGTCAATCTGACTGGCACTCCTTCAGGTTTCGGGGGAGCGTTTATCAAAGTTGCATTTTGTCCATGAAGGTAATCCATCCATTCATTCATGTCCGAATCTGAAATAGCGGGGGTATCGGGCTGACCAGGTGATAGATCCATAACGGTGCCTTTTATCAAAACGCTGGAACCCTTAGAGATTACATCAGACTGAATTGTAACTGTCGTGTCAGTTTTGCCTTTGCCGATGCAGTATTGCATTCCGTTTTCACCGTCAGAACCTAAAAGGTATCCATAGGCTACGGCTGTCGGAGCGACACCGATAGGTAGTGTCCAGAGGAATTTGCCTGTAGTCTCGTTGATTGCGACTAATTCTTGGAATCTAGTTCTCGGTTGCATGCTGTAAGTGGTAGAAGTTGAGTAATACAGTACGCCTCCTGCACCTCTCGAAGCTCCATTGAATGCTTGATTGCCGTAAGTGTTCTTCCACTGTTCTCCTATGTAGTCACTCTTCCAAACTAGTTTACCTGTTTGCGAGTCATATGCGTAAACGTGTCCGTCGTAGCTGCCAAAGAAGTTTACTCCGTCATTGTATACGAAGAGGAATGAGGGAAGTTGACTCCATGGTAAGTCGCCTGTAGATGCTGTCCATACGCGTGCTCCTGTTTTGACATTGAAAGCGGAGAAGAGTAATTCTCCTGTAGCGGGATCGCAAGTGCATGATATGAAAGGTCCACTTGGGCTTGATCCAGTACCTGTGTCTACAACATCATATTGGTCGCCTGTTGCATTATTGACCCATAAAAGAGCACCCGTGTTATAGTCGAAGCCTGCTAATAGCTCCATGTTGTTTCTGTTTTTGACAACAACTGAGCCAGCCTCTGGGAATGGAAATGGAACTACGTACTGAGCGTTTGCTGCGCCGAAGTTGACTGTTTGACCTGGAAGGTTCGCAATCGAAACGTTAAAATCGATACCATGCATCCAATTGGTGTCTATTACATATTGACCTAACCAATTCTTTCTAGTGCCGTTCACGAAGGTTCCAGAAACCAGATTCTCGAGGTCCCATTTGATCAAGTTCAAATATGAATATGCTAGAGGTTTTGTGGTATTGTACGTCAATAGATTGGTTTGCAGGCACCAGAAGATATTGTTCCCATTATCGTACTTGATAAATTCAATGTCGGTTGGAACGTTTGTAAATGTACGAATTACGGCTCCTGTGTCGGGGTTGTATTGAACCCAAGTGTTTCCGCTAGTTGCGGTTTGGGAAACGCTCCAGCTCCATAGCCAAGCTGATATTCCGCCCATATGGTCGAGTCCTTCATTCTGATACAGCAGGTTATATTGCTGAGCTCCGATTACTCTGCCGGAAGCTGACCATAGTTTTTGTCCAGTAACTAAGTCAATACAGTCAAAGTAACCAGATTGTGTCATGCTGGCTTGATAGATTTTTCCGTTCAGAACTATGCCTCCAGCTGCAGTAATTTGATTCATGGCAAGGCTGCCCCAATCTCCTCCTGCTAAGCCGGCTGTACCGACTTTGTTTTTCCAAAGGATGTGGGGGGAAAGTGGCGCTGTAGAATATGGATTGTAATTGTTTCCGAACATATTGTAGTTTGGTTGTACCCATGGTCCAGAAATTGATGCCCATTCTCTGTTGTCAGTTTGTGCAGGAGTTTCCCAATAGCCATTAGGAAGCGGTATCCATGGAGAACCTGTCAGCAGACCGTTCAATACTAATTCCTCTTGGACTGTGAACTTCGATGCTTGCTTTGTAGTAGATGGGTTATAGTAGGCACTTAGTTTCATACTTGCATATTGCTCGTCAGTTGTTACAAACAGACCTGGAAAACTGGCGGTGACACTATAGTTGCCCACCTGTTTAGGTTTATAGCTAAACAGCAGGTGGCCAGAGGCCTCAGCTAGACCTGGAGTAGCCACACCATTGTTTTGAGACGTAACAGCGTTATCGGTAGGCATGAAGGTCTCTTTTGTTCCATCAAGAGTGGTAATGGTGCAAGTTATGTTAGCAAATTCTGGGTAAGGAATCGCATTATACGTGGGGTTAACAGGTGCCGGACCTATTATTATGTCAATCAAGACTTCTTGGCTTAGCCCAATTAGCGTGGGGCTAATGCCTATTGTAATGAATGTTGGTCGGTCTGGCATAGCTGTGTAGCCTGGCTATATTGTACTACCGGTTGCAGGAACAATGAAATTAAGTGTAGGCATAATCATTAGCAGAATAATAATGACAGCAACAGATTTGTTCTTATTTTTCGAAATTAAATTTTCTATCATTTATCTAATCCCCTTTCTTAATGTCGTCTTTGACATTGACCAATACATTATTCTTTTGTTAATATTGGTTTGTCGTAAGACCACATACGACATGAGAGAGATAGCATTTATTGAAATGCTGAAAAGTCGCATCAAACCCTATTCGACTTAAGACCACTAAGAATTATCTTGTTGTACCTTTCCAACATTATTAATTCATTAGCTATTCAATATAACATGGCGCACCTACAATTCAAGTTTTTTGTCGCAAAGAACCCTTAGGAGTTCATGGAGCTCTTTGGGGAAATTCAAAGTAACTTCCTCGTGCTTGTAAACTCTCAGGCCCTTCTTGTAGGACTTCTCTATTATTCTAAACTGAAGCCTAACCATACAATTCATCTCCTTTTCTCAGTAACTCGACAAGTTCTTTTGATTTTGTCCCGTGAGAGTTTCTTGGATTGATCGAGTTGTATAACCGGCAAAGCTAAGCAAATTAGCCGCCGAAGAATAAAGCAAAAATAGGTATTTGTTGAAATCTGGGTTAGTGGCTTCCTCAATGAGTTGAGCTACTTTGACCCTGCGTTCATACCGCTTATCTTCTGAATGAGTGAAAACAAACTTTACATTGTTGCCCGCATGGACTTCAGAGCCTTCTTTTATTAATTGTTCTGCAGCGATAACTTGACTTACATGCTGCTTGTAGTGCTTGGGGTTTTTCGACAAATGCTTAGAAATAATCAAATCCCCAACAGACACCTCACCGTCAAGTAGTTTCTTCCGATAAGCTTTTACCACCTCAAGGGCTTCGGGTATTTTTTGAATAAATTCTTTAGAGTTGTTCGCTGCTGAAAATACGTTGATCATTTCCATTTGGGCATTGTAGACAAATCGAGGTGTGTCGTGTTTGCGTACTTCTATTCCTCTGACTTTTAGTTTTCCATTCTCCATTACCCCGTAGTAGCGGTTTAGGACGCCAATGTTTGGGTGCATTTTTGAGGGTAAGAAAACAATCCATTTGTAGCGGCCTTCGAAAATTAGCGGAACCCCAATTTCATCAGTCACCTGTTTGCATAGGTCCTTGTATTCTTCAAGGCTTGTGTTTTCCTTTTTCAGCCACAACGAGTCCACAATTCCATGCAAGCACCTCAAATCCCCAACTCTCAGAGATTCGAGCAGCCCTAAGAAACGCTATCCTGCCAAATGCGCAAACACCAATGTGACCATCAACTGTCCCGAATTTTGCATTCCTATAGCCCAAATAGCCAAAACAGGTTACAAGAATCCACTTCAAAGCGATTTGCCTGTTATCGTACATATCCTTAAGCTTAGGATCTGTCACCTCTTCCTTCAATCGCTTATACTTCAATCTTTTATCTACAACAAGTTTCAAAGCTTTAGGAACAACACCTACCCGTTTCTCGCATATATTGTAGTTTAGCTCTGGGATGCGTAAGTGTGAGTCGGGGCAGCACTTGCATAGAACAGTTTCAGCGGAGATGTTGTTGTTGATCATGAGGCTTGGATACATCGATGAAAAGTCCACTTCGCCAGTGTTATCGTGTATGCCTATTTTTGGTTCATAGACGAAACCGCCTCGGTCTGCAACAAGGAGTTCATAGGCTGATTTGAAAGCTTCAGGGATGCTTTTGTTTCTGGGAATCAAAATCTCTTGTTTGAACGCTTGGTAGAACTGCAGTGAAGACATGCTTGATCCGATTGATGAACGGGAAGAAGTGTGTAGAGGTGCTCTGCAGGTTCTTGCTATTTCAAATAGGCCTTGGAAGCTGCTTTCGTTTAGAATGAATGTGTTGCCCGCATCGATGTGGACTCTTCCGTATAGTCGGATTGTTGGGGCTTTATAGAATGTACGTCCATAAGAAAAGAAGGTTTTTCCCTGCTGAGCTTTGGGAACAAATGGAACTTCATCTCTGCTTAGAATGAACTTGTCTGATACTTCACTGACGATTGCTCTCTGAAGCAAGTATGAGAAAAGATAGGAGTCTCCGCCGTTAGTTACTATGATGTCGGGATCAAGTACCTTCACCATCTTGCTTAATTGCAATAGTTTTTCTGCCTCATCGCCCGAATCGATGATTATTCGTTTCTCTTCTTGCTCAAGGCTAATGTTAGCAACTGGATCTTGAAGACTCGCTATTTTGCCGTTCTTAGCTATTTCGATTTTTAGATGCATTATTCTCAAAGGGGGTAAAGTGTAGTCGATGCTTTCAACGGAGTCCAAGAGCGCGTATCTTAAGCCTGATTTGAGGTTTTCAACTTCTATGAATGCGAGCGGGAACAAATCATGAGTGAAAAAATAGGTTCTGTCTCCACGTAGATCGCAGTTGTGAACTTCAAGGCGCATGTAATCACCTATTTTTAGAATCTGGTTAGTTAAGGAAGTTACTTTTCTGCAGTCTTTGAGCGTGATTTCTAAAACTCTGGATTTTTCTGAATCAGTCGGCTGCGCGAATTTGTAGACGAAGTTCCAGTTTGCAATATCTGGATTGGAGTAGATTTTACCTACGAGTTTTTCCTGGTCCTCTTTTTTGCCCGACACATAGATTTTGGGTTGGAACTTGTCGGTCAGCCTTATTCTTTGGCCATTTTCACTTATTATCCAGACTGCCATCTGTCCAATGTCGGATGGGTAAACATCGAATATCCAGCCTCGAATCTTAGGGCTGCCGCTTGATTGCATCCAAAGCCTTCTCTAGTCGGCTAATCTTTTTTTGCTGCGATAACAAAATTGACATGACCATTGGCTCGAATAATATCGGCTTAGTTGCGTTGCTTCCGGCTGATGCAAAGCTTCGGCAAGCATCCATCAAAGCCACGAAAGCTTCCTTATCCTCTAACCGCAAAGCCTTCTCAAAGCTGGCCCATCGGCTTATTTCGTCTTCCAGTGCCATGCGGTAAGATTCAACTGTCTTGCCCATTAATCGTTAGCCTCCAAAAAATCCAGCAAAGTTAAGTCTTCCCTGGGTATTTCAGCCATTCCTAAAGCAAGGTACGGATGTTTTTCAAGAGCAAGTTGCCTTGAGTAATTCGTTTTTCTTAGAGATAAAACCACGCTTGCCCTGCTGAATGTTGTAGTGTGAAGATAGTTGTTTCTTGCTGTATCCATATGTGTGGGGTAGGTTGCAAGGATTATGGTTTGGGTTTCTCTGGCCAAATTGGAAAGGTAAGTAGTAACTTGGGTGAAGATTCTTTGAGCTTCATATTCTGCAACGTCTTTATCTAAGAAGAAGCCGGCAATATCAGATACGATTACAAGTTTAGCGCTGTATCTCTTAATTGCATCTTGAAGTTGATCTTTGATTAGTGCCGCTGTTTGGTAGGCTGTGAAGGCTCTTGAAATGAAAATGTTGTCTAAAACCCGTTTAGGGTTAAGGTGATGAATCTGGGCAAATTGGGCAATTTGATAGAGCCTAAAAGTGTTTCCTCCATCGATGAAGACAACATTGCTCTGCAACCCGCCAAGTTGCATGGGAAGCTGTGCTTTTACACACAACAATGATGCCAACGATAAAACAGATGAACCCTGCAAAATCGCAAAATCACCTAACGCAAATCCGGGAAAAACATCTTTAACGCCTCTTATATTAAGTGGAAAAACAGGTTGAGACAGCGTAGACTTAGCAAATACATTTTGACTCAAATTCTCATTTCTCCATAATGTTAAAGGATAGCCAAAAACACTTTCTAGTTTTTATACTGTGACTCCAAACGACTTTATTGAACAGGGGAGACTACAGTGAAAATAAAACGAAATTCAGGCAAATTGAGTGAAAGATTTTTTATTGTTTAAAATTATACCCTGCAGTGAGTTTCCTAAATAAAGATGGTGATAAGAAACCACCAAAAGAGCTTAATCTGTTCTTAATTGCTGTATTGTGCATTCTTCTGGTGCTTTTTCCAGCCTTATTCTTTTAAATCTTGGTGCTCTTAATTTGAAGTCTCTTGTTACGGTTTGATAGATGACTTCACAAACAAGCTTTTGGCTCTACCCAAACAATTCTGCTTACGCCTTCAGCCCTAAAAGGCTCCTTCTCAATCGCCGTCTTATCGAACACTTGTGACAGATTATCAAGCAATTCATTGGTAAAGCCCGTTTTGACGTTGCCAACTTTGAAGCTGTCATGTGCCTATTAGGGCACAATTCACTTCGTTATGTCCCACCCTATAAACAACCAAGCAGAGCACGCAGATGCGGTGCAACCGAGAAATACATAGTACGCGAGCAAGTACAAAAAAAGCAGGAAATGGAATTGCTGGAAGATGGCTTTGAATGGGTAAAAGACAGAGGCAAGGTTGCCCTATATCGTAAGCCGATAGCATAGAAAACTTAAAAAGTATTTAACGCTGTTTCATAGACGGCGGCCTAAAACCGACCTGAAGAAAAAATACGGTCTAAAAAAGTTGGCTTAGGAACTAAAATACCATCAGTGCGGTTGTAGTCTAGTTTGGTCTAGGACATCAAAGTGATTGATTCGCTCATCATTGTGTAAGCCTGCCACGCTGACGACCCGGGTTCAAATCTCGGCGACCGCACCATTTCTATTTCCCGTTCTGAAATTGCAACCCGATTTGAGCTCTGATTATTGTTATTAAATTCTGTAACATCGTTAAAGTTTTCTGTAACGCTTAATCCATTGCCCCCAATGCTCCGCACCATTGCAATAATGCGATTTGAGCGCGAAAATCCAATTAAGGAACGGCGAAGAAATCACAAAGGCGATAATTTTAAAGTCCTTTTTTTCGAAAGTTTGGGTTCCATTCTGGTGAGTCAATCTTTGCTGGATCTTTGGGCTCATTGGTGACAAGTGGATAGGGAAAAAGCAAAATTCCGACAACGAAGTAAATCATGCCCGCGACAACCGTTGGGTTAACATTCTTCAAAGTAATTCTATTCAAAGTGGAACTTACCCCAAACAGAACCGCCGAAACGTCAGCTTTAGCGTAACCATAAAGTGAGACGTTATGTACCCACTGGATTTATCTTCTTTAGGGTTTTCTCAAATTCTAAAGCGGTAATCTTATGGAAAATAGAGTCACAGCGAAACTGATCCCAAGCAAGAATTAGCTGTCTAACAAAGCTAAACTCGCCAGCAGGAACATTCGAACAGGCTTATTCTTCCATCAGTATCAAAGTTAATGTTGACCGAACTTGTTTGATTACACGAATTCTGTGTGTCACCAAATCCTTTAGCTCTTCCATAGTGCTTGCTTTGATGCGTATTACTAAATCGTATACACCATAAGAAACATACGCTTCTTCAACATTGCTTAGGCTTCTTAGCTGCCTTAACACACTATCCTCTGCACCAGACTCAACATTAAACAATACATATGCGCTCGGCATTCAAAACACCATACTATAATTTATTGCAAGGATTGGTAAATAGTTTGGCGTAAAAAATGGCTTTTTCAACTGTTAAAGGTGCAAACAAGCGCTCTGTCTATTAAAACGTTTACAAAAAGTTCCAAAAGAAACATCGTTCATACTTGAATGTAAAAAGGATTTTTAATTACAAGAGCTTTTTCCACAAACGTTAAATTGGTCAATAACTATTTTTATATTAAAATCTTCTAGGAGCCTCCCTACAAATGAAAATACTTTATAAAGAAGATTTTCAGAATTTTATAAACGCACTTATAAAAGATGATTCTTTTAACGTTATCGGCGTCAAATCACGAGGAAACAAATTTGCTTTTGGACCACTTGACTCAGCCGAGGAACTGCGTTTAGACTATGATGTAACCTTGTTGCCTCCGAAAAAATATTTTTTCCCTCAACGCGAAACCTTATTTACTTATGATATATCCAACGGGTTTTCCACCAAAAATCCTGATGAACCCAAACCCATGTTAATAGTGGGCGTTCACCCCTACGATATTGTAGCCCTTCTTCACATGGATGAAATATTTAGGGAAACGAAATCCGACCCCTATTATTTTAAAAAACGAGATGCAACAACAATCATAGGGGTCAACCTTCAAAAAATGTCAAAATGGAATTTCTCTTCCTTTATGGGCAGTGCAACAGTAGATTATGGCTACGATCTTATGCTTACGGATCTCGGAAACAGATACTTAATCAACATAGGTTCTCAAAAAGGAGAAGACCTCCTGTCAAAATATGCAAAAAACGTGACAACCGCGTTGGCCCGTGACATGCAAATTGCTGGACAGAAAAAAAAGGAAGTAATGGATATTTCTCAGCAAAAATTTGATTTTTCACCAGAACTTATCCCTGAACTGCTAAGAGATAGTTACGGAATGAGCGGATTTTGGGAAAAGCACTCGGAAAAATGTTTGGCGTGCGGGTCGTGTGTCCTCGTATGCCCCACATGCTACTGTTTTGATGTGAAAGATAACCCTGATCTTTCTTTAGAGCATGGTGAGCGAATCAGAACGTGGGATGGATGCCTACTGGAAGACTTTGCAAAGATTGCCTCAGGAGAAAACTTCAGAGCTACTAGACCAACAAGATATCGGCACCGATACTTTAAAAAAGGCAAATATTTGTTTGACCGCTTTGGCTTTGTCTCATGCGTCGGTTGCGGAAGATGCTCTTCAAACTGTCTTCCAGACATAGCGAACCCAGTTAACCTTTTCAACGACATGTACCGAGAGAACCAAAACACAGGAGTACAAATGGCAACTTCTACTTCTCAACCTGAAGTAAACATCCAAACTGAAGGAAACATAGACTATGTGCCGAGACTAGCAACCATAATCAAAAAGGTACCCATGACATCAATGGAGACGCTTTTTGAAATACAACTTGATGACAAATCAGAACTCAACCACAAACCAGGTCAATTCGTTGAAGTCTCCGTGTTTGGGATAGGGGAAGCCCCGATATCATTATCCTCCTCACCGACAAAAAAAGAAACATTCGAAGTCTGCGTCCGCAAACTAGGAAACGTTACCTCAAAATTGCATCAACTCAATGTAGGTGATAAAGTTGGAATCAGAGGTCCATTTGGCAACGGGTTTGAAATAGACTCTTTAAAAAACAAAGACCTCTTGTTCATTGCAGGCGGTCTCGGAATAGCACCTCTACGATCACTAATTAATTATGTTTTTGACAAGAGGAAAGACTTCGGTCGAGTCTTTCTCCTTTATGGATGCAAAGAACCAAAAGAAATGCTCTTCGGCGACGAATTAGCCATGATCACTTCCAAAGAAAATGTTGACTTCAAACAAACAGTAAACTGGTGCCCTGAAAATGAAGTATGGAGAGGAAACATAGGTGTAATCACAACACTTATTCCTCAAGTGTCTTTTGACCCAGAAAAAACTGTCGCTCTGTTATGCGGTCCCCCAGTTATGTACAAATTTGTGATCGCAGATCTGAAAAAACGAAACGTTCCTGACGACCACATAATCATGTCGCTTGAGAGAAGAATGAAATGTGGTGTTGGAAAATGTGGTCATTGCCAAATTAACCATATATACGTCTGCAAAGATGGCCCAGTTTTCAATTATTCAAAAATAAAAGGGGTACCGGAGGCATTATAATGAAACCTAAAGTTGCATTCTTTGATTTTGCAGGTTGTGAAGGAGACCAGCTTCAAGTTGCTAATCTAGAAGAGGACCTTCTAACTCTTCTTGGTCAAGTTGAAGTTGTTAGCTTCAGAGAAATCATGAAAGAACACAGCGACAATTATGACATAGCTTTTATCGAAGGCTCCTGCACGAGACTACAAGACGAAGACCGCTTGAAACAAATAAGAAAAAACGCTAAACTAGTGGTTGCCATAGGATCATGCGCTACAATCGGCGGAATCAACTCTCTAAAAAACTACAAAGATCTGGATAAAGTCAAAAAAATTGTGTACGGCGAAAACGCGGCGCTCTTCGATAGCTACGCTGCCAGAGCTATAGATGCGGTGATTCCTGTAGACGCCTATGTTCATGGGTGCCCAATAGACAAAGATGATTTCTTGCAGGTTGTTAAATCACTTTTAATGGGAAAGAAACCGGAAACTCAAACTTACCCTGTTTGTGTTGAATGCAAGAAAAACGAGAATGTCTGTGCTTTTGAGCGCGGACAGTTTTGTGTCGGAACGGTAACTAGAGCTGGCTGCAACTCTTGCTGTGTGAATGAGGGAACAATATGCTGGGGTTGTCGAGGTCTTGTGGATAACCCAAACGAAAATTCCCACAAAGAAGTTTTGATAAAATATGGTCTCACAGTTGACGATGCAATCGGCAAGTTTCGGTTATATTTTGGTTGGCAGGAGGCTAAACGATGAGTGAAACAAGAAAAGATGTTGAAGTCCATCATATAACAAGAGTTGAAGGACACGGAAACATCAATGTTAGCATTAAAAACGGGTTAGTAGAAAAATGTGAATGGAATATCCCAGAGGCGCCAAGATTTTTTGAAGCTATGGTGGTTGGAAGGTCGTGGAATGAACTGCATCACATTACCTCTCGTATATGCGGGATATGTTCAATTGGGCATTCGCTTGCTTCATTGAAAGCCACCGAATCAGCTTTGGGCATAACAATAAGCGAACAAGATCTAAAACTTAGGAAGCTGGCGTTGCATGCGGAAAACCTACAGAGCCACCTTTTGCATTTGGGTTTTCTTGTTCTGCCTGATTTGATGGGTGTTGGCTCAGTAATTCCACTTGTTTCCACAAATCTTGCAGAGGTCAAAATAGTTCTTCACCTCCATAGAACGGCAAATGAGATGTCAAATTTGCTCTGTGGAAGAACAACACATCCTCAACGGTTGATACCAGGCGGTTTCTCCAAAATCCCCTCAATGAAAGAATTAATAGCGATTAGAAAGAAACTGCAGGATTCTATTCCAAACATCCAAGCTGTAGCCGAATTATTCAAAAGCCTAGCCAGCAAATTACCCGATTTCAAGCGAGAGACAGAATTCATTTCTCTAACTAACCCAGTTGAATATGCACTTTATGATGGCAAAATCACTTCGTCGGATACAGGCGTTGCACCAGTAAAAGAATATCTTGCCTACGCAAACGAGTACATTGTTCCGCAATCTACAGCTAAATGGGCAAAGCACACCCGTGAATCATACATGGTAGGCGCTTTAGCTAGGTTGAACAACAATTACAAGCGACTGTCTTCTATGGCGTTAAAAATAGCTGAGACATTTAATCTTCTGCCAATTTGCTATAATCCTTTCATGAATAACATAGCACAGCTTGTTGAGGTGGTTAACAGCGTAGAGGATTCGATTCGCCTGATAAACGAATTAGAAGCCGCAGGTCTAAAATCTCAACCAGATTACAATAAACCAGAGATCAAAGTGAAGGCAGGAAGCGGCGTTGGGGCCGTAGAGGTGCCTAGAGGCATATTATTCCATGATTACACCTACAACGACAAAGGGATTTGCACAAAAGCTAACTGCATAATTCCAACCAACCAAAACCATGGAAACATCCAGTTAGACATGAAAGCTATTCTTCCGCAGATCGTAAACAAACCTAAAGAACAGATTGAATTAACTCTGGAAATGTTGGTAAGAGCCTACGACCCATGCATCTCTTGCTCCACTCACGTTGTAAAAGTCAACATAATTTAACCAAAATGAATCTTACATTAGTCTAACCGAGCGTTCGAATTAATAAGAAAATGGGTGAATGCTCTTCAAACTCGATACTTGGACCAGGCATTTACCCTTGTGAACTCAAACTATTTACGAGGAATCAAGTTGGGAATCGAAAATCTGAATTGCTTCTTTAACCCTCGTGCCATCGCCGTTGTGGGCGCTAGTGAACGCAACGATTCTTTAGGCGCTCGAATTCTCCACAATTTAATTGGATCATACCAAGGGTTAATTTTTCCTGTTAATGCCTTTAAGCGGACTGTTCAGGGAATTACTGCATATCCGAGCGTTGAAAAAGTCCCATCTAAGATTGACCTTGCAATCATAGCCACTCCAGCGCACACGATTCCTCAGATTATTGAAGAATGCGGGAAAGCGAGTGTAAAGGGCGCAATTATTGTTTCGGCTGGTCTAAACGAAAATGATGACGTTGGAAGGGCTCTGATACGACAGATTCTCGAACACAGGCGTCTATATGGATTGCGGATAATAGGTCCAAACAGCTTAGGCGTCATAAGACCAAATAAGAACTTGTACGCCACGTTTGGAGACAAAAAAGCTCTCCCTGGAAAAATTGCCTTCATATCTCAAAGCGCCGCGCTCTGTGGATCAGTTTTAGATTGGTCTTCAGAAAACAATGTGGGGCTTAGTGCAGTAGTTTCAATTGGATCGATGATAGATGTCAATTTGGGCGAGTTAATTGAGCATTTTGGGACAGATCCTCAAACCAGAGCGATGATGATTTACGTTGAAAACATAAAGGATTTTCGAAGCTTCATAAGTGCGGCAAGAGGATTTGCAAGAAGTAAACCAATCATAATGGTCAGAGGTGGGCGATTTAATGAAAGAAACCGATTTAGTTCTGGCAACATAAACCAACTGAGCGAAGATGACATTTACGACGCCATTTTCAGGCGTGTCGGCATTGTTCGGGTTGATACCGTTAACGAGCTTTTTGACTGCGCCAAAAGCTTATCGATGCAGCCAAACCCATGTACCCCGAATTTAACTATAATTACGAATGCAAGTGGACCAGGACTTCTAGCTGCCGATCAGCTTCATTTAAAAGGTGGCAAGCTTTCGCACCTAAGTAACGCTTCTAAGGATGCTTTAAGAAAAATTTTGCCATATTACTGCACCCCATCCAACCCAATTGACATTCTTGAAGAGGCAAAACCTGACAGATTCACAAACGTCATGCAAATTTGTCTAAACGATAATCAAATAGACGGAGGCGTTCTGGTAATTTATTCTCCTCAAGGTTTAACTGACCCTTCTAGCATTGCTGAAACGGCAATAGATTTAGCTAAACAAACGTCAAAAACCCTTTTAATTGCCTTGATGGGAGAAGATAACAATTGTCAAGATGCCCGAAGAATGCTTCATAGTAATGGCATCCCATCTTTTAGAACACCCGAAGAAGCTGTCTCGGCATTTATGAACATGTATAATTACACCAAAAACATCGAATTATTATATCAAACCCCAGAAGAAATCTCTTTATTTTTAGATAATTCAACTCGCCTTAAAGAAATGTTACGACATGCATTCTGCGAGGGCAGACAAGTCCTCAGTCTACCTGAAGCGCTTAGTTTCTTAAAAACATACAAAATACCGACTGTGGAAACCAAAATCGCAAGGACAACTCAGGAAGCGCTAGTTTACGCCTCTGAAATAGGTTTTCCAGTTATTATGAAACCCATGTATGCACAATCAACTGTCAAATATGACGAAAAAGAATTAATATTGAACGTGTTCTCTTTATCCGAAGTACCCGTTGCTTTCAGTCAGATAGTCAATAAAATCGACTTAAACAGAACATCCGAGTTCCAAGGAATAGTTATTCAACCAAAAACGCAAAACAGCGGCACTAAACTCTTTTTAGGACTAAGAAAAAACAACAAGTTTGGACCCATAATAATTTTGGGAAGCTCTGGAGATTCACCTGAAATAATCAATACCATAAGCATAGGCTTTCCTCCTCTTAATCAGGTCTTGGCAAAGCAAATAATAGAACGAACTAAAATATTCCAGCCTAAAAACAACTCTTTAACCCAAAACACTTCCAAAATGGGTGTTATCGAGGAAATACTGGTGAAATTTTGCCAGCTTGTTTTAGATTATCCGGAAATCAAACAAGTTGATATCAATCCATTAATCGTTGAAAGTGAAGGAGTTTATGTAACTGACGCATCCATCGTTCTTGATGTGAACAGAATTATTCGGGAGCCAGCTGATCACTTTGAACACTTGGTTTTTCCGCCTTATCCAACAAAATATGTTGCCAAGCGCACGTTGAAAAATGGCGTTGAGGTGACCTTGCGTCCAATCAAACCAGAAGATGAATCCCGTTTTAACGATCTTTTCAAATCTCTATCAGAAGAAAGCGTTAGATTCCGATTTTTTGAAATAATAAAAGAAATGTCACATGACACTCTTTCTCGATATTGCAATTTAGATTATGACCGAGAAATCGCCATAGTTGCAGAATTGAAGGATGAAAAGCAAATTATTGGGGTGGTCAGATTAATTCTTGATTCTGAGCGAAAAAATGGCGAATTTGCCATCATGGTAAGCGACTTTTGGCACGGGCAAGGACTAGGGTCAAAACTGATGGATTTCATCGTAGACATATCCAAAGATCTAAAAATAGAAACAATTTACAGCCAAGTCACTAGCTCCAACATAAAAATGATAAATCTATGCTCCAAAAAAGGATTTGAAACTAAACCAATGGATGAATATACTGTAAATATGTACATGACTTTCTAAGATTCGTGTCTAAATATCTAGGTCATTTAAAAACTTCCAGAAATCCACGATAGACCTGATAACTCTAATTTCAAGATAGTTAGAGAAATCCGCGTCATTACCACTTGTTTCTTTGGAAAAACCCACTGTATGAGGATAATTTTTTTCAAACTCAGCAGAATCAACAAGGTCCATCAAAAAAACTTGGGAATCCGAGTTTCCATTTTTCCGATCTTTAAAAAACACTGAATAGTACAGGTATTTTCTTCCTTCATTTCCTTCGCTGGGAAAACAGATTAACCAATCCTTCTCTTGGAAATGAAAACACTTTCTTGCCAAAGAATATTCGAACCTTCAGACATGTTAAATTTTTTGCTATTGATTCTCAACTTATTTTGTTTTAGTAAGCCATTATATTTTTCGCTTTTCCTCGCCAAATCATTATCGTTATCTCAACATGTCTAAGCGCTATTTCCAAGATAGAAAATAACTTTTATTCCGGTTGTATCCCACCAGATACTGTCTTTTTGAATCCAGGGCTTGACCCAACTCTGATCGATTTTGAACCCATTTGGGTATGCAATTCGGGAACCGCACCATTTCTAATCATCAAAACAATCTAAAGTTCGAATCTACAATTGATTTTGAAGAGTTTCAGGCGCATTATGAATGTTGTTCCGCTTGGAAAAGCACGGCAAATAAAAGAAAGTAGCGACGCATAATCTAACCCGGTTTTCATATCGACTTTGATTTAGGCTTCTTCAACGAACTGCGCATTTTTTGCGTAGGCAACCTCTGAAAGCTGTGACGTAGTAAGTAAAAATTGACTATAGAAGCATCCTATTGCGCAGGACTAGTTTTTGTTTCATTAATACCACCTGCGGACGGGACTATCCTGTTAAAGTTTACTCATTGGCTCTTCTGTAATCAAGCCGTCAATGGGAAACAATGTTGAATAAAGTGATAACGCCTTTATGTAAATTGTTTGGCAAGTAAATTCATGTTTTTTCAAGTTTTTTACTTATTATTACCCTTATCCGTTAACTGTTTTCTGGCTCGATCCAAATACATATAAACTGTCAAAAAAAATTCACTCGATAAACTAATAATCGCCTGTTTTTCACTTGTGCTTGAGAGCAATTCACTTAAGCCATAACTGCCATAAATAAAAATTTGCGTGGTAGCGTCATGTGAAGGCGAAGCTGTCCTATTTTTCAGAGAAATATGCGAGTGTTTACCGGATGCATTTGTCACTGGCATTTCGTTGATAGCAAGCGACCTAAGTGAGGAATTTGAATTGCGTATGAACTTGTCTTTGAATGCTAAAGGTATAGAGGTTGTACAGTCTCTTGTAAGCAGACATGGATTGCAGTTAAAAGAAGACAGAGGAACATTAGTTATTTATGGACCCAAACCAAATCCTTCAAAACTTGAAATTTTTGCATAGTGTGGACTATTTTCCAGTTGGGATACACCGAAAAACCAAGTGATTCTCTGCTTGAACCTCAATAGAAAAGTGATTGCCATCAGAGTTACCACTTGAAGCAATGGCGAAAATAATGCAGGGACAATTTTACGATGTGGTAGGAACGATAAAACCGCTGGAATAGTTCTTGGGTAGACTTGAAAGTATTAAACGGAAGCGGCAAAACGGCAACTAATTTTAATCCAACGTTTTTTAGTCGACACTGGTTTTTCTAAGCAAACTGTCGTCGAAGTTTAAGCGCAAGATTTTATTCTTGCATTTGCTGTCCTTGCAGCCGTACAATAACAGGTTAGGATTGTTATAGTTGATTGTTAAAACTTCCCTTGTAACCTTGCAGTTCTCGCAACGTTCAGCTTTGACTTGATTATTTGAAACATAACCTTTGATCAAAAAAACACTCAAAGATTTATCCTTAACAGAAACAAGCAATCAAAAAACATCCTAAGAATTCAGTTAATCCATATTTAAAAGAACTTGACGCAAGAACAAATATTACACTGTTCGAGCTTAAATTTGTTTGTGGCTGCTTGTTGTACGAACCTTTATTTTAAAACAAATACAGGCTTAAAAGATTGTAATTAACAATTTATTTGTATCAGTTTGCGGATTGCAACAAAATACAAGCAAATGCACGCGCACTTCTATCAATATCCTGTGAACGTTAACCAAAGAGATGACAGACAAGACAAGTATACTGGCGAGCGGAAAGGTTGGTTATGTACCGTTTTTGTTTTCAGTTATTTATTCTGGATTCATATGTTGCCTTCATAAGTTAGTTAAATGCCCTGCGCCATCTTGACTGTATAAAGCCCGGAGGAAAAAACATGACTGAAATTGCAGAAAAATGTAGAAAAGAGTTAGAAGCCAAGTTAGCCAACGTTTTCCATGAACAAATCGTTGGGATTAACGACAGAATTGCGTGAAATATTACTAGATGACATGGTCACTGCCTTCGAAAATAGATTAAATGTGTTAAACCGAGCGAGCAGCAAAGGCGCCAATTAACCTGCACCGAATGTGACCTAAATACTGATTAGTAATACATAAATGATTTATATCAAAACGTGGAATTTGATAAAAAAAGAGGAGTATAAAGTGCGACGTTCAAAACTGGAAATGTATGTTGATATCCTTTCAGTGCTGGCTCATAGAGGACCATTAAAGCTAACACACGTAATGTACAAAGCAAACGTTAATTGCAGTGTCCTTAAAGAATATCTTGACTTTCTCATCAAACAAAGCTTAGTGGAAGAACGCACAGTCGGAAAACGACGTGTGGTTTATGCTGTAACACAACGGGGCATAACAGTTCTGAAATACTTTAAAGAACTCAAACAAGTCTTACCCATAGTAGAGGAAGCCAGAAACCAGGCAATGATTCCCTACTAAACCCACTTTTCCCAATTTAGTCCAAAAATCAATTTTTAATAAGTTTTTAATTCTTGCCGTGATTGTTTTTTTTATTCTTTCTTTCTAATGTGTATCTCTGTATCGTAAACCTTAATAAACCCTATATGTATAGGGAGTAGCTAACTGTACATGTGCAATACAAGTCGGGTGATTTATCATTAAAGACCAAATAACCGTAAAAAAGCCAACAACAATCCTTGAGAAAATTGAGGAGAGTTTAGAGCGGTTAAACCAAAAAATGGAAGTCATGATTGAAATCCAGAAGAACAACGTTGGCGATGCCCAAAAGCCAGGCGCAATGCTGCCTGATGCTTCACTAGATGTAATGACGCTTCTATCTATGCCTGATCATTTACGAAAGACAGCCATGACTATTTGCCGTTCAGGAAGGGCCACAGCTGAAGAAGTTTCAGAGCAAACAACTCGGGCTACGAGCGGTTGAGAGCGCGTATCTAAACCAGCTTGTTATCATGGGCTACGTTAAGAAAGAACGCAAGGGAAGAAAAGCTTACTTCTTTGTTGAACGGGAAACCGAGGGTTAAAAGATATGAGCAAAATAATAGCTGTACACTCTTACAAAGGCGGCACAGGAAAAACATCAATCTCCGTAAATTTGGCAGCAACATTTGCTAAAGCAGGCAAGAAAGTCGCTATTTTTGACCTCGACTTCCGTGCTCCAAGCTTGTTCGCAATCCTAAAAACTGAGAACTCAGAGTTCTGGATAAATGATTACCTAAATAACACTGTTGATGTTAGCAAGATCTTGGTGGATTTAAGCAGTAGACTAACCGGCAACGGCAAATTCTATGCAGGCCTTGCAAATCCTTCAACGGAGGCAATCCGAGATATGTCTTCAAAAGATCGCAAATGGGAAATGCGAGCCCTAGGCAGACTGCTTTCGCTTAGAGAAAGCTTGCTTCGGGATGAGGGCTTTGACTACCTGATTTTTGACACAAGCCCAGGACTGCAATACTCTTCAATTAACGCCATTGTAGCAGCTGACTTCGTGGTTGTGGCAACAACAGGCGATCGCTCTGACGTGGACGGAACAAAACGCATGCTAAAAGAACTCTACAACCTCTTCGAAAAGAAAACAGGACTCGTACTAAACAAAGTGCTTGACCCCTCAGTTACAGCTAAAAAAGCGGAAATAGGCGTCAAAGTCAAGAGCCACCTACCAAGTACCCCTATTGGGAATGATGCCATGCTTCTGTGACATCCTTCGAGCCGAAGGAAACCTGATATTCGTTCAAGACAAACCTGACCACCCATTTACAAGAATACTCGCAGAGATGGCTAGAAAAATCGAAAACAACGAAGTAAACTAAATTTCTTCTTTTTCAGTTTTTGTTTACGGTATTATTAGGGCTATTTTGAAAGATAGAATCTATTGCTTCTTTTAATTCTACAATTTCTGCTTGATTTTAACGTTTTTATTGTTATAGTAGTGGCACACCATGGGTAGGTAAACAATGCTTAACTTTACTTCTTGGGTGATGTTCTTTCCACTTTTACAATCGCCTTGCTGGCTCCCGCAAGAGGAGGCAGAATGTGTGATAATGTTTGTTCGGCTGTGCATCTTCTAACTATGCCTTTGGAACTGGTTTCGAGCCAGCCATTTTTGTCTTTTGAAAAGACTGGAGCCCCCTTCCTTCTTTGTTGAGGAATTTTATTATGACTTCATCGTTTCTCACGAACGTCACTTACTTTGGATAGCACGTATGACATGTTAATTTCAAATTAAGTTTTGGATCGCCAAATGTTTTTTTAACTTGTTCTGCATTAGGCGAGTGGAGACTTCAGGTTTGGATAGGTCAGCGGTGATTTTGGCAGGCGGATCCTCTGAGGAGTTTGGCGAGGACACAGGGCTAGTAAAGTTGAACAATAAGCCCTTGTTAACCTATGTTGTTAATGCAGTTGAAGGCTTTGTTGACGAAATAATAATTGTTACTAACTCCAAGAAGCGCGCGGATGCCTACGCAAAAATCGTGTCGCCAAACATCAAATTTATCTGGGGTGATTATGAATCGGAATTAGCCGCGGCTATAGCGGGTTTTGAGATGGTACAGGGAGAATACTGTGCACTTTTAGCGTTTAATGCCCCGTTTATTTCGCATGATATTTTGTCTTTGCTTTTCGAATGCTCCGTAGGGAAATCAGCCATTATTCCCCGGACGCCCGACAATGAGGTTGAGGCGCTGGTGGCGGTTTACAATAGAAATGCGGCATTGGAAGCGGCGAAAAAAGCCTTGGCAAATGACGCGGCGGATGTTGCGGCGTTGGTTTCTTGTTTGCGTGGGGTGCGGTATCTTTCTACATTGGTGGTTGAGCAATTTGACCCTGACTTGCGTTCTTTCTTTACTGTGAACACACAGTTTGACCTTAAGAAGGCAGTTGTTATGCTCAAGCCCAAAGAACATAAGACCAAAAACAAGCGTTGAAAGCTCAAAAAGCCCAGCTTCCCATGCTTTGTGCTTGTTGCTGTGTCAATACAGTCACAAGTTTTTTTATAATATAGGGTTGCAATGTGTATTAAACGCGAGGATGTAATGCGTCCAAAGCGGTGTGGCGAATCAACGGTTAACCAAAACGCAAGCGATCAAAATTGTTCCCCCTCTCTCTTCCAAAAAACCTTTTAGCTTGTGTCTGGTCAACAAGCATTCGCAACACAACATTTTTTAATATTTCAAGAAAGAAAAAGGAGGCTAAATAATGGAATTTTGTGCAGAATGCCGTTCCCGCCTTGTACCAAAAAAAGTTAGTTCAGGAAACCAAACCCTAATAATGCTAGTTTGGCACCAAATGCAAATACAAAAAACATGAGGTAGAAAAAGAAGTAAAACTTGGGGGCAAATTCATCGAGCACAATCCCAAACAGTTTGTCGCCGTAATCAGCAAAGAAGAACAGAGACTCAACCCGCTGCCTACTATCCATGTTGACTGCCCCAGATGCGGAAACAACTCGGCTAACGTGTGGCAGGTGCAAACGCGAGGTTCAAATGAGTTTTCAACGTAGTTTTTCCGTTGCCTCCGATGCGGCTACACATACCGAGAATACACTTAAACCCCAAAAAGAAAAGTCGGAGTGTTAGCGTTTCAGTTCAGCAATACGCGTTTTCAAATTCTGCGAAATACTGTTTCTCAACGCCTCTCACTTCAGGGTGCTTTTTCCTTTCACACTCAGCTCCGAGGTTAAAGCGGAGTCACCGATTACATCTCGTACCCAACGTGCGAAGTCGCCGCGGTAGTAGTAAAAAGCAATAGAAAACGTGTCAACTTTTTCTATTTTGTTTTGGAAATCCATGAGACTTATGGCTTGCTCGCCGATTGGTTCGTTTACGGCTCGGTAAAAAAAGAAGCCATTAGAGTCTGGAGGTTTCGGAAAATTTCTTTGGTTTCGGGTTTGGCGGTGCTGGGTTTGACTACTGTTGGGTTATTTTCATAATATTCATTGGGCGAAAGATTGCATTTGTCCTTTTGGGCTACAATTTGCCCGCATTTGGTTTCGGTCCCGCTTGATATTGAGGCTAGCTTGGCACAGCCACATAAGTTAATACCGACGTGTGGAACTCCGTTGATTAGAGGTGTAATTTTTTGTCTGAAGATAAAAAGAAAATGTACTATTATTATGGTGGCAAAGAGAAGAAAGCTGGAGAAATCAAAAAGCAGGGTGAAATGGCGCCTTACGAGCGGGATTTTGACCAGATGATGGAGCGGTTCCAACGTAACTTTGACGAGTTCTGGTCCATGCCGCCTTGGCGTGGGCACTGGATACAGAGGCGAGGCGGTTTCCCAATGATGCCGTGGAAAAGCATGATGATGCCCAGTGTTGACGTGGAGGATCGAGGCAAAGATTACTATGTGACCGCTGATATGCCAGGCTATAGCAAAGAAGACGTAAACATCGACGTCGGCGAAGACTATCTGGTAATACAAGCCAAGAAAAGCCAAGCTGAAGAGGAAAAAAAGAAAAACTATGTCCGTAAAGAAAGGATGGCACAGACTTTTTACAGACGAATTTATTTGCCTGAAAAAGTCAAATCCGATGATGCAAAAGCAAGCTTGAACAATGGCGTTTTAGAGATTGTTTTGCCTAAGAAGGAACCGAAAGAAACCAAGAAGCTAGCCGTCACATAGGTTAAACTAGAATTTTGTTTCTTCAAATTTTTTCTTCTTTTTGTGTTTTTTCTTTACATACCTGAAATTCTTTAGGTGGTTTGCTGGGCTTTTGTCTTTTCGCAAAAATCGGGTTATTACTATTAAGATGATGATGAGCGCCAGCAAAGTCAATGCGGTATAAGTCAAGCTTTAACTCTGTAGAAATAACCTCGTAGACGCCAGTCAAGCCAAAAATGATAAAAATTGCCGCTGAAACCATTAGATGGTTCTATGTGGGATGCTTACATAAAACTACCGATATGATGCCTAACCCACCAGCCACGAGCATACCCAGAGTTGCGCCTATTAAGACGCTTATTGGGTTTTGATACTGAGCCGCTAAACTCAGGTCGTTAATTGGGTTTTTTCGCCGAATTCTGCGATGAAAAATGTTATGGTAACGGTTGCGGTGATGCCAAAATGTGAAAATCTTAACGTTTCGCTCTCGCGCCCCACCAGTAATGTCTATGACAGTCCAAACCTAAAGTCGGTAAAGGAAATTGACGCCGCCAACGAAATCAATCGAAAGGCACAACAGTCGTCAACAATTCACCAATGGCCAATGACGATAGCAAAATTCGCAATAATAGTCGGGAAATCGTCAAAAGCACTTTGCAAGGATTATGCCGCGAGGCAAGGGACATTGCAACCAACTGGGTCTTGTCGTCCATTTCGACTAAGACGACGAGGAGGAAAATGATGGTGAGGCAACTAAGCTTAGTTCAATCAAAGCGGTTCATTCTTAATTGGCGGTTTTGTGATTCTCTTGTTGTTTAGGGTTTTTATCCATTGCTTAAACTCGGCTGAAGGAGGATGGTCACGATAAAGCTGTTTGCGTTTAGCTTCCAAGAAAATGTTCTCAACGCCCGTAAATTCTGCGGCTGTCATTATGCTGTGCTCTACGCTGGCGGCTTGCTGGTAAACGCCGCTGAACTTCTGCTGCCACTCTTCACCCCGTAGTGCGTGATGTTCAAGAATAACAAGGGGTACTGCCTGCACAATGCGCCCCAAATTCCGTAAGCCCTGCTCTAGCTGAGCAATATCCACGCGAAAGCCTGCAAGATATAGGGGTGGTCCACCAAGCATAATCACCGATGGCTGCTCATGAAGAATCAGCTCTGCAGTGCCGTTTGCCATGGGTCCTTGAACGTCAGGCGCAAACATAAACCGCTCGCAATCGTACTCAACTGTTGCCATTATAATCCAGCCAAGCATCGAATCCTCCGAGCCATGAGTCACAGCCTCAGAAAACCGCAGCGTCGTCTCGCCATAAGTGAAGGTTTTTCCATCAGCGACTTCCAAGCTTTGAGCGTGTTTACCTCCTGTTTTTTGAAACATCCAAGACCGTTGGCGTTGGCTGGCGTTGATTTTTTCTTTGGGATTTTTCATCAGAACGGTTTTGTTTTGGTAGATCTGACGTGCGGTTTCGCCAGTCTTCTGTCCAGTTGACAACCCAGTCCTCGTATGAAGGCGTATGATGGTCAAAATGATAATGGCTGATGGTGACAACCGAGGCTTTGTCGGCTGCCTCCGCGATTTTTTGCCGTAGGCGAGCAATGGTCTGGAACTCTATAGGGTGCGGAGGTAGGTGAAAACGGTACGGGCAAAGCGAAACCCCTGCATCTAAAAGCACAGTAACATCAGGCGTCTCAACCAAAGTACACATGGAGCGGACACCAAAGCTTTCGGCTGCCAATGGCGTAACTTTAATGTTGCTAAGGAGAGGTTTTGTTTTTTCCATGTGATGAACCTTGACAGTTGGCTAACGATTCGGGGAGTAAAATGGATTCCGATGTAAAATTTCAAGTGACAGAAGTATTTCTTTTTTAGACTTGATATTTCGTATGTCGCGTGTCTTTGTTAGTTTTATTTGTTGTGCTGTTTTTTTGTTGCGTGGTAGTGATAAGGTCGTTTTGGGTTGATTTTTTGAATTAAAGCTTGAATCGTCTGCAACAGTCGTCCCAAACTGTCCCAAATTGTCGCAAATTGTCCCAAAACATCCCGAATCATCCCGATAAAGAAGGAAAAGAAATAGATCAAACCAAAGACCTAAAAGTCCACATTAGTAATGCCGTTTTTTTTGTTCAGTTTGTTTTGGGTTGGTTTTTTGGTTTAGGGTTTGGTTTGTTTGCAGGTTGCGTTTCCTCCCGTTTCCCTGCGTTCCTACGCGTTTATTTGCGTTTATTAGCGCCTTTCTGGGTTATTTAAGTTCTAAATGCTCATTGTTTAGCGTTCGAAGCAAGGCTCAACAATTAGTTATTGTGTCGTGACAGCCACAAAGCGTTAAGTTCCAAGTATCCCAACATATCAAAAGATACCCATTCAATTTTTTAGAGGGACACATTTGTGAGTGAACAAATTAAAGAAAACGAAAACTTGGAAGTCGCAACGCTTGCAGCTGGTTGCTTTTGGTGCGCAGAAGCCGCTTTTAGCATAATTCGTGGCGTGGAGCGTATTGAGCCTGGCTACACTGGCGGAAACGTGCCTAGCCCTAGTTACGAGCAGGTTTCAACTGGCACAACGGGGCATGCGGAGGCAGCACAGATTTACTTTGACCCTAAAATCATCAGCTTCAAGGAGATTTTGGAGATTTTCTTTGCCATGCACGACCCGACCTCTCTTAACCGACAGGGCGCAGATGTCGGCACCCAGTACCGCTCTGTAATCTTTTATAATTCAGTTGAGCAGAAAGCAACCGCTGAAGAACTCATAGCAGAATTGGAGAAAGAGGTTATCTGGGACAAGCCAATAGTCACCGCCTTGGAGCCTCTGATGATTTTCTATAAGGCAGAGACCTACCACAAAGACTACTATAAGAAGCACCCCAAAGAAATGTATTGCCAAGTGGTGATTGCCCCAAAAATCGCCAAGTTACAGCAGCGGTTTTTTGACAAAATCAAGGTGCCATTATGATAACCGAGAAGCAGTTGCGGAGTGCTGAAGAGATTTTGGCAGAGATTGAGGCGTTGGCCGAGAATGAGTTTTTGCCAATCGTTGGTCCTCTCAAAGGCAAGTATCTCATGGAAGAGGTCCGAAAATCAAAGCCAAAGCATGTTTTGGAAATCGGTACGTTAATCGGATATTCAGCGATTTTAATGGGCAAAGAACTTGGAAGCGATTCAGAGATAGTTACTATTGAAATCCACCCGGACGAGGCAGAGCAGGCAGGCGATAACATCCTAAAAGCCAATATACCCCCAAAAGTCAAAATTATCACTGGCGACGCCATCGCCATAATTCCCACTTTGCAGGGTAGCTTTGACTTCGCATTCATAGATGCTGAAAAAACTGAATACCTCAAGTACCTCAAGCTTGCGGAGCCTAAACTTCACGGAGGCACCGTAGTTTTCGCTGATAACGCGGGGATTTTTGCTGATTAAATGCGTGATTACTTGAACTACGTTCGCAGCTCTGGAGCTTATCGTAGTCGCTATATTCAAGTGGGCGACGATGGGGTAGAAATTAGCGTTAAGCTGTAAGAATTTGTAGATAAGTTTTTTAACAATTAAAAATCGGCAAATTTATTGTGATTCCAACTGAAAATATAGGATTTGAACTATAACCGATAAAAATAGTGTCTATCAGCCTTCAATAGTTCGAAGCATCATTTCAAGTAAACAATCTGTAATTAAAGCAGCCTACTTTTTTGTTTAAGCCATTTCTATCCAGAAAGGCATTAAGAATACGGCACATTATGTTAAAGAAATCAGTTAAAGATTAAAACTTACGATATCTATTCCGCTTGTTCTGACTTGGTTTTCTTAGCTGCTCACCACATTTAGGACAGTAAGGTTTTCCATTTGACACGGGGAGCGCTTTGCCGGCTTTCCAAAAATGGCCGTGTGGACATTTATAGTCAAAAACGAAAGATTGTGTTTCATAGTCGTGGGGATTGGTGATGATGTCTTCTTCGATAGATATGTTGCTTTGTTTTATTTCATGCGGCGGGCAAACCTCAGCGCGAGCAATAGGTTTAGTTGGGCTAGTTGATTTAGCAAGTGTAATATTTTTAGCTGGAACAAAAGTCTTGGTTGTTTTAGTTAGCCCAATAACTTTGGCTGAAATTACAGTTTGTTTGCTGGGCATTACAGCCTTTGCTACCTTGGTCGGAGCAACCGCTTTAAATTTGTTGACGGCTACTGTTTTTATTTTGATTTTAATCAAAGGACCAGTAGTTGAGGTTCCGCAATCAGAGCAGCTTTCACTGTATTCCTCGATTCGGCGTCCACATTTTCGGCAGAACGGCATATGTTCACTTTAGCTTTTTTGGATGTGATGGTTTACCAACCCTTTAAACATTAATGAAGCATCAGCAGGAAATCTCGCGGCAAAGTGACCTGAATATTTAAAGGATATCGAGTCAGTGTTTAATTGGGTGGGCGATGACGACTCTGGCCCCGAAGACGTTAGGATGATGAGGATCTTGAGTGCGTGAAGGCGCAAACGGCAATCGTTGTTTGCACTTTGCCTTCTAAGAGCCCTACCCAATAAGGCTCGTCAATTTTAATGAGCCTTTAGTTTAACAGCCCATTTCTTCAGATCATTAATTAATATCTTACCATTAACGGCGACTTAAGACTAAGTATTAACTTGGGTATCCAGGGTAAACAGAAATTTCTTTGATTTGACGAGGTGCAGCATATACAGCCACCCCCTAATCTGTGTGCGACCCATATTAAATCTTGGCAGAAAGCTATCGAAGTCATTATTGGCAACTAGCAAATATTGAATTGCATTAGCAGGGATAGCCAATGCAAATGGGGTTTATCGCTCGGACTCCGGTTTCTCCCAAAGTTGAAGCTTTTCTTTTTTGAGTTCCGTGCGTTTCCTCTGCAGGTATCTGTATACGGTTTGGTGTTGGCAGCCTTCAATTATCATTTGCACAGCATTGTGTGCTGCATCAACTTGCTCAAAGGTTCCGATAATGCCGACAGTGTGACCGTAGACAACTACGTTTGCTTCTGTTAATTCCTCGATTAGTTTGCGGGTTTTGCCGTTAGCGCCTATGATTCTGCCCTTTATGCGTTTGATATCTGATTCCGAGCGCCCGAAAATGACCCTTAAATCAACCATATCAAAAATCTCTTCTTCATTGCGGATCAATCGGGAGGTAACGTCTGGAGAAAAGCCTCTACCTATGGCTGTAACAACGTCTTTAGCTTTCAGTAGCATGGATGGGTCTTGGGCATTTTCGTTTAGTTTTATGGTGATGCTGCCTTCATTGTCAACTTCAAGCTTCACGTTGAGCTTATCTTCGATGTACTGTTTAACTTTGCCTTCTTCACCGATTAGTATGGCAACCCGTTCTTTAGGTATTCTTACAAAAGTATCTGGACCAGACATTATTTCCCAACAACCATTTTGTGCAGTTCTTCAATTGAAGTAACTTTAACATTTAACCTACTAAAGAATCTATTCAAATTCGTCAAATCCCTCGTCAGCATAAAATCAGCCATCGGATGCTCAATAGAAACTGACTGAGATACATCAAAAATAATGGGTCTGCCCTTCCACATCATAATGTTATATTCGCTTAAGTCACCGTGAACTATCTTCGCTTTTTGATAGAGGCGCTTAACGGAATTAACTATTATTTTGTAAACACTCTCAGGGTTAGCTGGAGGCTGCTCCTTCAAAGAAGGAGCACTAACACCATCTTTACCAATAAACTCCATAACTACAACGTTACTTCTTACTGCAATGGGTTTTGGTACACGTACCTTTGCATCGGTGGCTTCTTTTAAATTCCGAAACTCTTTTTGCGCCCAAACAGTCATCAGCGACCGTGTATCATGTTTGACATCTTTGAATCGTGGGTCGCCTTCAATGTATTTGTGCATGCCCCTCTTGAACTCGGCAGAAGATGTTAAGTAAATCTTCACAGCTAAGTCAACGTGATCCTTTGTTGTGCCCCAATAAACCCGAGCTTCTTTGCCAGAACTAACAACACCGTTGAGCTCATAAAAAACGCCGCTGTTAAGCAGGTCGAAGACTACCATTCGAGTGGTTTGGTCAAAAACCTCCTCTACGGTGGCACGTTCCTTTGTCGCGTCATGGATTAGCATTTTGTCTCTGCGTTCCACTCTTCGTTCATTGTGTGCAAGGCGTTCTTGAGCTTTACGAGACATATCAGTCAACCAAACTTACGGCTTTTGGGTATTTAAACCGATAAAACAAGAGAGCCCAAATTGGGAATCAGTAGATATGTTCTCTAAGAAGGAGATGTTGAAATTTGAAAATCAAAGGGTTAAAATGCCCTTGCGCCGAAGATTATCAGCTTGTGCATGGGTGTAACGCCAGACTACGTCGCCTCGCTTGTCGGTTTGGAACTCCCACGGCGAAACAATGACGATGTCGCCTTCTCTGATCCAGACGCGTCTTTTCATTTTTCCGCGTATGCGGCAGAGTCGTTCAGCGCCATCCTGGCATTTTACCATTATACGATCAAAGCCGAGCAGCTTTACTACAACGCCTAAGACTTCGCCTTGTCCAGGATAAACCATTTCGCTGATTGAACCTTCGTTTAATACCTTTTTCTTTCCCAAACGATAAGCCTCGTTTTACGATATTGAAAATCAATAGTGCTTCATCCTTAAAAGCGTGTTTATTTTAAATGAACAGGTTTAATAAGAAAAGATTAACTTTTTTATCTAAAAATTCGTGGTTATGCGCTTATTTCCTGAGTTTTAAATTATATCCTTTGTTTTGGGCAATTTCCTCCAATATTGAGTGCATAACTTTGGATTTTTCATCTAGCTGAAAGCCTTCAGATTGCTCTTTCGCTTTTTTCATTGTTTCTTGAAGTTCTTTTAAACTCAGCACTGTTATAGCTATACAGTAGTAGCTTTTAGAGCGCCCCTCATTGTATTCAACTAACATTAGTTTTAGAAAATCCTCTCTGAGCTTCTGCTGTTTCTCAAATTCTTCAATACCGTTTCGCTCGATTTCATTGATGTCGGTTTCCAGTTTTTGATAACACTTGAAAGAATCATGTTGCTTGCCTGCTTCTCGATGTTTTTTCCATTTTTCGCAAGCATCTTTTCCGCTGCATTGCCAGCAAAATTCAATTCCTTTGTTTTTAACTGCACAAGTTATGAATGGACAACCTACAGCCATTCTACCTGAAGATTTGCAGCCAAAACACCTACTTGCAGCTTGGGTATGGTACATTGGGCACAGCTTGCAAGATAAACCACAAACGCCAACTTCAATGTGCTTTATGCTCATTTTAAATGGACTATTAGTTACAAAAGTAAACTTAAATGCTTAACTCAAATCCGCAACAGCCCCACTTCTTTCGGATGACTTTCAAGTAGCTACATTCCATTGAGCGAGTCATTAACAACGAGCCAACAGGGGAAAAGGATACTATTACACCAATCATTCGCTAAATCAAAGCTATCCCCCGTCAAGCCAACAAACGTGTTTTTATTTCAGCATAACAGAAGAAATAGCGACGGATGGTGTTCTTGTTGAAATTTGGAGCTGTGGTTTTAGCGGTTGGCAAATCCGAACGTAAGGGTCAAAGCAAGCTACTTTTGCCCCTGAATGGAAAAACGCTTATAGAAACCATTCTGGACGCCTTGGCAGCTGCTGGTGTAAATGAGCCAATTGTTGTGCTAGGTAAAGAGCCCGGCGAAATAATTGAAGCTATCAGACAACAACTAGGCAAAGTAAAAATTGCCTTAAACTTAGCTGACGAGGAAGGCACGATTTCTTCTTTTCAAACGGGACTAATGGTACTTTCAAACGTCGACGCAGCTTTTCTGATTCTTGGCGACCAGCCCATTCTTGATCCAAAAATCATTATTCAAATGAGAGAGATAATGGAAATTAGCAAAGATAATCCGTTAATTGTAAGCCCAGTTCATTGTGGCAAAAAGGGGCATCCGTTGCTTTTTAGCAGGCAACTCTTCGGGGAGCTTTTAAGCCTTAAAACGTCGCAAACCATCGGCGACATTGTTCATGAACACGTTGATAAAATGATAACGTTTGAAGCGCCAGAGTGGACGATAATGGATGTTTACGAGCCCCAAGACTACGACCGTATAGTAAGGTTGGCAAAAGCATAGAAGCCCGTTTAACCGCTCGATAGGCTTGCGTTTGCTTTGGAATGATTTCGGCAAAAAAGAAAAAGTTAAGTACGAATGTTGATGGCTTCCAAGCCACCTGAGCGCTGAAGTTTCTGCCACTTCTTCTCTTTGCCACCCAGCGCCTTGAAGATGGAAATAACCGTCACGATGTCAATGAATTGCTTGTAAACGAAAACGAAGAAGGGTGAGTACAACGCCAGCCCGCTTCCTTCGTTGTCAATGGAGAGCGCCAGTAACGAAACGAATAGTTGAATGAGGAAAAACAGTATGAGCATTCTTGCGAAAAGAATCAAGCCGCCTGTTAGTGCCATGATTATGCCTGCGCCGAGCGAAATAAAACTTGCAAGCGGACTGAAGAGGCTGAAGAGTATGATTGGGAAGACCAAGCTGTGAAGGGGTCCGTAGCGCGGGTTGGCGAAGATGTCTTTATGCTTGATAAGGGTTTGGAAGGTTCCGGTGCTCCAGCGGATGCGTTGCCGATATAACGCCTTCCAAGTGGTCGGCACCTCCGTGTAAGCTTGCGCCTGCGAACTGGAGCTCACTGCGCCCCGCGTTTTCAGCAGCTTGATGGTTATATCAAAGTCCTCAGTTATCGTATCCGTATCATACCCACCCACGGCAACTAAGCGCTCTTTTTTGAATGCGCCAAATGCTCCTGGAATCACCATGACAGCGCCCAATAGTGCGAAAGCTCGCCTGATGGTGTTGATTGCCATAATGTATTCAAGTTCTTGGATTTTGGTTATTGCGGATTTGCTGTTTAGGACTTTGATGTTGCCTGCGACGGCGACGTTGTTGGGGTTGCTTTCCATGGCTTTAACAATCATGTTAACCGCGTCGCGGGTCACCATGCTGTCCGAATCAATTGTTATGATTATGTCTCCCTTGGCGAAGAGTAGTCCGTAGTTGAGGGCTGAGGCTTTTCCGCCGTTTGGCTTAGAAACCACGCGAACCCCATATTTCTTGTAGCCTGAAGCCACAAAACGGGTTAGGTCCAAGGAGCCATCATCAATAACAATGATTTCTTTGTTTTCATATTTGAGATTCACAAGGCTGCTAAGAGTTCGCAATATAACCGCTTGTTCATTAAACGCTGGGACAAGAATAGACACCAGTGGGTTGGTGTGATTTTCAGGAATGTTTTCCTCAATTCTTTTGAATTTGACTGCTGGAATAATGGCGTAAGTGGTTATGAAGAAGGCAATGCTAAAGCCCACCGTTAACACGACACGGAAGACTACATCAATTAATGATGATCCCAAGTACCCAAGAAAGAAAAGCATGATGGAAGCACAAACAGGCACTACTCCAACGAGCATTAATGGTGCAAAGGGGCTGCCAAATTGACTGTTGTTTTTCTTTTTTCTTGAAAGTCCAATGACGTAGACGTCAGCCGCAAAGGCGCATCCAACTGATACATAAATGTCCGATGTGCCAAGCAGCAATGATGCAATGGTGAGAGTGACAATGACTAAGGCGCCGAAGACAAAAGTAGGGCGCTGCAAACTAATCTACCAAAGAATAGTATTTTTCTATGGTTCCATCTGTTGAGAGGATATCTAAAAAGAAGGGAAAGAAAAACACGAAAAGCATGCGTGACTTCTTCATGCTTTGACTTCACTTGCCTTAGGAATTTTTGAGCTTGCCAGGGCTTGTTCAATGTTTTTGCCTTCGCACACTTTCATGTTATAAGCCGCTGCATAATTCCTAGCCTCAGCCGTTAGCCCTGGAATCACAAACATTATGAAGTCGCAATCGATGTCGTTAATTTTGCCATAAATCCTAGTTATCTCTTCAAGCTCGACTGGTTTGCTGGAGATTAATACTTCAACCGCAGTATTCCCGTTATCGCTTCTGGGCAGGGCTTCGTATGTGTTCGGTTTTTTTTGCGTTTCTACCCAACCGACCCGCCCTAGTACGAGAATATCAAAGAGGTGTTGTGTGCCAGATCTGCCGCTGACAAAAGCTGGTGCAACGATGGTGTAGCCGTGAGATTTAAAGAATTTAGTGCAGATGTCCAAGGGCTTAATCTGTTGAAACTCATTCAGAGGTATCTCACTATTAGCTGTGTATTTGTACAGATAGATTTCTGATGCTTCATCAATTTCGCCTGATGAACCGCAAGCGCCGCATATTGTAGTAATCGAAGGTTCGCTGTTCAGGGTGTTGCAAGAGAGACACATGTAAGCGGGTGGTAATGAACGGTAGTCTGAGCCGATGAGTTGCAGTTTACCCTTGCATTTTGGGCAGATGAGATCGCCATTATGTCCTTCAAACTGGCTTTGTCGTTCTACGGCTCCGCATGAAAAATGTTCTAGCAGGCCTTCTTTGCGTAGCCTCAAGGACTTGCATTCGGGGCATGCTTTGCGAACTCGGATATTGGCTGAGCCGCATGTTTTGCACACAATCACTTTGTCTGAGAGCTCCGCTTTCAGGAAGCCCTTGCGAACCAGAGTATCAAGCACTTGTCGTTCTCGTTTGGTATCCCAGTCAAGCTGTGGAATGCCTTCGTACAAGTATCCTTCAGGTTTACCAACATTTACAACAGGAACTACTTGGCTTGCTTTTCCATAAAGGAACAGTTCCATAACGCTTTGCTCGTCTCTGCGAAGCCCCTGATCCTCCACGGCGCTCGAAACGGTCAAAGGCTCATCTAACATGGAAAGACCTGCTATGGCTAACGTTTGGGATTTGGCTTTGTTTTCATCTCCGTTATTGAGAATGCCTGGTCTTGATGGGTTTTTTGAGTCGACTGGTGTCTGGCTTGTTTGTCTTTTTTCACGTACGTTTCCCATTCTGAAGGCTAAGCCGAAGCCTGAGCCTAAACCAACCTCAAAGAGAGCTATGAGTGATATGATTGCGACGAGTTGAGCGTTATATTTTAATATCGAATAATTCAATTGCTCGAAAGTTGATGCAAAACTATCGAACAGAAAAAATGAGGATAGATTACTTTTGTAATACATTGCTGAAAAAAACAATCCTAAGCCTGCTACTGCCGCAAAAATAACTATGGGAACGTATTTGTGGCGTTTTATCTTCATTAAATCGAAGCCTATGCCCATTAGTAGTCCAATTGCAAGTATGAGCGCGGGCGCCAGGATAAAGTAGACTGAGACTATAACATATCCCTTCTCATGGTCTACTAGTTGATGGTAGTTTTTCTTGTCGGTTTGAGAAAACTGAGCGTTCGACTACCAGCATTGTGGTCATATCTTGGATTTTTGGTAAAGATTCCTTGATTTTTGCAATGCAATCTCTTAGCGTATCAAAGGTTTCTGTTTTAACTTTGACAACAATGTCATAGACGCCTTGTACTGAGAAAACTTCTTATACTCCTGCGTTGAGCCTTAATATTTTTAGAATATGATTTTCTACACCTGTGCTTGTACTTACTAATATGATGGCTGAAGGCAATCTTTAACACCTTAGCCCAGTGAATGCTTGCTTTTGAAATAAGCATTTTTGCGAAGGCTGTTTCACCAATTTTCCAAATTGTCAGAGAAGTTAGCAAAGGTTACCACACTAAACAAGTCAACTCTAATTCACAACAGGCTATAGCAGACTTTGCCTTTAAGTGAATTAGGCTTGTCAAAAACCGATAAAAATAATTAAGGGCTAACTAAAACTCGGAAAACTGGTCGTTAGGAGCATTTGGGATAATGATTGTTGAAAAAACAGAATACTTGGTAAGTCATCAATTGCACGTTAAAAAGAAAGGGCGAGTCAGCGGCGCCAACACAGACTGGAAAGATTACACTTGGCAGCTAAAAAACTCCATAAAAACTATCGAGGCTTTTGAGGAAGCAACTGGCATTATCTTCACCAAAAAGGAGCATTTAGAGCTTGAAAAAACAATCTGCAAGTTCCCTGTTAGCATCACTCCATACTATGCCTCCTTGATTAAGCGTGAAGACTATTGTAATGACCCCATTTTTAAACAAGCATTCCCAAACCCAGCCGAGCTGAAGATTTCAAAATGTGACCTGAAAGATCCCTTGCATGAGGACAAGGACTGCCCAACCAAAGGAATCACCCACCGCTATCCTGATAGAGTACTTTTTTTGGTCAGTAACCGTTGCGCGATGTATTGTCGGCACTGTACAAGGAAAAGAAAAGTCGGCGACCCAGAATATATCCCTTCTAAACAGCAAATAATTGCAGGCATCCGCTACATTGAGAACCATCCTGAAATTCGCGATGTTCTGCTTTCGGGAGGAGACCCTTTGATGTTGCCTGATGAGTATTTAGATTGGATTTTAACGGAGCTTCACTGCATACCCCACGTTGAAGTTATCAGGATAGGCTCCAGAATACCAGTTGTCCTACCATACCGCATCACTGATGGACTTGTGCAAATGCTAAAGAAGCACCATCCGCTTTGGTTAAACACCCAGTTTAATCATCCTAAAGAGTTAACATTGTCCTCACGTGAAGCGCTCAAGAAGCTGGCGGATGCAGGCATACCTTTAGGAAACCAGTCGGTGCTGCTTGCTGGCATAAACGATTGCCCTCAAATTATAAAAAAACTCAACCAAAACCTCGTTCAAAACCGAGTTCGGCCATATTACCTGTTTCAATGTGATCTGTCTGAAGGTTTGACACATTTTCGCACCCCAATTAGCAAAGGAGTCGAAATAATGGAGAGCCTTGTTGGACACACAAGCGGGTTTGCCATACCCCGATATGTTATTGATGCGCCTGGCGGTGGAGGAAAAATCCCTGTCATGCCCAACTACATCCTCTCTTGGTCTACAAACAAGGTTGTCCTAAGAAACTATGAAGGCGTCATCACGACATATCAGGAACCGGACAACTACAAAGCCTCATCATGCAACAATGAATGCGAAAAATGTGGAATTCAAAAGAAATTTACTGGTGAAGTTCAGGGTGAGATTGGGGTTGAAAAATTGTTAAGCAACCATCAAAAAATCATTTCTCTTGTTCCAGAAGGAACCGAGAGATTAGAAAGAAGAGAGAAAAACAAGTCTTTGAGTGTTCTGCATGAATAAATCTGGTTTAAAATTTAAAATACGAAATCTCCTGTTAAAAGACATAAAAGAAGTTTATCGCCTGCTCACAGCCAACAGACCATACGTGGGCTTAAACTCACGCTATACCTATTTCCTCTTAGCCAAAGACTTCGCAAATACATGCGTCGTCGCGGAGCATCAAGGAAAAATCGTTGGGTTCTCCTCAGGCTACCTATCCCCCGCCAAAGAAGACACTTTTTTCAGTTGGGAAGCCGTCGTCCATGAGGATTACCGTGGAAACAGATTGCAAAAACAAATGCTGCTACGGCAGATATGGCTAACCAGCGCTAAATACTTTGAAGGCACTGTAAATCCATCCAACAAGGCTTCAAAAAGGACTTTTCTTGGATTAGCACATTTGCTTGGCACCAAGTGCGAGGAGAGTATAATATTTAGTGAGGACGATTTTGAGAATGATGGGCATGAAGCGGAGATTTTGTACAGAGTTGGTCCAATTTCCTCAGAACTACTGGAACGGCAGATGGCGCCTAGTACCCGCCTTGAGAGGATTTACAAGCATGCAATGCAACCAGTAAGCAATAGGAAGAAAATGACTTTGACCTGTTTGGACTCCAACGCTTAACTCCCATAATTTTTCGCGGGCTGGCTAAATTTTTATGTAAGTTTAAATGTAAAAACGAATTAATCATTGGTTGGTGCATTCATCATTGTCTTATGTCTTTAATATACCGTATAGAAGTAATGCTAAGCTCAAAGCGGTTATGGAACGAATAAAAGAAGACAAAAAACTCAAAACCTACTGGAAATGCAGCAATGTCATGGCGATTGAACGCATGGGCTATACTGACCACGGACCCACACATGTCAAAATCGTCGCAAACCTCGCTCTGAAGCTATTGCGTATTCTTGTCGAAAAAAAACTGATTAAGCCAAGCATCGTCGAAAACTACGGCATGGAAAACGACGACGCCGAAGTCGTTGTGGTTTTAGGAGCAATTCTTCATGATCTTGGCATGATTGTGCAGCGTCGTCATCATGAGCAATACAGTGTAATATTGGCTTTGGCGGTTATCGAGAAATCTTTAACGCCCAGCTACAACGAAGAGCAGAAGGCCATTATCACCTCTGAAGTGTTGCATGCGATTGTCTCACATGAGCAGCCGCCTCTAGTTAGTCAAACAAACAGGATTTTAACCAAAGAAGCAGGCATCGTTGGCATCGCGGACGCCTTAGATATGGAAGCTGGAAGGGCCCGCATACCATTTCAAGCGGGTAAGATTGACATTCACGCAGTTTCCGCTCTTTCAATTGAGAAAGTCGAGGTTGAATGCGCGGAAGACCCAGCAAGCAAACCCATCATGATAAAGATTAAAATGAGCAACAGTGCAGGTGTATTTCAAATTGACGAGCTTCTCAAACCACGAATCGTCAACTCCGGGCTTGAACAGTTCTTCCACGTGACCGCTGAAATCACAGGAGAAAAAGAAACCAGGATTATTGAAAAATTTGAAATCTAAGCCCTGTGTCAAAAACTTTTGTTGAATTAAAAATTGATTTTTTGAACTTTTTAGTTCAATTTCAGACTTTTCTTTTGTCTATTCAGGTTGATTTGAGCTTGGATTTGGTAAATCGGTTAAAAACTGTTTTTTCTGGCTGAATTTTGTGAACTGTTTGCTGGTTCAATGTTTGTCTTTTTGTACTGTTTTTGCTTTTTTTTGCGTTGTTTTGCCTTAAATTGACCTAATTTTTTTGGGTCTAATGTTTTATGGTATAACATCTTTTGAGCTTGTTGTTTTGTCTCTTTCTCTGCTTAAATCCCAAATTAAGCTCGTTCAGTACGGCTTTTTGGTAAGCGCTGATTTTTGGTCTTCGTGCCCGTTGGGTCCCAAAGTTGACACCTTCGAAGTCTTTACGAAACTGGTTGCAGTATTAAATGGGTAAGATATGCCAAAAACCTGGAATCGTTTTTGCCATCGAGTGCAAAGAGCGCTAGCGTTTGCTATATGTACTGTTATTTAACGGACAGCTTGCCTTGGAAGATTCCAAAAGCATTTCCTTCTGTATCCTCAGCATAGGCAATATACCCGCCTGTTGGTACTTCTCCTTTTGGCATTATTATTTTGCCGCCCGCTTGAGTTATTTTCTTTAAAAATTCATCAATTGAGGGTACACTGATTATATTTACAACTGTTTTAAAATTGCCTTTCTCATGTATTGCACCGCTGATCCCTTCTTCATCATCTTGACTAATTATTGTCCAGTAAGGCACTGATCCCTGCCATTTCTCTATTTTCCAACCGAATACTTTCTCATAAAATGTTACAGCACGCTCAGGATTGTCCGCCGGGATCTCGAAATGAATTACTTTTGGCAATTAATTGTCACCGACCTATACGTCGTTTAGGTTCGAAGTGAAGAATAGTTCAGTTGTTTATAAGAATTTAGTGCATAAATAAAATATTGGCAAAAAAGTGCCCTCAGAACTGACTAGTGTGTGGGTATTGTGGTGGGGCCGCTGGGTCTTGAACATTTGGGTTCAGAACCGTTTAATCATCGACCCTACAGACGGGAAAAATAAAAAAGAAAGAGGCAGTTATGCCATCTGGATCGGTTTTTTGGTCGTTACTCTCTGTACCGCTTCAGCAACGATGAATAAGCCGATGAGCACGATTAATGTCAACGGCAGTGCGTACCCTAGCATTCCTGAACCGCTTAATGCGAGTGCCAGCAAGCCTATGAAGAGACTAAATTTGCTTACGGTAATTCCAGTAACTCGTCGAGCAAAGTTTAGGGCAATCAGTATGATTCCCACACCGAGAGCGATGTAGACTCCTGTTTCTATTTGGTAGTAAATTGATGTTAACCATCCGGCTCCGAGTTGAACGATGAATGTACCCCATGCCACTGCATCAAGAACTCTGTTTTTTGTAGATTTTTCTTCCATTTTTTCACCTCCAATATTTTCTCAGTTAGCTCAAGTGCATCCGCACGAGCTCTCTGAGTTTTCTCCGATTTCTATGTCCAGCAACCCTGCCGCGAACCTGTCCATCTGTGTCATTGCATTCTTTCGAACTACTTTGGCGACGCCGACCGCTTCTGCGATTTCTTTTTTTGTCGCACCGCTTTCTATCGCTTTTTTTGTTATTGTCTTTAGGCAGGGTTGACAGTTTATCGTGAATGCTGCGCCGATCGCTATGAGCCATTTTTCTTTTGCTTCCATTTCAGACACCATTTCTTTCTACTTCCTTAAAGGGAGTAGAAATGTATTTAAGATTTTTCTGACATTAACTTCTCAGAAAGAGGGAGCTGACTATGAAAAACGATACAATTGCAAAGGATCGAATAGTTCAAGGTTTAAAAAACCTCAACCTCTCAACATATGAAGCGGAAGTCTACGCCACCCTTTTAGCCCACCCTTCAATGTCCGCCAGCGCATTATGTAAAGAAACAGGGATTTCTGATACCAAGATCTACTATGCCCTCGACGGGTTGTCCGAAAAAGGTATGCTGATCGTACGCAATTCCAGCCCAAAAATCTACAAACCGGTTCCCCCAAAAGAAGCTATATCAAACCTTAAACAGCGCTTAACCGAAAAATTAACAGAAGAACTAAAAAAAGCGGATGTCCTCGTAGACATGCTGGTGCCAATATATGAGAGCGCAGACAAGCAGGATGAACTTGAGATAGCCTACATAATAAACGGAAAAATCAACATCGAAAACAAAATGAAAGCTCTGATGGCGACAGCCAAGAAAGAAATCACATTTTTTGTTTCCTACCCCATGCTTTTTAGAGACCTTGAGCAAGCTCTCAGGGACGCTCAAGACCGCCGCATTAAGCTTAATGTCGCAATGACCGAGGAGATGTTAAAAACAGAGAACGTCAAAGGACTCGGCGACACAAGGCAACTATGCTGTGAAGTGACGTTGCTTGTTATCGATATGAAAACACTTGTTACGGTGACTGATTTGAGATTCTCTGAGACCGCTATGCTCTCTCAGGACCAGAACTTAATTCGAGTTGCGAGAGACTATTATGAAAATTCGATGTGCTATATCCCTTAAGCGCTGTCTTTTCTAGCGACAGCATAGAGCAAACCCATTTTTGAGGTTACGGAAACATCAGTAAATCCAGCTTTCTCCAAAATGGCCCTTAGTTCCTCTTTATGAAGGCCAGGGGTCTCATTTAGACCAAAGACGTCTTCAAAGAGGATTTGGCTAAACATGTTATCCGTTTTTTCAGTCTCAATTGCAAGTAGGCGCCCGCCTTTTTTCAAGCTTGCATATAGTTGGTTTACGCAATTAGTTATGTCATCTTTCTTTCCGATCAAGCACCCAACTCCTAAGAAGCTCATCGCAGTATCGAAAGTATTGGCGGAAACCTTGAGATCACTGGAATACGTTGCATCGGCACCTTTGAGGAAGAGTTTTAGCTCATCGTGGTCTAAGGTTGAGAGCACCTTTTCTCGACGTTTGATTTCTATCAGGCTTTTTACGTTTTCTAAAATTTTGTTAACATAGTTAGAAGTGTCACAGCAGAATTTTACCGAGCTTGTAAGGTGGTCATGCATTTTCTCGATGCCAAGTTCAGTTAGGAAATAGATTTTTTTCCGTGTTGCACCGTTGGCTTCGACTTTGAAGTCAATTAAGCCTTTAGTACGCAATACGTCTAGTACGGGGTAGATTGTGCCGGGGCTTTTAATTCGCAACCTCTTCATTAGATCCACTCCGCAGAGTTGTTCTTCTCGTAGGAGCATCATTATTTTTGCTTGTAGATTGCCTGCGATTTCGGGCTGAGGCGGCTGCATCTTGGCTTCTCCACTATCGGATACCAACACGAAGCCTTATAAGAATATCGGTTAATCCGATATTGGAGTTTCCGACAATGAATAAATCAAACATAAAAGAAATGGTTGAAAATCGAAAATTTCTCTTCTTCGGCGGCAAAGGCGGGGTAGGAAAAACAACAATGGCAGCCGCAACAGCCACGTGGCTAGCCGACCAGGGATACAACACACTAATAGTAGCAACCGACCCAACCGTCAGCCTCTCAGCAACCTACGAGCAAAAAATCGGCGAAACTGAAATAACAAAAATAAACGAAATCAAAAATCTCTGTGGGCTAAACATAAACCCAAAGAAAGCCATAGGCGTATTCCAAGCCAGACTCCAAGGAATGATGCAAAACTTCGACCAAATCCTAGGCAAAGACGCCATCAGCACCCCATGCGCAGAAGAAATGGCGGCATTCGACCAATTCGTCACCTACTTAGGCGATAAATCCTACGACCACGTCGTGTTCGACACTGCACCCACCGGCCACACATTAAGGGAACTGTCAATGCCCTTTGACTGGTCTAGTTTCATGACTAATCAAATCAAGAACCGCAAAGAACTCTCAGAAGCACTCGGCGGTGTTGACACAAACACACTGGAGAGCTTAAGTAAAGAAAAACAGCGCTACGACCAAGCTATAAAAAGCCTCTCGGATGAGACCACATCAGCTTTCAATTTAGTTCTGCTGCCAGAAAAACTACCGATCGAAGAAACCGCAAGAGCAATTGAAGACCTATCAAAGTTTGGCATAAACGTCGCCTCATTAATCGTCAACGAAGTTATCCCGACTAACGTTCTAAATGGCAACTGGTTCCTAGAAAAGAGACGCGGCACACAGGAAAAGTACTTCCGAGAAATTGAGACCAGATTCAACGGTATATTAAGAAGAGACGTGCCGCTCTTTGAAACCGACGTTTACGGCATCGAAAGCCTCAGAAAAGTAGGGAAGCACCTCTATGGTCAATAACCTAAAAATCACCATTCTGACTTCCTCTTGCTGCAACCCCGGACTCAAGCCAATGGACGAGCAATACACCACAAGAGTCAAACAAGCTCTCGACAAAATCAATGCTCAAGCGAAAATTGAAGTAGTGACTGCAACTGAGGCCTATTATGGCAAAAAAATTGGAGACATGAGCAAACTTAAGCCACTCTTTGATAAGTATGGCATGGATGCACTACCAGCTTTATTTGTCAACAACGAAATGACGCTCTATGGGGGTTTACCATCAATCGAGAAACTGACTGGGGTTATACAAAAAGCCCTCAACCTAACGAATTCAACGGAAAATCGCAAGGCCTAATCGCAACACAAACGCTCTTTTTTCTCTCCCGGTGTCGAGTATAGATGAGGCGAGCAGCGGAAAGATGTCTGAATCGAATATCAAATTCAAGCTTGAATGTATCGTGACTGTAGGTAAACGAGGGCAACTTATTCTGCCAAAAGATATGCGGAAAAGGGCCTCAATCAGCCCCAACGATAAACTTGTACTAACAACCTTCAAGAATAAGGAAGAGCCTGCAATAATTGTAACAAAAAATGGGCTATTTAATCTTTAAGTTCATTAGAACAGCCGTTTTTGGACAAGCACTTTTGAACTCAACCGACTCTGTTATGCTACCCGTCACTTTTTCACGGCTTTCCTCTCTGAAACCTATTTTCTTGAAGAACGCCGGCTCTGTTGTAGTCAGCAAGAACAAGTCTTCTACTTTGCTATTTTTTGCTTCAGTTATTACATGCTTGACAAGCAATCTCTAAGTTGTTTTTAAGTAAATAAGTTCTGAGGAATTTAAGTTTTTAAGCTAATCTCAAAATAGTTGTTATTATGGTTTGCATCTTTTCCAAAACACCAAACAAAAGGAGGTAAGTTGCAGCTTAACTATCCATCAATATGACGCTGTGGTTGTCGGAGGCGGAATTGCAGGATTATATGCCGCTTTAACAGCGTCAGAACATTGCAGGGTTGCTGTCGTCAGCAAAGTGCATGTTGTTCGTTCACACTCGGTTGCGGCGCAGGGTGGCATAGCGGCAAGCCTTGGCAATGAGGAAGAGGACCACTGGGAATGGCACATGTACGACACAGTCAAAGGCAGCGACTACCTCGCCGACCAGGCAGCCGTCGAAATCCTAGCGAGAGAAGCTCCAAATGAGATTATTGCGCTTGAACATATGGGTGTACCCTTCACGCGTAACTCTGAGGGCAAGATTGAGCAGCGCAGGTTCGGAGGACACACTAAAAATCATGGGCAAGCGCCTGTTAAACGGGCATGTTATGTTTCCGACCGAACGGGCAGAGCCATAATGGACACATTCTACGACCGTCTCGTCAAGCCAAAAACGTTGACGTGTACCACGAAGTCTTCGCGCTGCAACTGTTATTTGACGGCAACCACTGCTGCGGAGTTGCAGGCTACGACATCGTAAACTGCAAACCACACGTTTTCCACGCAAAAGCTATCGTCTTAGCTACAGGCGGCTGCGGAAAAATCTACAAAACCACTAGCAACGGGTTTGCGTCAACAGGCGACGGCTTCGCGTTGGCTTTGGACTCGCTGATTCCGCTAGAAGATGTGGAGTTTGTTCAGTTTCACCCAACAGGCATTTACGGCTTGGGTATTCTTATCAGCGAGGCAGCAAGGGCGGAAGGTGGAGTGTTGCTTAATGGTGCCGGCGAGCGGTTTATGGCGCGATATGCGCCGACTCTGAAGGATTTGGCGCCGCGCGACATTATTTCAAGGGCTATTTTGACTGAGGTTTCGGAGGGCAGGGGGGTTGAAGGTAAAGACTACGTGCACCTGGACCTCCGCGGCATCGGCAAGGAGCGGCTAAGCCAGAAGTTGCCTGAAATAGCAGGTTTCATCAAAACATACCTTGGCATTGACCCCAGCGAACAGCTAGTTCCAGTTGCGCCAACATGCCACTATATGATGGGGGGCATCCCTACAGACACTGAAGGGCGTGTTTTTGCTGACAACGACGGTCTTTTGCCTGGGCTCTTTGCGGTGGGCGAGTGTGCTTGCGTTAGTGTTCATGGAGCAAACCGGTTGGGATGTAATTCTCTCATTGACCTGGTCGTTTTCGGACACAGAACAGGCTTAAGCGTCAGCAATCATGTGAAAGAGAAAAGTTTTCTGACTCTTCCCCAGCAGGCAGAGAGCATTGCTGTGGATAAAATCAACAGCCTCTTGGATTCACATGGCAACGAGCGTGTGCCAATGCTGCGTGCAGCATTGCAGCAGTTAATGACTGAGAAATGCAGCGTTTTTAGAACCAACGATTGCCTCAAAGAGGCCCTCGAGGAAATTCGCCAACTACAAAAACGCCTCGTTAACGTTGGTTTAGTAAACAAGGGTAGAGTTTTCAATTTTGAGCTGCAGGAAGCATTAGAACTGTGCAACATGCTAAAGATTGCTGAAGCCATCGTTTTTTCTGCTCTACAACGTAAGGAGAGCCGCGGGGCACATTACCGAAGCGACTATCCAGAGAGGAATGATGAGGAATGGCTTGCGCACACATTGGTTTCTGCGGTTTCCGAAGGGCTCAAAGCCGAATACAAGTCTGTTTCAATTACCCGCTTTGCACCTGAACGTCGGAGGTACTAACGTGAAGATTAAAATGAAAGTATACCGCTTCAACGCCGAAACTGACGAGGAACCGCACTACGACGATTTCGAGGTAGAAGCCCAGCCCAACGACCGCCTGCTGGATTGCCTCAACAGGATACGCTGGGAACAAGACAGCACTCTCTCATACCGTATGTCTTGTGGTCACGGTATCTGTGGTTCAGACGCAATGAACATTAATGGAATGCCCGCATTGGCATGCCAAAAACTCGTCCAAGACTACGATTGCACCAAAGAACTCTTAATTGAACCACTGAAATACTTCCCAGTCATAAAAGACCTAACAGTTGATATGAAACTTTTTTTCAAACGCATAAAAGCCATCCAGCCAAATCCACCGACCTTACAGTCCTCAGATTTGATACAAAAAGAGCGATTGCAGACAACTGAGGAACGTACAAGAATCGATGAGGCAGTCAAATGTATTTTGTGCGGTTGCTGCGTTGCAGCGTGCCCAGTTATTTTGGAGCAAGAGCCCCAGTTTATTGGTCCAGCCGCTGTTTTGCGTGAGGAAAAATACATTTACGATTCTCGAGCCAGCCCAGAGGATAGGGTTGAGCGGATGAGGTTGATGGAGAAGCCGTATGGCATTTGGGGCTGCAAAAGTTACTATATGTGCACGATTGTTTGCCCAAAGGGCATTAAGGTAACAGAGCAAATCCTTAAAACCAAAAAGAGAATAATTCAAGAGTTGCATCCTAAAAGCGAGTGAGAGGTAAACAGCATGGAAACAAGAAGAGAGGTTGATCCTTTAGGAGAACGGCAAATCCCTAAAGACGCTTACTACGGGATTCAAACGTTTCGAGCACTTGAGAATTTCCCTGTTAGCGGCATAAAAGAACCCGTAGTTTTCATCAAAGCTTACGTGCTAATTAAAAAGGCAGCTGCCACTGCAAACTTGCAGGTTGGCTGCCTTGATGAGTTAAAGGCGAAAGCTATCATAACCGCATGCGACGAAGTACTCGCAGGCAAACTGCTCGACCAGTTCGTTGTGGATGTTTTCCAGGCGGGTGCTGGCACATCTTTTAACATGAACGTTAACGAAGTTTTAGCAAATCGAGCGTTAGAAATCCTTGGCAAGCAGAAGGGCGATTACAAAACCCTCAGCCCAAATGACCACGTAAATATGGGTCAATCAACCAATGACACATTTCCAACAGCTCTGCACTTATCCGTTATTATAGCGTTGGAGCCTTTGCTTTTTGCACTTGAAGAATTGGCAGAAGCTTTCGATGAACTGGGTAAAAAATACGCTCTTGTTTTGAAGTCAGGGCGAACTCATCTTCAAGATGCTGTACCAGTAACCATTGGACAGGAGTTTACAGCGTATGCTTGTGCCATTGGCAATGCCTGTGCAGAACTTCACAAACGAAAGAAAAACTTGTATGCGGTGGCGCTGGGTGGCACGGCGGTTGGTACGGGGGCAAACGCTCATCCAAAATACAAGCAACAAGCAATAACGGAATTAGCTAAAATGACGGGGTTTCCGCTCAAGCCTGCGGGCAATAATTTTGAGTTGCTTCAAAGTCAAAGGGCATCCCAGACTGTGTCCAGTGGATTGAAAGAATTAGCTCTTGAACTTATCAGAATAGCAAATGATCTACGGTTGCTGGCTTCTGGCCCCACAACCGGCTTCAACGAGATTGTTCTTCCCACCGTGCAACCTGGCTCCTCAATCATGCCTGGAAAAGTAAACCCCGTAATGGCTGAATGCCTCGACATGATCGCTTACCAAGTAATCGGCTGCGACACGGCAATTTCTTATGCGGTGCAAGCGGGCCAAATGGAGCTAAATGTTATGACACCAGCCATCGTCTACAACATACTCTTCTCAATCCAAATTCTAAGCAACTACATTCCAGTCTTCACCAGCAAATGCGTCCGAGACATAAAGGTCAATGAGAAGCGGTGCAATCAGTATCTAGACAAGAACCCGTCGCTGGCTACTCTTTTGGCACCATACATCGGTTATATGGAAGCAGCAAAAATCGCCAAACAAGCCCAAGCAGAAAACCGAAGCGTAAAAGAAATCGCCTTGGAAAAGAAATTGTTAAAACCTGAGGAAATTGAGCGGATTTTCAGCCGTAAGAACCTGCTTAATGAATACTAAGCAAGCGATGTCTGTACAGAGTGCAAATTGTAACTACAGTTAGAGAAATAGTGACAGCTGCTATTAGTGGCTGTTTACTTACAGCAAGCCTTCTCTATCCTTCCTATTTTTTTAGACTCAAAATTCTACTAAAAGAGCAGTTTTCCCCGAAAATTCAGCCTGCTGTGCCGTAGCCGCTAATCATTATTATCGCGTTTGAGGATGCTTGGTTAGATTGGGCATCAACCAACACGGCATAAATCATGCTCTGCGATGGGTAAAGCGTCATTATGTCATCGTCGCTAAGCCAGACGGCTTGGTTGCTGCTAAATGTCTTCTCTACACTGTTGCCTACAACGTTATCTATGAATTCAAATCGCACTCTAACCTTTACAACTTCGTTTGACGCCAAGTTGCTGACTTCGATTTTGGGTTTAAACATGAACATTTCCAATGGCTGCATTCCAATGATGACGGTTTTGCCATACTGGCTGGTTGCGCCGATGGGCACGTTAATATTGTTTTTATTAAAAACGCTGCCTACGCCGTTAACCCAATGACTGTACGGGTTGTTGATGCGTGCAGTCCATGTGCCTAGGAAACTTACGGCTCCATCCAGCAACGCCGCCGGGTTGCAGAATTCTCCCAGGTTAATTGCATACATGTTGTGGGGTTTATCTGTGAAGGATTCAAAAACAACGCCTTCCATAAGGGTCTGATCCATTGAACCGTTATTTAGGAGGCCAGTTTGGTTGGTTGTGCCGTCTCCGCCCAACCAGAAACGCACAATTCGCATTTGGCTATCAGAGAGCTCCGCGGATTTTTCAACGACGATGCCTACGCTGTTATCTCGAATATTGAAGCTGCAGCGGTTGATTTCTGAGCTTGCGTAGGAGCCTGTTGCGTTGCCTACTGGCGAGCGGAAGGCTATGCCTTCGGTGGCGTTTATGAATTGGCAATTGGTAATTTGGTTGTATTCACTCCATGTGTTAGTATTGGCGAATTCAATGGCGCATGAAGTGTTTTCGAAAAGCATGTTGGATATTGTTGTTTCAAAAGTATTTTCTATATGGATGGTTGCGTTTATAATGGTCAAACCTGAAATGGTTACGTATTTTGAGGCTGTGTAGTTGTCCCCGATTACGATAATTTCGTGTCCGTTGCCCTCAATGGTTGCTCCGTCGCTGACTATTTTCGCGTTCAACTTGTTAATCAGTTTAACGTCGCTTGTCAAGATGTATGTTCCAGGGTTAAGATAGATGGATTTGCCATGATTCATGGCCATAGTGATCGCCGAGGAGGCCTGCGCCATGACTGTTGGGATACCTGTCGCCATATCCTTTAAGACGTAGTTGCCGCCGTTGCTTGATAACACATAATCGTAGCTGACTGCGCTAGTGTCTGCTGGTCCTTTAGTTCTCTCAAATATCAAAATAGTGTTAAAAATAGAGAAAGCAAGCAGGGCTGCAAGAATGACAATGAGAACACGTTTTGAAATTGTTACTTGCGAGTTAGATTTCATCTTGAAGGAGCCCAAACAGGTTTTAAAGTACATGTTAAGAGCCATTGTTAATTAAATTATTGATAAATCGCTTTTACCAAGCTTTGTTTCCACCGCACGCTCAAAAACAGTTTCAGCCCCAAAATCAAAACATGCCAACATAATGATTGCTTAGTGACTACCTAAACCTATTATTTTAGTCAAATAGCCATTTTAATCGGTGCCCTTAGTGGAGTAACTTTCTTTTCGAAAAATTCGACTTGAAGCTCGGCGTAGGGGTTTGGAACAATGCGCCTGCCCATCATGAGCGCAGACTAAGTAAACGTCAACGAGCCCAAGCTATAAAACTCATCGATATTCCATGACCAATGCGTAGACTATGTTGACTCAGCTTTTGTTTTTCATGCGGCAACAGTGAAACAACCCTTTAGAGGCGCTACCGTTCTCTGGGAATTTGATTGTGGCGACAGCAAAAGATGCATTCTGATTATAAGTAAAAAAATTAAGAAGTGAGGCCTAAAGCTTCATAATTTGGGCGTGGGGTACGCCTTCGATTTTTATGATCGCTTCGGGGTGAACGTAGCCTTGGGCTACGGCTTTTTCCACACATGTTTTGCCAACGAGGTTAACTATGGTTGAGTTGTTAATCATGCTCATGGCTTCTTCAACAGTTCCTTTCCGCCCGTTATAGAATTCATCTTTGATTTTGAAGACTATTTTGCCTTCGCGAAGAGTTCTGCCGAGCAGTTCACAATCGCAAACTGCAAGCAGTACGTTGCTACCAACCCGTTTAAGGTTAATGTAGACTTCCATTTTCAGCTCTCTCATAACTGTTTAATAGATGATTTTGCTCCGCAAGCATTGCATACTAAAAAAGACAAGCGTCTTTCCTTAACAATTCTTGTGTCTGGTCGCTTGCAAACTGGGCAAACCACATAGTTATCCATATATCTTTGCAGTAACCGTTCGAAACTGTCGCTTCTGAATTTTCCTTGGAAAATAGCTCTTGAATCCTGAAACGTTGCCGCTGTAGCCATTTCCCTTGTTAGGAATTTTAAGATGTGCTGGGGGTCTCTGTCTAGGGCATCAGAGATTTCTTTAAAGTTTGAAATTGTAGTTCTCATTCCAGCAGTGTTAACCATTAACCTTGGCAATTCTAAACGCTCACGTTTTGCTGAGACTTCAGGCATTTGAGCGCATGCTTTCTTCAGCAGTTCATCATAATTAAAGGACATTATTAGAGCACTTCACCCATCCATTACCGCAGCATATATTTAAAAATTCCAATCAATAACCGCTATTTTAACATAGGAGAACCACATATTCTTAGCAGAAAATCAATATTAAGCTCGACCTACAATGACGTGTAGCTTAGAGTGACGTTGAGGCTTAAATTAGTGACAAAGGAACAAACAACCCAAAAAGAAGCCATCAGAACAGAACTGCAAAAACTGCGCGAGCAAGCTAATACTGCTAACGCTCAAATTAAAAAGTTCATTGATACCAGAAATGAACTCAACGAGCAAGTCAAAAAAACTCGCGAAGAGATCAATAGCCTAAAGACAGAACGCGATAGCATAAATGAAAAAGTGAGAACTCTAAAACAACAAAGAGACGCTGTTAGGGTAAAATCAAATCCCCTCACTGAAGAAATAAACGTTGCAAAAGGAAAAATCGAAGAACTCAAAAAGCGGTTACCACGAGAAAACCAAAAAGACCTACAAGAAGAACTTGATGCGATTGAGTGGAAGATTTCAACAACTTCTCTTGATTTGAAAGAGGAGAAAATGCTTATCGAAAATGTTAAGCAGCTTGAAATTGCACTTTCTGGTTACAAGAGAATTGATGCGCAACGAAGCAAAATCAAGGATTTGATTGCTCAACGCAAGGTTTTTGATGATGAGGCTGACGTAGTTCATAAGGAAGTCACTGAATTAGCAGAGAAAAGTCAAGCTATTCATTCAAGCATGATTGAGAAAGTTAATGCTGTTAAAATCAGCAGAGCTCAAGCCGACGCTGCACATCAAGCCTTCCTTAAAACCAAGGAAGACGTTACCACCATGTACGAGAGAATCACTGAGCTTAGCATGCAACTGCGAGGCATCAACGAGGCCCTACGCGACGAATATGCAGCCAGAAAAGCAGCAAGTGAACAAGCGGCAAAACAGCAGCAGCAAACATATACTGAGAGGCAGCAGGAGCAGAAAAACAAGGAGCAAGCTATCAAAGAGAAGCTTGGGGCAGAAGCACGCGATAAACTGCAAAAAGGCGAGAAACTAAGTTGGAACGAGTTCCAGCTTGTTATGGGCGACGACGATTCAGAGGATAATGACAAAAAAGCACAAAATTAAAGTCCCGTGACATAGTATATGGGTAAGAGATGTTAGATGGCTAAACGGGAAACGCATGAACAAACGCAAAAGCGTATCCTTATTTTATGCGTAGATAGAGATGGCGATCTGGAAGTTAAAGCAGGAATAAAAACGCCACTTCTCGGCAGAACCGCAAACCTTGACGGCGCGACATCCCTCGCCCTGAAGGATCCTGAGGAGCCAGATGCCAACGCAATGTTTGAAGCCATCCGCCTTCATGACAGACTACAAAACGAAAAAAAACCTGAAGAAATTTTTGAAGTCGCAACCATATCAGGCTCGGATTTGGGCAGTGTTAGTGCTGACCGAAAGCTTGTTGGTGAACTTAACAATTTGCTTGATGCTTTTAATGCAAATGAAGTTATTTTGGTTTCAGATGGCTACTCTGATGAGGCAATATTGCCGCTAGTTGAGTCCAGAGTGCCTGTTTCATCAGTGAGAAGAATAGTCATCAAACACAGCGAATCAATCGAGGAAACGGCGGCACTCTTCAGCAAATATGTCAAATTACTAGTTGACAACCCAAGATACGCCCGCATGGCGCTGGGGTTGCCTGGTTTGCTAGTTTTTGTTTTTGGCTTATTTTGGGCGATTAACTTATTCTATCCAGGCACCATTTACTACTTTGGAATCGCCCTCGTAATTATCATAGGCGGATTCTTGCTTATCAAGGGCTTTGGCGTTGACAAATCAGCTAAAAGCTTCTACATATGGGCAAAAGAGTACAGTCCACCACCATTGCCAATGCAAATTTCCAACTACACCATTTTCGCGGGCATTTTATGCGTTGCAGTGAGCGCTTATCTTGGCGTTGCAAGCGTAACTTCCAATGTGGCACCGTTCCCTGTTGACGTAGCTGGATGGCTTGCTATCACTCCGAAAATAGCCACGTTCTTCATCAAAGGTATCATGGATCTTTTGGTCGTAGGGTTAATAATTATTCTATTCGGGCGAAGCGTAAGGCTTTACTTTGAAAGAGATTCAAGGCTGTTACGTAATGCCGCTTTGATAGTAACAGTTGGATGGTGTCGCTGGATTCTTGAAGGAACCGCCAATATACTTTATACTCCTTACAACGCCGGAAAAACCATTATTGACATGAACAACGCCATCTTTGCCCAGTTCATCTATACCATAGTGGTAGGCATCCTCATCGGAATTGCTTCGATTCTGCTAATATTCATCGTTAACAGATCAACCAAAGACTTCTTCCAGAAACCAGACAAAAATCTAGCTGCCAAATAGTTTTTCCAGCATTTCAAGGTAAGCTTAGAGCAAGATTTAATTCAAACTCCATAGGATTTAACTATACAATGCATAATCTAACGTTAGCTCATCAAATCTTTGACATGCGAGGTCAAGCCATATGTTGAAAAGAATACTTTCTTTCATTGGCGCATACAAGCTATATGAGAAATGGCTTTGGCAGCAAGTTAAGGGTGGTGTGAAACCTGAACATATCGCCATAATTTTAGACGGCAACAGGCGGTGGGCAAATGATCAGGAAAGTCACCCGTTTCTACTGAAAGATAAATGGGGCCACGTGAACGGCGCTGACACAGTTGAACAGCTTCTGGATTGGACACATTTCTTAGATGTCAAATCTGTGACCCTTTACACGTTTTCAACTGAAAATTTTTCAAGGCACTCCGATGAAGTTGGAAAAATTATGGAGGTAGCCGAAGAGAGATTCCGTAAACTGCTAAAAGATGAGCGGCTACATAAGGATAAGATTCACGTAAAAATTATAGGCAGAGTGAACCTTCTTCCTAAAAGTTTGCAGGATGCCATAGAAGACATAGAGAAAGCCACGGCGGATTATGACTGCTATTTCTGGAACTTCGCGTTTGCCTATGGTGGAAGAGCTGAAATCGTTGATGCAACCAAACGAATCGCCATGAAAGTTAAAAGCGGCGAACTTGACGTGGATGACGTGACAGAGGGCACTTTTGAAAAGTACCTTTACACTTCACACATGGACAAGCAGGACCCAGACATGATTATACGCACTTCAGGCGAAGAACGCTTAAGCGGGTTCTTGCTCTGGCAAGCAGCCTACAGCGAACTGCTCTTTTTGGATGTTTACTGGCCTGACTTTCGCCTCATTGACCTTTTAAGAGCAATTAGGACTTACCAAAGACGCAAGCGACGTTTCGGGAAATAGTTTTTTGTCTTTCTAGACATATTTCTATATCGAATTAGGCTTGGCAATTAGCAACAACAATTTCAATGAAAGTGATGGCTTGTTTTTCCGCTTTCTTGATTGTTGTAGTAAGCAGGCAATCACATAAGCATATTTTACCAGATGCAAAACTAGCTCTAGAATATTTATGGCAGACATTATTACTGTCAAGAATCTCGTCGAAGTTTATGCTGATGGCACTAAAGCCGTTGACGACATCTCCTTCAATGTAGAAGACGAAGAATTCTTCGGTTTTTTAGGACCCAACGGTGCAGGAAAAAGTACAACCATAAAGATCCTAACTACGCTGCTTAGAAAGAGCTCCGGCGACGTGAAAGTGGCGGGTTTCGACGTGGGAAGAGATGCTGCGGCCATTCGCAAAATCATCGGTGTTCAAAGCCAAGAAACAACTGTAGACGGCGATTTAACAGGAAGAGAAAACCTTGAATTGCAGGGTCATTTTCATCAGATGAAAACTGCGGAAATAAAACAGCGAGTTGACGAACTTTTGCAGCTTGTTGGCCTCGAATCAGTTGCACAACGTCGGGCTAGAAATTATAGTGGTGGGATGAAAAAACGTCTTGATCTTGCCACTGCTATAATCCATAAGCCTAAACTGCTTTTTCTTGATGAGCCGACGACAGGGCTTGATCCGCAGTCAAGAGCTACGATTTGGGCGTACTTGCAGAAGCTCAACAAGGAAGAAGGCATAACAATTTTCCTTACAACTCAGTATCTGGAGGAGGCTGATAAGCTTTGCAGGCGCCTTGCAATAATCGATTTTGGCAAAATAGTGGCCAGCGGTTCACCAGCAGAGTTGAAACGCCAGGTTGGAGCCGACTCCATAAAAATTGGGCTTGAAAACTGTGATCGAGACCGGGAAAAAGCAAAAAATCTGATAAATACGATGACGGGCGTAACACACATAACTGATTCAGAGGATTGCATTAATGTTTATGCGCAAAACGCTTCATCACTAATCGCTGATATCGTCCGCGCTTTAGACAGCACTGAAATAAGGTTAACATCAGCTACTTTTTCTCAGCCAACGCTAGATGACGTTTTCATCAAATATACTGGCAGAAGAATTCGCACCGAAGAACTGGTGAAAGCGCCAAGCCAAATGTTCGGAGGACGACGTTAAAATGACGCTGCTTTCGGATACACGGTACCTGTTTGTCAGATACCTTAAGAAACTGATCAGGAACCCCATTCTACTTTTCTTTTCGCTCTTTCAACCAATTATTTTCCTGCTGCTTTTCACTCAGTTGTTTTCACGTTTTTCTGATATTCCGGGTTTTATCGCGGCTACAGGAACGAGTAGCTACGGACAGTTTGCCACTGCCGGCATTCTCTTACAGAACGCTTTCGGAAGTGCATTGCAATCAGGTAGCTCTATCGTGGCTGATATTGATTCGGGCTATTTGCAGAAAATGCTGGTGACGCCTGTTAGCCGTTATGCTATCCTACTGGGAAGATTAACCAGCGACGCTTTCCGCGTAGTCATTCAATCGATTATTATTATTGCATTAGGTTATGCTCTTGGCTATACGGTTGTTACAGGAATTCTTGGGATTCTACTGATACTTGTCACTATTGCTTTCTTCGGTTTAGCTTGGTCTGGCATTTCGTTGGCTTTGGGTATGAAAACAAGGAGTTCTGAAACGGTGTTTGCGATAGGCGGGTTCATTACTTTTCCGCTGCTATTCCTTAGCACCGCGTTAACGCCTAAAAGCTTCCTGGTAACATGGATTAGCGATGTTTCAAAGTTTAACCCTATAAGCTATACGGTTGACGCTTGTCGTGTCCTCATGATAAGCGGTTATGACTGGAGCACGATACTTCAAGCCTACGGAGTTATAGGATTAGTTGCCGTTTTAACATTAGGCGCTACGCTCTACCAGTTCAGGAGAGTAGTCAGCTAACACAAGTTAAGCGTAAACGTGCGCGTCAACATCAGTAGGCGTTGATAGTCGTTTAATTTTTACTTCAATTATTTTAGGCTCAGAGTTTAATCCTTTTAGAGATTTTGAAAAACCATCCATGATGTTGCCTATGGTTTCTTGCACAAAATTGTTCAAAGGAAGTTCCTTTCCGTCAATTGTCATTTGGGTTTCGAAGCTTTTTTTCATTATTCTATGTTTGCTATCCAAAAAACTCACCAATTCATTCCTGATTTTTATCCTCTTAAAGCCTTCTATACGCCTAGGCGGAAAATGTATGCTATAGTTTTATAGTCTCAGGTTTCGGTTATATATTTTTCTTACAGGTATGGACAAACACTGCTGAACTATATAACAACTAATATACTTGAACAGGTAATTTGTTGGCTTTGAGCAGTATCTACGCTGAGGAAAAGGAGCGGCATCGTGCTTAGCAAACTGTGGAACACCCTCAACAAGTTATCCTCGAAAAAACCTTTAAAGTACACTCTCTATCTCTCAGCAATCATAATTTTTTTCGCCATCATTTTAATTCCACCCATTATTGGCATCCTGATTAACGCGGGAAGTGTCCAAGTTATCCTCAACAACCCCTCCGAAATGAACGTAGCATTAGGAGCGATTTCAAATTCCATAATCATCGGTTTGATTGTTGCAGCATTGGATATAGCCGCAGGCATCCCACTCGCTTGGCTTATCACCCGAAGCAAATCACGATGGATGAGTCTGCTGGACACTCTAGCTGATCTACCTTTTATTGTGCCGACCTCTGCTTTAGGCTACTCACTCTTACTGTTTTGGAGCCAAAGCCCAGCAGGAATATCGGGAATTTTTGGATCGATTATCTCACCCGGATGGCTACTTGTATTGCTTCTGCATTTTACTTTTTCATTTCCTGTTGTCGTGCGAGTTGTCGTGGGAGCTCTGCTTGATTACAAGATGGAGTACGAACGAGCATCAAGAACACTTGGGGCTCCCCCATTATCAGCTTCACGAACTGTAACCTTTCCAATTATCAAGCCATCGTTACTTGCAGCTTATGTTCTCGCTTTCGCGCGGTCACTTTCCGAAACAGGCGCTACCTTTATCGTAGCCGGAACGTTTCTTAATGGCCCAATCTTCCTGCAAACTGTAAGCAACCAGTATAAAGCAGGCCAAATCTCTCAAGCGACCTATCAAGGCGAAACAGTCTTTGCAAGCCTAATCCTGATCGCTGTGTCTTTAGCAATATTCGCTGTAATTAGCGTTGCAGGAAAAAGATTCAAGCTGCCTTTTGGACATGGTTTGCCTGTTTTTGAAAAGAAAATCAGTTACAAAAAAGGCACTTGGACAAGAAACAGCATTGCCTTGTTTGTTTTTATTGTGATAGTATTGATTCCCTCTCTTTTCGTGGCATTGCCAGCTTTCGAAGCCATAGCTCAGGGAACACCGCTAGTTCAGGCTTTCACAAGTTCAGGTGTTTGGTCAACTTATTGGCAGAGCCTGTTCCTATCATATGGCTTAGCGGTTACTGTAACAATTTTAGGAATTATTATTGGGATACCTATGGCTATACTAATTGCGAGAAAAACATTCGGTAAATGGCCTTCAACTATTCTCGATACCTTGCTCAACATTCCAATTATAGTACCGTCAATTGCTCTTGGATTATCATTGAAGTTTTTCTGGCAAGGCACTGGAGCTCCTGAATTTGTCTTACTTGTTTTCGCCCATTTAGCAATCACTTTCCCATATTTCGTTCGGTCAATGTCGGCAGCAATGGACCGTATTAGCTTGGATATGGAGGAAGCGGCTAAAACCTTGGGGGCTAAACCCTTCACAGTGTTCAAATCCATTGTACTGCCGCTTACCAAGTACTCGATACTCTCGGGAGCAATCATTGTTTTCACAAGAAGCATAAGCGAAACAGGCGCAACTTTAGCCGTAGCTACACATTTGCAGACGACTCCAGTGTTAATTGTTAACTGGGTTAATTCTCTTCGAGGTGTAGCACAACCTATTGCAGGCGTGGATTCACTTACTGTAGGGTTAGCATGCGGCTTTCTAATTCTATTTAGTTTGATAATATTATTTGTTCTGAGGCTTTTAACTAAAAAAAGGAAGATTTAGAATGACAACTAATAAAAGCTATAAAATCTTACAAGAGGAGAGTTAATTTATGCCTGATATAAAAGTCGTCAACCTCACAAAGAAATACGGAAAACTATACGCTTTAGATGACGTTAGTTTAACCATTCATGACCAAGAATACTTTTCTTTGTTAGGACCCAGTGGTTGTGGCAAAACTACTCTACTGCGTTGTATTGCTGGTCTAATTGAACCTGACAGCGGCGAAATCTACATTGGCAATAGACGTGTCGACAAAGATCCGCCTGAGGACCGAGACGTTGGTTTTGTCTTCCAAACATTTGCTCTTTTTCCTCACATGACGGCTTGGGGCAACGTTTTGTACGGTCCAAAAGTCAAAAATTATAATCAAAAGCAAGCTGACACGATTGGGCATGAAGTTCTTGAAATGGTCAAACTAAACGAACGCTTAGACGCCTACCCAAGCGAGCTCAGCGGAGGCATGATGCAGCGTATAGCTGTTGCCCGCGCGTTGGCTGCAGGCGCCAAAACTCTGCTTTTGGATGAGCCGCTTGGTCAATTAGATGCTAAGGTTCGCAATGAGATTCGATACGAAATACGAAGAATGGCAAAAGACCTCAAGCTAACCGCTATACATGTTACCCATGATCAGGCTGAAGCAATGTCTATCTCCGATAGGATTGCCGTTATGAAGAAAGGTAAAATTGTGCAAGTAGGTAGCCCACAAGAACTCTATATGCATCCAAACAGTCTCTTTGTTGCTCACTTCATTGGGGAATCGAACTTTTTGGAGGGTTATATTATTAAAGCGAATGGTCTCTCTGAAGTTGAATTAAGAGCCGGCTTAAGAGTTAAAGCGATTAATCCTGGCATAAAAGAAGGCGAACGAATAGTTTTAGCGATAAGACCTGAGACCTGCGAGATGAGAATCGGGCTAATCGAAGCTGAAAACGCGCTCCATGGCAAAATTGATAAAATCACTTTTGAAGGAACGTTTGTTCGCTACGAGATTAGGCTTGAAAACGGGGATCGCTTGATCATTAACAGGCCTTCGTTGACGGAGGAGTGGGTTAAGATGGGTCAGGATGTGACGATAACTTACCCGCTTGAAAAGGCACATTTGTTCCAGTATCCAGAGGCTGGTTTGACAGAGGAAATCAGGGTTTAACTTGTCAGTAGCTTAAGCCAGCACTGTTTTATCTTCTACATTTTCGCGTTTGCGTAGGAAGTATTTGAAATTTCCATATTTTTGTTCTTAAAATTTAAATGCAAGTGTCGTACTTTTATGTGAACTAGCTCGGGGTAGTATGGGAGAAGAAAGAGCAAGTGGCGAGAGTAGGGTAGGTAACTTCAATGAAAGCGCTGTCTTTCATGTTAAAGACGAACATTTGCCAACTTTTAAAAAAGGTAATCACTTGCACAGTTTTGATTCAGATAAACTTAAAAGCGTTCACAACAGTGCTGTGAGTTATAACAAATGCAAATTTGACTATACCCTTGAGGTAGCTTTGATGATTAGGAGCAGAGGAGAGATAAACGTATGATTGTTGAAGCCCTCATAGCATTCGTACTAATCTTCATTTCAACGTTCGTTATTTACACATTGGGTAAACGATCAGCGCCTAAAACCGCCATAAGCGAGAATGAGCAAGCGGCATACGCTTGCGGAGAAAAAGTAACGTTCCACGGATTAAAAATCAACGTTTCACTCTACAAGTACTTGATTTACTTTGTAGTTTTTGACTCATCAGTTTTAGTTTTAGCTTTTGCATCTTTTGCTCTCCCAGGCACAAACCCGCTTATCTTAATCCTCTACCTCGGCATAATCCTTGCCGCAGGCTTGGTTCTTCTGGACGGAGGAAAAGATTAATGACAGATACAAAAACTTGGGCACGAGTAAAATCACCCTGGGTTCTGCACTTTAACTCAGGCGCCTGCAACGGTTGCGACATAGAAATCGTGGCTCTACTAACCCCAAAATATGACGTTGAACGGTTCGGCATAAAACTTGAACCATCACCACGCCACGCAGACGTTCTATTGGTTACAGGTTGCGTAACTCAGCAATGTGCCGAACGACTAAAACGAGTTTACGATCAAATGCCACAGCCCAAATTCGTTGTCGCCATAGGCGCATGTGCATGTAGCGGCGGAGTTTTCGAAGGAAACTACAACGTAGTCGGCGGCGTCGACAAAGTTATCCCAGTTACCGCTTACATTCCTGGATGTCCACCACGTCCAGAAGCAATGATCGATGGAGTTGTCAAACTTCTAAACGCAATAAACCCGCCTAAACCAAAAAAACAGCCAAAGCCAACCAAAGTAGAGGCAAAACTTGAAGCCGCCAAGCCAGTTGAAGCTGTGCAAGTTGTTGCACCAGTAGTTGGGGAGGTAAAATGAGATGTCAAACAATAATTTAGATATTATTAGTTTAGTTGAATCGAAATTCGGGGATAAAATTAAGGTAGAAAGAGGTCTGCTTGGAGCTGCCGCCATTACAGCTGACAATGGCTTACACTATGACGTACTCAAAGCCATGATTGACGCTGATGAGAAAATCGGCATAACCGCTATAACTGGCTTAGACCTTGGAGCAAACCTTGGCGTCTACTATCACGTCCATACATCCAAACCCTTCCTAACCATCAAGGCACATGTACCAAAAGAAAACCCCAAAATTAAAACGATAATCGATATCCATCCAGGCGCCCTTTTCCATGAACTAGAAGCAACCGACCTAATCGGCGTAATCTTCGAAGGAGATCCGTTACCGGACACTTTCTGCTTTCAGAAAACTGGCCAAAAGGTGTCTATCCACTGCGAAAAGATGTTAAAGCAAACGAAGTAAAACTGGTTCCAACTCCTCCAGAAGAAGAAAACAAAAACCCTGAAGATCAGCGGCTAGTAAAAATCATTATCGGCCCGCAGCATCCTGCTCTTCTAGAACCTGAGAAATTCGCCGTGATTGTTGACGGAGAAACCGTGACTAAAGTCGAGCCCAGAATCGGATACGTTCACCGGGGAATTGAGAAAACCACTGAGTCGCGAACATATCTGCAGGATGTCTATCTGGTTGAACGAGTATGCGGCATCTGCAACGCATGTCATGCTTACGGTTTTGTCGGAACAGTTGAAAAAATACTTAAAATTCAAGCTCCTCCAAGAGCGCAGTATCTTCGTGTTATCGCTTTAGAGCTTAACAGATTGCATAGCCACCTTTTGACTTTGGGTCACGCTGGCTTGGAAATAGGCTACGAAACCTTGTTCCAGTATTTCTGGAGAGACCGAGAACCAATCATGGATCTAATCGAACTGACCAGCGGTAACCGCGTCTATGGCTCACTAATGACAGTAGGCGGCGTTAGAAGGGATTTAAGCCCAAACGATATTCCCAAAATCAAAACTGTGCTCACCGATTTACGAGGAAAACTGCCGTTTTACAGGAAACTCTACCAAGAAGAGCCAACAATTAGGCTACGTATGAAAGATGTTGGTGTCCTTAGCAGGGAAGATGCTTTGAAGCTGTCCGTTGTGGGTCCAGTCGCCCGAGGCTCAGACGTTGACATTGACATACGAAAAGACCAACCTTACGAAGCATACGGCGAGATTCCATTCAATGAAATCGTACATGACACCTGCGATACCTGGGCAAGAATGAACGTTCGCATGGACGAAGTTGAAGAAAGCATCAAAATAATCGAGTATGCACTTGACCACATGCCATCCGGTCCATTCCGAGTTGACGTCCCACGAGCAGTGCCAGCAGGCGAAGCCGTATGTTCCGTGGAAGCCCCAAGAGGCGAACTCTTCTACTACGTTAAAAGCAACGGCACAGACATACCTGATCGCGTAAAAATCCGAACTCCAACCTTTGCTAACATACCCTCATTCCTTAAAACAGCAATAGGTGAGAGTATAGCCGACGTTCCAGCGAACTTTGTTAGTTTAGACCCATGCTTCTCATGCACAGATAGGTGATAAAGAATGATTGACTTCTGGCTAATCTTCCGCATACTTGTCTTCCCCGGATTCACATTCATACTGAGCTTAACCTTGTTCTGCGATTGGATGGAACGCAAAATCGAAGCCCGCATACAAAACCGCGTCGGCCCAATGGTTGCAGGTCCTGGAGGTATACTTCAGCCTTTAGCAGATTTCATAAAACTTCTAACAAAAGAAGACATTGAACCCAGAGACGCTAAAAAAACTGTCTTCAAGTTTGCGCCACTGGTGGCTTTCACAATTATGGTTTTTGCTCTTTGCTTTTTGCCTATCGACGGGGCAAGTGTACTTTCGTCAGGTGGCTTTAACGGCGATTTAATCATCATTCTAGCGTTCGCAACAGTTGCCAACTTCTTGCTGTTCCTCGCAGGGTGGGCATCAAGTAACCCCTACGGCACCATAGGCTCAGCAAGAGTCTTAACTCAATTTCTAGGCTATGACATACCTCTTTTCTTAATTGCGTTAACCCCAGCATTCATCGCTGGAAGCTTACAAATCGCATCGATAGCCGCATTCCAATCAATCCATTACCTTCCATTTATCTTATTGGCACCTTGGGCTTTCGTGTTATTCGTAATAACTATGCAGGCAGAACTCGAAAAAGACCCCTTCGACGTTCCACATTCTGAGTCTGAGCTGGTCGGCGGCTTAGAGACCGAGTATACAGGAGCCAAACTAGCTTTCCTTCATTTGACACGAGACGTGCAAGTAGTTTTCGGCGCCGCGTTGGTAACTGAACTTTTCCTTGGCGGACCATACGGCCCAGTTTTCTTCGGCTTTCCAGCGTTTTGGTACAGTTTATGGTTTGTCCTCAAAGTCCTCGCAATTGTAGCGCTCACTGAATACATTACAACCGTCTTTGCTCGCCTAAGAATTGACCAAGTACTTTCAGGCAACTGGCGAATACTCCTGCCTGCAGCCCTAATCTCGTTGATGCTGACTGTTGCATTAGTAACATGGGTCTACCCACTTGTGGTGTAAAAAATGCCGAAAAAATCACGTATATCCCCAATATTCAAACGCGCAGCATCACACATATTCACTAAACCAGCCACAACAAAGTACCCTTTTGTAAAACCAAAACTTCCCAAGGATTCCAGAGGCCAAGTTGTTTATGAAATCAAAGACTGTAACGTTATAGACTTCGGCTCAGGCGATAACTTCCGATTAGACGTCAGATCTATTGTTGGTTCAAATTGCCATGTGTGTGAACGGGACTGTCCAACAAACGCTATATCAATTGTTGAAGTTGAAGGCAAAAAACGTGTCCAAATAGACCTTAACAAATGCATTTTCTGCCACCAATGCGTTGAAAGCTGCCCCAGAAAAGCCATTACAAGCTCAGAACTCTATGAGTTAGCTACAACGGACAAAGGTGCACTAGTTATGAAGCCAACAAACGCTAAGGAGACAAAACAATGATTCCATTCGTCTTTGAAATTCTCTCAGTCGGCTTAATCGTCTCAGCGGTTTTAGCATTATTTCTCGATGAAGTCATCTATGCAGTGGCGGCTTTGTCAGGAACTTTTCTATTCACAGCAATAATTTACGCCTTAAACGGCTCAGTTTTCGCAGCTGTTTTCCAATTTGCAGTCAGCGTGGGCACATTATCTATCTTATTCTTGTCAGGAGAAATGCTGGGCGACAAACCAACCAAGAAAACTTCTTCTAACCGTGTTTTAGCCCTGATAGGCGGAGGCGTCGTTTTATCGTTACCTGCGATTTTCCTCTCAATCTCTGGCGGTTCTGGGGCAAACTCAGATGTTTCCTTCGGAGATGCACTGTGGGAAACGCGTGGCATGGACGTAATTTTTCAGGCTTTAGTAATTTTGACGGTGGCTATTGGAATAGCCATTGTGTTATACCAGAAAAAGAAGGTGGCGAAATAATGGATTTTGTCATATTATCTCTTGTAATGTTGGCAATCGGCATCTACGGCTTGCTTACTAACCGTCAGCTACTCAAAGTGTTCATTTCAGTAGAATTAATCGCCACTGCGGCAACATTAAACTTCGTGATGCTTGCAACAGGTCAAGGCTTGGGCCAAGCATTCCTAATCTTAGCGTTCTCAACAGACACAGCCGTCAGCGCAGTAATCTTAGCGTTGCTTGTCATAGTCGCCAGAAAATATGGAACAAGCGACATCAGCAAAATTGTGCAGTTGATGCAGGATAAAAGCGAAAGTGAGGTTGAAGAATAATGGTGATTGAAGAATTCTCCTCATGGGCAGTTTGGCTGCTTCCACTCATAGCCAGCCTGTTTGTTCCAGTAATCGCAAAACGAAGTGAAAAAGCCCGAAACTACTATGTCATTACAATTGCAGCCATCACTGCTGGTTTAGCTCTGTCACTGGTGCCAGGCGTCTGGTTAGGCAACGGAGCTGCCACCGACTTCAGCATCCCTTGGATTTCAGGCATAAACGCAGGCGTCTACATAGACCCACTCAGCGTCCTATTCACATGTTTGGTCGCGTTCTTTGCATTAATCATCGCTGTTTACTCTCAGGGCTATATGAAAGGTGAAGAAGGCTTAACCCGCTACTACTTCCTTATCTTGCTCTTTATCGGCTCCATGATTGGCTTAGTCATCTCCGACAACATGCTGCAGATGTTCATCTTTTGGGAAATGGTGGGTCTATGCAGTTACGCTTTGATTTCGTTCTGGTACAAGAAACCTGAATCCATCAAGTCTGGTGTCAAAGTTTTCATTATGACCCGCATAGGCGACATTGCGTTACTTGCCGCCATCGCTATCTTGTTCTACATGTTCGGCACCTTCAGCTTCCACGGTGTAATAGCAGGCATCCAATCAGCCGCTGTTGAAGGCACGTTGAATTTGACGCTTATGGTTCCAGTCGCTTTCTTAGTTTTAGGTGGCGCCATCGCCAAATCAGCTCAGTTGCCCCTATTCACTTGGCTCTACAGCGCAATGGAAGCACCAACCTCAGTCAGCGCGCTGTTACATGCCGCCACCATGGTTAAAGCAGGTGTCTACCTCCTGGCACGTTTCATACTCATTTTCAGCGTCGCGCCCTCACTTATCACCGCACTTGAACCCCTCTGGTTTCCCACAGTCGCTTGGATAGGCATCTTAACAGCCATAGTTGGCGCCTCACTTGCATTAACAACTACAGACATCAAAGGAGTCCTTGCATACTCCACCGTCAGCCAAATCGGTTTCATGATGGCTGGTTTAGGCGCCGCCGCAACCGCTGCAGGCGACATAGGTGTAGGCTGGTTCGGCAGCTTATTCCACATGGTAAGTCATGCTTTCTTCGAAGGCCTCGGATTCCTCTTAGCAGGAGGGATAATACACGCCATAGGAACAAGAGACATGCGTCTGATGGGCGGATTAAGAAAAGCCATGCCAATCACCTTTATCTTGGCTGTATTGATGATCATAACTACTAGTGGGTTGCCGCCGTTTGCCGCTTTCTTCAGCAAAGGCCTAATCATCAGCAGCGTCACAGAAGTTGGAAACCTCATCCAAATAATTTTGCTCTATACAACCACAGCTATAACATTCGCCTACAGCCTAAGGTTCTTAACCTTGACTTTTATGGGGCATGAATCTGAGCACTTGGCCAAACAGCACGTGCATGAAGCACCCAAAATCATGCTTTACCCAGCGATAGTGTTAGGCGGCCTATGCGTTGTCTGGGGGCTTCTGATGCCCGTAGTTATGTCGTTTATGCATGTTAACTTAGAAGTCACCTTGCTAGGGTCAGTTATAAATTCCGAAACACTGATTTTTTCTGCGTTTCTGCTTCCTGCAGGGTTAATTATATATTTAACATACTACACAAAATCCCAGACTATGCGCACCATAATTAACAAGCTAAATCCCATATCTACCGTGCTAAAACACGGCTACTTCTTCGATGACTTCTACAACAAATGTGTGCAAGGCATCATCAGCTTTTCGAATGGACTTGGAAAATTCGATACTCAAATCAGCAAATTCCCGCATTTGGTTGGACCAGCTGTCACACGAGTTGGCGATTGGGGTAAAGTCCTCGATGCCAAGGCGGATCAGCTGTTGGACAGCTTTGCTGTTAAGCTGGTTCAGGTTTCTTCGAAGCTTGAAAGAGGCCCATCATGGCAGTCGCTCCAGAACTATGTGGCGGCTGCTGTTCTCGGTTTCATACTAATCGTAGTATTAATAATACTAACGATAGGAATGGGGGTATAAACAAAATGTCTTTTGCTCTACTGTCAGTGTTTTTAATACCGACTCTAAGTATACCAATAGTGTACTTTGCAGGAAAAAAATCGGCGAAACTAGCCGCCGCAATAGTAGCCATAATCGCCATAATCAGCATGGCCCTAATATTATCCACAGTTCCAGCGGTCCTAAGTAATCCAAACCACCGCTACACGGAAACCTACGAGTGGATTGCGTTAGTAAACGCGGAGTTCTCGCTGTTCACAGACGGCATAAGCGTTTCCCTATCTGTAATCAGCCTTGTCCTCATTTTAGCTGCAGCGCTGTTCTCAGTCAACTATATGTCAGGAAGAAAAAACCTGCCCGTATATTACGCCCTGCTGTGTATGCTTCCCATCGGTTTAGTTGGCGTATTCTTAACCTCTAACCTGCTGCTGTTCTACTTCTGCTGGGAACTCATGCTGGTCCCCGCCTACTTCATTTTGGGTGAATGGGGATATCGAAACAGCTACAAGGCAGCCTTGAAATTCTTCATATTCACACATGCAGGCGCAGTCTTTGTACTATTAGGAATCGGTGCAACCTACGTTCTAACAAACTCCACCGACATGTTTACGGCACAAGCACTTTTAATAAGTTCAGGCTCCTCCGAGATTGCAAAGTGGATAATAGTTGCCTTAACGGCTGGATTCGCTGTTAAAATGGCTGTTGTACCCGTGCACATGTGGCTGCCAGATGCCCACTCCGAAGCCCCCGCGACGCTTTCCGCTCTCTTAAGCGGTGTCATTATCAGTGCAGGAGCCTACGCGATTCTGCGTCTTTCGTTAGGCATGGTTTTTCCGGCAATTGCCGACGTAGCTTTCAGAGTAAACTTCCTCCATGGATTGACAATATTCGGCTTAATCTCCGCCTTCTTTGGATCACTTCTCGCATTAGTAGAAACCGACATTAAACGGCTCATCGCCTACTCAAGCATCGCCCACATGGGCTACATCATGTTTGGTTTGTCGCTTTTCCCCGCAAGCACCGCTTTAGGCACAACGGTTTTGCTCTCTTCAGCCGTCGCAATCACCGGCACCGTGCTGCATATTGTAACTCACGCTGCAAGCAAAGGCCTCTTCTTCCTTACCGCAGGCGGGGTAATGCATCAAACCGAAGACCGAGATATCCGAAAGATGGGCGGCTTAGCAGGCAAAATGCCGTTTTCTGCAGTTTCAGGTGCCATCGCAGCGTTAAGCATCGGAGGTACGCCGCCTTTCGCATGTTTCATCAGTGAATTCCTTATCTTCGTGGGGGCTGTGCAAATAATGCAGGTTGACAGTTTCTACGTAATACCGACTGTTTTGATGCTTGTTGCAACCGTGATTTCTCTTGCTTACTCCCTACGTTTCATTTCAAAAGTGTTCCTTGGACAAAGCAAGGAAGAACAAGGCACAGAACCGGCGCCGGAAGGAGAACATAAGCACAAGCTAATTGAGGTTCCAAACTACATGAAGGCAGCCATGGCAATCCTTATTGTCCTTGTAATCCTCATCGGAGTTTATCCAGTGTTCTTCATGAATCTAATTCAGACCGTGACAATGGGCTAGCGAAAGTGACATGCAATGATTACAATCTTAGACGTCATATTACCCGTAATCACTTTGGTCATCGCATCGCTGCTAACAATCCCCATTTTTAAAGTCATAAGAAGACAAAACAATAAAACCGCTTTAACGCTCGCATGGTTTTTAGTTGTCTTCGCGGTGACGTCTACAACCGTAGCCAACTTGGCATTAGGCTATTACACCACCGCTAATCCCGAACCGGTTACCTTAAATTTAACTGGCGGCGCATCCTCGCCGATTTCCAGCGCCTTTTTGATTGACGCCATCTCAATCTATATGGCAATCATCATCGTTGCCATAAGCGCTGTCGTGATGGTTTACACGGTTTTTTTCGTTAACTCAACCGAACGCCCCGCTGACAGATACTTCGCCATTATACTCATGCTGACTGCAGCGTTGCTCGGCGCAGTTCTCTCAGGTGACCTCTTAACTTTCTTCATCTTTTGGGAAGCCGTAACCGCCGCTGCAGCTTTCCTTATTTTGTACCGTAAAAACGCCTTCAGCCTCAACGCCGCCCTGAAATATCTGGTGATGGTTATCATTGCTTCAGCCTTCGTACTATTCGGTCTCTCAGTCGTCTATGGCATCACAGGAAGTCTAAATTTCGTAGCTGTCAGAGACGCCTTAACCGCGGTAACGGCAGCAGACAAAAACCTGCTTATAATTGCTTTTGTTTTCATCGCAGGCGGATACGCGATTGAAGCGGCAATTGTTCCCTTCCATTTCTGGCTTCCAGACGCATACACAGCAGCCCCTGCACCTTCAGCAGCTTTCCTCTCAGCGTTGGTTGACCAGGGCAGTTACTACATCATCATCAGAATACTCCTATTCATCGTAATTCCGAAAGGCGACAATGCAGTTTTAGATTGGACCTTTATGTTAGCAATCTTGGCAGGCTTAACTATGATAGTCGGCAACCTGTTCGCCTTAATCCAGAACGACATAAAACGTTTAATGGCATACATCTGCGTCGCAGACGTCGGCTACAACCTAGTCGCTATAACCAGCGTCAGCCAACTGGGTTTAACAGGTAACCTGTACTTCTTCCTAATCGGAGGCTTAACCACAGCCTTAGCCTTCATGACCGTAGGCATAATGAACGCACATGGCTTCAAAACCCTCGGCGACTTCAACGGCATCGGCAAAAAAATGCCTTTGGTCAGCTTGGCGCTGGTTATCGCTGGTTTGTCGTTTGCAGGTGTACCTCCTCTGGGCGGATTCATAGCAAAATACTTCGTATTCACCGCCGCCATCCAAGCAAACCTCAGTTGGCTCGCAGTCATCGGAGTCTTAACTAGCGTGCTTCAAACCGCGTATATCTTCCGGCTCATCAATGTAATGTATGGCAAGAAAGCTAACGGTGAAGCCTCAACTGTAACCTCAAAAATAGTGGAGAACAAACGTATCCTTATCCCAGTCTTCATATTGGCAAGCGCAATCCTCATCTTAGGACTGTTCCCAAGCATTGTACTTCAACTGATAGAGCCAATAATTCACCAGTTACCATTCGTAGTACCATAAAACAACATTTTCTTTCTTTATTTCTAACAACATATTAGGAGTCAGCAGGCAAAAATCATAAGGATGTAAGGCTGCACTAGCGGTTTTTTGTGTTAATAGACTCTTTTTCAAGAGGAAAGTCACTATTGTCCGAAAACAAGCCTTAACAAGTTAAAATCAGTGAAAATGGAGAGGGTTTTGTTTGAGCTATTTTCGGATTTGCCCGTTGCCTAAAACAACGTATTTTGTCGTCGTTAAGTGTTGGACGCTCATTGGTCCACGTGCATGCAGTTTCTGAGTGCTGATGCCAATTTCCGCGCCCAACCCGAACTGGTTGCCGTCGGTGAATCGTGTGGAAGCGTTCCAGTAGACTGCTGCGGAATCTACTTCTTTTATGAACTTCATGGCTTTGTCGAAGTCGGCTGTAAGGATGCTGCGTCTGAGTGGTGGGTGCCATACTTGTTGATGTGGGCTATGGCTTCGTCCAAGGTTTTTCACGACTTTGACGCCAATGATTAGGTCTAAGTATTCGGTGTACCAGTCCTGCTCTGTTGCAGGCTTTCACATCTGGAACTGATTTTGCGGGTTTCTTCGTCGCCTCTAACTTCCACGCCTTCTTTTCGCAGCGCAGCAATCACAATAGGCAGATAGCGTTTGGCGATTTTGCTGTGAACTAAGAGTTTCTCTGCTGCGTTGCAGGTTCCTGGTCTTTGGCATTTGGAGTTTATCACAATGGGCGTTGCTTTTTCTAAATCTGCATCTTCTTCAACGTAAATGTGGCAGTTGCCTGTTCCCGTTTCAATAACTGGGATACGTGAAGTCTCAACTACCGTTTTTATTAAGTCGGCGCCGCCGCGGGGAATAAGCACATCAATGTATTGGCGCATACGCATCATTTCTTCTGCGACTTTGCGGTCAGGTGAATTTACCACTTGAATTGCGTCAACAGGCACGGTTGTTGCCGATAAGGCATCGCGCAGGACTTCGCCGATGGTTACGTTTGATTGCAAAGCGTCAGAGCCGCCTCGGAGGATAACTGCATTTCCCGATTTGATGCAGATGCCTGCTGAATCAGAGGTTACGTTGGGTCGAGACTCATAAATTACGCCTACAACGCCTAAGGGTACGCGGACTTGGCTGATTATCAAGCCGTTTGGGCGTGTCCAAGTGCTCAGAATGGTGCCAATGGGATCAGGCAAGGCCGAGACTTCCTGCATTTCCTTAGCCATAGCCTGAATTTTCTTTTGATCCAATGCTAAACGGTCAAGCAACGACTGCTTTGAGTCCTTTAGCTTTAGCCGCTTCCACATCTGCCTTGTTAGCTGCCAAAATCTTTCTCTGTATTCGCTTCAAGAGCGTTTGCCATTCTGCAAAGCGCAGTGTTCTTGGCGTCTGCCGAAAGCTTTGCCATTTCAATTGAAGCTGCCTTTGCCTTTTGGCATATTTCGGTTATCATTTTTCTTCCCGATTAAGTGAATATTTCTATGTTCAACGACTTCTTTAGGTTTATTGGACCCAAGTTTCTTTTGTATTTCTGTTATTTGCAATCCTTTAATTAGATTTAATTCAGCACTGGAGTAGTTTGGGTTGCCTTTGGCGAACTCCTCTTTATTTCCGTTCACAATGCTGACGACATCGCCTACGCTGAAATTGCCCACCACGCGTGTTACTCCAACTGGCAGAAGGCTTGACCCTTCAAGTATCGCTTTCTTTGCGCCCTCATTGACGTGAATTTGCCCTTTCACTGCTGCGCCGTAAGCAATCCAACGTTTCACCGCTGGCATAGGCGTCTGAGGCTTAAAGAAGGTGCCGACATCTTTTCCTGCAAGGATATCGAGCAAAACATTCTCTCTTCTGCTATTTGCTAATACTACTGGAATGCCGCAGGAAGTAGCGATTTCAGCAGCTTTGATTTTGCTTTGGATTCCTCCTCTGCCTAGTTTGCTTTTTGCCACTAAGTGAATTTTTTAATTGAGGCGTTATGGATTCTACGGTTTTTATTAGTTGTGCACCTGGTTTTTGTGGGTCAGCTGTATATAAGCCATCAACATCCGACAATATTGTTATCATGTCTGCTCCGATTGCACTTGCAACTAGAACCGACAAAATGTCATTGTCACTGAAGTTTACCTTGTAGCCTTCGGTTCTTTTGAGCTCTTCTACTGATGTTACGTCGTTCTCGTTTATGATCGGAATTATCCCTGTCTTTAGAAGCATTTGTAAAACGTTGCATGTATGTACATAAGAAGCTCTGTTTGAAAGATCCTCTGCAGTGAGCAGAATTTGCGCGACTTTCAGTCCATGCTTCTTGAACAGTTCACGATACTTCGCCATAAGCACGCTTTGCCCTGTCGCAGCTGCAACCTGTTGGAATACAATATCGTTGGGTTTCGGAGGTATAGATAGTTCTGCAATTCCTGCTGCAACCGCACCAGAAGTAACAAGAACTGCTTTATCCCCTTGCTTGACCACATTTGCTATTTGATTAGTGAGCTTTTGCATTTCTTCGTCGTCGAGTTTTCCTTGACTGTTTGTTATCCCGCTTGTTCCAACCTTGACAACAATTAATCTTGAATGCATCAATTGATCACTTTAGCGCACAACTTATTGAGATACGTTTGACTTGCTTAAAAATGCAACCAAAGAGCAAGGAGCAAGCGAATTAAAGTTTGATTCATTGCTGACGTCTGATGAGGAATTATCGCTTGGTACCGTCAAAAGATAATAGGGTGAATGGAAAGTTTTAAATTTGAAATCACACAGGAAAGCTTAGTATTCGCCAAGGTAAGGCGTTAAGACCTTGAAAATTTCAAAAAAGGAAGAAATGGAGAACTAAAAAATGTCAGCATTGCTTACAACCTTTGAACAAACATCATTATACGTTGTAGTGGCGATTGCCATCATGGCGTTACTCTACGCCTTAGTCCTGCGAAGACAGGTTTTACGTGAAAGCAAAGGATCAGGAAAAGTAGTGGAAGTTTGGGAAGGCATCAAACAAGGAGCAAATGCCTACCTGAGAACTCAATTCAAATCTCTTATTATTTTCGTGGGTTATTAGGTATCTTCCTTTATTTTTCAGCTGCAATGGTTGACCTTCCATTCTTTGTGTCAATCGGCAGAGTCGGCGCTTTTCTCATCGGTGCGTTTTTCTCAGCCATGGTAGGATATATTGGTATGAACATGGCTGTCCAAGGAAACATACGCGTTACCGAGGCGTCAAAAAAAGGTTTTCGTGAAGCTCTAAAAATTGCTTATCGTACTGGGACAATAACTGGAATGCTTACAGACGGCTTAGGATTACTTGGCGGAGTTATCATCTTCCTGATTTATGTGACCATTCACCAGATGTCTTGCTTGGCTTTGGCTTCGGCGGAACATTGCTTGCACTTTTCATGAGAGTCGGAGGCGGAATTTACACAAAGGCAGCCGACATGGGTTCAGATTTAGTCGGCAAGGTTGAACAGGGGATCCCAGAGGATGATCCTAGAAACGCAGCCGTTGTTGCTGATCTGGTTGGTGACAACGTGGGTGACTGCGCAGGAATGGCAGCAGACATCTTTGAGTCGTATGAAGTAACTATGGTTTCAGCATTAATTCTTGGACTTGCTATCGCTACTACAGGTGGCGGATTTGATGCAAAGTGGATCGTTTTTCCAATTCTTTGCCGAGGAATAGGTGTCGTAAGCACGATTATTGGTACCTATATGGTCACTGCTTGGCCTGAAAAGATAACAAAAGGCGATGCTTTCAAAGCTATGGACTTGTCATATGATCTTTCAAGCATTATTACTGTCTTAGGTTTTCTAGTGCTCTCTATAGTCTTCGTTAATGATATCAGGGTTTTCTTTGCAGCGACTGTTGGCATAGCTTTAGCAATCAGTTTTAACAAGCTTGCAAATCACTTTACCAGTTGCAACAATAAACCAGTAGATGCAGTAGCAAAATCAACAAAAACTGGTCCTGCAACCGTAATTTTGAACGGGTCTTTCTTTAGGGTTTGAGAGTACCGTCTGGACAGCTCTTTTAATTAGTCTAACGGTTGTGATTTCTGTCTTGATTTGGACCGGCATGCCAATTATATTTGCCTTCTATGGTGTGGCGTTAACCGGTATCGGCATGCTTACGCTGACGGGTAATAATATTGCTATGGATACTTTCGGTCCAATTGCTGACAATGCCAACGGAATAGGGGAAATGGCTGGAGTTGAAGGAGAACCCCGTAAAATACTGGCTGATTTAGACGCTGCAGGTAACACCACCAAAGCGGTCACAAAGGCGATTGCAATTGCGTCAGCTGTCCTTGCAGCTGTGTCGTTATTTGCTGCATTTACCGAGACTGTTGCGCCTGGTGGACTAAAGTTTGGATATAGCTGGTGACCCGTTTGTTTTCGTCGGTTTACTAGTTGGCTGTGCACTTCCATTCCTGTTTAGCTTCATATCCATCAGGGCTGTAAGCAGAGCTGCAGGAAAAATAATTGAAGAGGTTCGAAAGCAATTCCGGATTCCTGGAATAATGGAAGGGACAAAAAGTTGCCGGATTATGCTAAAGTAGTGAGCATATGCACCTCTTCTGCTCAGCGTGAGCTTGCAGGGTTAGCAATTATTGCGATATTGGCACCTTTGCTCGTTGGAATGTTGCTTGGCGCGACTGCGTGGGGTGGATTCTTGGCTGGAGTAATCTTGACAGGACAATTGCTTGCTGTGTTCATGGCAAATGCTGGCGGAGCTTGGGACAATGCTAAGAAGAAGATTGAAGATGGCTTCTATGGTGGCAAAGGCTCGAAAAACCATGAAGCCGCAGTGATTGGTGATACTGTTGGTGATCCTCTAAAGGATACGGCTGGACCCGCTTTGAACCCAATGATTAAGGTAATCAATTTGGTTTCACTACTGTTCGGAGGCGCAATCTTAGCAATTCGAGACATGTACCTTGTGACTTTGCCCTACACTAGCATACAAATACCCATAGTTGCCATTATAGTCTCAGTGATCCTGGCCGTTGCAATAGGTTTGGCAATCATGTTCAGTAAGCGTGAAGATGCGGAAGAGCCTTTGGAGAGACACCACTTAGGCTTTTTCAACCCTTTTTCCTTTTTTTGAAAAATATTTAAGATTCAAAACTTGCGTTAGTGCATAATTTTATTTCTTTGAATATCAAATAACTAAGTTGTTTAGACTATGAAGATTGTTGAAAAAAACGTTGAACAAGACTTTGTAAAGGTAGTTCCTGATTCGTCTGATGATCTGTGGCATCTCTATAACGTCATCTATAGGGGCGATGAGGTTTACGCTTATAGTTCACGCGCACTAAAAAGCGACACTGAAGCCAGTCGTCCCAAAAGTGCCGAGCGAATCTCCGCTTTTATGGGCGTGAAAGTGGAGTCGGTAAGCTGGGACAAGTTTCCTGGGAAACTTCGGGTTCACGGCTTACTCTGTCATGCACCAGATATCTTTCCAACTGGCGCACATCACACGCTAAGTATTGCTTTGAATCAACAAGTAACAATTGTGAAGAAAGAATGGCCTAAACATCTTTTAGATAGGTTGAGCGGGCAAGCGAAACCGAAAAATCAATGCTAATTATCTCCATTGATGATGAAGGCTTCGCAATAGCAGAAACCAAACAGTACGGTGTAGAAATCCGAGTGGAAGCAACGCATCGGCTGCCGGGAAAACAGGATGCTGATAAAAGGGTTGAAGCCACAAAAGGTTACTTCCGTCTGGCACTCAACAGCCTCAAACAGCTATGGACACCGAACCATAGTCCAATTGTTATTATTGGCGCAGGCTATGTTAAAACTGACTTCGTGAGATATCCTCACGAAGAAGCCGCCGACATGGCAAAATCCGTTGCAGATGTCAAAAGTGTTAACAACGGTGGCACAGCAGGCATCTGACGAAGCGCTTCGTTCAGGTGTCCTGTTGAAGGCGGCACATCAACTTCGGATTGTTGAGGAGACAGACACAATGGAGGAGGTTATGAAGCGTCTTGGAAAAGGTGAGGGCACGGTCACTTACGGGCTTAGATTCAGTGGCAAACGCTGTCAACATGGGAGCGGTTGGGAAGTTGGTGGTTGCTGACACATTGATTCGTGATGCCGATGAAGAGCAGAGGCTCAAATTGGAGGAGCTTATGAGGGAAATAGAGCGGCGTGCGGCTGGCGTGACGGTTATCAGCACGGAGCATGAAGCAGGCGCAAAACTGCTGGGTCTCGGTGGGATTGCGGCGTTACTGCGTTTTCCACTCTTTCAGGATACGCGCAAAATAAATTGTGTTGACGATTTTACGCGCTTATAAAGCCTTTATAAAGGGGTGCTGTATATACCTCCTAGTCCATTTAAATACTCAAGTATGTGAATTGACATGAGCAAACGTAAACCTATCATTAACATTCAAAACATTGTTGCTTCTGTATCACTTAACCAAAAAATTGACTTACAAAAAATTGTAGAGAAATTTCCACAAACAGAATACAACCCAAGCGTATTTCCGGGTTTAGTTTTCAGACTAAAAAAACCTAAAACAGCGACTCTGATTTTCGGCACTGGCAAAATGGTTTGCACAGGCGCAAAATCCGAAAAAGAGTCTCGTAGCGCAGTTGAAAAAGTCGTTAAAGAACTACGCAGCGAAGGCATTCAAATCACCGAGAAACCAGTTGTTATGATCCAGAACATCGTCGCTTCTGCAGAGCTTGGCGGCGAAATCGACCTTGAAAGCTTAGTATACAAACTCAGCAAGGTCATGTATGAACCAGAGCAGTTTCCAGGTGCAGTCTACCGCATGGACGAACCAAAAGTAGTATTCCTAATTTTCAGCGCTGGAAAACTGGTTTGCGTTGGAGCCAAGAAAGAAGAGCAAGTTTTCGAAGCCGTTGACAAAATACAAGCGTTGCTTGAAGAAAAAGAACTCATCTACTACCCCAGCGCTTAACTTTTCTTCCTACTTTTTCATTCTACGCCGAACTGCCGGGTTTAAATCCGACAGCTTTTTGAGCGCCAACTCGAAAGTTTCATCTGGCGCTACTTCCTTTTTAACGAAATACTCCTGTTCTGCCAACATTGTCTCGTTTAACCAAGGTGTGAACCCTATCTCGCACGGTTTCAGCGGATATGCCGAGGATTTTGGCGGCGAACTCTTCTCTACCGATTACGCTGGATTCTGCATGCCCCTTTTCGGTTGGTTCAATGAGCATAAGCCTTTTGTCTACGCCTGGCACACGGATACTTGCTTTGAGCTGGCCCAAGTTTGCTTGACCGCCGAAACGGTAAAATTCCCTCTCAACTCTTCGCATCTCCATAAGCGGAAAAGTTACCGTGATTTGCTCAGTGACTTCCATGTGGGCTTTCATAGCGTAGGTTGGCGTTGCTTGAACAATCAATCGCGAGTTGACGGGAATGTTGGCTTTTTCGAGGGCAGTTTCTACCAAAAAACTGTTTTGGGCCTCTGCAATAAAAACGTCAACATCGCTGCCATCATTCACGTCGCCTCTGGCTACGCTTCCATGCACGACAGAACCTAAATGAAACGATTCTAACGCTTCCATGACTTGCGTTGCTTTGCCACGGAGTTCACTTAACAGCCTCCAACGTTCAGCAGTATACGTTACCTCTCGACTATCTGAGGATTTGGTGGGTTTCACCGCCATTTTCTTTACCTTGTTGAATTCTAAGGAAGCATTATTCATTTATCCGTTTTTAGCCTAAAATTCGCTAAAGCCTGGCGGAACATCAAATCTCAAGCTATCGAGCTTTTGCTCAAGCCTTCGTCGGTTGTTTGAATCACCAAAAATATCTTCAAAAAGCCACACATTATAGTTACTAATGATGTTATACAAGGCTTTTCTTTGAACTTCAGATAATTTAGCTTTAAACATTATCATAAAATGGTTTCTGGGTCTAGAAATGACATCGGGCATAGTCCCGTAAATCTTGGATGTGTTCAAGAAGCTTTTCCCGATATTCCTTGTTTCAACTTCAAAAGTTACAAATGGAGGTTGATTTTTTCTAAATTTCCATGCAACATCGACAAAGTAATCATTCTTACCCAAGAAATATTCTAATTCTGCTATGTAGCCGAGTGATTCCCCTTTAAGTTTAAGCCAATTAAGAAAATCAATTGTATCAGAGTCTTTATAGCGAACCATAGTTTGCTATTCATTTTTCTGATATTTAATTCTTACAAGCAATTGACTATTCAACCAGCGGACAACTAATGGTAAGCAAGTTTACCACTTTGCAGCTTTGGGCTCTCCCGATTGCTGAGATTAATTTTGTGTTATTCTTGGGCATGCCATTTATCTGGGTGTTGATACCTGAAAATTGGCGTATTCTTTTTTGCTTGCTCTACCTCAGCAAACATCGCAAGATACGAATTTGCCTTTTCTTCCATGAGCTTTTTTATCATTCCCAGCAACTCTGGAATCTCAAAAGGCTTCATTATATATCCATCAGCTTTTTCGTTTACTGATTTCGCGGCATTTTCAACAGAGGGGTGTCCTGTGATGATTATTCTGACTATTTTTGGTTGCTTTGTCTTCAGTATCTGGAGAAGGTCAGTGCCTTTGGTATCAGGGAGCTCGATATCGATGAGGGCAACATCGAAAGGAGTCTTCTCGCACATATGGATGGCTTTTTTTCCATTTTCTGCGATTTCAACCAAATAGCCTTCATCTTGAAGGATTCTTGTGAGTGTATTTCTAAATTCTTGGTCATCGTCAATAATTAGAATGTTGGTTATCATGATGATATCACCAATTTTTTTATCGGTGCATATTGAGAAGTGTGTTAATGAGATAATTAGTTTATGAACCACTAGTATGTATCAAGCTTACTGTTTTTACAATAAAGACAAAACGCCCGATAGCTCATGAATCATCGCATAACTGTTATGATCATCAATTTTGCGTTTTTCAGGAGTCCTTGAGTGAGTAGTGCCTCTGTGCTTTCAGGGAAAGCCCTTTTATTGACGATTTTGTAGGCTTAGAATATCTGTCAAAAAAAGAAAGAAAAAGAAGGAAGGTTTATGCGGGGGATACCTCCATTTTTGAAGTATTTACCTTAATAACGTGAATGCTATGACCCAGCCCCTCTGTAGCGCCTGCAAAACCCGGGAAGCCTTCTACTTCAGGCAGTACTCAGGGGAACGGCTGTGCAAAAAATGCTTCACACAATCCATCGAGGCAAAAGTCAGAGCAACCATTACGCGCTACCAGATGCTTCGGTTCGATGATCATTTAGCTGTGGCAGTTTCAGGTGGAAAAGACAGCCTCAGTCTGCTGCATATTTTGGCGAAGATGAAACGGTACCGCCCCAAAACCATATTGACTGCGGTAACGGTCGACGAGGGAATAGAGGGCTATAGGAATGAAGCCTTAGAGGTAGCGGTTGAAAATTGTCAACGCTTGGAAGTTTCGCATCACATCGTCTCGTTTAAGGAGCTTTACGGTTTCACTTTGGATGAAATCGTTGCTAAGGTCCGCGGTATAGGCGAAACCGAGTTGACAGCTTGTGCTTACTGCGGCGTTCTTCGTCGAAAAGCGATAAACGCTGGTGCACGGCAAGTAGGCGCAAACAAAGTTGCAACTGCACATACCTTGGATGATGAGGTTCAGACTGTTCTTATGAATATTTTTCATGGCGATGTAATGCGTTTGGCGAAGGAGAAACCAGTCACAACAGAAGTGCATCCGTTGCTTGTGCAGAAGATTAAGCCGTTTTGTGAAATTCCTGAAAAAGAAAGCGCACTCTACGCTTATGTTAAGAAAATAAAGTTTCAAGATACACCTTGCCCCTACGCTGGTGAGGCTTTGCGCAATGACATGCGAGCAATGCTTAATCACATGGAGGCAAAACATGCCGGGACAAAATTCACCGTTTTTAGAGCAATTGAACGCATTAGGCCTGCAATCGAAGAAACAGCCAAGATGGAGCAGTTCAAAACGTGCGTCCAATGTGGTGAGCCCTCTGCTGGTGAATTATGTAAATGCTGCGAGATGCTGCGTCACGTTCGCTAGGGTTTGCTGGTGAAGCCTTGTTCGCTTTTTAGCTTTCGAAGTATGTTCGAAGCTTCGAAACTGTTGTCTGCAGCGGCCACTTTCTGTGCTTTTAGCAGGTTAACATGCGAGCCGCAGTACGGGCAAAGCTTTGTTTTTTGGCCTTTTGAAATCAACATTAATCCTCCGCATTGTGTGCATTTTACAATAATTGTGGGCTTCATTTAGAAGTGTCTTCCGAAAGCCTTTACGTCGAATCTCCCCTTTATATCTCCCGCAATCAATCCCTTTTTTCTTTTTTGGAGGCTTTTTGGCTTGAAATATGGCATTGATTTTACGGTTGAGCCTCTATCAAAGGCTTATAGTCATGGACAGAAGCCAATAAAAGTTAAGCCTTTTAACGCTAAGCTTTCAGTCATGGACTTAGATAAAGCGTTCAAGAACCCCCCTGAAATAAGGGAATACTGGCGCATCCATAAACAGAAACAAAGAGCATCAAAGGAGAAAAAAACCAATGGCGAACCCCTTTGAAATTGCTTTAGTAATAACCGCTTTTCTTTTGATAGGCTCTGCAGCTTTCGGTATTATTGCGCCTTCTTTTAATATTGATGTGCCGGATGCACCTGTATTTCCAAATTTACCAGATTTGAGCGTTCAGGGAAATTTGACAGGAGATTATGCTTTTAGTGAAACCCATGACGTAATTTTTGATACTGGTCAGCTTTCAGGTTTAGTTAAATTTACCACTTTCAGTCCAGATAAACAGGTTATTACCAAGTTAGAAGGGCCGTCTTTCTGGACGGCACCGATTGATGTTCTATTATCTACAATTGGTCTTTCAACCGTTAATCTTTACCCTGTATATGTTGTTGAAAGATATGGAACTTTTTTAATTGTTCCTCATTGGTACAATGAGCCCATTAGCTTCTTAAATGGAACAGACATATCACATTTAACCCCTCAAATAATCGTAGATAACTATAATGGATCTTACTCAAACTTTGTAGTTGATAAAGGCAACAATTTGTATGAGTGCTTCATGTCTTTTAGTCCTTTGCCAGGGGCTTCATCTATGGCTGAAAGCTGGAACAGTGGACATGGCTTTGTTGTTTGGCTCTACGGTTCGGCTTATAGCCCTCCAGAATGGACTACGCAAGCCGTTGCTTACTTAACATGGTTTGGCTCAGTCATAGCCTACTTTGTCTATTTCATAGCTTACATTATCCAGCTTTGCGCTGTTCTTTTTACCACTCTAGGGGCCTTGCCAGCTTTAGCTAACGGTATCATAATCTTGATTGTTATAACTTTCATCGGTTCACTTTTAGTTTATTTAAGGGGTGGTGGTGGCAACAAATGAATAAGGAATTGAAATATTTTACACTCTATATGTTGGTTATGGCGATAGCTGTTTTCACTGTTTTATTTTCAGTTCCTAACCTAACTGATGCTCGCGCATTAGTTGTTATAATCTCGTTCATTGGCACATTCCACGTTTATCTTAAAGTGAGAAAGGAAATTAGCCTTAGAAAACTGCTGGAGTCTTTGAAAAACAAGCTAAACAAGCTTACTAACGTTCGCTTTATGTGAGGTGTTTCTATGAGTAAAAATATTTTTTGTCGTAAGCATCTCACTAAGAAAATTAAGGTTGTTTCCTTAGTTGGCGCTGGTGTTGACATTAACGTAGCTTGCCCTAAATGTGAGAAAGTTATCGAGGTTAATTAAATGCAAAAACAAGAAATAAAATATAAGGTCGAAGAAAAAGACGAGGAATCCTTAAAACCCGACATGGAAGGCTTAACCATAATAAAAGGTGACAATGGAGAGCCTAAAATAAACACTTCACTATATCAGCTATTTCAGGTAAAACCGTTAAATCAGTTCCTAGAGATGCTTTGCCAAAAATTCTACGAAAAAGATCAGAATTTCGCAACTAGTGATTGGAAAGTTCTCTATTGGGCAATAGCTAAGTTACAGCGTTATCCACGCATAAAGCAACCACGGCACTTAGACGATCTAGATAAAAGCTACATTAAGCAACTTAGAGAAATGCATTTCAGCTATGAAGAAATCGCCTTTGTTCTTGATAGAAGCAAAAGTACAATTTTCGAGTATGCAGAGAAAGAAGGTCTTAAATGAGTAGCACTTTTGAATCTCCAACACCGGTATTATTTGACAAAAAACCTAGCTTCTATCATAGGCTAAACGTCTATGACTATGTACTAGGCTTTTGTGGATGGGAACCAATCCAAGAACTAATAAAATACGCTGGATCACCTAGAAACGAAATGTATCTCACAGCGTTAATTAAGACTGGTGGCCGTGCTGGAGAGGTTCTAAGTTTAGAGAAAGAAAACTTTAGCATTAACAACCGTGAAAAGTACATTCTTGTTTCAAACATGAAGCTAGAGAAACGCTGGAAACTAATTAAGAACCCTGACGGATCAGTTTTTAGGCAGCATATAGAAGCAGTAAGAAAGCCCTTTTCAATGCTGACAGATGAACCCTTATCGAGCGAGCTTTTAGAGTATATCGATAACTCAAAACATAGCCAACTATTCTCTAGTCCCTACAAAGCGCACGATCCGTTAACTGTATCCTGGGGTTACAAATTCATAAGACGCATAAACGATGAGATACCTAGGCCCCTATTCAACCGGTTAGGATTGAATATTCCTTTTAACGATAAAGTAACCGGAAAGAAACTTAGCGACACTATCCACTTATGGCAGCATTGGTTTAGATCAGAGAGAGCAAGCCAACTGAAAGCAGAATACGATTTTACCGAAGCTGACTTAATGGAGTTCTTTGGTTGGCTTGACTATAAGACTGCACTTCATTACTCTAAGCTAGGGGCTTCTAACTTAGCTAAGAAAATGAGGAAGGCTTTAGAAGCAGCTTAAGCAGTCCTACTTGAAATACTTAGTTTACTTTATTTCCTTACATAGATAGATTAATTGTAAAACTAAAAGGAGAAAGAATTAGCCTCTGATTTGTTTTGTAATATGTTAATTCTTTCTTAGAATTGTATGAATGAATTAACATAAAGTTGTTTGATTTTAGGCTTAAACTGAGTTTTATTTGATAAGTCTATCAATAGAGAGGACACAAGCGCGTTCGTTCGGACAGTCGCCCATAACAAGGCTAATACTGGCTGATAATTGATTAGCTGTTATTAGCGGTTGTTTACGACTGAAACCTTTTATCTTTTTTATTCTAATCAAGGACCTGGAAGGTTGAATGTATAAAGCAAATAACTGTAAGTGATAAAGCGTTTCGAGATTTGAATAACAGAGCTAAGTTAACCGAGCTCTACCCCTGATAAAATAGTGAGATTGTTAGTTAAGGAACATATAACCAATACTGTCTTAGTGACTTTTGAAGGCTAAAGAATGAAGAAAAGTCGGTGTATTTTTTACACCGCTATGGTTCCTAACTAGGAGTCTGTACCCAACCCCACTTTTTTAAAACATCTCCATTTACGCCGTCAGCGTTCAGAGCATAGATAACGTTACATTGACAAATAAAACATTTCACTGGGCAATCAATAGTCTCTTCTAGGAAAGGCAAAAGCTTTCTCGTTAGATCACTCAGTTCTTCTTTATCTAAGTCGAAAGTGCATTTTTGGCAGCCATTATCAAACTCTATTGGAAAATGACTTTTTTTACTCATGTTTATTCCCCTGTTAAAGTAATCATTATAATCCCTTTTTCCCCTTTTTTCAAAGCTAAACCATTAGCGAAGGTTGAGACAAGAAGCGAGACAGCTTTACTATTAGCATAACCTAAGGCCTTCTTTGTTCTTATTCTATCCTTTGGATCGTTCTTTTCTACAAGTATTGAAAAACTGGCTTTTCCACTAATGTTTGTTGGAATAAAAGAGGGTTCCGTAAATTATTGATAAACTGTATGGTTTGATATGAGCCTATTTGATCATCAACAATATCAAGAGTAGCTCCGGCATTACCTCATAAACTTCTTTTCCCTTATTATCAATGGCTTTTCTGATTAACTTCATTTCCTTTAAAATATGTAGATGCTTGTTTACAGTGGTTCTTAGACCAACCGAGTTCTTTTTGTAAGTCGGTAAAACCCATTGGTTTTGACCTGATCTTAGCTTTTAATTTTTCTGTGTTATCTCTTGATAAACTTTTGTTCCAGCGCTCGTTTTGGTTCATGGTTAATCTTTCCTTGATTGTGTACTGTAGTACAGTACATCATACTGTACTTATATAATTTCCGCATTATGCAGTTAATGATAGAGTATGCAAATACAAAAAACAAAATGCGAAAAATGCGGACACGAACGGATTCTAAGAACAGAAAACCCTTTGAAATGCCCTAGATCCGGACACGTGCCTGGAACAAAAATCAGAGCTAAAAAATAATTTAGAAAAAATGAGCAAGTAGAGGTTGCTCAATATGACTCAAAACCAAGAAGAACCTAAAAAGATTACCCTTACAAAAATTGAAAGATGCTACCAATGTCTACACTTTGAAAACAGCGAGTGTTCTTTAGGTTATCCTGCTCAAGCAACCCTACAAAATCCTGCAGATCCGGAACAGCTAAAGCGAGACAAAAGCCATGACTGATAATATAACAGTTCTTTTTTGCCCTGATTGCGGAAAAATGATAATGAACGATTGCGATCCAAGATTAGACGATGTTGGAACTAAATGGTATAAATGCGATCATTGCCAAAAAGAAACATCTAACCCCAAACGCAAAATAATAAGCGCTTTGAAGGGAAGTTATGACACTTTCGACAATACAGAGAAATTTAACCCTAACAGGTTTGCTAAACAATTAATGGATAACTTCTTCTTCAAAACTGACAAAAAAACCGAGTTAATGTATGTTTACGACAATTGTCGGGAATATGGTATCCTGAAGGTGAAATTTTTATTCATAAAGCCCTAGTTGAAGCCGCTGGATGCAAGATGTTAAGCCTCATTATTAAGCTGATGTTGAATATTTTACATTAAAGGCGTAAGCTATGAAAATGTAGCAGAAACCCCTAATCTAATTGCTTTAGAAAATGGGGTATTAGATGTTGAAAAACAAGAATTATTAGAAAAATCCCCAGGTTACTTTTATTTCAAAAATCCCGTAACCTATGATAAAAACGCACAATGCCCCAAAATCATGAAGTTTCTAATTGAAGTTTTTGGAGAAAACCAATTAACAGCGCTTCAAGAAGCTTTAGGCTACACATTACATAAAGAACCATTGTTTGAAAAAGCCTTTATGTTAATAGGTGACGGCGCAAACGGAAAAAGCACTTTTCTTAATTTACTTGCAAACTTTTCTAGGCCGTGAAAACTTTAGCAACGTAACCCTTCAAGAAATATGTCTATAACCGTTTTGCAGCTGCTAACCTATACCAAAAAATGGCTAACATAAGCGCTGACCTGCCAAAAACCGCTATTTCAACCTCTGGAAGATTTAAAATGCTAACTGGAAGGGACACAATAAGCGCTGAGTTTAAGCATAAAAATGCTTTTCAATTCCTGAATACCGCTAAAATGTGGTTTAGCTGTAATGAATTTCCTCAAACAACAGAGGACACTTTAGCCTATGTTAGACGCTGGAAAATATTTAACTGTATAAACGTATTTATTGGAGAAAAAGCCGATCCAAAAATCTTAGAAAAACTAACGACACCTCAAGAGTTATGCAGGTTTCTTAAATTGGATCTTAGAAGGATTGAAACGTCTATTAACAAACGGAAGATTTAGCGTTAATGAAACAGAGGAAACACTTAAGAGAAAATATTTTAAAATTTAGCAATCCAACAAGAGCCTTTTTAGAAGAAATATAGAGAAATCAAACAATGCTAAAGACTTCATAGTTGAAACAGTACTATATTCTGAATTTATAACTTATTGTGACTTAAAGAATTTACCATCAGTAAAAAAAGCTCAATTTACACAAGCCTTAACAGAGTATATTCCAGAAGTAAAACAAACAAAACAGCGAATGTTAGGAAAACCCGTTAAAGTCTATCAATTTATTAAGAGAACTGTTCCCACTGTTCCTCGTGACTTATTCGACGTAGAAAATTCCAATGAATTCTTAAAAATAAATAACCCAGTGGGAACACTGGGAACACCAAAAACGGTTATGTTCAAAAGAATGCCTTAATTATCACACTCCGAGCTGTCCATATTTTAACAGGTTAGAAGAAAATTCTGAATTACCATTGAAATGTTATGGTTTTCAAGCGCCAAACCCGGGAGAGTGTGCTTAGATGGAAGCCTCAACCGTTCTTAAGTGTCCTGAATGTCAAAGTGAGAAATTCTTTAAAGACGGCTTAAGGAAGCTTTCAAATGGTCAAGAAAGGCAAAGGTATGTTTGCCGTGTATGTGGCTACAGATATACGGAGCCTACTAGCTTAAATTCTGTCCGAGACAATTCAGAGAACAGCCAAATATGCGCAAAGGCGAAAAATTTGGTTTCCGTAGAACAACATAAGTTTTGTACGGGAGATATAAAAAAGGTAGATTCTGACACCAAAGGCTTACTCATACAGTTCTACGG
>CAVRZF010000006.1:0-335679 GCA_963725715.1 Candidatus Bathyarchaeota archaeon
CCAAGACAACTCTGGAACGGATGGGGTTTGATTATCAAGGGGTAAGTTATTTTCAGTTTTTGTGGTATTTACAAAAAAACGAGTACCAGTCATTATTGGATATTTATGATAAATATCATTGAAAACTACATAAAACATAATCCCATGCGCGCCCTCGGATAGATTGGATAAAGTTGAGTTTCCAGAAATGATAGTTCCAGAAATTGTCCTTCCAGGAACGGTGCTAAATGCATTAATACCATCAATGGCGGCTGCATGCTCATTATCAAGATAGTAGTAAGCAGTCTTGAAGTCCCAATTTACCCAAAAGGTAAACGGTATTTCACTTTGGGCGTAAACTTGGTTGCCTTGAGGAGAAACAATGCTTAATTTTGGACTAACATAGGATGTATTTACTAGAAATGTTGTTTCAGTTGACATTACTCTGCCCCAGAAATCCAGTGAGTACGCTTTAAGAGTGTGCTTGCCTTCAGCTAAGTTGCTAAGTGTTGAACTTACACTCAAAGCTTTGACTGATTGATATGTGAATGAAACAAAGCTTCCTGACTCTGTAAAATTAACAAAAGCGACTTTTGCACCAGAATCCAAACTGTAAGAGATGCTAACAATTTGCGGAACATCATTTTCCAGCACTAAAACCTCAATCCGCACTGGCATTGATGTGCTTGTATAACATCTACTCTCTATGCGCTCTGGAGAAAGGATATGAATGGCTGGAGCCTCGACAAACCCTGGATTAGCATTTACCACTCCACATAAGAACGCAACAACAAGCAAACCAACCAACATTGACGTCAAGATAGCCTTCATACTACCAAGTTAAGTTCAGCCGATACTTCTTAAGAATTTTTTCGTCAACAAATATTGACTATGAGCAGTCAAAGTTTCTTGACCAAAAATCTTTCAGGCTTCTAAGCTTATCTCCGTTTTAAAAACAGCCAACCACCATCTGAACCCATTTCAACAACATATGCAACTTTCATAAAATCTTTCCCGCCGACACCCACAAGCAAAAGTCAGCTCGCACAATGCCAACAAAATCTATTAGGTAAAAAAGCATCAAAACAACGCAAAAAACAACCATCCAAGCGCAAAAAAGACCAAAAACAACCACAAAACAGTTCACAAAAAACAAACAAAAACAACCATTACCAACCTGTAAACCAATTTCAAGCCCAAAACAAACAGATCACAAATAAAAAAACCTAAAAATTGAACCACAAAGTTCAAAAAAATCAAAAACAACAAAAACTCGAAAGAATAATAAAAAAGAAAAAAGAAAAAATTTAGTAAAGACTAGAAAAGATGTTCAGCTTGTTAGCTTAATATCTTCGTGGTGGTCTTCGTTTTGAGTAGCATTCTCGGCAATATACTGGCCTTGTGCCGTCTGGTTTGAAAGGAACTTCACATTCTTTTCCACAGTCAGCGCAGGTTGCCTTGTGCATCTCTCTATTGTTGCCATATGACATTTTCTTATTTTCAACTCCTACTAATTTCGTGTGTGCAAAAGTTGCTTTTACACAGCACCATTCTAACGTGTTGGCGAGGCTTATAAATTAAGTGCTTACAATTTCGTAATATGCCACCAAGCGTAAATTCAAAAAACAGGTCATGAGAAGCCTAAAATCTGCCAGAATCAATGCTCAAAACCACTTTTCAAAAGCAGGTGACTGTATGAGCAAAATTCGGGCGTAAAATCCTGATTATCGTGTAGTCTGTTTGAGAGGTTTATTTTTATAGCTCGATAAAGAATTGCTCTGGAAGAAGAGAGAGTAGTTTGACGGTTATTGTTGACGACGCAGGCAGCGGCGACTTACTTTTCGGCGTTGTAGTCGGAGCCTTCAGAGAAGAAACAGGCGAATTCAAATACGACATGATCGACGTAAGATTCTACCAAGAAAACTTCCGGGAAAAAGAGTACCTGCAAGAATCCTCACGAATTGTCAATAAACTTGTTTCAGACTTCAACCTAAAGCCAGACGAAGCAATTCACATTTGCCAAGGATGCATATTTGACGTAGCTGCAGAAGAGTTGCGCAAGGTTTACGGCGAAGACAGAATTAAACGTATAAAAGTCATCGGCGAAACTCAAAGACTAGTAGAAATCGCTTATTTAGACGAAATCCGCAACTTGGGATACGAACCCCTGACGGAACGGGAAGAGAAAAGAGGCAAAAGTTTCTTTCATATGATGCGTTGGCTAAAAGATAACCCTGAAATGTTACGTTACGCCAAAACCGGGTGGCCACGCCTCAAAAACTATAACCTGTTCCAGTAAGTTCCATCCAGAATCAGTTTTCAAAGCTGTATGCAGCGATTGCGGAGTTGAATGTGAGGTGCCTTTTCAACCTCGCACAGACCGACCGATCTACTGCAAAAAATGCTGGCCTAACCATCGCGCCCACAAGAGGAGCCAGAAGAAGGTAACGCGTCAAAACTAAGATTTATTCAAACTTTATGGATGTTGTTAAAATGACTGTTTTCCTTGATTATAATTCAAGCTGGTATGTGCTTTTATTTGCGTTTTTTTGCGCTTGGGCTATTCTTTTAGCTGTGCGACGCAAACTAAGTCGACATGAAATCAAAGAACAAATGCTTCTTGCGTTGGGCGGCATGACTGCAATGGCTCTTATGGAGTTATTTGCAGTATCCAACGGGTTATGGAACTATACGCCTGGCAACTGGCCTGTAATTTTATGGCCCACGTACTTTGCAGGAATACTTTTCGGATACCAACTGTTGCGTTCAATCGAAGGCATATTCCGCTTCAAATTCAAAGGAATTCCAGGCATCAACTAGGAAAGAATCCTTCAGAACCCAGCATTCAAGCGCCATAAGCAGCTACAAACAAAGGGCTGCCTTTGGCTTTTAACGCTTAAATATCCTTGTTACCTATTTGCCTAGTGGTTGTGTTTTAACTGACTTCTACAATACCCCCTCCTCACGGCGAGATTGTCTGGAAAGGAAAACCATGGATACTGCCAGCCGCCATTTTCCGAACAATCGCTGTTATAATAGTGGCAATTATCTTTGTTTGGCTTGAAATCTTCGCAGGCGTTGCCAACTCAGGCTTGTTTAGCATTCCAATTTGGCTCTGGACGCTTTTGCTTTTTGTAGTTGTCTGGCTAGTCAGCTTGGCGGACCTCTTAATTTTCAGGTTATCCAACACATACACGCTACGGCAGGACGGCTTAGAAATCAGGCGAGGCATAATTAGACTGCACTCCTTTGTTGTCACTCCCTCTGGCTTTGGCGATTTGCTACTTTACCAGTCCATTGGCGGCAGAATTTTCGGTTACGGAGATTTAACGGTTAACTCTCAGGGCGAACGACAAACTAAGCTTCTGCTTGTCCGAGCACCCTTCAAAGTATCGGACATAATCCGTGATATTATGGGTAAACCAATTGTTCGCGTAGAAGGCCACGTTTAGAACAGTTTTTGCGGCGGCTTGAGGGAGAACAGGCTACAGGACACCCATTCAGAAGTTTTAACCAGCCCAAGATTAGTCGGGGTTTAGAAAACCTCTTAATTTTTTAATATTCCTGCTTAAGAGCCTTCGATAAGTAAGTCGTCGCCTTCCACTTTCACATCATAGCTCGGTAAGTTGCTTCGTGTTCCGAGATTACTCTACCTGTTGTTACATCAAAGCTTGAAAGATGCCTGGGGCAAGTGACAACCCTATCGATTAAAGTCCCCTCGGATACCTTAGCGTGTAAATGAGGGCATCTGTCACCAACAGCATAGAACTTTCCCTCAACATTAGCAATCAAGATTTCTACCCCATCAACTTCAACATGCTTCATCTTGCCTAAAGGAATATCTTTTGCTTTGGCAACTTTAACTAAAGTCATTCAATTCACCGTTTTTTCTTCTAGTTAGCTAAATTTGTTTTTACAAATATTTAACCTCTATGAAGTTAAGCTGAATGTATAAAGTTATTTTGGTTTAAAAAATTCAATAAACAACAGTTACTTCAAAACTCTAAAGAATTGCAGTTACATTCTTATGATAAACAAACTTGGCTTCTTTATTTACAATTCATAATTCTTTTAATTTATCTCAACAACTTTGTCTAAGGGTTGTGTTGTATATTCCTAATTTGAAAAAGTCTTATATGGAAAAAATAAAGTTAAAAGGAATTGAGCAACAGCTAAAAGCGAATGAAGGACGATATCGTTCTCTTTTTGACAAAATGTTGAACGGTTTTGCTTTTTGCAAAATGATATTTGACAAAGATGGTGCTCCCATAGATTTTGTTTACCTAGAAGTTAACGATGCCTTTGAGTGCCTAACTGGACTAAAACGAGAGAATGTTGTTGGTCGAAAGGTCACCGAGTCAATCAGTGATATTAAAGAAACTAACCCCGAATTATTTGGAATTTATGGCAAAGTAGCAAAGACAGGTAAAGAAGAAAAATTTGAAGTTTACGTTGAGTCTTTAAAAATATGGCTTTCCATCATTGCATATTGCCCAAGAAAAGGATATTTTGCTGCTGTATTTGAAAACATAACGGAACGCAAGAATAACGAAAAGGTTTTGTTGGAAAGCCAACAAAAATTTAGCGCCCTGTTTAATGCGAATCCGGAAGCAACAGTTTTCTACGATACTGATTTTCAGGTAATCGAAGCTAATCATAGGTTTAGCGAGTTGTTTGGATATTCACTCCAAGAAATTAAAGGCAAAGATATCATCAATATCATTGTACCTGATGATGCAAAAGAAGAAACTAAAGGCATTCGAGAAAGAATTAAATCAGGACTGATAGAGATCGTTACTACTCGAAAAAGAAAAGATGGGTACGAAATTCCACTGCTCCTAACTGGAAGTCCAGTATTTTTGGGTGACAAATCAATTGGCTCAATTTTTGTTTTCAAGGACATAACCGACATAATTACGGTGCAAGAAGAATTACACAAAGCGTTGTCTAAATCTGAAATACTCAACGAGAAGATGAAAATTGTCGGTAGTTTAACTAGACATGATGTACGCAACAAACTCTCAGCAATACCTGGTTATTCTTACATTTTGAGAAAGAAATATGCCGATAAAAATGACATTGTTGATGGATTAAGCAAGATGGAGCAGTCAGTTAAAGATTCTATAGAAATTTTTGAATTTGCTAGAGCATATGAGCAAATTGGAGTTGAAGAGCTAAGCATTCTGGATGTTGGGCGATGTATCGATGAAGCAATAGATATGTTTCCCTCTTTACCGTTTAAAGTAATCAACGACTGTCATGGCTTAACAGTCTTTGCAGATTCCTTATTTAGGCAACTGATCTACAACTTTATTGATAACACCCGAAACTACGGAAAGAAAATCACCATTGCAAGAGTAAGTTGCCAAACAAAGGCAGAAGGCACTCTTAAACTAACCTATGAAGACGACGGTGAACCCATTTGATTTCTGTCTTCAACAACGCTCTAAATTATATTTGTTTGTTCAGAAAACTAATTACTAAGAATTATTAACGTTTGATGTGTTTGTCTTAAATTGTATGAACATTTCTCAAATCCCTTTTTATCTCAAAATACACAAATTAACTTTTAGAGCAAAACAAAAGGGAGGAAAATGGTATGTTGAGTTTAGTAATTTCAGCATTGGTGTGTTTAGGCTTGTCTGCCTTGCCCTTCATATTCATAGGGTATGTACGTTCCCGTGTTCGGCACGCGCTAAGAGCACCACAAGGCGAGGCGACTCCTACTTGAACCGCACAATAGTCTTGGATTGCCAAACTCAAACAGCCGTCCCCTGCTCGGAAGACTGCATCGCGTACAAAACCTGCTCAATACGCAAAACCCGCACCTAACACGTTTGCTGTATGTATATACATCCATGTTACATAGCCTTATAAGCAAAAAGTGAGCATTCTGAAAAGCCCCAACAGGAGGCGAAAAAAAGGAATGCTAAGTAGAGATTGCGACGGCTGCGAAATGCTGCATATATGCAGTGAACGCTACAGGCGCGTGAACAAAGATGAGAAAGTTTACTGCCCTGATGGAACAGCACATCTTGTAGACCAAAACTAACCTAAACTTTTTTCAAATTATTTTATATATTTCTAAAGCAAAAGCAGAAATGCAAGCTAATTCTCAATTATCCAACAGTAGGGTAAACGAATGGATAAAGCAGATTTCTTGATGTGGAGCCGCAAATATGACAAGAGCCTCGGCTGGCAAGCACAAAAGGAGCGAGAACTCGGAGCTAAATTCCGCAAAACCAAAATGTTAACATGTGCTGATTTAGCCCAAATTGTTGAGTGGAAATTTAACGAGGATCCAGACAAGAAAGAACGCGCGCTCAAACTTGTCGCCAGAAATGATGAAGCCACAGTTGGGCGCATTTCAAGCCAAGTGCTTAGTTTGCCTCAAGGTGACGATATGTACAGAATGAACTGCTTAACCACTCTTGAAGGCATCAGCCCAGTGCTTGCAAGCGTGATTTTAGCGTTTTTTGACCCACACAACTACGGAATCTTGGATCTTAACGTTTGGAAACGGCTACTTGGCAACCCCCCGCCCAACATGAATTCACCACAAAACTACATAGTCTTGCTTACAGCCATGCGCAAGACAGCGGCAAAACACAACCTAGACGCAAGAACCATCGATAAAGCGCTGTTCAAGAAAAGCATAGATGAATTAAGTTAACAACAAGTGTTAGGTAACTTCAAGTTAATAGCTACTTTCTAACCGAAAAGCTTAGTAGCGGTGGACCACTGCAGTTTGACGCCCAGACTCCGTCTGGATCAGCCAAGTCCTACGCTCTTACCCGCACCCCCTTGAGCGCACGACGTCCAAACTTAGGTTGCTCTCTCCCGAGCCTAGCCGGGTTCGCCTGGTAGACAGCGAAACAACTCCCCTACGGAAGCTGCCCACTGACCGCCAGCCCCAAAGGACGGATAGTCAATGTTTCGGAAATGAAGATCCAAGCGGCCTTTGACGCCTCATCCGCAGATGTCGGCCCGTCATATAGAGGGTTTACGGTACAATGGACCCCTACCCCACCGCCTAAGATCCACCGCCGAAACCTAAAGGCACAGAAAACAGTTTAAGTCTTTCGTAGAGGTGGGACCTATTTTTTCTGGTTTTTTCCTCGCGATTTTACTTCATCTTATTTTGGGTTGGTTTTTTGGTTTGGAGTCTTTAGCGTTTGCAGGTTGCGATTCCTCCCGACTATTAGCGACCCCCTGCGATTCTCTGCGATTATTAGCGTTTGTTAATGCCTATTTTGGAACAATGCCGTTATTTGAGTCAGAATTAATTTTTGTGGCTTCCTTCAGGTTTGAGGCAGTTGCCTGTAACTCTTTTAGCATTGCGTCAGTGCGGTCTTTGTTTTTTTGGATGACGTTGATGAATGCACTTCCAACGATTACCCCATCTGCTCCGGCTCCAATGAGGCAAGCTACATGCTCAGGCTTAGAGATGCCAAACCCAACGGCCAACGGAACCTTGCCTGATGTGAAAGGCAAAACCCGCTTAACAAGTTCAAGGGTCGAGTTGGCTATTGCTGTTTGCGCGCCTGTGACGCCGAAGTGGGAAACCAAGTACAGGAAACCGGATGAGGCAGCTACAATTCTTTTAATACGCTCGTTAGTCGTGGAGGGCGCTGCCAAAAAGATGGTGTCTAACCCCGTCTGGACTGCTGCTTTCTTGTAGGCATCCGCCTCTTCAACGGGCAGATCTGGAACTATTATGCCATCAACCAAACAGTCTTTGGCTAAACCGCAGAACTTTTGCAGTCCCATCTTGAACACTGGATTGTAATATGTCATAACAACCACTGGCACATAATGGCTCTGCCGAACCTGCCGAGCAATTTCCAGCACCTTCACAGGGGTAGTCCCAGCAGCCAAAGCACGAACACTTGCAGCTTGAATGGTTGGTCCGTCAGCAATCGGGTCTGAGAAGGGCAAGCCAAGCTCCAGGACGTCTATGCCACCTTTGATGAGAGCGTCTGTGATTTTGAGAGTCAATTCAGGTTTTGGATCTCCCGCCATCACGTAGCCAATGAGTACTCCTTTGCCCTGAGCTTTGGCTTTTTCAAATGCCACTTTTATTGCGGTTATATTTTTTCACCTATGTAATTTGCTATTGTTTCCACGTCCTTGTCGCCTCGCCCTGAGAGCGTGACTACTATGGATTGGGTTTTCTTCATTTTGGGTGCAAGCTTCAGGGCGTAAGCTACTGCATGTGACGATTCCAGCGCGGGTAAGATTCCTTCTTCTCTAGATAGAGTTAGAAATGCATCCACCGCTTCTTTGTCAGTAGCTGAAACATATTGAGCACGCTTTAGTGTTTTGAGGAAACTGTGTTCCGGTCCAACGCCGGGGTAATCGAGGCCTGCGGAGACGCTGTGTGTATTTTGGATTTGTCCGTTGCTGTCTTGCAGAACGTAGGTGTACATGCCGTGGAATACACCTTCGGAACCTGCCGCCAACGTAGCAGCATGTTTGCCTGTTTCTATACCTTCACCTGCAGCCTCAACGCCATAAAAAGCCACTTGCAATTCGTCTTCAAACGGGTAAAATGTGCCCAGCGCATTGCTTCCGCCACCCACGCAAGCCACCAGTGCATCAGGCAGTTTGCCCTCTTTTTTGCGGAATTGCTCTTTGAGTTCTTTGCCTATTACGCTTTGGAAGTCGCGGACAATCATGGGGTAAGGATGCGGCCCCATGGTTGATCCTATCAAGTAGTAGGTGCATTCGAGATTGGTTACCCAGTCTCGAAAAGCCTCGTTGATGGAGTCTTTTAGCGTTTTTGTGCCTGACTCAACTGGGTGCACTTCGGCGCCGAGGAGTTTCATTCGAAAAACGTTGAGGCGTTGACGCTCACAGTCCTCGGTACCCATGAATACTACCGCCTTCAATCCCAAAGCCGCACATGCTATGGCGGTTGCTACACCGTGCTGCCCAGCACCCGTTTCGGCGATGACTCGGGTTTTGCCCATTCGCTTAGCCAAAAGCGCCTGTCCAAGGGTGTTGTTTATTTTATGTGCTCCTCCATGGGCCAGGTCTTCGCGTTTGAGGTAAATTTTGGCGCCACCTAATTTGCGAGTCAGGTTCTCGGCGAAATAGAGAGGAGTCGGTCTGCCAACGAAATCCGCAAGATAGTAATCAAGCTCTTTTTGGAAACTTGGATCCTTTCGGGCTTGTCTATAGGCTTCCTCCAGCTCATTGATTGCTGTCATAAGCACTTCTGGAACAAAGCGTCCACCATATTTCCCGTATTTTCCGTCAACAGGGAAATTGCTAATTTTCATGCATTCACAAACTCCTTAACTTTTTGTTCAATATTATTGCTTGACATTATGGATGAACCGATAAGGAAAGCACGTGCCCCGCTCTCGCGTAAGAGACGAAGGTCTGCGGGCGTGTTTATTCCGCTCTCACTTACCACAACTTTTCCGTTTGAACAGGTTTTTGAAAGGATGTTTTTTGTTGTCTCAAAATTGACACTTAATGTTGCAAGGTCACGATTATTTATTCCAATCAAATCTGCGTCCAATTTTACGGCAAAGTCAAATTCAGATTGCGTATGAGTCTCAAGCAAAACCTCAAGACCCCCCTTGTGGGCCAACGTAATCATTTCTTCAAGACTTTTAGCGCAATACCCCCGGTCAAAAAGTGCCTGAATCAGCAAAACCGCGTTGGCTCCCAGTTTTGATGCTGCTTCAATCTGGATGGTGTTCAATACGATGTCTTTCATGATTATTGGAAGTTGTACGGCGTTTCTTGCTTGTATTAGGGCTTCTATGGAACCTTTGAAGTAGCTTGGTTCGGTTAACACAGACAAGGCTGTAGCGCCGCCCTGCTGCATTGCCTGGGCAATTAAGCTTGGCTCAACATCTTTCCTGATTACTCCAGCGGACGGTGAGGCGGCTTTTATTTCAGTTATGACTGGGTTGGCTTTGCAGCCTAAAATAGCCTGTCTGAGACTGATTTGCTTGTTTTCCCTTGGTTTTACCCGTTTATAGTAGCCACTGTCAATCGTATCTTGGGCAACCATAGCCAGAATATCTATAAAGTCACTCATACTTGGATTCCATCTCCTCAAGTCTATGCAAACTGCCGCCTGATGCTTTTACCAAAGCCTTGAGTTTGTGGTACGCAGCGCCGTTTTCTATTGATTCACATGCCAGCTCCATGCCACTTTCAAAGTCTTGTGCTTTTCCACCAACCATTATTCCAGCAACGCTGTTAACAAGAACAAAATCCACTTTAGGGTCACCGTGACCCAGCTTCCCTGAGAGGATTTTGAAGAGAATTTCAGCGCTTTCTTCAGCCGATGCTACCTTCAAGTCAACTACAGAAGCTTTTTTTATGCCGAAATCTTCGGGGCAGACTTCTAACTCAGTGACTTGCCCTCCTCTTAAATGTGCAATTACCGTCTTACCCACTGTTGAGATTTCATCTAAACCGTCGAGCCCGTGAACAACCATGGCTTCCTCACAGCCCAACCGCTCAAGCGCGTAAGCCATTGACGCAGTCAATTTGGGGTCATAGACACCTAGCAGTTGAGCGTTTGCGCATGCAGGATTGGTTAAAGGTCCTAGAAGATTGAATACGGTTCGAATGCCGATTTCGCGCCTAGGCTCGGCGGCGTATTTCATGGCCGGATGGAATGTTGGGGCAAACATGAACCCAATACCTACACGCTCAATGGTTGCTTCGACCTGCTTAGGCTGCAAGTCCAAGTTCAAACCAAGCCGTTCTAGCACGTCGGCGCTGCCACTTTTACTTGTAACCGCTCGATTGCCATGCTTAGCTACCGCAACGCCTGCCCCTGCAATAACGAAAGCTGCGGCCGTGCTGACATTGAAGGTTTTGATTTTATCTCCGCCCGTCCCACAAGTATCCACAAGACGACTTTGCACATGAGGGTGGATTTGGCTGCTATGCTCACGCATGACCGATGCAAAAGCCATTAGTTCCTCAACGGCTTCACCTTTTATTCGCAGAGCTGTCAGAAAAGCGGCAGTTTGTGAACTCGTGGCTTTGCCAGACATGACTTCCCGCATGATTTCTCCAGACTCATCAATGGATAAACTTGAGCCTTCGATGAGTTTCTGAATGCCTTCCCTAATCATAGCCTATTCCTCGCCTGCAAGAAGTTTTTGATTATGATTTTGCCATCTTCGCAAAGGATTGATTCAGGATGAAACTGTACCCCATCAATTGGAAACTCGAAATGGCGAACGCCCATTATTTCACCGTCGTCAACGCATTCAGCCGTAATTTCAAGGCAGGAAGGAATAGAGCTTCGTTCACCAGCAAGAGAATGGTATCGCGTGGCGGTGAAGGGGTTGCGGACGCCGGTGAAAATGCCTTTCTCGTCATGGTGTATTGTGCAGGTTTTGCCGTGCATTAGCCGTTTGGCATGTACAATTTTTCCGCCGTAAGCGTTTATTATGCCTTGGTGTCCCAAACAGACGCCCAAAGTTGGCACGGTTTGGCTAATTGTTTGCAGGATTTTTGTACAGACTCCAAAGTACCTTTCGTCTTCAGGGGTGCCTGGACCCGGCGAAATCACAATCCTGTCGGGCTTAAGCGCTGCCAGCTGTTTTAGGTTCACTTGGTCGTTTCTAAAAACAATGGTTTCTGCTCCTTGTTCACCTATGTATTGGACAAGGTTGTAAACGAACGAATCATAATTGTCAATGACCACTACCTTCAAGCTTTTGCGCCTCCAGCAAGCTCAAGCGCCTGCATCAACGCCTTAGCTTTATGGTCAGTTTCAAACCACTCACGCTCAGGCACAGAATCAGCAACAATTCCTGCTCCCGCTTGAACATAAGCCTGATTTCTGTCTGCGAACAACGTGCGGATGGTTATGGCGAAGTCTGCATTGCCATTGTACGAGAAATACCCTACAGCACCAGCGTAAGGTCCACGCCTCACCGCTTCCAATTCATCGATGATTTCCATAGCTCGAACCTTCGGCGCTCCAGAAACAGTTCCAGCAGGAAAAACAGCTCTCAAAGCATCGTAGCTTTGAAGGTTATCTTTTAGCTCGCCCACCACTTGCGAAACGATGTGTTGAACGTGGCTGTACTGGTGAACCTGCATAAACTCGGGCACTCGAACGCTACCGAACTTTGAAATTCTGCCCAAATCATTTCGAGCAAGATCAACAAGCATTACGTGTTCCGCACGTTCTTTGGGGTCAGCAAGAAGCTCCGTAGCTAGCCGTTTGTTTTCTTTGGGATCTTGTGCGATGGGTTTGGTTCCTGCTATTGGAAAAGTCTCAACTCGTCGGTTCTCGACGCGGACGAGCATTTCTGGGCTGGAACCCACAATTTGCCGTTCGCCTGACTTGTAATAATACATGTATGGTGAGGGATTAATTGTGCGTAGGGACTGATAGAATGGGATTAGGTCGCCTTTCATTTGCAGTTGATAACGTTTGGAGAGAACAACCTGGAAAATGTCTCCAGCTGTGACGTATTCTTTGGCTTTTTCAACAGCGGTTTCATAATCGTCTTTTTTGGTGTTTACTTGGGGTTGATGATACGATAATTCATGGCTGTCGGCGCCTTGTTTGAGTAAGTGTTCGACTTCTGGCAGGCGATTCTCGCCTCGGTAATAATAGAAGGCTTGCTTGCTTACATGATCAAAGATGAAGCCATCGTCAAAAATGCCCATTTCCAAGTCAGGAAAGCCAAAGTCCGCTCGGCAGTTCTGAGGCAGTTTTTCCCAGTAACGAACAGCATCATAAGAGATGTAACCGACTGCTCCGCCGACAAAACGGAAACGGCTATTTGGAACTTCCTGGTCTTTAAGGAGTTGCTCGATGAGCCGTAGGGGGTCGGTTGTTTTTTTGGTTGTTGTTTCGTTGGTTTGGTGGTTTTTTATTTGGGTTTTTCCGTTTTTAGTTTGGATGGTTATTTTTGGGTCGAAGCCGATAAAAGAGTATTTGGCGAGTTTTTTTGGCCCCTCGATGGATTCTAAAAGATAGGTTGTTGGATGGTGAGTTTGGAGTGTTGAAAAGATTTCGAGGGGTCGGTTTGCGAGTTTTATTTGTTGGATTTTTAGGGAGTTAGCTGGCTGTGTTGATGATGTTTGTGTGCCAAAGGCGATTCCCCATTTTGTCATTCTTCCTCATGGTTCAGAAGCATACTCCAATGTATTATTTAAGGCTTATCAGTACAGAAGTGTACGTTAAGAGGGCTTGAGCACAACACTCAGCCAATCCAAATAAGCCTTCGAACCCTCAACAATCGGAAGCGCCAAAACTTCTGGAACCTCGTAACTATGCAAACCCTGAACGTGCTCCGCAACCTGCCCAAACAAGTCGGCACGCGACTTCATAATAATCAAGCACTCCTCAACCCTATCAACTTTACCAAGCCAATAAAAAAACGACGTGACCGGGCTAACTATGTTGGCGCAAGCAATCAAATGCTCATTTAGAAGCTTCTGAGAAATGTCTTCTGCCTCTTGCTTGTCTTTAGTGGTGACTAGTATTATGATGTAACTGTTTTTCAATGATTTCGCCGTGTCATGTTTGGTTTTGAAAGTAAATAAACTTGTCACTGTTACAATTTCATTGTTTATTACCGATATGGATTTCAAAGTCTATTCCATAATGTTAAAAGGGACAATTAAGATATGAGACTTGAGGGATGCTGTTTGCAAGAAGAACAAGTTAAAGTGTTAATAGCACTTAGTGAAGCTACAAACCGCATGGACCTAAACATGTTTTCAAAGAAAGTTAACTTGAACCCAGCTGAAGCTATCCAGCAGGTTCAGCAGTTAGCAAGGGAAGGTTTCCTACAGAAAGTCGGCAATGGATTCGGCATTACTGAAAAAGGAAGAACGGCCCTCAAAGCTCTTGCAACCGTACCAGAAGAGATGGCTTTCGAATTCTATTATTCCCTTGACCACCCCACAGGCATATTAGTAGATACACTTGAAGACTTCTATATAGTAATCAAGCAGATTAACGTGGAATCTTTGGAATTTCACCTTTATAGAGGCGATTTTGAAACTTGGCTAAAAGAAGCGGTCAAAGATCAGCAGCTTGCGTATGATTTTGGCACAGTCAGGGCTTTTGGTCTAAAAGGCGAAGAACTTAAAGCAGAACTGCTAAGAGCGCTGGATGAGGATTATTGTATCCAAGAAATACTATAAGCCCTCATGTTTTTCCTCGTTAAGCCTAACCCACCAGTCGGGAACACATCCTTTAGCGGCATCCCAAGGGTCAGCCGGTTTAATATCCAAAACAGGGGTCCCGTCAAAAGCGTCTAATCCCCGAATTGTCAAAACATTACCTACAACTTTTAGCAACTCAACCAGCGTTAACCCAATCGGGTTGGGGCGAAGGTTCGTTCTCAAGGCAAAAACCCCAAGCAACGGCATATCCAATCTTCCTCTCGGATGAAACTTTAAACCGCGTGGCTTATTGACAACTTCGTTGAGCCAAAAAAGCACAAAAATATGCGAAAAACCCTCAATGCCATCCAATCCCTCTACCAAGTTCTCTCTAAGAATTATTTGCGAAATTCTGGATTTATCCTTGACTTGATTGCCCATAGCGTCTGTTTTGACATGCCCTATGGGGGTTAAAACGATTTTTTCTTCAGAAAGCATTCTATGGCACGCTCAACTTCCAAGTGAGTCTGGAACTCTATATAAGCATTCAAATTCTAACCTCTTTGAAAAAAGCAAAACAAATAGCATAACCTAATTCTATAGTGCCCATTGCAAAACATATTATTGTCTGTTTGAGAGATTCTTGTTATGTTATGTATAGGTCACAGAGGCGCTAAAGCTTATGCACCTGAGAATACGTTGATGAGTTTTAAAAAAGCAATAGAAATCGGCGTTGATGCAGTCGAGTTAGATGTGAGAAAAACCAAAGACGACAAGCTAGTAGTAATTCACGACGCTGACATTAAGCGAACAACAAACGGTGAAGGATTAGTAGCTGAACGCACCCTGAAAGAAATCAAAAGCTTCTCGTCTGAGGGTGGGGAGAAGATTCCTACTTTGGAGGAAGCGCTGGTTTTTTTGGATAAAAAAGTGAAAGTACTCATTGAGCTCAAAGAAATAGGTATAGAAAAACAGGTGGTTTCAGAGGTTCACGAGCGAGGCTTGGAGAAGAACGTTATAATAACCTCTTTTCTTGAAGACGCTCTCCGAAAAGTTAGAGAACTGGACAAAGATATTGAGACAGGATTGATTTACGCAAAGCACAGTAACCCCTTGAAGGCTGCAATTGAACTTAAAGCGAATTATCTTGTGGCTCTCTACAGATTCACTCATACAACTAATGTGCAAAAAGCCCATGAGAACGGGTTAAAAGTGATAGTTTGGACGATAAACAACCGTGAAGAGGTTGACGCCTTCGCTAAGAAGGGCGTGGACGGCATAGCCAGTGACAAACCCGACATCTTTATCCACATTTAGTGAATTGTAGCCTGAGCTTTTAGAATCTGCTCGATTCTGTCTGCGGATTCTTTGCTTTTATCGTTTATTGGAGTCAAAACTATGTCAGCAGCTGTTTTTACACCAAAACCTAGTTCCGCCGCACGCTTAAGCTGATCTTGCTCAAAAATATCCGCTTCAGCCACTTTGCCTTTGGCACAGTAGAGTTTGAGGATTGCGACTCCGACAGCATCCAGTGCTACTCGGTCATGGCTTGCAAGCAAAAGGTTCGGTTCAACAAGAGTGCCACTTTCGGGACCGCCTGTTATGAAAGCTTTTATGCCATCCATCAGAGCAAAGTCCAAATTGCAAAAGTTGTTGATTTCCGCTATCATTTGACGCTGGAAAGGTGAACCGTGAAGTTCCCACATGTAATCATACATTCCGCCTGGAACCCTTTTCGCTACAAGCCCAACGGAGTTCTTCATTGAAAGTGTAAAGTGACCGCCAAACCGATGTGTTTTGAGGCAGCAGGTTTGAACGACTTTGTCTGCGTCATTGAAGACTTTTGCAATGTAGAAACCTTTTAGCCAATGAGTATCGCCTCGATCAACTTTTATCCAATCTTCTTTGCTAATATCGTCCAAAACAACCGCTTTGAAACCAAGCTCTCTTGATAGATTTAGCACACCCATTTGCTCGAGAACCTCTCGAGTCTTACCCATGCCGCTGCGTTCAGCCATTGTAATGTCGATTACCCCAGCAGATTTCAATTCCTGAACAAGGGCTTTTAGTGTGTCGATGTGTGTTGAAGCGGGGAAGGGGTCGGCGCTGTTGTAGTTAGCTTTCAAAGCCACCGTTTTGCCAGAGTAATCGCTTAAATCAAAGTTATTGAGCAACGCCGGAACACCTGTTCCGCGGTTAGTGGGTTTTACTATGAAAACTTCGCCCTTTGAATTTGCCATAGAAGACTCCCATTAAAGGGTTAAAGGGCAGGTTTGTTATTAGTTTTTCACTGCATCAAGCTGCAACAACAAAACCGCAAGCTCTATATTATTCAGTGAAGCCATTTTCAAAAGCGAATAGTGCGGGTCCGTAGCTCAGTCAGGCTAGAGCATCGGACTCTTAATCCGAGGGTCGCGGGTTCAATTCCCGTCGGACCCGCCATCATATGTGCGAAAAAGTACTAGCTTTTTTCTTTTGGTGTGATGCCCGTTTTCCTCAGTCGATTTTGAAGCTTTGCCGTGTAGATTTAGACGATAAGCCCTATTCAAGCGTGAGTATAGGCTACGGGAGCTTGGAAGCCGCTTGACGCCTGCAAGTGATAGACAGCCCCGACAATTCGTCAGCAAGCATTGTGTTAACCTGATTAGTGAATTGTTAGAATATCGGGAAGACGTAAAGAAAACGACAATGCACTGGACGCTCCTTACCTTCGCCATCTGCTAGTGTTGTTACTTCGGACAGAAGCGGTGTTCTATAAGTTAGATTAAAAAATAACCGATTAAAGTAATAGAGCAAATGAAGAACATATGCTCAATAGCAATTGTATTACTAGTACTAACTTCAGCTTTTGCTACAATTTACCAAAACAGCTTTTCAATCGGGCAAACACCACAGCCCTTACCTGCATCTTACGTTTCAGGCGCTTCTTCTTTACTAGAAAATTTTACTATAATTGTTCTTCCAGATACACAAGGCTATTCCCAAAATTATCCTTGGTTTTTTAACAACCAAACGCAATGGATAGCAGACAACGTTGAATCACAAAATATCATTTTTGTAACTCAGCTGGGTGACCTTGTAAATATTCCCTATGATCTAATTCAATGGGAAAATGCAAATCAAAGCATGAGCACGCTTGATGGCAAAGTACCTTGGGCAGTCTTGCCCGGAAACCATGATATGAAAGAGGGTAACATTACAAACTTTAACACGTATTTTGGACCTGACAGGTTTAGCAGTGAAGCATGGTATGGTGGAGCTTACAGGGCTGGTGACAATTCAAATAGTTATCAGCTATTTTCTGCTAGCGGTACTGATTATTTGTTTTTGAATCTCCAATATGACCCAAGTGATGATGTACTTCGTTGGGCAGGTCAAATAATTGATTCACATTCAGACAGGAAAGTAATAGTTACAACTCATGATTACCTGATGGGTTTTTTAGGGCTTGGACAAAGGTCTGAAATAGGTGAGCGTATCTGGCATGGTTTAATAAAGCAACATGCCGAGCAGGTTTTTCTTGTTCTTTGCGGCCATGCAGGCGCCGAAGACCTGATAGCTGACAGCATCAATGGCAATATAGTCTACCAGATGCTAGCTGACTACCAAAACTCAACCTATATTGAAAGCGGCTGGCTAAGAATACTAACATTTGCTCCAAGTCAGGGAAAGGTTTTTGTCAAAACTTACTCACCTATCCTAGACAAGTACAAGCACGACCCACAAAGTGAGTTTACCCTTGACTACAACAAAGCCATTATTCCATCTGCTGTTCCTAAGAACCCTGCCAGATATAATACCACCTACATCAGAGCCGACGGCTCAATTGAGCCCCCAACTGACCTAATCCGCCGCGATGGGGATACATACGTTCTTTTGGACAATATTTTTGGATCGTTAGTTGTTGAGCGAGATAACGTAGTGATTGATGGTAGGGGATTTACAATTCGAGGATACGGAGCGGACTATAGAGGTGAACGCGAATATGCTGGTTCAATTGAGGAGGGCAATATGACAATACCTTGGTATAAAATCAAAGATGTCAACACCTCATACGTTGGAATTTATAGCTGCGCAGAAAGGCTCACGGTCAGGAACCTAAAGATAACTGAGTTCTGGTGCGGCATCGAGCTTGAGCATGCATCAGACAATCGCATAGTAGGTAACGATGTTATAAACAACAATCAAGGCATCTTGATTCATTATTCGTCAAATAACACTATATCCAATAACACGATAAGCAACAACCGCCAAGGACTTACCCTTGTAACATCATATGATACAGTTAAAAATAACACCATAACTAACAACACTGAATATGGCATCAAGCTATCTTGGGCTTTTAACACGGTATTGAAAAATACTCTTATGAACAATAGTCACGGTGTTTGGGTACATCGTCCTGTAATAGCTTCCACAACAATGTTTTTCTTAATAACTCCGAACAGGTCCACCTTAGTTATGCAGTTGAGCCATTTTTTAACGGTTGGGATAACGGTGTGATTGGCAATTATTGGAGTGACTACAATGGGCAAGGATATTATTTGATTGATGAAAATAATATCGACCACTACCCTCTAACTCAAGCACCCAACAAACTAAATGTTGGTTTTATACTGCCGATTGCTGTAACCATTCTTGCGGTATCAATTGTTATTTCGTTACTGCTTTATCGTAGACATGAAAAAACCGTTAACTGAAAAAAATGACCTTTTCCTAAACTACCCATTTAATGGTAAGGTATGCTATTTAGTGGTCGCTATACCTGCGACTGGTATAAAGCATATTTCTCTAATTAGAACTCAGCTGCGGAAAGAGCTCTAATCAGCCTCCAACTTAATTTCCCCGTCTTCAGCTTGAGCGTTGACTATATGTTAATTCTTATAAAAGTGACGCACATATGTAGACTATCCCCTTCGGACCCGCCTAATTAATTTCTAAAGTCTCTGGCGTGTTGGCCGTCTCTGCGCTTCAATGGAATTTCTTGGTGTAGCAGGCTTTGGTTCTGTCTTGAGTAGTTCTTTTAGTCGCCAGATAAGGACGTCTCGGTCGTTGGGTTGCTGATGCATCCAAAGTTCGCGATATTCTCTAAATTGTTGGCCAGTGATTTTTCCTTTTGATTGCAGTTCCCCCAACAGTTTCGCAAAGCTTTGAAGGTCTAGTTGTTCATCGGTTACAACAACCGCTTTCTTCTCTTCCGTAGCGCGTTCAGTATCAGGCGGAGGAAAAGTCTGGTATAAGAAACGGGTGAAGTACAATGAATCCCAGCCTTGAGTTAGAGGAAAACTGTTCTTTGTTTTTATCAATTCAGTTGTATAGTGCTCGTATTCTTGTCCAAGAGAGAGATACTTTGTTTGTGCAACAAATGTATCAGATACTCGGTTAGTGAAATGACGCACGTACTGATTGCTGAAAATAGGCAGGATTGTTTGGTTTTCATAGTTAAAGCAGTAATTGATTTTTTTGGCAAGTTGCTTGTCTTGTCCTAAACCGCCAATCTTCTCCCATGGAGCGTCCACTTTTTGGGCTAAAGACTTTCGATTGTCTACGACGATGCGAAGCAGGTTCTTGAAGTCTTGGATTTGAAGGCGCGCGTTGCGATAGGTGTTGCTGCTGTTTAGGGTTGGGTTTCCAAATTGCTTAAGGGTGTTTTCTAATAAACGGAAGAATTCACCGACTTCATCAGGGTTAACCTTGAATAGCTTATCGGGGTCCAGCCATTCTATTGTGCGAAGGTTTTCTGCGAAAGGATATTTCTGCCTTAATTCTTTGAGGCGACCAAACTCAATTTCAACCTCACGTTTAATTAAGCCATTTTTATCGAAAGCTTTTGCCTTATCCAGCATTGAATTACTTCGAGACATCTACAACCATACCAGTTACGTCAATCTACGTTAATACACAAAAGCCACTTTATAACGGTTAAACTTTACCGCCTAAGGCTCAAAATTCTCAGTTTTTCATCTTTAGAAAGCCAGTTTTCCTACATTGCAGAAAGCTTTTAGGAGATTTAAACTGGTTACTCCCTTTTTATGATTCACTTTTTTACACTGGAATTTTGTTGTAAATAGTATACCCCTCCTCTTATGCGCATGCTTTGACTTCCGGACAGAGGGTAAAAAAAGATGGGAATGGATACAAAAAGATGGAAAAAGCTAGAAAAGTGTGGGGTATACTTAGGAATAATGTTTTGTTCTCTTAAGATTTGGAAAAAACTACTAAGGCTTCTTTTTGAATTCTTCTCTGACTTGCATTTGCCGTCTTTTGCGGTTGTATCCCAGCGAGAAGTCGTGTGTGGCGTCGCGGATTTTTCTGAGAAGTAGCATCATGCGGCTGTTTTTATCGAAACTTCTTGGCGCAGATTCCCCAGGCAAGTAAATTTCTTCGTGCTCCTTAGCCAAGCCAATTAAGGGAGTTTTTAGCCCAAGCTTATCAAGTGCAGTTTTGGCAGCGCTCACCTGTCCAAGTCCACCATCAATCACAACAAGGTCAGGCAGCGGGCTTTTCTCATCGCTTAGACGCTTATATCTTCGATAGACAACCTCGTTCATAGAGGCAAAATCATCCTGTCCAGCTACGGTTTTGATTTTAAATCTTCGGTAGTTTTTCTTATCGGGTTTCGCATCGCGGAAGGCAACCATGCCTGAAACTACGTGCTCCTGCCCCAAGTTGGAAATGTCAAAGCACTCAATCACTCTCGGCAACGCTGGCAAGCCTAAAGAGGATTGCAAATCAACGAGGGCACTATCAACTTCTAGCATGGATTCCAAGTTTTTCTCCGCCAGCTTGACGAGCGCAAGTTTATCCGCTCTTCTTGGAATCGTTAACGAAACAGTTCGAAGCCGTTTTGCAGACAAAAAGTCTTCGAGGGCTTTTTTTTCGTCGGGTTCTTGCCAGCAGGGCTTGTTTAGAAGGATTTCCCGAGGGATAACGTTAGATGTGTAGTAGGCTTTGAGGAATTCTTGTTCGACTTGGGGTTGTAAATCAACGATAAACTGGTTTTTGCCAAGCAAAACGCCTCTTCGCAAGCCCATTTGCAATGCGGTCATTTTCTCGCCTGAACGCCTAAATACCATTATGTCCTGGTCGAAGCGTCGCTCGTTGTCTACAATTTGATGTTGGGTAAGAAGTCTAATTGAGGCGATTTGGTTGCGAAGCTCCAGGGCCGTTTCGAACTGCTGATTTTCTGAGGCGTCCCGCATTTGGAATTCAAGGTTCTGCAAGGTTTGCTCGTAGTTGCCGTTGAGAAAAGAGCGGGCTCGCTTGATTTGTTCAGAGTACTGTTCTAAGGTGACTTTTTCGATACAAGGGGCAGTGCAGAGCTGGATATGATAATTTAGGCAAGCACGTTTATGCATAGTCTTGCAAGTTCGCAACTTGAACACTCGCATCACAAGGCGCTGCAGGTCTTGCCGAGTGAAGCCTTCTGTGTATGGTCCAAAAGATTCAAGCTTTCGCGACACTTTGCGGCTCATCAGCAAACGCGGGTACAGTTCGCGTGTGAGGGAAATGTAGGCGTAGCTTTTGGCGTCTTTGAGGTCTATGTTGTACTTAGGTGAATGTTGCTTGATGAGCTTGTTTTCTAAAAGTAGCGCCTCAACTTCATTGTTAACGATAATCCAGTCGATACTGCGAATTCGGGATACAAGCTGCCTTGTTTTTAGTGGCTGGTCAATGTTTGCAAAATAACTTTTAACGCGACTTCTGAGGCTTTTTGCTTTGCCGACATAAAGAATTTCGCCTGCTTCATCTCGGTATAGATAGACGCCTGGATTGGTTGGGATGTCTTTGCTTGTAAAGTCCTGTGAATCCGTGATTTTTATCATGCAGTCTGCTTCACTATCAAACTATTCTCTTCAGCTTGGCGGTTAAGTATTTTTTTCAAAAACTGCCCCGTATAAGAGCCAGTAACATACGAAACTTCTTCAGGAGTTCCCTGCGCGAGCAGTTCTCCACCTGCAGCGCCACCTTCAGGGCCCAAATCAATCAGGTAATCGCAGCTTTTAATTACGTCAAGATTGTGTTCAATAATGTAAACCGTGTTGCCGTTGTCAACCAGCCTGTTTAGCACTCGAATTAATCGTTTTGTGTCGTCGAAGTGCAAGCCAGTTGTTGGCTCATCAAGCATATAGACGACGTGTCCCATTTTGTGTTTGGTAAGTTCTCGAGTGATTTTGATGCGTTGGCTCTCTCCACCTGAAAGCGTAGTTGAGCTTTGCCCGAGTTTAATGTAGCCTAAACCGACGTCAAGCAGCGTGGTCAGTTTGCGTGAAATCCGTGGAGTGTTTTCGAAGAAATTTGCTGCTTCCTCGACTGTCATGTCGAGCACTTCAGCGATGTTTTTGCCCTTGTAGAGCACGCTGAGGGTTTCTTTGTTGTATCGTTTGCCTTTGCAGTCGCTGCATTGCACGTAAACATCTGGCAGGAAGTTCATTTCTATACGTAGAACTCCGTCGCCTTGGCAGGTTTCGCATCTGCCGCCTTTAACGTTAAAGCTGAAGCGTCCTTCCTTGTAGCCTCGAGCTTTGGCTTCTTTGGTAGAGGCAAAAATCCGCCTGATTTCGTCAAAGAGCTTGGTGTAGGTAGCTGGGTTGCTTCTTGGGGTTCTGCCGATTGGATCTTGGTCTATAACGATGACGTTTCTAACTACCGCTGGAACATTGAGTCCGCCATTCTTTCCAACTTTGTCAACTTGCTCTCCGAACATTTGCCGTAATGCGGGGATGAGGGTTAGGTTCATGAGTGTGCTCTTGCCTGAGCCTGAAACGCCCGTGACACCGCACAGCACACCTAATGGGAGTTGGAGTGTCAGGTTTTTGAGGTTGTTTTCCGCTGCGCCATTTACGGTTAGGTATTCTACGGGTTTGCGTCTTTCTGTTGGGACTTCTATTTTGAGTTCGCCGCTGAGGTATTTGCCTGTGAGGCTACGCTTGTTTGCCATGATCTCATCTGGCGAGCCTTCTGCAACAATATGCCCCCCATGAACCCCTGCGCCAGGTCCCATATCAACAATGTAATCCGCGTTACGCATGGTTTCCTCGTCATGCTCAACAACTATGAGCGTGTTGCCCAGATCGCGCAGGCGGCACAGTGTGCTTATAAGTTTGGCGTTGTCCCGTTGATGCAAGCCAATGCTGGGCTCATCAAGAATGTACAATACGCCCATCAGGTTGCTGCCGATTTGCGTAGCAAGCCTAATACGCTGCGCCTCACCGCCCGACAAGGTTTTTGCTGCTCGTGATAGCGAAAGGTACCCCAAACCCACGTTCTTGAGGAACCCAAGCCGTTCGTTGACTTCTTTGAGCACTTGCTTGGCGATGGCTAGCTCTTTCTCGTTTAGCTGTGCGGGCAGGTTATGGAAGAACTCAACCGCATCCTCAATGGAAAGGTCAGTTACGTCAATGATACTTTTGCCCAAAATTTGCACGGCGAGAACGACAGGCTGAAGTTTTTTGCCATTGCAGGCGGTGCAGGGGCGCGAGGTCATGTATTTCTCGATGTCTTCCTTTCGCCAAGCGCTCTCCGTTTGCCGATACAACCGCATTGTTTGCGGAATGACGCCTTCCCATCCTTCCCGCATCCACATGTTTGCGCCGTTGGACCATTGACCGTTAATAGGCTCTCTATCGCCGTATAGGAGGGCGTGGAGTTGTTCAGGCGTGAAGTCTTTAATTGGGGTGAAAACGTCAAAACCGTGTTTTTTTCCAACCATTGCCAATTGCTGGGCACGCCAGCTCAAATCCATAGCACCGTAAACTGCGAGGCCTCCGTCCATGATGGATAGGTTCTTGTTTGGGATAACTTTGTCCGCTGTGACTTCTGTGATTTCGCCTAGGCCGTGGCAGCTTGGACAGGCTCCGAAGGGCGAGTTGAAGGAGAACATTCGCGGCTCGAGGCTTTCGAAGACGATTTCGGGATGATTAGGGCAGGCTCCAAAGGTGCTATACATCGTTTCGTCCTCGAAACGTTCAAGCTCCTTCTTTTCTGTGTACGCTTTTTCGGCGTCGATAACTATCATTGTGCCTTTACCGACTTGAAGTGCCTGCTCAACGGCCTCTGAAAGGCGGGAACGCTCTTCATCAATAATTTGCACCGTGTCAATCACGGCTTCTATCCAGTGCTTCTCATAACGCACAAGCTTAACTTCTTCTTTAATCGTATCAGAATCGTAAATTTTCTGGTGCACGCGGATTTTTGTATAGCCTTGTTTTTTGAGGTCTTCGAAAACTTGTTCGTGTGTTCCTTTGATGCCTCGGATGACAGGGGCTAGGAATGTTAGGGTTTTGCTTTTTTCAGCCATGATTAGGCTGGTGATGTTTTCGGGACTTTGAGGGTGAATACTACTGCCACATTTTGGGCAATGATGAGTGCCAATTCGAGCGAACAACAATCTAAGATAATCATAGATTTCTGTCACTGTACCCACTGTTGAACGGGGATTTTTGCTTGTACTTTTCTGCTCTATACTAATTGCAGGAGATAATCCTTCGATTGAATCAACATCTGGCTTATCCATTAAGCCGAGGAACTGACGGGCATAGGCGGATAGGCTTTCCACGTAACGTCGCTGGCCTTCAGCGTATATGGTGTCAAACGCCAAGGTGGATTTACCTGAGCCTGAGAGCCCAGTGATAACTATTAACTTGTTACGGGGCAACTCAACATCGATGTTTTTGAGGTTGTGTTCCCGTGCGCCTCGGATTGAAATATGGTCTCGCATAAGGTAAACCAGTTTGCGCTTTCGCTTCCCTAAATTGTAACCTTTCTTGATTTTTGACAGATTAGAACCTTTTTGCTATAAACCCCTCAATTTCTGGGCTAACTTTCGATTTCCATCTTCTTAGACAAAACCCTGTTCAACTCAGCAATTGTGTCTCTGAGCTCGATAGCTTTCTCGAAATCCAGTTTTTCAGCAGCTTCGCGCATTTTGGCATCAAACTCTATGATTTGGCGTTGGATGTCTGATTTTGGCAGGTGCTTGGTGCCTTTGATTGTGCTCTCTTTGACGCTAACTCCCTTAACGATAGTTGTCGGCGTGATGCCGTGGACTTCGTTGTAACGTCTTTGGAAAGCTCGCCTGTAACTGGTAACTTGCATAGCCCGTTTAATCGACGCAGTCTCCACATCAGCGTATAAAATGACTCTACCGTTAACGTTACGAGCGGCTCGCCCAATAGTTTGAATAAGGCTACGCTCATCTCGCAGGAACCCTTCCTTATCTGCGTCCAAAATGAAAATTGTGGCGACTTCAGGAATGTCCAAACCTTCACGCAACAGGTTAATTCCAACCATAATGTCAAATTCGCCAATTCGCAACCGACGCACAAGCTCAATACGGTCTAAACTGTCAATGTCCGAGTGCATATAACGAACACGGAACCCTTCTTTAACAAGGTAATCCGCCAAGTCCTCCGCCATGCGCTTGGTAAGTGTTGTTACTAGGATTCGGTCGCCGCGTTCAATGGTTTTCTTTGCCTCTGCCATTAAGTGTTGCATTTGCCCAGCGATCGGGTGAATCTCCACTTCAGGGTCTAATAACCCAGTGGGACGAGTAATTAACTCCACAGGCAGCCCGCTTTTCTTCAGTTCGTAATCAGCAGGAGTTGCTGAGACAAAGAGAACTTTACCCATTTTGCCCTCAAATTCTTCAAACTTCAGTGGCCTATTGTCCAAAGCACTCGGGAGTCTGAAGCCAAAATCAACAAGGTTCTTTTTTCTTGCGTAGTCGCCATTGTACATAGCTCTGGCTTGTGGAATCGTCTGGTGACTCTCATCAATAATTAATAGGAAATCTTTTGGGAAGTAATCTAACAGAGTAAACGGGGGCATTCCTGGTTTGCGTCCGTCGAAGTGGCGGCTGTAGTTCTCCATGCCCGCGCAGAAACCTATTTCCCGTATCATTTCCAAGTCGTAATTTGTGCGTTGTTTGAGCCGTTGAGCCTCCAAGGGCGGAAGCTCGGGCAGACGCTTTTCCAGTTCTTGCTGGATATGTTCAAGCGCCAAGGCATGTTTTGCTTCTGGAACAACATATTGACGTGCTGGATAAAGTGTTAGTTTGTCAAGTAAGTTTTGGACGTTGCCTGTTAGGCGATGTACTTCTTTGATTTTGCCTATTTGGTTACCAGCAAGCTCGATACGGATTATGTCATCCTCATAGGAGGGCACAACATCCACTGTGTCACCTCTTACGCGAAACCTGCCAGGCTCAAGCACCATGTCATTACGCTCATACTGCATGTCAACAAGCTCAAGAATCAGCTTTTGCCGCGTCATTTGCCCTCCTACAGCCAAGTCCATAGCCATGGCGCGGAAATCCTCAGGGTTACCCAAACTGTAAATGCAGCTAATGCTCGCCACAATTATGGTGTCTTTACGGCTAACAATGCTTGAGACGGCATGCATACGCATTTTCTCAATTTCTTCATTCACATCAGAATCCTTTTCTATGTACATATCCTGAGCAGGCAAATACGATTCTGGCTGGTAAAAGTCATAAAACGATATAAAATACTCCACCCGATTATGGGGAAAGAGCTCTCGCAGTTCACCGTAGAGTTGGGCGGCTAGAATCTTATTGTGAGCAAGAATTAGGGTAGGTTTTTGCAGTTTGTTGATTACGTTTGCCATGACAAAGGTTTTGCCGCTTCCAGTGATGCCTAGGAGCGTTTGCTTGTCTTTTGTGGCGAAGTTTTTCACTAACTGCTCGACTGCGGTTTGTTGTCCGGGCGAGATTTGATATGGCGAGATAAGTTCAAACTGCATTGGCTTCTCCACGGAGAGAGATATAAGAATTGACCCAACCAATTGAAGATATAAGCATTTACTAAATTTTGGCTATTTTGGCCCACTATTTGCCTGAACCAACTTGTACCTTCGTGCTCGCTGCCATATACGATAAAACTGCCAACGCTTCAAACCAAACGCTAACAGCGCCAACACAAACAAAACATCAAAAACGATTTTGATGAAAATGTTGCCGAAATCAATACCACGCAGGTTAGCATGAATTACCCCGATGAAAAGCGCCAAATACAACTGCATATGAAAATGGACGCCAAAATGCAACAATTTCTGAAAAACACAAAATAGAAGAACGCTGAAGAAGCGCTCATCCAACGGTCATTTTACCGAATTTGCCAACGTTAAGCTGCATTTCACCTTTAAAACTGGTAATGTAGCCGTTATCAATTTTGATGTTATCGCCGACGTTAACTTGGTCAATCTGCTCATTCCACAATGTCAGCTTTATGCTGCCTGTTTCGTCTGCAACAACCGCGTCAACGATGCGGTAAGTTTCGTCTTTATAACGGGATTTGACTTCTCGAGGTTCGCCTTTTTCAACAACTTTTGCCGCCACACTAACCCGCTTTTGACCATCTTGCAAGTCTTTAATATCTGTCAATTTCAATTCACCTAGCTGTAAACCTCATCACTTGAGGGTTTCACTTCCACAAGTTAGAGTTTTAATCATATAAATCTTGCTAACTCCGAAAAGAGAAGCAAAATTTGAGTTCGAATCCTTACGGATGTGTCAAAGTCAAAAGAGAAAAAGTATCTGACGAAAAAAGGAAAGCGGGATTTTTGCGGCTGGTTTTAGACAACGCCAAGCAGCAAGAGCAACAGCAGCACGGTAACTGCTACGCTAACAGCAGAGATTATGACTCGTTTTGTCCAGGAGAACTCTGGTTTTAATGTTCCAATGACTATGGTGCATAAGCCGCCTAGCCAAACGTATGAGACAAAGAACATTGCTGAAACTACGAATCGGAACCCAGATGTTAGCGAGGCAAGGTTGTTTACCGCAGTTTGAGATGAAGCTGAAAGGGCGCTTGCGGCTTCTGGCGGGAAGTATACGGTTCCAAAAGAGTCAAAGCGTACTCCAAGCGACACATCGAATGGATAATACAGCGGCGGCAAAGTTAGTGCTACAACAAGATTCACTAATTCACGGATAACCATTACGAACATTGCAAAGGCCATGCCGATAAGAATCGGCTTCCATGTTACACCTTCAACTTTTAAACCCTTGAAGAAAATATAGATAATGCCTGTCACGATGAACCAGCCGAGGATGAACTGCAAAGCGAATAACTGTAGGAACTGCAGCAGCAATCCAGTGCTGTTGTATTGGATGGGTGTTTGGTATTGGCCGTGGAAGAATAATGCGCCGACTCGAAGGGTGATGTTGGAGCTAGTAGGATAGGTGAAGTCTAATTTTAAGGTCGTTACGTTGCCCCAGCTTGGCGTGCCCGTGGCAGTCCAGCCTTGAGAGGATGGCCCGACTGGAAGGGTTATGTTTTGCCAGAGGTTAATTGCTGAAGTATTTGACAGGGTAGAGGTTAAATCGTAACTGTAAGAGTTCGATTGGCCAAAGTATAAGGTTACAGTGGCGCTTTGAGGTGCTGATTGGGGTGCTACAAGCTTGAGTGCCATTGAAAGGTTCTCAAAGCCTCCGGAAGCGCAGTCCCCACTCAGAGTGTTGCTTATGTTGGCGGATATGCTGTTTGCGTTTATTGAATCAAACTCTAAGCTGCTTGGTCCTACGTCGTTGGTGTAATTTGAAAATATGTTATAATAGGCATGTGGATCGGTTGCTGCATAACCAAGCGACGCAACATAAACACTGTAATTGTAATAGTCAACATAATTGTTGTTTACAGCTGCTCCCGGATTTGCGCTCCATAGAGTAGCGTTGGTATATTGTGAGAGCTTGTCTATTGTTGGAGAGGTATTCTCAGTGTATGTTTGGTTGAACTGAGCATACTCATAGCCTATTGAAACAGCCATGAATAATAGCAAAATTATTACTGCACCCAAATATTTTGGATTTGCAATTATTTTCTTAAATGCCTTAGCCGGCGCGTAAATAACTTCTACGATGTCATTTAGAATCAAATTTCTAAGCTCCCCCGCTATGCAGAATTCAACACGGATTTATTAAGTATTTGTTACATGCCCAGCTTGAGCCTACGGTAAGTCGTATAATCCACATATTCTACAAAGGGATTTTCAGTTTGGAATTTGACATTGACTTTTTGACGTTTGCGTTTATCAAGGATTTGGCTTGTAGTTCTAAGCAAGTATGCGTCGCTTCCCGCTCCTGAACCGTAACTTGCAACCAAGATGCGCTGGTCTGGCTGGGCAACATCCAAAACCGCGGCTAACCCAACAGGCGAGCAACCGGAGTATGTGTTGCCAATCTTGTTAATTTGAAGTGACGGCAAAAACTGTTCATCCTTAAAGCCGAGCTCACGAGCAATCCTCACAGGAAAAGTAGGATTAGGCTGATGAGGAACAAAAAAGGTCACGTCAGAAGGCTTGAGGTTTTGTCGCTCCATTATTTTTGTGGCTGCTTTTCGAACGTGCTTAAAATAGGCAGGGTCACCTGTGAATCTTCCACCGTGCATCGGGAATGGTTCGCCGTCTCGGCGCCAGAAGTCAGGAGTGTCAGATGTACACGAGTACCATGCTTCGACCTCGGCGATAACATCTTGTTTACCAAAGATGTATGCAGCACCGCCATAGCCAACGAATTGGTCTAGTTCGCCACCTGGGCAACCTCTGGGTGCCGCTTGCGAGTTGTCTGCGCCGATAACCATGGCGAATTTTACTCCAGACCGCGGGTAACTAACCAGCGAGCAGGCATCTTTAAACATGCTTGTGCCCGCTTTACAGGCAAACTCTGTGTCCACCGCGTCTACGGCTTGGACGTCACCGTCTTTTTCGCCGAGTTCCAGTACCTGTGCAACTTTGGAAGCGATTGGTTTCACTGCATATGGGTTGGATTCTGAGCCGCAGTAAACTTTGCCGACTAAAGTGTTACTTACTCCGCTGTGGATTAAGGCTAATTTTCCTGCTTCAACCGCCGCCGTGACCGAGTCTTCATCGATAAATGGCACCGCTCGCTCGATTGCCTTTTCTTTAATGCGGAATCTCGAAGTGTAAGCGCCATACCCAACAATACCGGGCAACTCGTATTCTTTGTTTGACGAGCTAACAACATACTCCTGATGCGGATAGTACTCGTCCGCCAACGTGAAAGCCAAAGAAATCGTGGGAACAACTTCATTTTTGCCTACTGAGTAGCGTCTACGGAAACGAGGCACCACTTCTCTGCCTTCAAAGCTTGAAAAATCAATATCTTTGCCATCGCAAATTAGTTGGTCCGTTAACCTGCCAGGCACACGGATTTTTCCTCCATGAAAGCTGATGATGCCATAGATGAAGCTTGACAATTTCATGAACTTGTTTGTAGGCTCGTTAATGTAAGTGCACAGTTCAAGTTTGCCCTTGTCGAAGAATAAATCTATGCTGTCCATTTTGCCGTAACTTTTTCTGCCGCAGTTGCTGCAGTAATCTCTGACTTCAAAGTATTCTTTGCCGCAGCTTTGGCATCGGCTTGCTTTTAAGCGGTCGCCCAAATAAGAAACACGACGTTCAATCGGTTCGCTGCTCAATCTTTCTTCTCCCCTAAAATGGTAACGTAGGCTTTAGTTCCAAAGCCTTCAAACTCCAAAACACAACCACTCCTAGGTGTACCAGCCCCAAAGCTAATTTGGCGCTCGCCAGCGTCGCCTCGAAGTTGACGGTAAATCTCAAAAACCTGCGCCCCACCAGTCGCGCCCAATGGGTTCCCATCAGCCTTCAAGCCTCCGTCAGTGTTAACGAAGAGTTGTTTGCCATTCATTTCGTAGCTGTTCTTGTTGCTTTTGCTGCTTTCATAGATGCTCTTCCAAGCGGTTCCACGAGGATAGAAACCTAAGTCTTCCAGCGAGACGAGCTCCATCATGGTGGATTCGTCATTTACTTCTATAACTGGAATATCTAAGAGACTTGTTTTTGCCATAAGAGAAGCGTTTTTCGCAGCGATTTCTGTGGCGACGAAGCGGGATAGGTCTTCTCTTGCTGGATAGTTGAGGTAGTCTGTTGCTGAAGTGCAACCTAAAACGTGAATTGGGATGCATTTCAATTTTTTAGCCGCTGCATCGCTCGTTAAAATGAGGGCTGACGCGCCGTCCGAGATTGGGGCAAAATCGAACAGACCTAAGGGTTTATGGGCTGATTTTCTCGCGTTTATTACTTGGTCAATTGTAATTTTCTTTTGGTATTGGGCATATTTGTTTTTAGTTGCATTCGCGTGATTTTTAACTGCAACGTGGGCAAGGGCGATGTTAAGTTTGTCTAGGTTTTCACCTGTTATTTGATATTTCTTAATGTAGGCTCTTAGCATGAGTTCATGGTTGGATTCTGGAGTGCCGCCTGCATAATAGCTCCAAGGGTCTTCTAGGAGCATGAGGTCATCTCGGATTTTGTCCCAGCGATCCGTCATTTTCTCTATGCCACCAACTAGAACAGTGTTGTAAACTCCAGCTTGAATGGCGTGGCATGCGGTTAGTAGAGCGGCGCTAAAAGAGCGGGTGACTTCCATTGGTACATGGAGCTCAGTGAGTTCTGAGAGAAAGCCCTCTTCTAAACCAAGTTTATTTGTGATTGGCAAAAAGCAATCTGACATGTAGCAAGCTTCTAGGTCTTTGCGTTCGATGTTGCATTCGTTAGAAGCTGCAAGCCAAGCCTCTTCTATTAGTTTTTCCGGCTCTTTGCCGTAATGTTCTCCAAACTTGGTTCTGCCAACACCAACAATGGCTGGACAATTTTGCAATCAGGTGTCTCCCAATTTTTGATAGCATTTATCCTTTTCTGAAAAGGCTATTAAGTGTTTGCCATATTTCAACAAATAAACGAGTAAATAATATGTTAATGGAACAATAACTTTTGATGAAGAGGATGTCAGTTTAGAGAGAGTTAGGGGAGCATTTAAGGGTCTTCAAGAAGCTTTTGATGGCTTTTTCTACAAGTGTGAATACATAAAACTATGTAACAAAGTAACATCGCAATGTACTCGCGGTGAAAATATTTATTGCGGTGAGTATCGAAGGCGAAGCATACAGCGTTAGCTTAAGCGTGTGTTTCTGTGTTATGGTAGATTTCGTTTATTATCAGTTTATGCTTTAGCTTTCTAATGAGTTTTTGCAGGTTTCCGCTGAGCTCGACAGGGTATATGGGGGCATCAATCAAAGCTTTGTAGCGGTCTGGGAGCTTAGAGAGGTTATCGGCTGCATTAGCTCGAATCGCCTCAAGTGATGGAAGCTTATAAGTTATTTCACCTTTCTTCATGACTTGGGCAAGCAAAGGCTCTCCCTGCACCTTCTCGTCAGCAAGCGCGATAACGTCCTTCTCAAAACAGCCATCCGGATCTTTGAAACGGTAAACTTGCTTGCGTCCAGGCAATGTATTCTTATCGCTGCTTAACTTCATTATAGGCGAGAAGCTGCCACTAGGCATCATAGTTTCGCAGAGCTTGTAAATTACGTCTAAGTATGGTCTGTCGGCTGAGGTGCCCATTTTTGTTCCAACCCCAAAAGAATCAATGTGCACTCCCACATCAAGCAATTCTTGAATTTTGTACTCATCCAAATCGCCGCTGGCAAAAATCTTCGCGTAACCTAAGCCTTGCTTATCTAAGATTTCACGGATTTTCTGGCTGGTTTTAGCTAAGTTACCGCTGTCTAAGCGGACGCCTCCAAGTCGAAAACCTTTATCCTCAAGCTCCTTGGCAACGATTGCCGCTTTTTCTACACCTGAAACATTATCATAAGTGTCTATAAGGAGTGTGGATTTGTTTGGGAAGGTTTTGGCGAAGGCACGGAAGGCGTCGATTTCTTTGGGGTAGGACATGACAAAGGAGTGGGCCATAGTTCCGAAAACTGGAATGTCAAAGGCTTGTCCGGCGAGGACGTTGCTTGTGCCTTGGCAGCCAGCTATGTAACTGCTTCTCGCCACTTTCATGCCTGCGTCAATACCTGGTTCTCGCCGCAAACCGAATTCGATAACGGCTTTTCCTTTGGCTGCATGCACTACCCGCGAGGCTTTGGTAGCAATCATGGTCTGCAAATTAACTGTGTTAAGCAAAAAAGTCTCAACTAACTGAGCCTCAATAATGGGCGCGGTAACGCGAATTAAAGGTTCATTAGGAAAAGTCACGGTGCCTTCGGGAACAGCCCAAACGTCACCCGTAAACTTAAAGGCGCCGAGGTAATCGAGAAAATCCTGGTTAAACCCCTGTTTTTTCAGATAAGTCAGGTGCTCGGCTGTGAACTTGATGTTTTCTAAGTATTGCAATGCCTCTTCTAAGCCTGTGAATAGGAAGTATGAGCGTTTTTCTGGCAACCGCCGGATGAAAAGGTCAAAGGTTGCCTGCTCAAAGTTTTTGTTATCAAAGTAGCTGGCGCACATTGTTAGCTCGTAATAATCGGTGAATAGGCTCATGTTTTCCGGTTTGAGGTAGCCTAGAAAAGGGGTCATGGTTTAGTAGTAAAAGTCAAAGGAATTTAATGCTTTCTAACGACTAACTACTTTGTTTTGGCATATATGGATTAAACATAAGTGCGCGTTCTAATAATTAGGCTTAAATGTCCAGCAAGCAATCCAATGTCTGGTAACTATGCCTATAAAGTACGCAATCAAACATGTTTTTCGCTCCTGGCACCTCTTCATAGCCCTCTTAATTGGTATAGTTCTTGCCACTGCGTTTTTTGCAGGCATAGATACCAAAGCTAACATGACTACCCAGCAAGTGCTCGATCAACAACTAAGCACGGTCTATAAAGACATGGAAATAAGCCCCTTAACGTTGAACCTATCCCAGATAGCCACAATTGAAAACCAACTATCCCAAAACCAGAGAATTAGCGGATTCGACGTTACCACACGAGCGAACCAACAAGCTTTCTATAACCATACGACCACCAACCAATCTGCAATCCTTTTCCCAACAATTGCAGGCATCAAGGAAAACTCCAGAATTTATGATGGATGGACAAATAGGCCTTCGCAAGGATTAGCTGCAAACCTAACCTACCTTGTTGAAGACGTCTATTCGAAAAACAGCGGACAACCAGTACCCCAAATCGGCGATGTTGTCCAATTCAACTTCACAAGAATAGAGAACAATTCAGTTGTAATATGCCCTTGAACCTAACCGTTGCAGGCTATGCGCAGCTAAATGACAAAGCTACTAGCCTACTGAGAAGTTACAGCTACTTTTTTACTCCTTTAATGAAGTCAGGATCAGCAACTCGAGTTGATATATCAGGCGGCTCCTACGGGACTATTGCGCCCCCATTGGGGCAAGAAATAATGATTGTAGATTGGGAAAAAACCGTTAAACCACTCATGAGAATTCCCAACGCCACCACTTTTGACACAAGCAGCTTCAATATCTACCTCAACAGGGGCAATTTGATTAGCGCATGGGACATCCAAACCTCAACCAACAATGTCCAAGTATTACAAAACGACCTCACAAACCAGTTAACCACAGCATTGGGCATGCCAATAGCAGTAACAAACAACCTAGCAAACACCCTGCAACTTTTCAGCTACACCTCAAACAACCTCAGATATAGCTTCATCATTGTGTCAATCCCAATTTTCTTCATAGCATGGTATGTTGGAACAACAGTTTCAGATGTCTCATTTGCCACCAGAAGAAGAGAAATTGGGCTCCTCTCCACCAAGGGCTTCTCGAATGGTCAGATTTCAAGAATTTTCCTGAGCGAAACTTTGTTTATTGGGTTAGTAGGCAGCCTAATCGGCGTTGTCATCGGTTACCTGTTGGCGCCACTAATAATTCACCTGCCAGCGGCTGATGCATTTAATCTACAGAAAATTAATATTTGGACAATAGTTTTGACCGTTGCATTTGGGTTGTTCATGACATTTATTTCTACGTTTTGGGCTTCCAGAAAATCAGCCAAAATCTCTACAGCAGGTGCCATAAAGGAGTACTTACCGCCTGATACTCGGAAATCTATTTGGAATAAGCTTGCGTTAGTCGCTTTGATTTTGGGAACTTACAAAATAGCGGTTTTCATGTCAGGAGTAAATGTATCACAACAATTAAGCACCGTAATGTATTCAGGAGGAAATTATCTCTTAACAATACTATGTGGCATCTTCATAGCCTTTGACGGTGTCCTCACTTATCTGGGGCCAGTGTTTTTCCTATGGGGGCTTACCAAAGTACTTGTTCAAAGCTCAGCCAAATTCCAAGAACTTGCTACTCGAGCCTCAAGATTTTTAGGCGAAATAGGCAAAATTGCCACGAAAAACGTTCGCAGAAACCCAGGACGAACAGCGGCAATTGCTTTTCTGGTCGCTTTAATCTTGGCTTACAGCGTTATGGTCACAGGTGAGTTAGCATCAGAAAGGGATTACCAAGTTCGCAACATCTACTATAGTTTGGGAGCGGACGTAACAGCCCAAATTGCTAATGTATCTCAATCGCAGGATATCCTCAATTACGTTACAGCTAATGTTTCAGGCATCAAATCCGCAACGGTCGAATATGACTTAAATCTACAATCTTCAATACAGGGACAGCTGGCCTACATTACGGTTAAAGCTGTTGATCCACAAGCTTTCCTTCAATCAGCCTATTATGAACCCGAATGGTTCAGCGGGACCAACGTTAATGCGGCATTCTCTGAGCTATCAGCTGACAACGAAACGATTATTTTGGACCGTGGGTTCGCCGATTCACTTAATGTTACATTAGGACAGAATGTTGCCCTAAGCTTCACTAATGAAAACGGCACCATCACAAAGAGCCTTCGGGTTGTAGGCTTTTTCGGTTCTGGCCAAAATAATCAAAACAGTGGACCTTTCAAAATGTATGGCTCAATGTACTGGTCATATGTGCCCCGAGGTTTTTACCAAGAGATAAGCCGCAATCTAACTTCAGCGTCTTCAATGGTGCTAATCAAGCTTAATGACGGCGTCAACGGCACAGTTGTGTCAAACAACATAATGGACGCAGGCTTAATGGTGAGCTATACTAACTCGTTTGACCAGCAATGGCGAACATCACAGACAGATGCTAGCACAATTGGAACATTAGAGGTCCAGCAGCTAGGCTTAGTCTTTGCAGTTCTATCGGCGTCAGTTGGAGTCGCCTTAGTCAGCGTCATGAGCATGCGAGAGAGAAACCGTGAAGCCACCATCATGAGTGTAAAAGGCTTGTCTTACAAACAATTGGTCATAATGTTTTTAACCGAAAACATAGCGGTTCTCATATTCGCCACCGTCTTGGGCATTTTCACTGGATCAATCATTTTCTATGGAAATATTACCTCGTCAAACGCTATGATACAAGGCACCCTCGTCACACACCGCATGATCTTCCCAGCCAATTCAACCCTAACGTTATTGGCGTTTGTGATTATGATTTTTGGAGCCACAATCATACCGATAATTATCATGGCAAGAAAATACGTGACAAACCTTGAGAGGATGGTACGTTTAAGATGAGTAAAGACACCGACATAAAAATTCGAGATCTAGTAAAAGTTTACAAAACAGGTAAAATTGAAGTCCAAGCCCTAAGAGGCTTAAACCTTGACATAAACACTGGCGAACGCATAGCCATCATCGGCCCAAGCGGCAGCGGAAAAACAACTCTGCTTAATGTCATCGGCGGTTTAGATATTGCAACCGCAGGCTCCGTTCACGTTGGCGACCTTGAAGTAACCGCGCTTTCGCCTACGCAATTAGTGAACTACCGTAGAAAAACTGTTGGTCACGTCTTCCAAAACTTGAATTTGATTCCTACCTTGACCGCTGAAGAAAACATTGAATTGCCTATGATTGCAATGGGCGTTTCAGGAGGAAAACGTAAAGAAAGAATTAACGAACTTTTGAATGTTGTAGGATTGAAGGATCGTGCTAATCATAGACCTGAAGAACTCAGCGGCGGCGAACAACAGCGCATAGCCATAGCCTCGGCACTTGCCAACGACGCACCTATTTTGTTGGCGGATGAGCCCACGGGCGAGTTAGATACGACGAACGCTCGAATTGTTGTTGAATATCTGGTAAAAGCTAATGAGGAGCTGGGTAAAACGATTATTATGGTTACGCATGACCCAAGCGTTGCCAGAGCAGCCAACCGAATTTTGCGCATTGAGGACGGCTTGATAAAAATGACACTGACACCTTCAGAAGTCATAGTTAAACAGGAAGCTGTCTCCTATGTGGATCAGTTAAAAGCAAGAATTAGCGAAATAAACACTGAATTGGATCAAATTGACAGTGACTTTAAAGCGGATAAATTAAACGGTGACGAGTACGTTCAGAAGCGGCAAAACCTAAAGAATATCAAAGACAGCCTCAAAGAAGAACTCTCGAGAATGGGCGTAATACCCTAAAACAAAGTTTTTTTCCTTCTATTTCTGGCAACCATAAAGCTTCCTATCAGAAAAGGTACTAATTTGTTATCGGTGAGTTATAGAAAAAGAGAAACACAAAATAGTGTGTAAGTAAAAAACTTGGAAAGGCTTGGCAGTGGGTTTAGAGTTGGTCTTCGTCGCCTGCAACCACAGCCTCCTCGACTTTATGACGCGTCATTGCATGACTTAGGTAGTCTTCTCTTCTTTTGAAAACTTCACGGCACAGGGGGCACTCGTATTTGCCGTCTGAAGTCATTTCAGGCTGAGGAATATCCGGATGGGCTACATGTGGAACATGGGTTTTTGTGTCGTTGTCGGGCATTTTTTTGGATCCAGGATTAATTTTTACCAACCAGTTCACCTCCCTAAAAGAACCAGTACTAAGATACTTATTCGAAGCCGTGATTAGTTCATAAATCTGTGTGACTATGCAGAGCAAGCAACAACTTTGGGCTTTAGAGACGAAAAAGTTAGTCAAGAAACTTTGACTGACAAATAGTCAAATATTCTTGACGAAAACGCTTTTACCCGATAATAACGCAAGGGTTATTTGTGCACGCAAAGCGAAAAGGTGAAATAACACAAATGCCAAAAAACATCTGCAAGGTGCTATCATCGTTCGCGCAATTAAGTGCCATAGCTGCGGTGAAACTTCAAGTAAACAGCATCCCTTCATCACCGTCCCAAAATGAAGCGTCAACGCAGTGTGCTCCAGGCATGGGTGAGAACCTCCCAGCAAATGCACAGGTAGAAATGTTGGCAACGGTCTCGGTAGAATCGGCGGATGAACAGAATCTAAGCTCTCCCAGCCATGTACAGTTGGTTTATACGGTTGCAGCAATTATTGACAGCCTCCATGATCATAAAAGGTTACCTATACTACAAATGGCAGCAAATGGTGCACAAATCGCCCCTCTTTTTTAAAAGGTAAACTCCCAAAATCCTCCTTTTTTATTGGCGAAACTTTTTGTTTACCTAATTACCATATACTCCACAGTGAAAATGTGCCCTTAATCACAAACTTTGACCCCTGGCGTTCTGGCCTCTGCACCTGCCCATCCAAACTCACCTTTAACCCGTACACTGGATGCGACCACCGATGCGTATACTGCTACGCGTCAAGTTACATTCCAAACTTCACTGATTGTAGACCGAAGAAAGATCTTCTGGAGGCTTTGAAGCGGGAGGCAGGCAAGCTCAATGGCGAAACCATCTCAATCGCCAACTCATCCGACCCATACCCACGGGCTGAAACTTCTGAAGGCTTAACTCGACGCTGCCTAGAGGTTCTCTCTGAGTGCAACTGCAAGGTTCAAATTATCACTAAAAGCAACATTGTTGCCAGAGACGACGACTTGCTCTGCAAAATCCCGTCAACCGTAGCGTTAACCATAACCACAGACGACGATAACCTTGCGAGGCTAATTGAGCCATTTGCCCCATCATCTTCTCAGCGGATTCGGGCAGCACAGGACTTAATCAAGGCAGACATCCCAGTATCAGTTCGAATCGATCCAATCATACCCTTCGTAAATGACAAGCCCCAAAAACTCATCGCGGAGTTGTCAAACATTGGCGTGAAGCACTTAACCTGCTCAACTTATAAGGCTAAAGCTGATAATTGGAAGCGTCTCACTCAAGCCCTGCCACAAATCGCCGAGAAACTCAAGCCGCTGTATTTTGAGCAGGGCGAAAGGGTTGGCGGCAGTGCTTTATTATGCAAAGATTTTAGGTACAAGCTTCTCAAGGAAGCCCGCGATATGACTCTTGCCGCTGGGATGCGGTTTGGTGTGTGCCGAGAAGGCTTAGCTCATCTTAATACAGCGGCATGTGACGGCTCATGGCTTATGCCGCAGGCAAACGGAGGCAAAAAATGATGCCAAATAGAGTCGTGATGCTGGCAGATTTTGACTACTTCTTCGCACAATGCGAGGAACTCCGCAACCCAGCCTTGAAGGACAAACCTGTTGTTGTTGGCGTTTACTCGGGACGCACGGAAATTAGCGGAGCTGTCAGCACCAGCAATTACATAGCCAGAAAATATGGCGTAAAATCGGGCATGCCCCTGTTTTTGGCTCAACGCAAGCTGGAAAGCACCGACGCCGTTTTCTTGCCTGTTGACCACGTGTATTATGACCAGATAAGCGAGCGAATAATGGGGATTTTCCGCGGTTATGCCGCCAGCCTTGAGCAGGTTAGTGTGGATGAGGCTTACCTAGATGTCACAGATCAGGTCGAAGGTAAATTTGAAAAAGCCGAGGGACACGCCAAGAAAATGAAGGCGCAAATTAAGGCGGAAGTTGGAATTTCCTTTACGGTAGGCGTAGGGCCGAACAAGCTTGTGTCCAAGATTGCCTGTGACAGCCAAAAACCAGACGGCTTAACAATAATCACCCCCGACGAGGTTGGATGCTTTTTGTCGCCGTTGCCTGTTGACCGCCTTCTAGGCGTAGGACACAAGATCAGCGCCAAAATGGAGGCTATGGGCGTCAAAACAATCGGCGACTTGGGACACGTTGATATTCAAAGGCTGGTAGGAATCTTCGGCAAAGTCCTCGGCGTTTATTTCTTTAATGCTGCTCGAGGCATCGACAATGAGCCCGTTCATGAAGCAGGCGAAGCCGAGTCAATCGGCAGAATGGGTACGCTTAAACAGGATACACGCGACATAGCGGTAGTCATGGAGAAAATTGACGAGCAAATCGTGGACATTTACAAGGAGTTTTGCACCAAAGACATGAACTACCGCCTTGTGGGGATAAGTGCCGTCATGACTAACCTGTCAGGGAAGAGCCGCTCCAAAACCCTCGAAAAACCAACCAAAGACAAAGAAACTATTCACGAGGTCGCACAGGAGCTTTTCGAGAAATACCTTACCGAGACGAACCTTGAAATTCGACGGGTCGGCGTGCGAATAGGCAGTTTTGTGAAAGAAGAGCGGCAGCAGAAGCAACTCACAAGCTTTTTCCAATCAGGCTAAGATAGAAGCAAACTTTTTTTGCGTGCACTCACATTTCTAGTTGGGTATGATTTTTGAGTTGTGAACCAAAGAAGCATAAATTACCTCCTGACCAGACCACGATGGACCACATTTTAGTTTGGGGCACAGATCACCCAGGTATAAAATCAACCAACCCACAGCTAAGCCTTGAAACTTACAAGTTAACCGCTGGTGGCGAAGTAGAGAACCCCGTGACATTGAACTGGGATGATTTTATGAAGCTTCCTAAAACAGTTTCAACTAGCGATTTCCACTGCGTTGAAGGCTGGAGTGTCATAGATTGTAAGTGGGAAGGCGTGCACATGCGTGAGATCGAAAAGATTGTCAAACCGCGGGATGTGGCGAGGGCGGTTACTTTTGATTGCGCTGATGCATACACGACTTCGCTTTTCCGCGAGGAACTAGCTTCTGACGATGTTCTTTTAGTATACAAACTTAATGACGCGCCGTTGGAGGAGGGGCTGGGTTTCCCCGTTCGCCTCATTGTCCCAAGCAAGTATGCGTACAAGAGTGCGCTATGGTTGACAGGTTTGCGGTTTACCCGCGGCAAAGAACTGGGCTTCTGGGAACGACGAGGATACAATGACAATGCAGATGTGTGGAAAAATCAGCGTTTTAATTTGTGACGTTCACTGTTGTTGAGGATTTTCTAGTTTTTTGTAGATTTAGTTTTGTCTTATTTTTAAATATAGTTTTTTAATCAATGCACAGTATAATATTTATCAAAAATTGAATTAATTCATTTTAAAAGTTGCTCTCGAAAACGGGATAAGGTTTATAAGCATACTTTGATACTGACTGGACTCTTCAGAGGTAGAAAAAATGTTACAGAAAAAAACTTCAAGGCACCAATCAAGTTTACAAATAGCTACAAAAAACGCTGTTGTAGCAAGCGCTGTGCCTTCAAGAATAAACAAGGAAGAAGCTAAACAAATAATCTATTTTAACAGAATATAAGCGCCTAACATTTACTTAGAAGCAAACTTCTGCGTCTTTAATTCTTTTATACTAGATTCTCATCCGCTTTAAACGGAAGAGTTGAAAAACTTGGATTTCACGGAAGCTAAACTTGGAAGAATCTTCATCCTACGACTAAAACAAGACGAAACGCTGCATGAAGTAATCGAAAAATTCGCCGCTGAAAAACAGGTCTTAAGTGCGCTATGCTTCTTCCTGGGCGGGGCAGAAGAAGAAAGCAAAGTGGTTGTTGGACCTAAAGATGGAATTGGCTGCACTATTGACCCTATGGTAACACTTCTTAGAGGGGTACATGAAGCAGTCGGCGTAGGAACAATTTTCGCCAACGTAGAGGGTAAACCCAAGTTGCATATGCATGCCAGCTTCGGAAGAAACGATAATGCCATCACAGGCTGCGTTCGCAAAGGCGTAGATATTTGGTTGATTGGAGAAGTGGTCATTTTGGAGATGACGGGTTCTTCTGCGAGAAGAGAGAAGAATAAGGAAACAAGCTTTGAAGTCCTAGAAGTAAGTAGGATTAGTTAAAGGCAAAAACGAGTTGCCTCTTTTTTTGCTTCGGTTACAGGTGGCTGAATTTTTTTACCATTCTTTTCAGCCTTTGTAGCTCTTGCTGAGCGTTAACAATTATTGGAACGGCTTGACCAAATGGCTGACACCTGCCCTCCACTATAGCATTAGCGATGGCTTGCACATTTAATTCAGATGTTTCAATAACAGTGTACGCCATGCCTATTTGTGGACCGTAATGCGAGTCAGTGCCTGCGACACGTGAAAGGCCAAGTCTATGGGCAGCCTCCTCCGCTTTTCGCACGCTACGTTTAAAGGGAAAAGCACGGGCATTGATGATTTCAATAGCGTCAAAAGTGGAGCAAACATTTTCCCGCAAGCAGCCTTTGAAATATACATAGGGGTGGCAGGCAATTGCGACTCCGCCCGCCTTATGAATGCGGTCCACGGTTTCAGGTGCGCTTAAGCCTCGGGGAATAAGCTGGTGCACATTAAGCGCTACGATGTGCCCATCGGCACTGGAGACTTCCATACCGGGGATAACTCGAAAATCGGTTTCTTTAGCGATTTTATAGGCGCCTTCAAGCTCATTATGATCTGTTACAGCGACGGCGTTGAGCCCACGCTTCTTCGCATAGTAGACGAGATCTCTTGTGGTAATCAATGAATCCTTCGAGTATGTCGTGTGCACATGCAAGTCGGCTTTAATCTGCATTCCTTAGCCTCATCACTTTGGCTGGGTGCCAAGTTTTGCCCTGATTTGAGCCAATTGCTCGTCCAATTTTGCCTCGTCAGCATCAATCTTGTGGAATAGCGGTTTTGGTTTGGCAATTTTGTGCCCAGCCTCAAGAGGCACTAAGGAGTCTGCCCAACTGCTTTTCTCAGCACTTCCTGGCAACTGCAATGTCTGCCACAATAGCTCTGCCGTTTCTGGAATAAAGGGCGATGACACCACCGCAACTGCTTTGACAACTTGAGCGGCAACATAGAAGATCGTACCTGCTTTTTCTTTGTCTGTTTTCATGAGGTTCCAGGGTTCATTAGTGTTGAGGTACTGGTTACCAAGTCGACTTATCCCGATTAGCGTGTTTGCGGCGGACTGCAGCCATGAATCCTCAATTTCCTTGGAGGCTTGCGCAACCTTATCTTTTAAAGCCTGAAGGATTGTCTCATCATCATTGTCAAGCTTGGTTGGCGCGGGGATTGTTCCATCAAACTTTGAAGTGATAAAGCTCAAGGTGCGGTGAATAAAATTGCCATATGTGTCGTTTAAATCAGCATTGATTTTATCCGTGAAGGCTACCCAAGTGAAGTTGGTGTCTTTGCTTTCGGGCCGGGTGGCTATTAGGAAGAAACGCCAGTAATCCACAGGGAACATTTCAAGTGCTTCGTCTATCCAAATGCCGATACGCTGGCTTTTTGAGGCTTTTTGCCCTCGGAACTGCAAGAACTCGGTGGCGGAAACGTTCCATGGCAAGTTGTAGCCTTGCCCAGAAGCTAACAGCAGCGCTGGGAGGATAATTGTATGGAATGGAATATTATCTTTGCCAACAAAATAAAGGGTTCTAGCCTCCTTGTTGAACCAAAAATCACGCCAAAGCTCAGGTTTACCAAGGCGCTCCGATTGCTCGATAGTGGCAGAAACATAGCCTAAAACCGCGTCAACCCAAACATAGACGCTTTTGCCCTCGGCGCCATTAAACGGCGCTGGAATGCCCCATTCGATGTCGCGGGTGACGGCACGAGGTTTTAAGCCTTCTTTTATCCAGTTTAGGCTGAAACTTTTGACGTTGGTTGGCAACTGCCGATTGGTTTTAAGGTATTCTGTCAGGGGCTCGCTGAGTTTTGAGAGGTCAATATACCAGTGGCGAGTAGTTTTTACATTGGGTTTGTTTTTGCAGATAACGCAGTAGGGCTCAACAAGCATTGTTGGCTCAAGTAACCTACCGCACATGTCACATTGATCACCCCTTGCTTTCTCACAGCCACAGTACGGGCACTTACCTTCCACGAAACGGTCCGGTAGAAAACGTAGGTCATGCTCGCAGTAGAGCATTTGGGTTTCTTGCTCGAAAATGTAGCCATTTTTTTGGATTTCAAGCAAAGTCTTTTGGACAAACTGCTTGTGGACCGGACTTTCAGTGCTCGTGTAATTGTCAAAGCTGGCGTCCCATCGGCGGAAAAGCTCGGCGACTCGGGTGTGGTTGCGGTCGGTTAGCTCTTTGGGAGTTACGCCTTGTCGTATGGCTTCTACTTCGATGGGTGTGCCGTGTGTGTCTGAACCGCTCACCAGCATCGTATCATCGCCTTTTAATCGGTAATAGCGAGCGGTAACGTCGGCGGATAATACCGAGCCAACAAGGTTGCCAAGATGAGGCGTCACATTGATGTAAGGCCAAGCGGATGTAACAAGAACATTTCGAGGCAAAGCTAAATCTCCAACAAATCGTTCTACCTCGCCCTTATTTAAAATTACTAACAAAGCCTTAAGCCCTGAACTACGTAACCGCAGGAAAAAATCAAATTTCAAACTCTCAATATGAGTTCACACGAGCGATAATGGGCTAGCTGAACTATTCGGTAGATGCAGTCTGCCGATCGGCATTTTCCAGATGATACCCAGAACTAGTTTGGCAAAAACAATTTAAATACGCTCTTTAACTTTTAGTATTAAAAAGAAGAGGATTTTTTTGACTGACACAAAAAAGGTAACTAGACAAGAACTTGAGCAGAACGATGGAAGAAATGGTAAACCAGCATATTTTGTTTATAGAGGTAAAGTTTACGATGCTTCAGAGAGCAGTTTCTGGCTTGAAGGAGACCATCTTGGGATGCATAACGCTGGCAGAGACTTAACAGATGAACTGGAAATGGCGCCGCATCGTGAAGAAAATCTTAAACGCATCAAACTAGTCGGCGACTTAGTTTAAGCGTTTAAAAGAGACATTGAAGCACCGAATCAATCTTGTGCAAGTCACTTAACAAATTTTTTTCATCCTTAACTCTTAAAAACACACGTTTTTCGTACAGTTCACTGATTGCCTCGTACAGGTTATCGAAAGCACCTTTAACATCCAAATCATTGTTCATCGCTGCCTCAAAGACCGGCAAAACACTTTTAGCAAGCTTCTGTACCTTCACACTGCTCTCGCCTGATTTTTGTTGTTGCAAGTCAGTTATCATTTTTTTGAGTAAGTCCAGTTTTTTGCTGGTTTCGAATAGGCGGTCGAAGGTGAAGTTTAGTTTTTGCCTGTAGGGCCCATAAGTGAGGAAGAAACGTAACTGTTCGCCATTGAATCCTTTGTCTAATATGTCGCTTGTGTAGTAGACGTTGCCTGTGCTTTTGGACATTTTCTTGCCGTTTACAAATAGGTGGCCGCCGTGAAGCCAGTACTTTGCAGAACCGTTTGCCGCTAACGGATTCTGCAATGGCAAGTGTGATAATCGTGATGCCGCACTAGGTTGTCGATGCCTCCGCAGGCAACATCTATTTGGAAGCCTAGGTGCTTTGTGACTATGGCGGCGTCTTGAATGTTCCATGCGGGCCGACCGCTGCCAATCGACGTCTCATAACACACATTTTCGAACCCGCAACCATGCCAAATGATAAAATCACCCATATTCCATGGCGTGCCAGGGTACGTGTCCTTATGGAAACGCCGTTTCTTTTTTAGGCCACTTGCTCTTATCCAAATGCGCAAGCTTACCAAATCCGCTGAGTTTTAGGGGCTCAAAATAAGCGTTGTTTACACCCTTATACCTAAACCAGTAAGCATAGCCATTGTCAACAAGTTGGGCGATCAGAACTGCTGCTTGATCTACTGCTGACGAAGCTCTGGTACGGAGTAGTCGGGGGTTTTAATTTTGAGAAGTTTGAAGTCTTGGAAGAATATTGCTTCATTTTTCGCGGTTAGCTGCGCTACGGTCAGGTTTTCTTTTTTCGCTTGGGCGATGGCTTTGTCCTCTACGTCGGTGAGGGTGATGAGCCTTGTTACTTTGTAGCCGAGATACTCCATGTACCGTTGCAGAATGTCTTCGAAGAGGAAAGTGCGGTAGTTGCCAATGTGTGCCCGCTGATAAGTGGAGGGCCCACAAGTGTACATTTTAACCGCCATATCTTGAGCGGGTTGGAAGAATTCGGTTTTTCGTGTAAGAGTATTGTAAAGGTAGAGCAATGTTGATTCCTCATTAAGCTGTTGGGACGCTTGGTTGTTTCTCGATTTCTCGCAGCGCCTTTTTTGCTTCTTCCACATGTCTTGGAGCTTGGGTTTGAGAATTGAAAATATGACGAACAATACCTTGCTTATCTATTATGTACGTGACCCGTCCAGGTATCAAGCCCATGGATGAAGGAACTCCGTATAACTTGCGTACCTTGTTATCCTCATCGCTAAGCAGAATGAAGGGTAAGCCATAATGGGTTGCAAAAGACTTATGCGAAGACACACTCTGACCGCTAACTCCAAGGACTTCAGCTCCCAAACTAGTAAGTTCCTCATAGCTGTCCCTGAAAGTACAAGCCTCTGCAGTGCAGCCAGGAGTCTCATCTTTAGGATAAAAATACAGAACTATGTTCTTTTTACCTAAGTACTCGGAAAGTGTGACTTTATCGCCCATTTGTGAGGGCAAAGTAAAATCTGGTGCTTTATCGCCGACTCCAACAGCCAAAAAATTCACCAAGAAGATGATGTTTGGAGGGCTATTATCTTTTTCTAATTGGTAGCAGTCAAGTGTTATAAGAAACGAACTGTATCTCAGCTCTATGGAAAAATCGTTAAATCTTAAAGGCTACAAATGCCAAACCCTATACTCAACAGTTCCAGGAGTACCCATCTTACTGCTGCATGGGCTCTCTTACACGATTGGTATTTGGCAATGCATCAAACTAACTGATTCGCTAATTGAGAAACATCTGCCCTTTTTAGCTTTAGACATGCCTTACGGGTTGAAAAGCAAATGTCAACCCAAAACCAGAAACCCCGAAGTCAACACGGCCGTTGCTGCTGAGGCTGTTGTAGCGGTTTTTGGTTCAGCGGTACCTGTTGTTGTCGGCGCCAGCCTAGGAGGCTACATTGCATTAAAGTACGCAGCGAGGTTTCCTGTTAAAGGCTTGTTTCTGGTGGCTCCCGCCAACGCTCTCGAGCATGAATTAATGCAGGCTTATAGCAAATTCAATTTCCCAGTCCGAATAATTTGGGGTTCAAACGACAGAGTAATCTCAGGCGAAGAGATGAGAACCTTAGCTAGCAAGCTGCCTAACGCTAGACTCTTAATGTACGAGGGCGCGGGGCACTCAGCCTACAAAGACCAGCCTGAACGCTTCAAACAAGACCTACTGCAACTATACGCAACCGCCGAATAACCACGGCTTAGGGCAAAGGCTTGGCAAGCATGACATAATGATAACTTCCGGCTTCGTAAACTACATCCACTTTAAAGCCAGCCTCTCGCATCAAACTTGACACCATTGCCTCGTCAAACCTAATTTTAAATGGAGGACCAAAAGGTACCTTCTGCTTTTTCCAGTCCAAATCAACTATCCGCCCATCAGGCTTGACCATTCGCCGAGCATTCTGCAACACTCTAGCTGGTTCAACGAAATCATGAAGCACCATACTGTAAAACACAAAGTCAGCGCATTTGTTGCAGAAAACCGTTTCCTCAGCGGCGGCAACTTTAGCAGTTATATTTGTTAAGCGTTCCTGCTGGGCTTTTTGCTTGAGCTTTTCAATTGCTGAGGCATCCACATCTACCGCGAAGACTTTGCCTTTTTCACCCACTTTTTTCGCGGCTATAATGGTAAAGTAGCCGTCGCCACAGCCTATGTCACAGAATACCATGCCACCGCATAGCTCTTGGAGGATAGTGTCTGGATTGTACCATGAGCGTCTTGTTGCTTCGTCGAGAGAGAATCCACCGTGGCAAACCATTTTTTTACCGTCCTTTTTTATGGTTGGAGAAGTTCTCTTATTTGTTTCTCGTGGGTTTGCCTTGTGGTTAGGGGGTAAATTTCTCGTTCGCATTCAAAAAATAATGGATCTTGACCTATAACCTTGGAAAGCTTCTCATCAGAGTCAACATTAACAATCAACATAGCGCCTTGTTGCCCAATAAGGTGGTAATCAACTTCTATTGTCCCATCCTTTTCCAGCTTGTCGAAATATTTGAACTGCAGAGGAAGCAGCTTTGACCATTTCTCTATTAGCACTTCACGCTTTACTTTTTGGATAATCAAAAACTTCATAGATAATACCCAATTAGTTGATGTTTGCTTGTTTATTAAAAAGTTTTGAAAAGCTATTGTCGATTTTTATAACTGTATTTGCAAAATTTTATTAGCTTATTTAACACAATGCTGAGCCAAGGAGAATCACAAGTGTCTCTACCGGTATATCCACCAATTGCTTACGTTGGAAGAACAGTTTTCATTATTGTTACGACAATCATTTTCATTATTGCATTGTTGGCGTACTTACGTTTACGAAGCAGAAAATCGCTATTGCTTACTACTGGATTTGGCCTATTCTTTGTTCACGGAATATTGGGTATTCTTGAATTGTTCGTGCTTGCCTTTAATCACGATTTTACAGAAGGAATGCACCTTCTGTTGGATGCAGTAGCACTTACGTTCATACTCATTGGAACATTGAAGGATTAACAACAAATGTTTAAGGAAGAAATCCTAGAAAACGATAGAAGACGAAAAATATATGCTGTAATAAAGAAAAATCCAGGTTTACATATTAGAGAACTTCAAAGAGTTTTAGATATTCCCCTTGCAAGTCTTCAATATCATCTAAATTATATGGCCCGCCGAAGCATTATCATTGAAGAAAAAGCTGAACATTACACCCGATATTACACCAAGGCGCTTGATCCTGAAGACAAAAAAATTCTCTCTATTTTGCGCCAGAAAACTATGAGAGAGATAGTTTTGATCATTTTGGTATCCAAGAAGGCGAAATACCATTTTTTAGTTGAAAATTTGAAGTTGCCCACTTCAACAGTTTCTTTTTACATTAAAACTTTGTTAGAAAACGATATTGTGTTAAGAACCAAAATAGGTTATGAAAATGTTTATACGATTAAGAATGAGGATAGGATATCCAAGGTTTTAATCGCTTATCAATCAAGTCTCCTAGATATATTGGTTGATAGATGGGCAAACACTTGGCTGGAAAATCGTATAGTTAATGAGAAACCAAAAGAAGAAACTAAAGAAGAGGACAATGACTAATTCTCGTTCAATTTTTGCACTAATCTTTTTCTATAATTGTAGTCTTTGGTTCGAGTATAGACTTATTTCAATCTTATTATTGTTTTAATTCATTTTTGGTTTAGATTTATTTCATTTCAGCAATCGCTCGTCGGTTTTTATTAACATTCTTCAGAAGTAAAGACAACATGGAGAAGAGAGCATGAAAATGCTTGTTACCAATCCACCACAGACATTTTCCGCCAGCTCAAAACTCCCTGCATGCAACATCCAGCCAACTTTGCTGTACATGCCAGATAGATAAAGCGGCCTGAGGTGAAAGAAGCTGGATCAACTAAAAAGGCTCGCAGTTCACGTAGACCTCATTCGAACGGTAGCTATTATAGGGGTTATCCTGCTTCATGCCTCTGGCGAATGGATAATAACAACTCAACAAATGAGCCAGATGAATGCGTTTGAAAACATCCGCTGGGTTGTCGTCGATATTTACCAAAGTCTGGCGCGAATCGCAGTTCCAGTGTTCATAATGTTAACAGGCGCACTTTTGCTTCAACCAGCCAAAAAAGAAAGCATAGGCGTTTTTTTTAAGAAAAGATGGAACCGAATAGGTTTCCCGTTCATTTTTTGGAGCGCCATCTATTTTGCATGGGACTTTTTAGTCGTTCGTGTGCCATTATCCGCAGGCGCCATAATCCAAGGAATACTGAACGGTCCTTACTCTCAATTTTGGTATCTTTATGTTCTCTTCGGGCTTTACCTTTTGACTCCGGTCTTGCGTATATTCATGGCTAATGCAGATCCAGCAGTTATAAAATACTTTTTAGTGGTGTCACTTACTGGTTTAGCGGTCATGCCCATTTTCGGCTCGTTGATCCCTTATACATTAAATGTTAATGTTTTCACAGTTACAGGATTTGTAGGGTACTTTGTTTTAGGAGCATATCTTCTAACGGTACAAGTTCGCCGTTCCACCATCACGATTTTCATGATTCTTGGAATAGCCTTAACCACAATTGGCACTTACGTCCTAGCCGCCACTGTTGGAGGGTCCCAAATGTATTACTTCCAACAATATTTCAGCCCAACCATAATTTTAGCCTCGGTTATGGTGTTCCTGCTCTTGCTTAAGATCAAACCACCTCCAGTCGAGCAAGGAACCGCACGCCTCTCGATAGGCAGCAAATTAGTAAAAACAATCAGTCAAAATTCTCTTTGCTTATTCCTATTCCACGTAATTGTACTTCAATCCATAGAAAATGGCTATTTTGGCTTTGCGATTAATCGTTTGACACTCAACCCCATCATTGAAGTCCCACTAATGACAACAATTGTTCTATTCATTTCTCTTGCAGTAATTATCTTGCTTAAGAAAATTCCTCACTTTGACAAAGTGATTGGCTGACGAAGTCTAATTCTATCAAAAACAAGCCTCCAGCCAATAGGTAGCTATTAAAAGCACCAAAAATCCAGCGTTAATCCAACCAACACCGCTTTTTTACTTATTTTGGAAAGTCTTATTAGCCCACAGAATTCTCCATTATAGATTAAATGCGACTCAAACAACCTACAGTTCTACTTATTCTACTATTGTCTTTTCCGCTTTTCTTTAACTACAGTTATTGTGCCAAAGCGGTTGACACACAGGTTTCGCCTGACCTTTACTTTGGCGTTGATGTTGCATTCGGAAGCATAACCGCGACGGAACAATTAATCGATAGCGTAAGCACCTACACCAATTTTTTTGTCATTGGATGCATACAGAATTATAATGAAACAAAACTTACAACAATCAGCCAATATGTCTATAGCAAAGGCTTAGCCTTCATAGTTTATACTGACGATACAAGTTACCCGTCAAAACAATGGCTTCAAACAGCCTATGATGATTGGGGTAGCAGTTTTCAGGGAGTTTATTTTTATGATGAACCTGGTGGAAGACAATTAGATCGGGCGACTTTGACCGTAACGTCAGCACAGAATTATAGTGACGCAGCCAGTCAATACGTGAATAGTTTTAATTGGTGGTTACGAACTGGGGCCCATTCAATTATCAAGAGTTTTCCTTCTCCAACAGAATATCGCTTGTTTACCTCAGACTATGCTTTTTACTGGTATGATTACAAAGCGGGATACGACACACTTTTTGCTGAATTCGGAGCGAATTACAGTCAACAACTCAATGTGGCGCTTTGCAGGGGTGCAGCAGCCGCTTTTAACAAGGATTGGGGAGTCATGATAACTTGGATGTACAGGCAGCCCCCGTATATCGAATCAGGCCCAGAACTCTACAACGACATGATACTTGCCTATCAGAACGGCGCTAAATACATTATCATCTTCGATAGCAACCGAGACTACTCTGCAAGTATCCTCCAACAGCAACATCTCGACGCCATGAAACAGTTTTGGCAGTACACAAAAGATAACCCGCGAACGACCAGCCAAGCAAGCGATCGAACAGCGTACGTTCTCCCCGAGGATTACGCTTACGGTTTTCGCGGACCAAACGATAGTATATGGGGATTATGGGGACCAGATGCGCTAACGCCAGGCATATGCATGAATGCTTCCGCATTACTTGACAAATACGGTTCAAACTTAGATATTATCTACCCTGATGGACCACAAACAATCCAAGCGGAGGGGTACCAGAACGTTTACACTTGGAACAACATGCCAATCACAGATAAATCGCCTTCTCCAAGCCCCTCTGCAACAAACCTGCCTACATACTCAAGCGATCCTAAACAAGGCATTTTCGTACCTCAAATTTACCTTTTTGCAGCCACTGCAGGCATAATAGCAATCTCTATTGCATCAATCATAATCATGAAAATTAAAAGAACCAAAGCACCATAGTTTAGTATAATAAGTTTAAATAATAAGGTTAGCGAGACCCAAAAATGGACAAAAAGAAATCGAGGCTACTAGCTGTGGTATTAGCTATCCTGCTTGTATCCTCAGGAATAACGGCGTACTTGATTTTGGCTAACGAAAACAAAAAGCCCACTTCAAGCCCAGTCCGGGTGGCATGTGTCGGCGATAGTATAACGCAATCAACCGCGTACCCAGATGAATTAAGGTTACTGCTTGGTAGTAACTACACGGTTAATAACTTTGGCGTTGGGGGCACCACGGCTTCTCTTAACACTGAGACACCTTACATGAACACGAGCGCATTCCAAAATGCCCTAAAATTTCAGCCTAACATAGTTATTATTATGCTTGGAACCAATGACGCTCAGCCGAATCTGGAGAATAATAATGTAACTTTTGTAGGCGACTACGCGAAGCTTGTCCAAGCATTCCAAGCGCTTGCAAGTAAGCCGAAGATATGGATTGTGCTGCCGCCATCACTTTTTAGCAATCAATCAGGAAAAATAGACCCAGAGTACCTATCAACCACCATTATTCCCAATATTAAACAGATGGCGAATAATACGGGTGTGCCGTTAATCAACGTATATACGGTTTTAGATAGCCCTGATTATTTCCGCGACGGAGTACACCCTAACAATGAAGGCGCTCAATTAATCGCTAACACAGTATACAAGGCATTAATCTCACAAGAAACGCCCGCGGGTGGTTAAGCGGTTCCTTTAGAATTTATCTGAAGGATCATTTACATGGTGAACGGGAGCAAGCGTTAATGATAGAACCGCTTGAATATCAGAGCAACCTTTAGCGCTAACCATAACCGCTCTTCACTTACCCGCCCATTTACGGTATCTTGTTTTCCGTTTATGGCGTAACTTAACTTCCATAAACCATCTGAGCATTGATTTTCAATTAGCCAGTTTAACGCTTTTTGGATATGTGAGTCGTCTTTTGAATAGCCCATTGCTGAAAGGATATCGAGAGCGGTTACAATGTTTGGCCACCAAAACCTAAACCGCACCCAGTAATCTGCATCCTTGTATGAAGAGTAAACATCAAGCTGAAAGAAAGTGGACTTAAGCAAATCTGCGGCTTTCAAGGCTTCCCTGCTTTGTCGATATTTTGGGTGGGCAGCAAAAGCTCTGAGAACCATGTCGGTCCAGTTATGGGAGAACGGCTTTGATCTGTCAGGCTCAACTGGCTCAGCAAAATGGCTTGTTAAGTGATAACACGTTTTTATATCAAAATCATGCGTTAAAATGGTTATTGTCCAACCTCCGTCATCCTGCCGCATTGACAATAGCCATTTTAATCCTTTTTCAACACGCGAGTCGTTTGCGTAACCTGCTTTTGTAAGAATCGCCAGCATTGCCCCTGTATAGTAGGTGGCGTATTGTTTGCAAGCACCCCCTGATGTCGCCGTCCGTTGTTTGGCAAGAGAACAAAAACTCAGCAACTCTTCTGGCGCCCTCATGACTCTTATTAATCTGGTATTGCTCAACTACTATACGGTAAATTTTCCAGGTTTCAGCTAAGGAATAATGGTATAACGGATAAGTCACGGTTTCCTTGCCGCTGTGCTTCCATGAGCCATCGGCTTGCTGTTTTCGGAAGGCTTTTTGAACTACTGGAAGCTGCCAAACCCAATTAGGAGGTTCAACGGTTTCTTCAAGCAAGTCACGTTTAGTAAAATACTCGATTGCTTTGATGCCTGAAGACAGCAAAGTATGTGTAAGGTTAAATTTCAGTGGCTCCATCCAATTCTCTGACAATTTGCCCACTTAAAACATGTATTGTACAGAATAAACTTACTAATAAAATTTAAAATTAAGAAAGGAAGGTTTAGTAGAAGTTTCTTGCTTCTTTCCGCTTTTCTGCTTCTTCGTAGAACCGTAGAACTTCATCAACTATTTCAACGTTGGATAGCAGCATACGTCTGCAACAGTACCGTTTGACGCCTAGGCTGTCAAGAATGTCGCTTGCGTTTTCGCCTGTTTTGATGCGTCTTGTGAATTCTTCCCATTTGTCTCCAACCAGTTTGCCGCAGGTGAAGCATCTTACGGGAATAATCATTTTGTTTTTTCTCTCCTTACCTGTAACTTTTCTGTTCCTTTGATCTTGCGCCAGCGCCGCCGACCTTCTTGGTTTCTTTGACTCGGGTGTCTCCGGCAATCATTGTTCGGTCATATTCGCTGAAGACTGTGCGTAGATGAGTACTTTTGGTCCATTTTAACAAGTGCATTGGCTATTGCCATGCGGGCTGCTTCTGCCTGCCCCATGTATCCGCCCCCGCTGGTTCGGACATCCATGTCTAGTTGCTGCCATGTTTCTGGACCTGCTTGCAGTAGTGGCTCCATTATTTTTGCTCGTCGCGATGTCTGGTTCGTAAATTTCAACTGGAGTCATGTTTACTCGTACTTTGCCGTTGCCTTGTTTGACTATGGCTCGTGCGACTGCGGTTTTTCGCTTTCCACTAACAACTAAAACTTTCTTTGCTGGCATAATTATTCCATCCTGTTTTTCCATCCGATTTCTTTAGCTAATTCGCCGAGTGTAATACGTGGGTCCTTTCAGGTCTAGCTGATGAAGCTTCTTCGAAAGTAATCATTTCTTGACCGATTAAGTTCTTTGGGGATACCCATGAATACTTTGAGGCGTTTATAGGCGCTTTTGCCTTTAGGCTGTTTGTAGGGAAGCATACCTCTTACGATCTTTCTCAGGTATTTGTCTGGTCTTCTATAATGGAATGGACCGCGTTCTGGAGCGCCAACTTCAAGGAATATGTGTCCTTCTAAGATTTTTGCTTTTCTTTTACCTGAGAATACGGCTTTTTCCGCGTTTAGTATGATTACTTCTTCGCCGTTTAGTAGTCGCTTGGCTACTTTGCTGCACATTCTGCCAACGATTAATCCGTCAGCATTTACCAGGGTAAGTGAGGATTGGTTTGTTGTTTGCATTTTACTCACCGAATAATCTTTACGTTTGCTCCCTTAGGATTCTTCTCTAAGAGTTCTGGGATGGAAATGTATTTTGCTTTAGCAGCTTCAAGTTTCTGCTTTGGCTTTTTCCGAAACACCAAACGAAGCTATTGTAACAGCGTGGTTTATGCTGCCTGAACCAAGATTTTGCCGGGTACAACTATAACGTCTCTTCGTTTTGTATTTCGGTTTATTTTGCTAAGGTTAACGGTGATACGTTGGCTTTTGTTTTGGACAGGTATTCAGCTATGTCATGCCATATGCCTGCTTGCTTTTCTCTGCTTTCTTTCTTTAGAACTTGATTAGTTGGATTAATTCTGGGTTTGTGGTTTTGGTTTCTTTCATTGCTGTTCAGCCTTTAATAGTTCTTCGATTTCGTTTAGTTGTTTTCCTAATATCTTTGGTGGCTTCTCTTAGAATACGTTCTGGAGGAAGTGCACCAGTAGATTCAAGTGTTCATGATGAACAGGTTCTTTTCCCACTCTATCTTTAGCGGTGAAGGTTTCTTTGGGCAAGCTTCAACACAGTCCATGCAGAGGTTGCAGCTCAAAAGGTCTCTGACATCGACTTTTTCATCTTTTACTTACAAAGACTTTCTTGGGGCAGATGTCTGCACATTTTTGGCAGTCTTCACATTTGCTCTTCCGGAAGTAGTTATTTTTGGGAAATACTTGTAAGCGCACATTGAAACAGGCTGCCATTTCGCGTGTGTTTTGCCTCTGCCGAGCCTTGCGTAAGCTTCAAGCTTCAGCTTCTGATTTTTTGCAAGTTTAATAATTGGGATTTTATCTGAGACTGGAACAATTTCAGGGTTTTCAGAAATTACTTCGCCTGAGTAAACGGTTCTTGTTCCTTCTTTTGCTTCAGCATCCAACGTGAGTGTTACTCGGCATTTGGAACAACCGAATTCGCTTTGGCATTCGCAGACTTCAGGAAGGTTATAAGTGTCTAAGTCGGTTTTTAGAGGTGTTAGTCCGAGTCTGTGAGCGATTATTTCGTCTTGCAGGATTGAGCTGTTTTCTATCATGACAACTTCTTCAATTGCCATGCTTGGAACTTCAGCAAGTGCTATTCGTCGTAGAGCGTTCATTAACGGAACGTCCGCGTCTTGAATGATGATGCGAAGGTCAGTATCATTTTTTTCCAAGGATTTCAATTTTCACTTGCTGAGACACTCCAATAAGGTTACTATAATGACCTTGCGGTTCAATAGAGATATAGGGGGATTATTTCAATTTTTCTGTCAACTGGAAGGGAAAATGAGTTTAGACTCTTCTTCCTCTTCTGCCGCCGGGTCTTCTTGTGCCGTCATGGGGAATAGGCGTTACTTCTTCGATGCGTTCAATTCGGAAGCCGAATCTTGCGAGGGCTCTAATTGCTGCTTGTGCTCCGGGTCCTGGAGTTCTGGGTCCACTGCCACCTGGCGCGCGGACTTTAATGTGAATAGCGGTTATTCCTTTGTCTCGTGCTACTTCTGCTGCGCCTGTTGCTGCACGCATTGCTGCGTAGGGTGAGGATTCCATGCGGTCGGCTTTGACGAACATACCGCCGCTGGTTCGAGCGATTGTTTCTGCGCCGCTGATATCTGTTATGTGGATTAAAGTGTTATTGTAGCTGCTGAAGATGTGCACTATGCCCCATCTTTCGTTACGTTTACTGCTTGGAGCGCTCAAAATCTGCCGCCTCCTGTCCGCCTCGTCTGCCGCCACGTTGTGGCTGCCTAATTTCGGGTTGTTTGCAACAACTGTTAATCCGACTCGTAAGTGGGTGAGCTTGGATTGCAACTGCACTTTCAGGTGAGTAAACGACATTTGCCTCGTCTGCTTTTGGAACAATATAGCCTGGGATTGTGACTCTGCGACCATCAATGGTTACATGTCCGTGAGTGATTAGCTGTCGTGATTGGAAGATTGTTCTCGCTAAGCCTTTTCGGAACACGATTGTTTGAAGCCTGCGTTCCAAGATGTCTTCGATTGTTAAGTCTAAAACGTTGTCCAAAACAGCGGTTTCAGGAAGAATGCCGAGTTTCTTGAGTTTAACAAGCTGCTCGTTTTCCATTCGAGCTCGTTCTTCAGTTGTTTTGCTGATTAGTGAACGGGCGATGCCTCTGGTTTTTGAAAGGGTTGTTTTGAGGCGCCAGAGTTCATGCTTGTTTCGAAGGCCGTATTGGCCCAGAAGTTTGAGTTCTTCTTGGAGAATATCTTTTCGCCATCGGAATCTAGGCGTATCAAACTTTTTACGTTGTTTCTTTGGATCGCCCATGTTTATTTGCCTCCCTCAGCTGGTGCAGCTCCACCAGGTTTCTGCATAAGAGTCTTCTTCTTTACTCCTAAAGCCTTGCCTGCTCGTCCAGTGGTTTTTGTGTGTTGCCCACGAACTTTGAGGCTGTAAGCATGACGATATCCTCGCCAAGACCTGATGTTTTTGGCTTCGTCAATATCTGTTTTTGTTTTTAAAACTAGATCAGCGCTTAAAAGGTGCACATCTTTGCCTGTTTCCGAGTCTTTTCGTCTGTTAAACATCCATGCTGGCAAACCGTATTTGGCTGGGTCTCGGATAACTTCCTCTATTTTCGTTAGGTCGCCTTCTGTTATGTAACCTACTCGCAGGTCGGGGTTTACTCCTGCCTTTTTGATAATTGCATTTGAGAGGCTTAGGCTTACACCTTTTATTTGTGCTACTGCGTAAGAAGTCTTAAGGGTACCTTGAACATCGGTGCCCATAATACGAAGGATGTAACGATATTCCTGTGACATGCTAAATTTTCATCCGTTTAATCTTGAAAGCATATACGAAATGAGTCAATATTTATTTAAACCTTCCCTAGTCAAGAAGTTCATTGTGATTTGCGCTTAAATTTATAATTAAAAAGTTAAAACACGGTGCGCCTGGTCTTCCTTGTAGCTTCGAGGTAGCTTTGTATCTGCAATCTTGTCCTGACTTTGCGCATAATTGTATAGATAATTGATTGTTATATAATTTAATATTTGATAATTGTAGACAATTTGGGAAATTATTTGGGTAAACTTTTCAGTTACCTTTTCTTCCGTTATTAAGGAAGGGCGTTGACACCTGCGACGTTGCCTTGCTCAGCACTTTTTTCAGGGGTTTGTTTGTTTTTTCTTTTTTGCTTGTAGGCTATCAGTATGGCAGCTGCAGCTGCCGCCCCCACTGCTGTGACGACGACGGTTGTTTCTAAAGGAACATTAGCTGACGGGGCTTGGATTTTGTAGGGGCGCATCATTTGGTGGTCTTCGTGTTCTAACAGGTGGCAGTGCCAAACGTATCCTGGTCCTTTTGCAGCGTCAAAGGTGAAGCTTGAGCCGTCTTGTGGAGCAAACCGAACTCTTAGGGTGACAACTTCGCCTGAGTAAACGGTCAAAGTGTCTTTCCACCCTTGCTCTTCTGGTTGAGCGCTGGTTGCTGTGCCTGTCAAGTAAGTGGAAAGGGATACAACGTTGTGTGTGGCATGGTTGAACGGAGGTTGACCGTTAAGTTTTATCCATTCATCTAAATAGCCAGTGACGTTGAAGGGCTGCCGCGAGACTAGCTGGAACTGTACCAAATGAAGGTGAATTGGGTGCGCATCCAACGTCGTGTTAACAATTATCCAGTCTTCCGTCGCACCAAGCTGAGGAGTTTCCGAGATCGCACCGTCCCAGTTCTGCCCATCCAGAAGCGCTTCAGAGGTCGCATTATTTTGCCCGCCCATGATCTCGAACAAGGTTAGAATTCTTTGTTTACTAGGGTTAGGTAGAGTGGGAAAAGTAGTGGCTGATAGTGTAGGGTTGAAGGGTTGTGGAGCTGAGGCAAGGTTGAAGGGTGCTGGTCCTTGAGGGGCACTAACAGTGAACTGCATTATTTGTCCTACTGTTTGCTTTTCTTGGTCACTGTTTGTAAGAAGAGAGGTGTTTTGAATTATGATTTTTGTTCCAGATGGCACATTGGAGAAGTCGACTATTAGGTCGGCTCTTTCCGCAGGTGCTAAAGCAAGCGAAGTTAGTGTAACTGGTGCTTTCAGGTAGCCGCCGTCGCTTCCAATTTGAATGAATGACATGCTGTTTGACAAGTTTATGTTGATGAAGCGGGAGTTTGACCCGTTTAAGAGCCTGAATCTATACTGTGCTTTCTCAACGTTCATGTTGGGCCATGCTTTGCCATTTACGATGATTGCGTTGCCTTGGAAACTGTTAACCCAATAAGGATGATTCGCTGGGTCAGAGCCGATAGTTGGATAGTACAGTGAGCCGTCAGTGTTGAAGGTTCTATCTTGAATAACAAGGGGCATCTCATATTTTCCAGTTGGCAATGTGGGGGCAACTTTATCGTTTTCTGCTTTGGGCTCTCGAATAATGTAGAAGCCCGCTAATCCTGTCTGAACGTTAAGCCGAGTGAGCCCTAATGCATGGTCATGATACCAAAGAGTTGTAGGTTGCTGCTCATTGGGGTAATAGTAAACTGCAGTATTCGAATCAGTATTCTCAACCGTGCTATACGCTGACCCATGTGTTCCATCAGCAGTAAACCATTGTTCAGGGCCGCCGTCAGAATAAGATTGGTTTTCTCCGCCATGAAGATGAGTTACTAAAGGAACTGGACTTTGAAAACTTGTGAAGCCAGGCGGGTAAGTGGGGAAGGACGAGGTTGGCATGGGATTATTTTTGGGGTTTGCCCAGTGAATTGTAGGGTCTACTGGAAACATGTATGGTGCAGTGATGTTATTTTGCCATTTGACTTTAATTGGGATGCCTCTGATTGTTTCAAAGGTTGGTCCAGGGCTGCTTTGTACGAAGCCTAAAGGCTCTTTTGTTAATGCATCAGTAGCTGTGCCGCCATAACCCCAAACTGAGGTGCGCAGATTCATGGATGGAGGAAGAATTTGCTCTTCAAAACTAGCCATAGCCACAGTGTATTCATGTCTGATGACTGTACCTTGGCTAGTGATGACTGTTGGCTGATAAACGGGTGGTGGAGTAATGAGCTGGTTTTCAAATTTTGGAATACTTAAGGGGTCCAAAATGTTTGCCGAAGGGTCAACGGCGTTTACCATCGCCATTGGATTTATCTGCTTAGGCTGATTTAGAAGCGCACCCACAAACTCTGCAGGTTCAAGGTAGCTTGCAAAAACAATTCCTGCCAAGCCACCGCTAGCCGCCAAAGCTGACAGCTTCAAAAAATCTCTTCGCACTAAACCTTGATTAACAGCTTGCCTCACCACTGGATTAACCACGCCTGCACAGTGGGGTTTGCTAGTTAAGGGTTGATTTGTTGTTTTACCTTGTTTCTTAGGTTTTAACCGCTTTGACAAACTTGATGCTTTTCGCGTTAGGCTCAATACCAATCAGACCTTGGAGTTAAAAGTCGCTCTATAGTTTGAGTGGATCAACCGATTTTATTAACATTTTGATTACTTTAGTTTTGACTTTGCTGTGACCAAGAAGGGCCTTTTTCTAAAGGGATTCTTCAAAACAAATTTCTAACTTAAATGTGAAATGTTACCGAATTCTAGCTCGAGATGCAAGCGCAAGATGGACCACTTAACAATCATTGGCTTAATCGCCGTAGCCTTCACCACCGTTTGCCTTCTGCCACAGCTGTTGAAGGTTACAGGACAAAATCAACCGGAGACATCTCAATAGCCATGTTTGGGCTTTACTGCGGAGGCGGATTCTTATGGCTAATCCACGGTCTCTACCGTCAAGACATAGCAATCATAGCAAATTTTTTAGCCTTAACAGACTCAGCCCTTTAAATTAGGTACGCTCAACCATTTCCAAGACGTTTAACGTTGAATTTATCCAACGCAAATAAGCATTCAAAGTTGAGCGAAGGGCAACGGTGTCGTTGGCCTCAACTGCCAACATGAGGAACAGGCCATCTTTTTGCAGTTTAACGTTGGCGCGTCTTGTTACAGGCGCTTTGGCTTCAGGCGTTAGTGCATCAAGCAATGTTGCGAGTTGTTTTTCTGTTTGGAACTGTAAACGTATATTCACCTTTGCCTTAGCCGCCACTGAGTTCATCACAATTAGAAATGCATGTGCAAGGTAATAAATAAACGATGAATTGAAATTTTGATCGCGTTTCGGCAATTGCTTTTTTGGTGTATTAGGTGGTTGTTAGGCTGCTAAGGGTCATCTAGTAATCACGAGAGGTAGTCGAATAGAGAAAAAGAGGTGGAAGATTAAATGAAAGACAGCATAGGGCACACAAATGATATGCCACCACCCGCCTATCTTTTTGATTCAGAAAACAACCAAAAAAGAGGACTAATACAGACTATAAAGAGCCCATAGTATTTTTAACGAAAATCAACAACAAAAAAAGCGATAAACACATAAACAAAAAAGATAAAACAAAATTGAGGGAGAAGAGGTTTACTCGGTTTCCTCTTCGGTTGCAGGTTCAACAGACGCAGCTTTCGCCGCTTCTTTAGTTGCTTCTTCTGGTGCTAAGCCTTTGGCTGCTCGTCGAGCTACTGCACCCAGTTTTGTCGCTGGGGTGTATGCTCCGCCTGCAAAGGTAAAGCTGCATTTGCTACATTTCCAAACGCCGACGCTTTCACGGTGAACTCGCACAAAGCCGCAGTTTGGGCATTTGTGTGGTTTTCGAAGCTCAGTTATTACTTTAATGTAGCGTTTCCTAACTGTGGATCCGTAACGGACGCCTAACCCTCTTGTTGGACCGACTTTCTTAGTCTTTGGCACTTAACTCACCAATCAAGCTTCTTGCGAAGTTCTGCTGATTTCTCTTGAGCAATCTTTAATGCTTCTAAAATCTGTTGCGGTGTAAAATAGCCTGAGAGACCTTTCTGTACAGCGCAAATGTTACCTTCGTCATTGATTGCAATTGTGATGCGTGCATCCATAACTTGTTCTTCTTCAATCCATGGATCAATAATCAAGCGGTTGTTGATTTTGCCTATTGTCACTGTGATTGGGTGGCTTTTGAGTGGTAACGGTGTGTAGCCTTGTTTCATTTTTAATTCGCCGTCTTTGATTTCGTAATTCGGCATCTTTGTGTTGAGTAGGGCAGCCATTGCAGCTAAAGCTGCGCAGTCAATGAGGTTTCCATCGTGGTTTAGCACGTAAACGTCTACGAAGACAACGAAGACTTTTTTGCCTGGTTCAATACATAGTTTCTCAGTGTCAATTGCATGAGATTCTCTGATGCCTCTGTCAACAACTCTGGCTAATTCAACTGACTCTTCATTTGGTGGTCCTGGCTCGAAATTCGGTGAGGCTAACGGGACAAGTTCAGCGTTAACAGTCATGACGCCGTCGTTTGGTGTGTCTGGGAATGGTTCGCCTGTTTCAACTTTTACTCCGGCGAGAACTTCGCTTTTGCCTAGATAGCATCTTGCTGAGCCTTCAGCGCGCTCGATTAAGCCTTGTTCAATTTTGATTGGCCTGTGATCAAGTAAGCCTCTATCATCTAGACGTTTTCCTTTTTCGAGTAATTCTGAAATTTGTCTTAGTCTAACTTTTGTTACTAATGATGACATTACTCTTCACCTTCCTCCTTAACAACCATATATTTCGTTTTTAGCGCTTCCTTTTGCATTTCATAGATTTTTTTGCAGCCATCCATCGCCATGTTAACTGCTTTCTCAAACTCGTCCGATGTAAGTATGCCATCCATTTGTAGCAGCGTGATTGCGTTTAAGTTTGGCATGTAAGCAACTGGAACATCTGCAGCTCCAAGCTTATCCTCAGCATCGTACAGGTCAAGTACAACTGTATCGTCAATTTTTCCAGCAGCACAACCTGCAACTAGGTCGCGCATTGGAACCCCCGCGTCGGCAATGGCTAATGCAGCAGCTGTTATGCTTGCGCATCGTGTTCCACCGTCTGCTTGTAGCACTTCAATATACAAATCAACGCCTGTTCGCGGATAAAGCTCCAAGAACAAGGCTGGCTCTAAGCATTCTTTGATAACTTTGGATAGTTCAACTTCTCTTCTTGAGGGTGCGGGTGATTTGCGTTCTTGAACTGAAAATGGAGCCATATGATAGCGGCACCGTAGCACCATGCGGTCAGGCATAGCGAGGTGTTTAGGATGCATTTCTCTTGGACCGAATGCGGCTGCGAGAATCTTGTTTTTTCCATGTTCGATATAAGCTGATCCATCAGCGTTTGATAGAACGCCTACTTGAAGTTTCAATGGTCGAAGTTCGTCTGCTTTTCTGCCATCCAATCTGATACCTTTCTTGTCAATTAGTTTTTCTGGTTTTTCATTCATTCTTATTTTCCTCCACGTTAACTGTGTTACCTTTTCGCTCTTTCAAAAACTGGGTAATCCGGTCTGTTAAGCCGCTTGTATGGGATTCATCTTCAATCTTCTTAATTGCATCAATGGCAAGTTCTTCATCTTCAAGAGATTTTCCTGTGACCAGTATAACACCGTTCAATCCCAAGATGATTTGGCAGTTTGTTTCCTGTTTAATCATGGAAATCATTGATCCTTTTCTGCCGATTACACGGGGAATCTTTGTCGGTGTTACATGCAAAATTTGGCCGCGTGTGATTTTGCCTAGACCTGGCTCGCCAACGGTAAGTTGCGGGTCGTGCGCTCGGTCGTAGGACGCGATTTTTGCAACTATTAGATCGCCTGCGGTTAGGACTGCTGATAACTCATCGTTTTGGGGTTTGAAGGGTCTGCTTAGAACGTCTGACGCACGTAGGAGCGCCGTGTAGGGTGCTTTAATGTCAACAGTCCAGCCGTTAAAACCGACTTCGATTACTGTTCCAATCACGATGTCACCCATCTTCGGCATATAGAAAGCTCGAAGTGCAACAACGTTAACTTTTTTGTTATCGGTATCAACAAGACCTATTCTTGAAGCGTAAATCTTGCTTTGTTCCACGAATGTGTTTTCGCCCGGTAAGTACTCGCCTTCAGCAAGCAATTCTCCAGGCGTTACAAGCTGTTTTTTTTCAAAGAATATTGGCATATTTTTACCATCCAATTTTAGTTTCAAATTTTAAGAGATTATTTTTGCTTCTCCACTTCCTTTTGTTACGTCGCCAAGTTTAGTTAGCAACGAGGCGTAGGATCCAGCGGGCAATTCTATTTCGCCGTACCATGAGCCATCTCCACGCCACTCTTCCCGTTTAATTGTGCCCAAAGTTTTGATTGATCCGTAAGCTCTTGCTGAGTGTTGTGCGGGGATTTTCACTGCAACTATCACTTGCTCTATTTTAAGTGGCAAAATTGGCCGCAGGAGCTTTACTATGTCTTTTGCTTGTTCTTCTACTGGTTTATATGGGTCAATTGGGTAACGGATTTGTTCCATCGCATTCTCTATGCGCATTGGAGGATGCGGCAGGTTTGTTTTGGGGTCAACTGCTTGCCTTGAAATAAAATCTATGACTTGTCGTCTTTTGTCTTCAACCATTTTGCGTCTTTGTTCAGTTGTAAGTTGAAGTGTGCCTTTCTTGAGGATAATATCTGCAACTTTTAAGGCGTCGATGGTTCCGAATGCTTTGCGCATAGCATCCTCGGAAACTTTAGTGCCTTTATTAGCATCAGAAAAAATGATTTCAGCAGCTAAAACCTCGGTGACTCCTGCGATTTTACCGTTGCGGTATTCAAGTGCTTTTTGGGGTTTTACTAGGATTTCGAAATGTTCGTTATCTTTTGTTAAGCGTGCAACGGTAAACTTTTCACTCATCAGATTTTCACTTGCTTGAGCCCAGCTCTTTGATGTAGCCTTCGACTATATCGTCGCCCAGCATTTCCATCTTCTTGGTTGTAGTTGGAATGACTGCAATCTTTATTCTTGGGGGCAACTGTCTTGCGTCCAACGCTTTAACCAAGCATTTTACTGCTAGTTTTATGCTTTTATCCAGAGTTAAGTCTTCTTTGTATTCTTCTTTGAGGATTGATAGAACGGTTTCTCTTCCTGCGCCTAGCGCTGTAGCCTTGTATCCTCTATAGGTTCCGCTTGGGTGTGTGCCGAAGACGCGTGTTCCTGTTTTGTCGACTCCGCCAAAAATTATTGAGACCCCGAAGGGTCTTACACCTGCATGCTGCGTATACATTTGCTGGATGTCGCATATTCTTTTGGTTACGACTTCTACATCAATGGGTTCATCGTAAGTTAATTTGTTACTCTGAGCATAAATCCGTGCTTGGTCGATGAGTATTCTGGCGTCTGAACTTAAACCAACTATTGCCGCGCCAATGTGGTCATCTACCCTGAAGATTTTCCATGAGTAACCTGCTTCTTCAAGGACTTCAATGTTTTCTTCTGACCCAAGAACTAATCCTTCTGGACATTGGATACCAAGAATGGTCGCTCCACGATTCACGAGTTCCATCGCGTATTCTACTTGGAATAGTCGTCCGTCAGGTGAGAAAACGGTTATTGCACGGTCATATGCTCCTGGTGCTGCAAAGACTGACATAATATTAACCTCATTTTACACTATACACTTTTTCACAGTCTCATATAATAACTACACTAAAAACCTTTCCTATAAAAGCAAAAACGCCTTTTTCTAGTTTGCGATGGTTTTGCTGAAAATAAACACTTGTAACCTTTGCCTGGGCACAAGTGTGACTATTGCCCTTAACGTCCGAAAAGGAAACGTGTAACCACGGCACCATGTTAATTTATAACCCCACAAACATCATTGTCCATAATTCACACGCATGGGGAGTGGCGCATGGCTGAACATCAGGCAGCATACATTTTGCAGATGCTAAAGGAAAAGCTATCCCTGCCAAACTGGACAGTAATGCGTCGTGACCAGTTTCAAACCTTAATCGCAACAATAATCTCACAGAACACCGCTGACGCCAACACTCAGAGAGCCTTCGAATGCCTCTCGAAGCAGTTCGAAGTAACCCCAAAAGCGCTGGCAGAAGCGGAAACATGCAAACTTGAAGCTTGCCTTCACGTTGCAGGCTTGTACCAAAGCAAAGTAAAAACAATACAGTCAGTCTCAAAAATTATTCTTGAAAGATTTGGTGGCTCACTTGAGCCTGTTTTATCCTTGCCTTTGAACGAAGCAAGAGCAACTCTGATGCAGCTGCCGGGGGTTGGACCGAAAACAGCGGATGTTGTCCTACTTTTCTGTGCAAACCAACCCACCATTCCGGTGGATACGCATGTTGACCGTGTATCTAAACGGCTATATCTTGCGCCGAATGACGGCGACTATGAGGTTGTGAGGTTAAGTCTTCAATCACTTTTTGAGCCGAAAGATTACTTGCAGGTTCATCTCTTGCTGATTGCGCATGGCAGAAAATACTGCAAAGCCATAAAGCCGCTGTGCAGAGAATGCCCAGTAAACCGAAGCTGCCCATCCATGGGTTTGGTGGCCAAAAAATGATTAAAGTACCCAACGCAGTCACAGAGTATTTCCCCTATTCCAGCGTTCGTCCTCACCAAGATAATTTTGTAACCACCGTTTACAATGCAGTTCGGGACAGACGTTCTGTGCTTATTGAGGGCAGTAATGGGCTTGGCAAAACCATCTCGTCTCTTTCCGCTTGCCTACCTGTAGCCATCGAAAAAAACCTCAAAATTCTCTATGTTGCCCGCACCCATCGGCAGCATGACCGGGTTATCGAGGAGCTACGCGCAGTCTACAACAAGCATCATGTCACTGGCGTTTCAATCCGTGGACGCGGAGAAATGTGCCTCAACGTCTTCGCCGCACGAGGCGCCTTTGATTCAAAGTCGCTGATGGAAGTTTGCGAGCTTCTCAAGGCTAAAAGCCGATGCCCCTACTACGTTAACGTGGACGAACGCACATACGATTACATCCAACTTTCCCAGCAGGTTGCGTCCCGCCCTTACATGGCATCCGAAATCATGAAGGTCTGCAAGAAAAAAGAGCTCTGCCCATACGAACTTGTTAAATCAGCCCTCTCCGAAGCCAAAGTCATCGCGCTGAGTTACCTTTATGTCTTTGATCCCGTGATTCGCAACGCTTTTCTCAAAAACTTGGAAACAGAACCCAAAAAAATCATCCTCATCGTTGATGAAGCTCATAACTTGCCTGAAACAGCCATTGACATCTCATGCAGCGCGCTTTCGCTTTTTGTCATGAGGCAGGCGGAGATGGAGGCAAACAGATTCGGCAACAAGGATGTTGAGGCGTTTGCTCAGTTTTTCCGAGTTGAAGTGGAAAAACTAGCTGAGCATATCTTTAAAGAAGAAGTAATTTCTCCAGACCGAATTATTGAGATTATTCAGAAGCAGGGCAACATCAAAGATCCTCGTGAGTTCTTTGACCAGATGCATAATGCAGGCGGTGCTATCAAGAAGACTCTGTTGGCTGAGGGCAAAAACCCGCGTTCTTACATTCATGCGATGAGTGAGTTTTTGCTTAAGTGGCTTGATACTTTAGGCGACAGTTCCTACATTAATGTTGCAAGCCGCTACCTCAACAAAGACAGAAACAAGACGGCGAAATTGGAACTTGTGGCTTTGGATCCCGCCAAAATAACCGAGCCAGTCTTCTCCTCAACTTACGCCAATGTAATCATGTCAGGCACCTTGCAGCCGCTCGAAGCTTTCAGCCGAATAACCAAGCTGCCCACAAACACTGTTCACTGTATTGTGCCGTCACCTTTTCCAAAGGAACATGTTTTTTCAGCCGTCTGCCTTGGGGTCACGACTGCGATGGATAAAAGAACCCCTGCGATGTACAAAACCATGATAGAGCGCATTAACGAGGTTGCCGACAACACGCCGACGAATACGGGGATTTTTGCGGCTTCTTTCCAAGTGGTGAATGCACTTCTTGCTGAAGGATTGGAAAACTCATTGCAAAAGCCACTGTTTCATGAACGCCAAGGCATGAGTTCCAAAGCTAACGAGCGAATGGTGCAGGATTTCAAAGTTTGCGGCGGCAAAGGCGGAGCCGTTTTTTTGGGTGCTCAAGGCGGCAGAACCTCGGAGGGCGTGGATTTTCCTGGTAATCAGATGGAATCTGTGATTGTTGTGGGTGTGCCGTATGCTGAGCCGACACCCCGTGTGAAGGCGCAGATTGATTATTACGAGAAGCGTTTTCCAGGGCTTGGGCGAGAATATGGCTATGTGCTGCCAGCTATGAAGAAGGCGTCGCAAGCGGCAGGCAGACCTATACGGACGCTTGATGACCGAGGCGCCATAGTCTTTCTGGACTACCGCTACTCAACCAGCTACTGCAAAAGCTTCCTACCCTCGTGGATAACAAACGGCATGAAAACACTGCCTAATGAAAAGGTGGTCCTATCCAACGAAATAAAAAAATTCTTCAACGTTTAATCAACGATTTCTCTGCCTTTTTTATCAAGCCAAATCTTGCCAAGCACAATCTTTGTTGTCTTGCGAACGACTGGTGTTTGGATCTTGAGCACTTTTCGCATTTGATTGATTTCCCTTAAAACACCAATTCCGAGAAGCTTCGTGCCGCTGTACAACCCTACAAGCAAGCCTTTCTCGGGATCCTGCTTCTGTGGAAGACCACCCCGCGGCTCAACTGTGACTTGGCTTAGGGGATAACATTGTACTTTTGCGGCTTCTAGGTATCTTGCATAGGTCATTTCCCTTAGACGTTTGCGTTTTTCGGCCGTGCGAGCGCCCAGAAACGGGGACGCGTAAACTTTTAGGACAGGAACGTTCAAGTTCGCAATGAGATCATCAAGTTCGTCTTGAACAGTAACTCCGACTACCATGTCAGGTTTAAGCTCTTTTACCATGGCGGTTTTGTATCTTAACGCTATGTCGCCTGAAACCCAGCCGTCAGTATTAACCACTATAAAATCAACTTGATGCTGCAAGACCTCGCATTTCAACTGGGCTAAGCCTTCAACTGTTTTAACTATCGCCAACAATGGAGAGGTTACTCCGACGAAAAAGGCGTTTTGCAGTTTGAGATTTCGCAGTTGAGTAACTGGTTTTTGCGTTAAAGCGTACCCGACGGTGCCTGAAGGACCAATATCTGATTGACCTAAATCGCCGTCTATCACTGCAACTTTACCCTTCGCATTCAACAACTTATTGACTAGGTAAGTACAGAAGCTACTTTTGCCAGAATCAATCTTGCCCAAAACCAAAACAATCACAGGTCTTTGCGGTGTTTCCAACGCTGCTTTAACTGGCTCATTCCAGGACTGGGAGACAGTGTTGCCAGCGACTTCTTGGAAATTTGCGTTCGCACCAAGAGAGATGTCGAAAACTGCTTTTTCAAGCGTGAAGAAAGGCAGACGTTTTCCTTCGGGGACCAAAACCTTGGCGTCTAGATTTAGTTGTTTGGCAAACACTTCAGCTTTTCCAGAGACCAACTGTACGCTGGCTGGACCGTCCACCAAGAGTGTTTTAGCTGATTCGATTGTTTGTTGCAATTGCCTTTCTCCTTGAAATAATATTTCCTGTTCTTGCAGCTATACGTTTAGCTGAAGAGATATGTCTTATTTTGCGGCTGCGATGGTGCGGTGGTCTGTTGGTTCCTGCTTCACTAACCACCTCCAAGATTACTTGGGGCGGCAATGCATTATCCAGAGCTTGAAGCAGGTCCTTATAGATGGGAACGCCATTTCCGATTTTCACGTAAACGCGAGTCTCTATGAAGTTAACGTTCCTAAGACTTTTTAGTATACTATTGATTAGCTCAGGAGTGCTAAAACAGTTGCCCTCCTCAATAACCTTCCCGTCAGCAATCACAACCAACCCAATTGCCTCTCCAGGATCAATACCAATGATTATTTTCTCAAAAGCTTCTTTGCCAAGAAGAACCCTTTTGACTTCCTTAAGTAAATCATCCAGATTATTCTCGCCCGAGAAAATGAGAGTTTTTTCATGTTTTATTTTTGGTTTTTCTTGCTCGGTTGTTATGACAACTTTCACTTCGGCGGAAAATGGCTCACCTGGAATCACGCTTACAAAGGGGATGCTTTGCTCTCTTAACTCGTTGACAATTAGAAAGTAGACTTTTCCGTCTACTGTTGCCACAGCAACTTTTTCTTTCAATAAATCAACCTTAACACTATTATATTTTTAAGTGCAAAACACATTACTTGAATCGAGTTTATAATGTTGATGTGAAAAATCTTGATCACAACAGGCAGCAAATGCATCGACGGCTACATTGGCGGCGGCATTTCACCCGAAAGCGTTACTTTAATTTACGGTGAACCGGAAACTGGAAAAACAACTTTAGCCATTCAATGCGCCTTTCACTGCGCTTTGCAAGGCTATAAAACCCTGTTTGTGGACTGCGACAACACTTTCTCAGCAAAAAGACTCTCACAGCTTACCGACGACAAATTCGACCAGATTGCCGACCAAATCATACTTGTTAAACCTAAGGATTTCAGGGAGCAAACCTCACTTATTGACCACATCCAAGATTACACTGTAAAAAACTTTGGGTTAATAGTGATTGATACCTTCACGTCTTTATATGGCGCTAAAGTTTCTGAGATTTCAGGAAAAGCCTTCAGCGTAAACCGAGAGTTAAACAGGCAACTGGCTATTTTGGCGCAGACAGCCAAGATACGGAAGATTCCAGTTATGATTACAAGCCAGGTTCGCAGTGTTTTTGATGAATCCGACAGTGTTAGGCCTGTGGCGACTAGGGTTTTAAAGTTCTGGGCTGACACAATAATCGCTATGAAACCAACTGATTACCCGCAAACAATTAAGGCTGTTTTGGAGAAAACAAAGGATAACCACCAAGAAGTAACCTGTTATGTACAAATACTTGAAACAGGCATATTAGACGCACAATTCCCTCAGTAAAGTTGACTCTGCATGGAAATAGCCCTCCTCATGATCCAAGCAATCAAATTCATTTTTCCAGCCTATTGCGCAAACGGCACGCCAGTGCTAGCTGGAGGTGGACCAAAAATGGATTTTGGCAGAAACTTTATCGACGGTAAACGCATTTTTGGAAACAACAAAACTTTCAGGGGCTTCTTCTTCGGATGGAGCGTTGGCTTCGTAGTGGGAATAGTTGAAGGTTTAGTTTTCGGATTTAAAGACTTTCCGATTCTGTTTAGTGTTCTGACTCCTTTAGGAGCACTTATAGGCGATTTAACAGGTGCTTTTATTAAAAGAAGAATAGATATCGCCCCCGGAGGAATCTTGCCTGTGGTTGACCAAATCGATTTTGTTGTCGGAGCGCTGGTTTTTGCTCTCCCGATGGCTCTGGTAAACTGGCAACTAGCAGTTACAGTTCTACTCATTACACCGCCTATTCACCTGTTCACAAACTTTGTAGCTTACAAGCTAAAGCTGAAAAAGCACCCTTGGTAAAGAGAAAAACGGGAAAAATATAGTAACTTCTTTAAAAAAATTTTACAAGTGTATTAAAATATTGGAAAATGATGGGGAGGGTTATCGTCCGCCGGTTATTTTGAAGCTTATTGCGCCTTCCAAGAAGGCATATGAGAGGAGGATGAATGTTACGCCTATAACTAGCATCATGTAAGCTTGACGTGGTTTGTATGCGTTTTTTGTGCTTTGATACATCATTATCATACCCACGAAGCCAAGAGCGTAAAGTATCACTGATATTGCCGTGTCGGATATGAATTGACTGCTAATGTCTGGGTACAGGAAGTAGAATATTCCGTTAACGTAAGCGGAAGGAAGAGGTTTCGAAATAAGAGTGAATAAGCCGCCACCGAAAATGAAGATCGCGTATGCGAGGCAAACAATTGTAAGTATGGTGAGTGAGGGCGCGTTAGTTGAGATTCTACGGAACCATCGGCTCAGCGAAAAGGAAACTGATGAAGAGCTTTTCTTTACTTGTTTTGACATTCTCATTCCCATCCATGATTAGTTGGTTTCTTACTTCTTTACCCCATTATCCTGTTAATGAATTTTTCTGAATCTGCATTAAATAGGCGCTTAAAAAAACACCTGATGACCTTTATCATCCATCAAATTTGACTCATTTCTAGTTGGTCTCAAAATCCAGCTTACTGCTTAACCTAAAATGTTTTCATTTTGCATGTTGCTGGTTTTTTGTCGCTTTGGCAGGACAAGTGGGATTTAGGCATAAACGCCATGGCCGCCTTCCTTTTGTCACTACATAAATAACGTGGCAACCGCAGCTTTTGCAAGGTATAGCCAATGATTTTATTGTGCCAATTTGGGGGAGCGGAAAGGTAACATTGCATTTGTTTTCGAAATAGTTTGTGCAGCCCACAAAACGCTTCCTAGACGTTCTTGAACGTAAAATCACCAATTTTCCGTCAGCACATTTTGGGCATGAACCCACAACCCTCTCTTTCAAGCGAGATTTATTTAAAGCCTCACTGAGTTGAGTTCCGATAATTGATTGTTTTTCTTTAATCTCTGATATTACTGTTGTCAAGATTTCAACAGCACTTCGAATGATGACTTCTTTTGTTTGTTTTCCTGCTTGAATTTGCTCCATATCTCCTTCTAGCTTCCTCGTCATTTCAGGCGAGATGACTGTTGGACAATACTTTGACAAGACTTCGATGACTTTAGAACCAAGGTCAGAAACCGTCAAACTGTCTGTACCAGTTAGGTACTTGCGGTCGCATAATGTTTGTATGATTCCAGCCCTTGTTGCTTTAGTTCCAATTTTTTCTTTTTCCATCTTCATGAGCAAGCTGCGTGGATTATAACGCGCAGGGGGTTTAGTGAAGTTTTCTTTCATCACAACCCGCTTAACGCTCACTATTTGGCCTTCGGTTAACGGTGGCAAAGCAGTGTCTTTGACTTCGATGTAGGGCTTGTAAAGCCTAAGCCACCCTTCATTCAAAGTACGAGTTCCAGTTAAACAAAAACTGTTGCCATTAATGTCAACGGTAATTTTTGTGGATTGGTTAAGTGCTGGCTCACCGAAAACCGCAATAAACCTGCGCACAATAAGGTCGAAAACGTTGCCTTCAGAGGTGGCAAGTGGTCGCTCTGGCAAATTCCCGGTGGGGTAGATTGCTGGGTGAGCAGTGTCTGTTTTTGCGCCCTCGTTTGGTTTTAACTGGGATTTTGATAACAGTTCATTTATGATTTTTCCATAAGCGGGTGAGTTGGATAGTCTTTTGAATATTGCTTGGTAGCCTATTGCTGGTGGAAGTTTTTGGCTGCTGGTTCTCGGATAAGAAATCAACGCCGCAAGATAGAGATGCTGAGCGATGCTTGAAGTTTTCATTGGAGCATAGTGGAAAATTCTGTAGGCTTCGCTTTGTAGGGCGCCTAGGTCAAAGGGGAACGGTGGGTTCTGCCAAAACTCTTTGACAATTGCCGACCCTATTTTGCCTTCCTTTGTTTTACAAGCAGCAAACACTGAAACAGCTTCTTGCTTGCTATCAAAAGTTTTGTTATAATCGACATCAAAGGTTTCGCCGTTTATGAGGATTTTAGCGGTTAGGGTCCAGTAAGATATAGGCACAAAGGATTTTATAGTTTTTTCCCGTTCCTCAAGGAACATCATGGTTGGCCCTTGCACTCTACCCGTGCTGATTGTAGCATATTGATCGCTACTGTTTTTGACGGCGGATGTCAGGGCTCTTGATAGGTTTATGCCGTAGAGCCAGTCGGCTTCATGTCGTGCAAGTCCTGCTTCAATCATTGCAAAATCCAAATGAGGTTGAATATGACTGTATGATTCTTGCAGTTCTTCTTTTGTAAGCGTGGAGTACTTCATGCGTAAAGCAGAGTCTTCTTTGCTGCCGCAGGCGTATTTGAGTATACAGTAACCTATTATGCTGCCTTCAATATCAAAATCGCAAGCATCCACAAACACCTCAGCGTTTATCTCCTAGTTTAGCAATGACTTTTAGCCAAACACGAATTTTAGAAGCTCCACGTTCAACTCTGTACCTTGGAACCCACTGGTAATCAAAAATTGGGCAATCTCGACTGGTTCTTTCTTTGCTTCCAACGGTGTATAGGTGCCCGAGGGCCGGAACAACAACTATGTCGCTGTTTCTGTAGGCTTCATAGAATGGAACGTTATTTTGCACTGATTTTTTTGCATTGCCTTTAGTATCTAAAGCTTCAGCTATCCTTTTGGCGGCGTCAGGTTTCTCAGTGATGATTAACGTGTACTTGTGCAAAGACGATTAACTCACTATTTGAATATTTCAACATGGGCGTGGCTTGAAATTAAGCTTTACATGGGGCAAGCCCTGGTTTATTTAAAAGTAAATTTTTTTAGCAACTATTAAATACGCCGTAGCATGTTATAGTCGAGGGATTTGGGATGCCGCAACGTGTAATTTGCCATGGTTGCAACTTTGTTTTATATGAAGGTGTTGAGCTTAAACCACCAGATGAAATTATTTCGCAGCATGGTGGGAAATGCCCAAAATGTAATCGAAAACTTTCATTGTTACCCATTGATATCGAAGTTAAACCTGTAAACAAGCGTTGACAAGTTGAGCAATTCGTCTATAGCAGAAGAAACTCATTGGGAGAAAGCTGCGAAAACAAAAGTGGGCAATTACTTAACCCAAGTTGAAACCGATTTTATTTCAGAATCGTTCAATTTAAATCAAGATAACTTGACCATCATGGATGTTGGCGCTGAAGCGGGACGATTTTCACTTTTGATGAGAAACGGGAAAGCCACCGTTGTAAGCATAGACATTGACTCTTTTCCCTAAAAAGACTGAAAAGAAAAAATCGCGATGTACACATCATCCAAGCTGACGCAAGAAAAATGCCAATTAAGAATGAAGTTTTCGATTCAATCTTTATGATAGAAGTCCTTGATTACATTCCAGAATTGAATCAAGTATTTGATGAATGCAAAAGAGCGCTTAAACAGAAAGCGACCTGCTTTTTGTCCTTCGGAAATAAATCAAGTATAAAATCGAAAATAAAAGAAACGCATGGCAACGGCTACCGTCACTCCTACAAAAACGTCATGACATGTCTAGCCAAATCAGGATTAGTTGTAGAAAAGAAAAGAGGGTTCAACTGGATGCTTTTTGGTAGAACCTCCCAAAACACCTTAGTGCCCTTGTCAGCTAACGTTGAAAAGCTTTTGGGGTTAAGAAGAATTCCAAGGTTTAGCCCATGGGTTATATTAAACGTAACAAAATCACCATAACCACGCGCTTTCTTGAGGTTTTTGGAAAGCCATAAATAAAGCTCCATTGTGTATAAATTAAGATTAAACAGGAAAATATCCAATTTAAAAGAGGATTGCTTGACTTGGGGGAAGGAATTAAAGAAAAACTGGGTAACCGTTTAGAACCTTTCGGTAGATTACGCATAGAAATTAGCCACGCAACAATAATTGCAATTGCAGCATTAGCGCTGATACTCTTTGTTGCTTTTGTTGTCCGCATTTTACCGATAAGGTGGGAAAACCTTTCTGCAGGAACATCATACCTAAACGAGTTTGACCCCTACTATCAATTCAGCATCACCCAGCACATGGTTGATAATGGTCTGTTGTCGCCGTTCCTTGGAGGAGGCTGGGTGGAAACGCAAAAATGGTATCCTTTTGGATTACCAATGATTAACGCTTTACCATCGCTGCCTATGACGGGAGCAGTGCTTTATGGCATCATAAAAGCGTTTGGCGCAAACATTGATTTAATGACGTTCTGCGCAATATTACCTGCAATAATAGGCATGGTTGACTGTGTAATAATTTACTTTGTAGGCAAAGATTACGGAGGAAAAGCAGTCGGTTTATTCGCTGCATTGTTTCTTGCTTTAATACCGTCCTTTTTGCAGAGAAGCTCTCTCGGATTCTTCGACACTGAAGTCCCCGGTGTTTTAGGTCTTGTTTTGTTCATGTTCCTGTTTCTAAGGTCGATTGACGGAAACAAGTCTTTCCGGGCGTCCGTATTGTACTCTCTTAGCGCTGCTGGAGCTTTAGCGTACTTTATCGCAGGCTGGGGCGCATCCTATTACATGCTTGACTTGGCAGCACTATTCGTTTTCGTCATGGTTATACTCAAAAGATACAGCCCAAGGCTTCTAATCAGCTACAGTATAACCTTCGGTTTAGCATTGTTCATTGCGACAAAAGTGCCCTATATCGGAATTAATTATGTCTTCGGCGGAGCGGTAATTCCAGTAGCCGGAGTATTCGTTGTTCTGCTGATTGCCGAGGTTCTACGCAACAACATATCTATGAAAACTAAGCTCACATTAGCCATTGGAACACTGGCAGTAGTTGGCGCTGCTTTCATTGCATTATTTGTGACGGGCTTCTTCGGAGGTCTTGCAGGCAAGTTTAACACGGTCTTAGACCCCTTCATCAGGGCTAGTTCACCGCTTATTGCGTCAGTAGCTGAACAGAGAATTTCCGCTTGGGGCAACATTTACGTTGAATTAGGCATCGCGATCTTGTTCTTCCTTGCAGGATTATACTTCACACTGCGAAACCCCACAAACAGAAACGTCTTTATACTTTTATTCTCGGTAACAGCACTTTACTTCTCAGCTTCAATGGTTCGATTACTTGTAATTTTTGCTCCAGCTTTTGCAATTATTGCAGGAATGGGCATACTATACCTCATAAAACCCTTCTATACCCTTCTGCAGGAAAGCCCACGCGTACTCGCAAAGAGCAAACGCAAACTTGCTCGCGTCAGCAAAGAATACAGCGGAGTAGCAGTCTTCATAGTATTCATGATACTAGTCACAAACTTAGCATTCTCGCCTCAAGCAGGCGGAATGCCAAGATCAATTGGCCAAGCTTTCGTACCAACATCAATCAGTGCCTCAAGCCTTCCGTTAGGCGGAGCAAGCCTTAACCAACCAGTAACAGCATGGCTTGACGCGATAAGTTGGCTTCAAACCAACGCTCACCAGACAGATGTGGTTGTGGCTTGGTGGGACTATGGCAACTGGTTAGCTGACCTTGGCAACGTAACATCTATGGCAGATAACACTACAGTTAACGCCACCCAGATTGAGAACTTAGGTTTCATATTCATGGGCAACCAAAACGAATCACTACATATGCTAAACACCTATAACAGCTACCACAACCCTGGACGAGTCAAATACATCATGGTCTTCGAAGTCCTGCAAATCAGCCAATCCAGCACAGGTAGCTCAACATACATTGCTAGCCCATCTGGATACGGAGATGAAGGAAAATGGTCGTGGATGGCAAGCATTTCAGGCGAAGCAAAAGACAGATTGATCAACGAGACCTACATGAACCCAGCAACAGCATGGACCAATGAAACAAGCTTCGGAGCATCTGATCAAACAACTGGAAAATGGATATGGAATGACCAAGGACAAAACTGTACGGTGAGGGAGCTACTGAACTATGCGGAAGTACAATATTGCAACCAAATGACACAGTTAGGAATCTCAATTTCCCCGGATGAGACAACTACAATACCAGCATACTTCCATTCAGTTGAAATCGCAGGCTTACAAACAACACCGTTCCAATACAGCGGACTGGTACCACTAGTAGCAATCTACTCAATCGACTACCAAGCATACTACGCAGCAACTGGACAAACAGGCTCTGGCTAAACCAGGAAGCGGACAAGTGTTCCCAAAGGTTCCAGATCAGCATAAAGTTGGGCAACCTTTAATCCGAAATGGCTTGGGCGTCCTATACGTCCTATTCACAACCGTATACCTTTTTCTTATTTACTTTCTAAACAACCCAGCAGGCCTTACCACACCAATTTCTTCAGCTCCCCTAATCTTAGCCGCATGCATTCTTTTCGGCGGCTTCATGGGTTTACTCGATGACTGGATGGATCTAAAATGGCGTTACAAAGCCTTCATGCCCTTAATCGCCGCACTACCACTCATATCCTTCGCACAAGCCATCAACGCAAGAACTTCAATCGCCATACCATTTATTGGAACAATAGATTTTGGCGCAACTTACTTTTACATTATTATACCATTAATCATAATGATAGTCACAAACACCGTGAACATGCTTGGCGGCTTGAACGGTTTAGAAACCATCTGCCCAGCCATAGTGATTGTCGGATTAATCGCGGTATCGCCCTCATACATTTTGATGATTGGACCCCTGCTTTTCTGGCTAATACTATCCTACTTCAACATTAAAGGCAAGCTCTTCGTAGGAAACTCGGGCTCATTCGCCATAGGAATAACAATAGCGTCCTTCGCGGTCATTTCAGATTTAAAACTAAGCCTGCTAGTTTCAATTCTGCCCTTTATTTTCAATTCCTCACTAATACTTTTGACTGTGTTCTTTACCAAGAAAAGAGCTTCAATGAGCTTTGAGAACGGAAAACTGTTTTCAACCCACCGAAAAAGCCTTGTCACCCTACTAACTTATCATTACCCGTTAACTGAAAGACAAGTCGTCGTGATAGTGTCCGCAATACTCGGGTTCTTCACAGCGATAGGCGTAATTATTCAATTGTTCTTCTAATTTACATTAGGAAACTTGCAAGTCGCGTGACGCCGATAATTTCTTCAAAATTCAAGCCTACCGCATCCAGAACCTGGTCAAACGTGGCTTGTAAATAGGCAACGTACTTGTCAACATCCACTTCGTTGCGTGATGCCAACTCAACAGGTTTGACGCCAGAATTAGAATCATCTGTCGGATTTGCGCGGGATGAGGATTTTATTACTTTAACGAAGCTGATGAGGTCTCCTGCACGTAATTCTTTACCACTTTTTTGAAGAATCCTTGCAGCTTTAACATGCTGTGGCGTAGTTTTTGTGTAACTTGCTAATTCATCGCCTAGAACCATATGGAAAGCAAGCTGGTTCATGTCAGTCCATTCCCTGCGTTTGAGGACGTTGTAGCGGTCACGAACTATAGCGGCGATGTCTTTTCGGGCTTTCTCGAAATCCTCAGGGTTCTTAACTTTTGCCAGTCTCTCCTTCATTTGATTAAACGCGTCTTTTATGAATAGTGGAATATGTTTTTTCTTTCCAGTTAACCCCTTCACATCGACAGTGCCGTCATCTAAAACGCCAAGGTAATTTTTTTTCCGTGAACTAAAAACTGCATATCTATAGGTTTTGTCTACGTCTATGCCCATACCTAACTCGTGTTCTGTGTAATGCACCACATCTTCAATTTGCTCTTTGGTGGGATTTTTGAGGAATAAGCTGTCGGTGTCTCCGTAGAGTACTTGAATCCCCACAGTTTTTGCATGGGTTAGGATTTGGGTAATGCTGTAGCGCCCTATTGCTGCTGTGGCTTCTGCGACAGGAGGGCAGTAAAGGTCGAAGCTGTCGGCACCAAAAACTCCGTAACTCGCATTTAGGATAACTTTGAGCGCCCCTTGAGTAATACCATACCAGCTTCTGAGTTCAGGCGGAAGAGTTTTGTCTTTGGCTCGGCTTTTGTACCATCGAACACGCAAATCCCGCAGTGAACCGATAAGGAGACTCTCGAGCGCCCGTTTCTCTGTGCAAACCCAATGAGAGGTATCTGGAATTTTGTGGCCTTTGCAGCCTTGATGATTGCAGCAGATGGATTGGTAGCCCAAGTTCCACACTTTTATGATTGACGGGTATAGGCTGGGGAAGTCCATGACGGCGACGTTAAAGTGAACTCCAGGCGTTGGCTCGACCACGATTGCGCCTTTGTATTTTTTGCCTTTGATAACGGCAGTTGTAGAGGTTTTGCCTTTTTTGGTCAAAATGTCTTCGGCGTTGGGAATTAGCATGTTTCGTTTTCTGTGTTCGCGGTGCATGAAGTTGCGTATCCATCGACTTACGCCTTGACGACTCACATCTTCCATTGGCATGCTGGCAATACGAGATAGGACAAGGATCAATTTCATGGCTGAATCATTGTCAAAACTAGTCAGTTTATAGGTGATTTCCGAGTCCCGAAGGCAATAGGCGGCAAGTTCAGAGTAATTTAAGTCCCCGAACGTTTTTTCTAAATGAATTTTTTGTTCGCCTAGAAGTGCAGTGCCTACGTCATCTAAGCTTACATCTTTATAGCGATTGCCATAGGCATAAATTTGCACGGAACGGTTAAAAAAGAACTTGTAAAGGTCAATGTGGATACCGTACTTAAGTAAACAAACCCTATCCCCGACTATTATTGGGATTTCACTTGCCTTTATTCCCTTTTTTAACGCTCGGTTACTGAGGTAGCGTAAATCGAAGTCATCGCCGTTAAAAGTCAAAATGAACGGATAATCCCAAAGAACCTCGAAGGTTTTTTTTAGAAGTTCTACCTCTGTCTCGCAGTATTCAACTTCAATATCTTCAGTTAGGCGCGAAATGCCTTCCCTCATGTCAGGCCGTTTTAGAACAAGAACCCTTTTTTCACCATCTGAACTGTAGATTGATACGGCAATTACAAGTCCTTCTGCTTCCTCGGGATTAGGCATTCTTGTCGGCATTGAGGATAAAACTTCAATATCTATGGCTGCCCTTCGGAATTTTGGCGCTGGATACTCTAGCAGTTTTGCCCACATTTCAGCATAACTGCGTTCTTCCTCAGAACAGTCCTTGAACAACGCCTGTATCACGTTTAGATTTTGTGCAGCTTCTTCAACAACTTTTTCAACAAGAGCACCTTCTTTGACCTCGTAAATCATGCCTGGCAAAAGCTGACGGTCATAAATGTATGATTGATAATATTTTATGCTTGATTCCCAGACCTTAATATCTTCCTTTGCAACAGGTAAATCAGAGACTTTCGGAAAATCTGCAGGAATAATATCTCTTATAGTTCCGTATGGTTTGCCACCAATGGCTAATGGATCATTTGTAACTATTTTTGTTACTTCAATTGTTTGATCTTGAAAGGGATCCAGTTTTTTGCATGTTTCGATATGGTCGAAGCCTTGATGATTAACTACGCGCTCCATTTTTTCTACATCGGCCTTGCCCAAATTAGTTAGGCAGTAAGGTTTGTGCCCGGTGTTATCGTACCAAAAGTAGATTTGCCCCGAATCTGGCTCATAGAGCTTAATGACGGCTTTTTTCTGTCGACCATCATATGAAGCGGAGACAAAGTATGAAGGGGGCAAGTTAAGGGGCGCAATGGGTGGAAAAGTTTGAGGCACCCTTTTCTGTTTAACCGTTTCAGCCGTTGAAATGGATTGCGAAGACGGCGGTGCTTCCTTTTTAGCTTCAGATTTAGGCGGTGGCTTAGCTTGTGGGCTAATGCAGTAATCTAAGAGTGTGCGCGCCATCCCGTTGTGACCTTAGTCTCCATATGCTACGTTGAGACTAAAATCTTTACTGACAAAAATCTTCGATTTTGATGAGCGATTTCTTAGGAAAATGGGTTAGTTTTTAGGTAATTTTAGCGGCTAATTCTTTTCTATGGACGTCACTATGTAGTTTTCCATGCCAAGCTTTCAGGCGAAGCTCGTAAGTGTCATGAAGATGGCTTTCTGTTGCGCTTACGTTCTCGAAGGGTTTGCCGCATTCTGGACACAAATAAACTAACTGTTTACTTCTCGAGATTTCTCTTTTTACTTCTTCTTGCAAACACTCACCTCCTGTAATGTAGAAATTAGAAGCAAAACTAAAAAGCTAAAAAGAGATACTTACTCGTTTTCGTGTTCTTTTCCTTCCTCTATTAATTCACGGACTCTCGGTCCACCTTTTGCGCCGCCTCTCTTACCTGCTTCGCTGACTGACATCTTGCCTCTGTCATCTTCATTTCGCCTTCTTGACAAACCTGTCACCTCCATTTGTGGAGCTTGGATACATTGGTCTAGCATGAATCGATGGTTCATAAACATATGTTGTGTGTACGAAGGCAGTAACATCGAATGAATTTGGTTCTTCTAGCTTTCAGCTTAGCTTTTAAGAAAGTAGCCTTTCGAAGGATAGCATTTGTCTTTTGCATATTCATTTCTGGAAGTACACCTAAGAAGTTAGGGAATTCAAGGGAGAATGTTACAAAAAAAGCGCAGTTTTTTAATTCTTATTTAGAAGCACTGCATCTTGTTTAGTTCGTGAACCTGGTTTGTTGAAGGATGCTTGGACAATCGCTATTGAGACGCTTAGCTGGATGGAAAAGCAGAAGCTGAGTGAGCGCTTAGCCCTGGCAAGAACCATAAAAGAACTTCATGTAAAGGAACCCAACGCCATTCGCTACAGCTACGGCTTAGTTGTTGAAACAACAAGACGCAAAAACCTCATTGACAAATTCGTCAACACAGTCGCCGCTCCCAAAAAAATCAGCGAGTACAACTTGGGTATCCAATCGTTCCTTCGACTCTATGTCTACCAAACACGCGCCGTCAAAAATTGGGCAAGAATCACCCTTCAAGAGGCAAAACAGATTGCTAGCATGGGCAGGTCGATTCTAGGCTGGCAAACCGTTAGAGAAATTGAACCAATTTTAGGGTTTCTGCTTACTCAGCCTATAGAGTCAATTTTGAAGTCAGGGCGTGATGAGCAGCTGGTTGGTTTACGGACGTTTCACCCATCATGGTTCGTTAAGTATTGTTACAGGCTAATGGGGCGCGATGAAGGTATAGCCTTCTTAGAAGGAAGTGTAACTCCGCCGCCCACATACATCCGTGTGAACACTTTAGTGGCAACGGAAGAAGGAATTGTGGAAGAACTCAGCGTGGAAGGCGTCGGAGTGGAAAAAGTCCTGCCATTGCAGAACACCTACAGAATTCTGGAAGCTAAAAAACCGCTAAACTCACTGCAAAGTTACCGTGAGGGCTTGTTTTATATTCAGGATAAGGCAAGCTGTTTTGCCACACAAGCCGCCTCACCTAAATCGGGCACCACAGTTTTTGATGTTTGCGCTGCTCCAGGCGCCAAAACCACCTACATAGCCCAACTAATGCGCAATGAGGGCTCGATTTACTCGATTGATTTCTCCACTCGAAGATTGGAAGCATGGAAAAAAGAAAACGCTCGCATGGGAAACAAAATTGCTCAGCCAGTCATGGCAGATGCAATGGCTCCTTTGCCACTGGTCGGCGAGGCAGATTTAGTAGTTTTGGACCCACCCTGCAGCAGCACAGGCGTCTTTGCCAAACAACCCTCCGCCAAATGGCGTCTAAGACCCAAGTCTATTGACAAGATGGCAACTATCCAATGGCGAATGATCAACAACTGCGCAGATAAAGTGGCAACATGCGGAGTTTTAACATATTCTACCTGCAGCATAACTGTAGAGGAGAATGAGATGATAGTGGAGCGGTTTTTGAAATGGCACCCAGAATTCACACTGGCACCGATAGAGCCGAAGATTGGTTTGCCTGGAATGCGAGGACTAACACTTTGCAGACGACTATACCCGCACTTGCATCAATGCAATGGATTCTTCATAGCAAAACTACGGAAAAACTAAGGCACCTACTAGCTTGAACCAAAATCACCTAGTGTTCTTTGTGGTGTTTCTTTAGTGAACAGCGGATAGGTTATTTGGTTCCCTTCCGCGTTCGCAAACTCTGTTAATTCATGGGTGATTGTGCTGTCTTTGCTAATTATATGCAGCACTTTAACGTGGCGAACAACAAGGGCGTCGCTGATGAGGCTTCTGTGACAACGCCAAGGCAAAGCTTCAGCACACATTAGCGCCAAGCAGTTCTCACGGGCAAGCGCTATAATTTTTAGGAGGTTATCGGTGAATTCTTTAGTTTGCATGTAATCAGCGTAGCCGCGGAACCCCATATTTTTCCATGCAAGGTTGATGCTATCTCGTTTGGGATGCCGTAATCCACCGATTTCGGGCATATGAATATATTTTACGCCGTAAGATTTGAGGGTGGCAGGGAGAGTTTCCTTGTTGAATTGGGGGTTATGCCTGCTTCGGGGTACTGTGCGCACGTCAACCAGCAGCCTAACGCTGTAAACGTTTAAGAGCTCCGTGAATTCGGGCAACGTACGGGTTGAATGCCCAATTGTGTAAATGGTTAGTTCTGGTTCCTTAGCCAAGGCTTCTGCCCAGTCACTAGGTATGCAGCGAGCGAATATAAGCTGAATTGCCCACGTTACAGATTAACAGAATTACTTGACTTTTCCAGCTGGCAGAGCATTTCAAACATCACTTTCGCAGCCACTACAGCAGAGATCCCTTGGTCGTAGACGGGCGCAATTTCCACCACATCAAAGCCAACAACTCGTTTGCTGCATAATGCGCAGACAAGGTCAAGCAGGGCCGTTGTTGTGATTCCTTCGGGTTCAGGGTTTTGCACGGCAGGAGCAACCGATGGATCCAGTACATCCATGTCCACTGTCAAGTACAGGTAGTCGTATTGGCTAAGCTTCTCATTGAGCTGTTCGGCAATTTGCTCTGAGCCCTTCCTGATTATTTGCTGAGAAGTGAAAAACTCGACTCCGGCCTTCTTTGCGTAAGCGAGTTCTTCTTTGCAGGCTGAGCGTGTGCCAACCTCAAAAATCTTGGCGGGCTTAACCTTCTTGCTGATAACCTGCATAAACGTCGTATGCGATAGGGTTGATCCTAAGAACTCACAACGCAAATCCAAATGAGCATCGAAGTTCACCAGCGCGGTCTTGCCTGCTTTTGCACCCAGCACCTTTGCGATTCCAAGGGTAATTGTGTGTTCTCCGCCTAAAGCCACAGGCATTTTGCCAGCAGCCATTATATCCTCAACCACAAGACGAGTGTTATCAACCGTTTTTAGTGCATCTGTTGATACGGGCAAGTCTCCGGCATCATGCAAGGGCAAATCGTCTACGTCCATGCCGCTGCGGAAACTGTAGGTTTCGATGTTTTGCGACGCCTGCCTAATTGCATTCGGCGCAAACCTTGCACCTGTCCGATAGGTGCTTGTAGAATCAAATGGAACCCCGAAAACAACGTATTTTGCTTTTTCAAAAGTTCTTTGGACTCCACTGAAAACGTTGGTTTGTGAAGCATACAGGTCAAGATAGGTCATGGGTTTCTGAAACCTCAGTGTTTATTCATTTTCGCTTACTCTAAACTCTTTCGCTGTCCAACTGTCCGCACAGTATACACCCACCATCTATCGAGATAGAACACGTTACAAATTATTTATTAAGCAACTTTCAGTAAGCAGAGCTTGGAGACCTCTTTGCCAACCAAACTGGACACCCGAACCTTGATTATCACACATGATGTTGACTGGCCAATCCACGGGCCGGGAAAAGCGCATGCTTTGGCAAGAAAAGATAGATTCGCTCCAGAAATTATTAAAAAAATTGAGAGTGAAAACTTCAACCCTTACTTTGGCATCCAAAGAGTAATGGAGATAGAAGAAAAATACGGTATCCGCTCCACCTTCTTCTTTAGGCCAAGGTATGATGACGGCACGGGAGTTGAAGCCTACAGCGAAACGATGAGGGCTCTTTTGGCTGGCGGCTGGGAAGTCGGTTTGCACTCCAACAACACCACAACGCCCTTAGATGTCGCCTCAGAAAAACAGACTGTAGAAAAAGCCGCGGGACAGCCGGTTTACGGTTCAAGAGTTCACTACTTAAAAGTCACAGAAAATACATTTGCCAACCTTGCAGGAGCAGGAATAAAGTACGATTCGTCCCTTTGCTTTAACAAGGAGCAAATTGACGCCAGAAACACAGGTTTTTTGGTCAAAATGGGTTTGGTTATTTTCCCCGTCACATTCATGGATGCCTACCTCTTTACCTACATGCACCTAACCGAAGAAGCAGTCGTACCTTTTGTGGCAAAAGCTGTAGAGAACCTGTTTAGTTCAGGCGGCAAGATTTTGACATTGCTTTGGCACGATAACTCTGTTATGATGAAGGGAGGAAGAGCCTACGAGCAGCTGATGAAGCAATTGACAGCCAATTCTAATACAACGTTTTTAAAAGGGATTGAAGCCTATCAACTAATTAACAAACTAAAGGGCTCATAGGTGGCATAAAAAACGGCAAACATCTTGGTTACAGGTTCAGGCGGAACAGGTGGCATCAACTTTATCCGAGCGCTAAGGCTCGCGGAGAAGCAGTTGGGGCAGAAACACTTCATAGTCAGCACCGACCACAACCCCCACTTTCTAAACTTCGCCGACTCAGATGTCAAAATTGTTTCGCCGAGGCACGACGACTCCACCTTTCTGCCACTGATTATGCAACTTGCTGAGAAGTACGAGATTGATTTTTTGCATCCACACCCTAGCAGCGAGGCACGTGTCGTAGCAGAAAATTTACAACTATTAAAGAAAGCCCATGTTAAAACATGCTTGCCAACCCCCACATCAATTGCCCCGGACAAACTGGAAATCCATAGCGCCTTATCTAAAAGCCATGTCCTCGTGCCCAAAACCGTTGAAGTTCACACTTTTGCGGATGTTGAGAGAGCTTTTGTGGAGATTGGTACGCCTCTTTGGATAAGAGCTAGACGGGGCGCAGGTGGCAGACTTGGCTTGAAAGTGGACAATGTCGAGCAGGCTAAACATTGGGTTGAGTTAAACAGGCTACAACATCGGGCGGTGATGGCTGATTTTGTGGTTCAGCAGTATTTGCCAGGCAGGGATTTGGCGTTTGATTCACTATGGTTCAAAGGGCAACTGGTTACATCTTATTGCCGTGAGCGGTTAGAGTATTTTCTGAAACATATTTCTCTTAGCGGGATCACTGGAACCCCAACCATCGCTAGAACTCTGATGGATAAGAAAGTTAACCAAGTTGGAGTGGAAGCTGTAAAAGCGTTGGATGCAGAACCTCATGGATTCTACTCTACAGACATAAAAGAGGACTCCTGCGGCAACTGCGTCGTCACCGAAGTTGATGGCAAATGGCACACGACCGCACCGCTTTGGGGTTACGCTTTGGCAAAAGCCCTTGACAAACCCGAGTTAAACTTAACCCACCAGTACATTAAATTGGCTTTAGATGGCAAAACCGACGGTGCCCTGCCCACCTACAACCTGTTCCCAGAAGACTACCACTTGGTCAGGCAGTTGGACGCAGGCGTAATTCTTGAACATGAGGATAAAATATGGCGAATAATATAGCTAAACCAGCGAAAATTAGAGCGGTCGCCCTTGACTTTGATGGAGTAATTGCAAATTTGGACCTTGACTGGAAAGCCGCCATCCGCCAAGCGTCAGCCATCGCAGGCTACGATATAAAAAGCCTCATAACATTCTACGAACAATGCTTCGGCACACCACTCTTCCAAAAAATAAGTGCTGAAATGGAAAAACTTGAGATACAAGCCCTAAAAACCTCTCCAATTCTGCCCGATGCAAAAGAAGCTATTAAAAAACTTGCAGAAAAAAATGTTGGATTGTACATTGTTTCGATGCAGAGCAACTGTGTAATCAAAACGTTCCTTGACCAGAATGGTTTAACAAGCTACTTCAAAGACATCGTGACCCGTGAAAAATGCCCAGGCAAAAAATCCCAGGTCGAATATGTCCTAAAAAACTATAGCATCACTCCCAGCCAACTACTACTCGTTGACGACTCAAAAAGAAACATAACCTTATGCAGTAAACTTGGCATAAGCTGCTTCCACTTCCAAAACAGAGTGCAGTTTTTGAGAGGTAAAAATACAGCTAAAGAACCTTGGAGCAAAGTACTAACTCTAATAATTTAACCGAATTTTCGTTCAAGTTTATTGTTTATTTTGGGTTTTAAAAACCAGAAACTCGGAATGCAAACCAATGTCTCATGCGAAATGCATTAAATTTATTAGTTATACCCTTACTGCATAGGGATAAGGCGAGCAAAAGTGTCCTTAGCATCTAAACTCAATAGTCACAGCCGCATAGAGCTAGCATCAACCGCTTTCTATGCAGCCACCGGAATCATCCTACTGGTATTCTTGTTCCTAAGCGATTTTCCCCCCCACCTGGGGCTTCTAGGAGCGTTGAGCCTTGTTGTGGCTTACGGCGTCTTCACAGACAGAAAGTGGGCACCGTGGATTAACTTCATCCTGTTCGTTGGAGCCACAACATTCTCCTCTTACACGCTCGTTTCGATAGGCTTCAGTAACGTGATAGTCGCCGTAGAAATGATTGGTTACTTAGTGCTCACATGGGTCTTTGCATATTACAATCTTCTAAAGAAATTAAACCCAAGCTCCTCCTAAACCGAGCCTTTGGCACTTTTCAGCAGCGCTACAGCAACCTCTTGGTCCGCATCCACGAATTGCTCGTTTTCCGCAATTTCCACGAATCCGTCAGCTTTAGCCAAAGTCGTAATTGCACCTGAAGCGCCGCTTTCAACTGGTTGGGCAATCAAGCGGCATTCTGTATCAAACTCCAAGTTAACCATCACAAACGTACGCCTACCTTTGGCACTGAACATTCTTGCACCAGCAAAAGCTCTAACCATCTTCATTCCCGACACAGGCCGTCCAGCAAGACGCTGAACCATAGGCCGCGCAAGCAAATAATAAATCAACAGCGCAGAGGTAGGGTGCCCCGGCAATGAAAAAACCGGTTTATCACCGACGAACCCAAGTGTAGTCGGTTTACCAGGTTTAACCGCGATGCCATTAATGACAATACCGGGCTTGCCAAGTGAGTCAACGATTTGCGGGGTGTAATCTCTTGGTCCAACTGAGACGCCGCCGCTAGTAATGACCATGTCTGCGGAAGCTACAGCGGTCTGCAAAGCTTTCGTTAACGCTGCTTTGTCGTCTGGGACAGCGCCGAAATAGATGGGTTTGCCGCCGCTTTCAATCACTGCAGTGCTGATGCTAAATGCGTTTATGTCGTAGATTTTTCCTTCAGGTAAAGGCTTTCCTGGGTCAGTTACTTCTCCTCCTGTGGATAGAACCGCTATCATGGGTATTCTGATCACTTTAGCTGTAGTTAAGCCAAGGGCTGCTAAAACGCCGATTTCTGAGGAACTGAGAACCTGCCCTTTTTTTAGTATTGTAGCGCCTTTTTTTATGTCTGAGCCCTTTTTCATAACATTCTCGTTAGCGTTGACAACGACGAAAACGTGTAGTTCATCATCTTCACGCTCTGTATCCTCAATCATGACCACTGCATCTGCACCTTCAGGAATAGGAGCGCCAGTAACAATTTCAACCGCTTCGCCTTTCGCTACGGTAACGGTGGGTTTCTCGCCAATGTTAACCGAGCCTGTAACTTTTAGGTTGGCAGGCTGTTTTTCGTCTGCTCCAAACGTGTCCTCAGCTCGTACAGCGTACCCATCCATGGTTGAACGGTTAAACGGTGGAATATCGAGCGCTGAAACAACATCTATGTTTAACACTCGATTGTAAGCTTCAAGCAATACAACCTCCTCCTCTCCGACAAAGGCTGGTCTGAAATAGGTTTGAATTGTTCTCTGCGCCTCTTCAAGAGTCATAAGCTTATGAAACATTACGCTTCAACCCCCAAGACATCAAACATGTGAACGATAACTGATTCGCCTTCGCTTATGCCCTCGCGATTTTCGGGAACAACTAAAAATCCGTTGCTTGCCGTCATGGTTGAGATTGAACCGGAACCTTTCGCGCTAACTGGCTCAGCAAAAAACTCGCTGCCCCTCAAGGTTACGCGGACCCGCACGTAGGTTTTTCTACCTAGCGCGCTGGCCACTCTTCTTGATAAAACTGCCTTCACCAAGGGCCTTGGCTCAGTCTTGTCCATACCAAGCATTTTGCAAACCATTGTTCTACCGAATACTTCAAAACCGATAACCGCAGCCACCGGGTTACCTGACAAAATCAAGATGGGTTTTCCTTCCAAAACTGCGACAGCTGTGGGCATAGCAGGGCGTAAAGCGACGCCGTGGACGACGACACCTGGTTTTCCAAGCTTGTTAACTGCATCAGGTACCAAATCCAATCCGCCCACACTTGTCCCTCCAGTGGTGATAACGGCGTCGTTGGACTCGAGTGCTTTTTGGATTTTATCGGCAATTTCGTCAGTGTTGTCTTCTACTAAGCCGTAATCGGTTGTTTGTGCTCCGAGTTCACGGCACTCAGCTGAAATCATGACCTTGTTAGAATCGTAAATTAGGTTGCCTAAGAGAGAAGTACCTACTTCTGCAAGTTCGTTGCCAGTGGCTAAAATGCCTATTTTGGGTTTTTCGGCGACTTTTAGTTTGCTGTAGCCTAAGGCGGCGGCGAGTCCTATGTGGTAAGGGTTCAAGCGTGTGCCAGCCTTTGCGATGAGGGCTCCTGCTTTGATGTCTTCGCCGACTTTGGCAACGTTAAAGAAGGGGGTTACTTGGCACCAAACTTTGAGGTTGCCGCCAGCTTTCTCGGTTTCTTCAACCATAACCACTGCGTCAGCGCCTTTGGGGATGGGGTTGCCTGTCCAAACCTGTCGAGCCTGCCCCTTACCCACCTCTGGGTTTTCTGTTACATAAAACATTACAGGTTTAGACTGCGAGGCTCCTGCGGAGTCGGTGGCTTTCACTGCGTAACCATCCATAGCGGAACGGTCAAAACGAGGCAAACTATTCTTTGCAACCAAGTCTTCGGCTAAAACTCTGCCTAAAGCATCCTGCAAAGCTACCTCAGCCACCTTGGGCTTGCCGATCTTGAGGGCTTCAAACCAGGTTTTCAGGGCTTGGTCTGTTAACGTTAGTTTTTGGAATCCTTTGAGTTTCACCAAAACAGGTCCCACTATTGCACTAGCGACTTATCGTAAAAAACATATCGAAACAGAAATGAACCAGCGACTACTTTTTTGCCGCATCTAAGGTCATCTTTTTTACAAATTCTTTAATGCCATTGGGTTTCCCGTAGACTACTAGACGCCCATCCGCTTGTTGGTTAACAGTAAGGTTGTTTTGCTGCGCAATTTCCATTATTCGTTCGCTCGTGAGGTTGCCGTTGGGTTCTACTCTTACCCATTTTTGGTCTCGGGGCACGCCAGTTATGAATTTGTTTGCATTTACTTGTTCTTTTGGTTGGCATGTTTCACACTGAGCTATAGCTTCATTCAATCGTTTGAGCCACTGGTCCACATAAGCGGCACCTAATGTTTTTTCGGCTTCTGCCAGCAAAATTGACTCAACGTTGCCAAGGTATTCGTCTACTTTTACTGCCTGCTCACCTTTGGCGCCTGGGGATTCAGAGATTTGAATCATGAGTTTGGCGCTTCTCAGGTCGTTAACTACGTTTGGCGGGGTGACTGCGCCTTTCTTGTGCATGTCCAGCATCAGTTCTTCGAGAACTTTCCAAGTGGCAGTGTTACTCATATTTTTCCCTGTTACAAATAATTGGTTGGCGGCGTATAAAATCTAATCCCTAAAAGCAAGAAGCCCTTTTGAAGAAGACGTCATTTCAGTGAATAAATACTTTAACTGACAAGCACAATCTATGTGATGAGAGAGGGCTAAATGGATAAACTTGCAAACAGACTGGGATTTTGGTCTGCAACCATTATAGCTTTGCTTGTTTTCTTAATTGATGCAGGCATGATTTTATCAACAATCCTTTTTTCAATGACAACAATAACCAGTATAGAAGCCTACGCAAGCTACCTTTGATAGTTTACAAATGCTTCCGTTTATCCCATCGCTAATGCTTGCACCCTTATTCGTTATAATGATGATGTGCATACTTCACTATGCTTCTGATAACCACAAAATCATAGGTCAAATAGACCTCTCCTTTGCCACGGTATGCGCTGGAATACTCAGCATTCACTATTACTTACAATTAACAGTAGTTCAGCAAGGTCTCCTCAATAATGAAACATCAGGTCTCTGGCTACTGGCAACTCCAAATCCACATTCCTTCTTTTGGACATTTGCCGCACTTGGTTATGGTTTCATGGGCTTTGCTTTGTTAAGCGTAGCTCCAATCTTTTCAAAGAAGTATGAACGAACCATTAAATGGCTATTAATAGCAAACGGTATTGTGGGCATTGTATTTTTGGTTGGTAATGCAATGGGCCTTTTCACGGTTAATATTCTAGTTAGCTTTGTTTGGGGCGTCCTTTTCCCAGTAGCTGCTTTATTGTTAGCGAAGAATTTTAGAAGCGCTCAAATATCTTAACGAGCGTCTCTCCGGAAAGAAATAAATTACTAAACTTTTCTGTATATCTTGAGAGTGCTACTTTTGTCAGAGGATAAAAAAAACCAAAATAACACACCTGAGGTGCCATCCCCCACAGGTTTCATGCAGTTTGAAAACGGGGCCCTAACCAAACAACAACTCGATAGCTTGCTTAACACGCTACCCTTTGAAATCACATTTATCGACGCAAATGACTCTGTTTGCTTCTTTAACAAGCCAGAAAAAATCATTTTCGCAAGGGCAAAGGGCATTATCGGCAGAAAAGTGCAGAACTGCCATCCAGCAGCCAGCCTTGACACAGTAAACAAGATAGTGGAATCCTTCAAGTCAGGCAAGAAAAACATCGCTGAATTCTGGATCGACATGGCGGGCAAAAAGGTGCATATCCGCTTTTTTGCAGTAAGAGATGCCCAGAGCAAATATTTAGGCACAATGGAAATCGTTCAGGACGTTACTGAAATCCAGAAGCTTACGGGCGAGAGGCGCTTGCTGGACTGGCAAGAATAGAGAGAGGTAAACACCGTGAAGCTGCAAATAATCAAGTCCGAAGGCTTAGCTCATAACAGCTATTTTCTTTCTGACGGGGGCGAAGTAGCAGTTATTGATCCCCGGCGTGATTGTGACGTTTATGCTTTAATGGCTGAAAAAGAATGCGCCACAATCAAGTTCATTTTGGAGACACACCGAAACGAGGACTATGTGGTGGGCTCGCTTGAGCTGCAAGGCATGACGCAGGCAGAAATCGCTCATAGCAACGGTTTGCCCTTCAAGTACGGGGAACATAGCCTGGCGGATGGAGACGTCTTAAACGTGGGCACCCTCAAAATCAAAGCCATCTACACACCAGGGCACACAAACGAGTCCCTGTGCTACGCGGTCTACCAGGCTGGCGACGCTGAGGTATCGACGGTTTTCACAGGCGACACACTGTTCGCTGGCTCCGTAGGCAGAACTGACCTTTATGGCAAAGCAGCTCAGAAAACCCAAGCAGAACAACTCTATACGAGCATTCACGAAAAACTGTTACGTTTGGGCGATCACGTGCTTGTTTACCCTGCGCATGGGGCTGGGAGCGTTTGCGGTCACGGCATAAGCGGACAGGAGCCAACCACCATTGGGTACGAGAAAAAAACCAACCCATACCTGCATCTCAGCCGTGAAGAGTTTATCAAAAAATCAATGTGTGAAGAGATTGTTGTGCCCCGTTACTTCCGCAAAATGGAAGAATACAACCTTAACGGTCCACCCCTGATTGCTGAACTTTCGTATCCGTCGCGGCTTTCGTTGGAAGCCTTTGAGGAAGAAATGGCCGTATCAAAAGTGTTGGTGGTTGATACGCGGATGAATTATGCTTTTGCAGGCTCACATATACCGGGCGCTCTTAGTGTTTGGCTTGGCGGCACGAGCGTTTACCCAGGCTGGCTACTAGACACCGACCAGTACATCATTTTTGTCCTTGAACGCCCAGAAGATATTGATGTGGTGACGCCGAGGCTGCGCAGGCTCGGTTTTGATAATATTTGTGGTTATCTTTGCGGGGGCATGGATGAATGGCAGGAAGCAGGCAAACCAATTCAGAACGTGAGCACCATGCCTGTTGTTGAATTAAAAAGCCGGCTAGAGAAGGGTGAAGTGGCGCTTTTGGATGTGCGTGAACCAAGCGAATGGACTGAAGAAGGCACGGTGGAGGGAGCGTTAAAGATTTTCTTCGCTGACTTGCCACAGAAAGCCTCATCGATGCCAAAAGACAAGCCCATAGCCGTAACCTGTTCAGTTGGCAACCGCTCCAGCATCGCCGTCAGCATCCTTCAAAAAGCAGGCTTCAACAACGTCAGCAACGTTTTAGGCGGCATGACTGCTTGGACAAGCCTTGGTTACCCAGTAAAAAAATAGCGTTTACGTTATCCAGTAGCTGTAAACAGGCAGACTGCCGAACTGCTTCTTCAGAAAAGCTCTGATATCCTGATCTTCAATGCAGCGTGTTCTCGTCTTATCCCTATGAATCGGAATCCCTGTTTCACGCAACGCCTCACCCTTTGGAAAATCAATATAAACATAATAGTTATTTGAAGGAATAATCAGGCGCAAGCTTGTGAATTCGCGGTCTTTCGAAATCCCCGTTTGCTCAATGTTGTATACTATTGACTCTGGTTTCAGTTCTAAAACTAAACGTTTAAACTCCGACCATTTGCTTAAACGGACTAATCTATCGCTCAAAATTATCGCCGGTTACTCTTTTTCAGTTTCTTGCATTGCTTTTGCCATTCTGCTGGCTTTATCCTTAGGCTCTAACAGATCCCTAACAAGGTTAAACTGGCGTTTATAGATATGGCAATTTTTAGAGTGAAAAATCAATTTGCCGGTTTGCAAACCCAAGTTTGCGCGCTCATTGATTTCTGCCACAAAAGCCTCATTGAAAAGCTGTAACCCCGCGATGTTGGCGGGTAAGCCTGCATAGGCATCCCAGCTGCGGAAATAACATGTAAGATGCATTTTGCTGTCGAGAATTTCCGTGTCTATTAGGCTTAGGCATGGGGGTTCATGGCGCTCTTTTGTTTTAGGATTAATTTTGTAAATATCGTCTGGCAATCTAACAACCATTGTTACTTGCCTGTCGCGCTGCTCTTTTACATAGTTTTTTATTGCTTCTTCAATCTGATCAACGGGTTCTCGAAGCCTGCTGCCGTATGTGTAAATTTCATCTTGCTTGCCCTCGCCGCACCACAAATAGGTCAGGGCATACCATTGCACATATTTCATGTCGCAAGGGGCTTTGTCGCTGACAAGCGGGCGATTTTCAGGGTGGTCAATCTCTATAGTCAGATTGAGTTTTTTTGTCTCTGTGACTTCTGAGCCGTATCCTACTTGAAAATCGTTCCCCTCACTCCAAATGGCGTTTGAGGCTTTGAACCATGCGTCGGGACAGTCGAACGCTGAAATCTTCAGATGCTTCAAGTATATTCTCCCAGAATATTGTTACTTAGCACCTAGACCTTAATTGTTTTTGGTTAAACCGTTTCTCATCATCTATTGAGCCTATATAGACTAAGGTCAGAACTTTAATCAAGTATTCAGAGCTGTTACTCTAAGAGTAGAGGGTATCATGCAAATTCAAAACCAAACAAGAGTATTTGAAATTCAAGGAATAATAGTCAACGCAAGATTCAAAATTGAAAAAGCACTGAAGCAGAGAAAAGCCTTTGATGAAAACACCGCAACAGATGCCGAGGAAGCAAAAGTCAATTTTAAAGGAGTACTTGACCTGATGGAAAAGAACGGGTTAATCGGCAGGACACATGAAGGCAAAATTTTCATGACAAAAAAGGGTCAGGAAAAGCAGATACGCGAGCTTTTTGCCAGTTAATACAATTTTTCAAACTTTTGCTAACAAAAATTAAAAAAGGAATAAAGAAGGGCTTTTTAGTAGGGCATTCCGCCCATGCCGCCCATTCCACCCATACCTCCCATTCCGCCTGGAGGCATTGGTGGCATTTTGCCGCCGCCTTTAACGCTGATTAAGTCGTCGATTTTCAGTATCATGTTTGTGGCTTCGGTTGCTGATTTTATGACTTGCTGCTTTACGCGAAGTGGTTCAATGACAAGAGCTTCTTTCATGTTTTTGATTTTGCCATTTGTCACGTCAATGCCCATGTATTGGCTGTTTGGCTTCTCGTGTGCTGCTCTAAGGGCAACCATGATGTCAATGGGGTCTAAGCCTGCATTCTCAGCAAGGGTCAACGGTATTGCTTCTACTGCTTCTGCGTAGGCTTCAACTGCCAACTGTTCTCGTCCACCGACTTTGACTGCGTAGGCTCGTAAGCCTTTAGCTAGTTCTGCTTCTGGTGCGCCGCCGCCTGCAACAATCTTGCCGTCTTCGATAGCGTTGCGAACAACGCATAGGCCGTCGTGTAGTGAGCGTTCTGCTTCATCGATAACATGGTTTGACGCGCCTCGGATAACGATGGTTACTGCTTTGGGGTTCTTAGCGTCTCGTACGTAGAGAAGTTTATCGTCGCCGATTTTTACTTCTTCAACACGTTTTGCTTTACCAAGTGCTTCTGCAGTTATGTCTTTTACACTTGCAAATATTGTGCTGCCTGTTGCCTTCGAAAGTTTCTCCATGTCGCTGCTGCTTACGCTTTTAACTGCTAAAACGCCAGCTTTGCCGAGAAAGTGAAGCGCCATGTCGTCAATACCCTTCTCGCAGAAAATCACGTTTGCACCTGACTTAGTAACTGAGGCGACCATGTCTTTGAGCATGCGTTCTTCTTCGTCGAGGAAGAGTTGCATTTGATTAGGGCTTTCAATGTTGATTTTTGCGTCAAACTCCGTCTTCTCAATTTCCATTTTGGCGTTCAATAGGGCGATTTTTGCGTTTTCAATGATTTTTGGCATTTGGCTGCTTGCGATTTCTTTGTCAATCACCATACCCTTAACAAGTTCAGTTTCCTCCAAGCTTTTGCCATGTTTCTTGACGACTTTTATGAGGTCTATGTCTGCTTTGTATTTGCCGTTGATTTTTTCGGAAACCTGCTTTACTGAGTCAACGATGATTTTCGCGAAGTGATCTTCGGCAACATTGATGCCTTTGCTAGATAATGAGGTTATTGCGATGTCTTTGAGGGTCTTTTCATCTTCAAAAGTGATTGGGATGGCTATTTGCTCTAAAATTTCTTGTGCTTTTTCGCTTGCTTTTTTGAAGCCTTCAATTATGACTGTTGGATGCACGTTTTTGTCAAGCAAGCCTTCAGCTTTTGAAAGAAGTTCACCTGCTAAAACAACAGCTGTTGTGGTTCCGTCGCCAACTTCGTTGTCTTGGGCTTTTGCAACTTCAACTAGCATTTTTGCTGCTGGATGCTGAACGTCAAGTTCTTTCATGATTGTTGCGCCGTCGTTAGTGATTGACACATCTCCCATGCTGTTAACGAGCATTTTATCCATGCCACATGGGCCAAGAGTGCTTTTCACTGATTCAGCGATGATTTTTGCGGCCATGATGTTATTTTTTTGTGCTTCGCGGCCTGTATTTCTGCTAGTGCCTTCTTTTAATACTAGAACTGGAATGTTTCCTCCACCTTGAGACATAATTTTCACCAATTTTCCTATTTTGAAGTAATAACGGAATTCAACAATCAGTTATTTAAATATAAATTTTTCTCAACTTTTCAGTAAGATAGCCAATTAACTATCCCTCTAAATCAACAAAATAAATGCGGTAGCTTAGCTCTCTGTTTCGCCTTTTTCTTTACGAGTTTTATTTGTAGTTGCGGCTGCTATGCGCTCGGCATCCTCTTCGGATGCTCCTCGCTTAAGCTCAGATTCTTTGATATGTTCATATTGCCGTTTTCTTTTAGGACTTTCCACGCCTCTTGGAGGCAAGAATCACCACCTCAAAATTCGCATTTACAAAAAATAAGTTTTAAAAAAGAGAGTCTATAGTGCGCCTCATTGCTTACATGGTTGGATTAATAGGCATTTTCAACATAGCCATTTTCTCAGTCATAAATTGTTTAGCTATGTCTCTTTCTTGGTCTTTAGAGAACACTTTTCTTGCTTTCTTGTAGATTTCTCCTTCTTCCTCATCTACGTGTTGGCTAACTGCTTCATTAAGTACTTTGAGCTTGGCGAACTTTACGTCATTTTCGGTTGAAGAATCGATGTCTTTCATTATTTTTCTGGCGACGTCATGCTCTTCATACCCTTCAAGGGTCTCTGGTCGGCTTTCCGAATTGTTCACTAGCTTAGTATAGAAAACTTTCTCTTCAGCATCCAGGTGAACCATAAGAGCTTTACTGGCTGCGTTGTAAATGTTAGCCTGGAAGTTTTCTGAATCTAAAATTTGCTTGAATAGTTTCTTAACATCTTTATGTTCAAGCTTTAGAAGATCGTAAATTGTGCCATTATTTCTTATTTCTTCTTCTCTCCGCATTTCTTCATCCATTGACTGTTCCATTAATTCACCTCCTAACAATTAAAAATCGAATTTTTAGAGAAAAGAATCTTATTTTGCCATTTCTCGGCAGGATTCAGAACAGCGCCTGCAAACACTTGCGCATTCCTTCATGAAATCATCCTCAAACCTGTCGCATGTGTCAGCGCATTCATCACAGATATCGGCTGTTAAACCGCATGTTTGCGGGTAGTAGGTTGAGTTTCTTACTATGAAATCAGCATTTGTGTTGCATATTCTGGCGCAGTCCATTAGAAGGTTCAGATGTTCAGGTGCAGCATGATCCCCGCCCATTGTCAAGCATCTTATTGTAGTGTCAGTGCATGTTTGATAGCAATCCAAAGAATCCCTGAGGCATTCCCGTACTTCATCGCTTGTCATAACTTCTGAACCTTGCATTCTCTCCAGTTCCTCCATAGACCCAGATATTCTGCCAGCTATCGGCGACTCTTTACCGTCAGACCAATGCTCGTCCGTCGCTTCTTCACCTTGCTCGTCATCCTCCAACGTTTCTCCTGTGTAACCTTTGTCATCAATGCTTCGCATATCTCTCGACTTAACCTCACCTATGTAGGCAGGCGTTGTATTCTCAGAATCTTCGACATTTTTCTCGTAAGACCTTGACACTCCTTCACCTCCTTATAACGCGCTGATTGATTCAAAAGCAACTTCTTGTAGTAGCGCTGTTAAACCAAACGTCTTTGCTCTTTGGGCAAAATAGCTTATCATTCTCGCTTGGATAGGCATGACATAATTCTTTTGTTGACCCCCAAATTTAAAATTATGTGACTGCCGCTTTACGCCAACACTAAGAAAAAGAAAAAATAATAAATAAACTTAACTTTGCGTACAACTATTTTTTTGGCAGTAACTCGTTTAGTTCATAGCTTGCGGCACACAATACCTTGTCAGCGCCGCCATAATACACTATGACTTGGTCACCCAATTGTACGTTTCCGCAACTGAAAACCACATTGGGGACGTCGCCAACACATTCATAACTTTCGCATGGAGTTAGTATTGGTTTTTCGGAGCGGTAAAGTACTTTTTCTGGGTTGTTCTTGTCAAGTAATGCTGCACCAAGCGAGTAATGTTTAGCTTCGTCTACGCCGTGGTAAATGAATAGGTAGCCTTCGTTGAGTTCTATAGGTGTGCCTCCAGCACCAATTTTTAGGCTGTCCCACATTTTGTCCCGTGGCTCCATGATAGATTTGAAGCCGTGCCATACTTTTAGATCTTCAGAGTAAGCGACACAGATGCTGGGTTCAATTCGGTGGAACATCACGTATTTTCCATCAACTTTAACTGGCATAATAAGGGCATCCTTGTTACGTACACCTGGGAACGGCAATATTCGCTCTTTCCAGCTCCAGTTATGTTTAAGGAAATCCTGCATATTAATTGAAGTCAAAGATATTTGGAAAATAACTGGAAAATCATGGTTCCGATACGCAGTGTAAGCCATTATGCATTCGTTGCCGATAACGGTGAGCCGGGGGTCCTCGCATCCGTCTCTTTCAGCATGGTTAATAGGGTTGAAAACAGGTGTGTCAAAGCGTTCTTTTATAGTGAAGCCGTCTTGAGATGTCGCGTATCCTAGTCTCGAGATGTTGTCGCTTCCTATTGCCCTATAGATAATATGAACTAAGCCGTCACCGTAAACAGCTGCGGCGTTAAACACCGCTTGAGATTCCCATTCAATATTTTTTATCGGTTCTAGTATGGGATTACCTTTAAACCGTTTCAAATGAAATCCCCCTCTTCCCTCTGAAAAAAATCATTGGTCTTGCTAACATATAAACTTCATGTAAAAGTATGTTACAAAACACCTTTGTGACTGTTACTAGACTATCACATGTGCTTAAAGACAGCCAAACCTCAATAATATTCGTGAATTCTTGTTGGCAAAGTATGTTCTAGGCACCACTTCATTGACTACCGTGAAAGAAGTTGCTTACGTGAGCACTTTTCCACCGAGAAAATGTGGTATTGCAACCTTCACGGCCGACCTTGTAAATTCTATCAGCCACCTAAACAAGCTACAAGACCAAAGAGTTATCTCAATTGACGGCCGCCGACTCTTCAAACCAGTTTACGGAGGAGTCCAGCATAAAATTGGTAGAGACTTTCTTGAAGACTACACTTTAATGGCAGAGTTTCTCAACCACACAACCGTTAACGTAGTCAATATTCAGCATGAATTCGGAATTTTCGGAGGGGAAAGCGGAGAATATATTGTTGATTTTTTAGCCGCATTGAAAAAACCAGTCGCGACAACTCTTCACACAGTTCTTCCAAATTTTGAGAGCAAGGCAAAAGAAGTTTTTGACAAAGTTGTCGATTACAGTTCCGCTATAGTAGTTTTAAACAATACTACTCGCTCGCTCGTCGAGCAATATGGCGTACCTCGTAAAAAAATAAAGTTGATCCCGCACGGATGCCCAGATTTGCCTTTAATTCCAAGCTCGAAAGCGAAGAATGTTCTTGGTTTAAAAAACAGGGTTGTCTTATCAACTTTTGGGCTTCTAAGCAAAGGCAAAGGAATCGAATACGTTATTCAAGCTCTTCCAGAACTCGTAAAGAAAGAGCCAAAACTTGTTTACTACGTTTTAGGAGTCACACATCCTCAAGTAAAAAGCTTTGACGGTGAAGCCTATAGAAACATGCTTTTAAGGATGGTCAAAAACCTTGGGCTGCGTGACCATGTGAGGTTTCTGAATCGTTTTCTCTCAAAGCCTGAGTTAATTAATTATTTACAGGCAACTGACGTTTATATAACGCCTTATCTTTCACCCAACCAAGTTAGCAGTGGAACCTTATCCTATGCTCTGAGCGCAGGCAAAGCTGTAGTGTCAACGCCTTATCTGCATGCCAAGGAGGCTTTGGGTGAGGGACGAGGTGTCTTCTGCAACTTCAATGATTCAGCCTCTATCTCTGAAAAAGTATCAGAGGTAATTGAGAACAAATCTTTCAGGAGATCTTTAGAGCATAAAGCCTACAAGTACAGTCGAAAATTCACTTGGCCTTTAGTTGCTAAAAAATATCTTACATTGTTTGACGAGTTGACTAGGCAATCAATGGAGGAGTTGCCAGCCTGTTTCCGCTTATAAAATTTGATCATATGCTCACCTTAACAGATGACACAGGCGTTTTTTAACATGCTAAATCTTATGTTCCAAGACGCGATAAAGGCTACACCACCGACGACAACGCCCGCGCGCTAATCGCTTGCACGAGATATTACCGTTTGAGAAACGTTCAAAACAAACCCTATTGGCGCCAAAAGAAGATTACGAACGGTTTGGCAAGGTGCCTAACGTCGTTTTTAGCTGCGGCAACATCATTTTGGACGACAAGCTTTTCCTCTACTACGGGGCAGCGGACAACGTGATTTGTGTTGCCACTATGCCCGTGGACAAACTGTTATCTTTCATTCACAGGTAAACAAGTTATTGTGTCTTGATTATGTGGTAGCCTGAGGCTTTGCGAAGCCTGTTCATGACTGCCAGACCTATTCCCTCTGAAGGTACACCCTCAGCAAGTATAACGTCAACGTTTTGTGCGTCAACTTCTCTTAGTAAGCGGAATAGATTTTGGGCTATGGTTGACAGATTGAAGCGACTACCAAGAGACCGCACAATGTCAGCTTTGTAAGCGGCTTGTGTTTCGTCAGTGGCTAACACGCCAACTTTGTTGCCTTTAATCCTGTAAGATTCTGCCAGCTCCTGGATTTTGATTATGACCGCTGAAGCTGGTCCCTCAATGAGGAGAACTTCAGCTTTGGGCGCGTAATGCCTATGCTTCATTCCAGGAGACCTAATATTATCCAAGGGCAGTTCCTTTTCAGCTTCGACTAAGGCATGCAGTTGCATATCGCCCACAACAAGCTTGAGTGCTTCAAAGGTCGTTCCTCCTGGTCTTAGAACCATAGGCGGGTTAACTGTCACATCCACGACCGTGGATTCTACACCGATGTTTGTGGCCCCCCCATCTATTATGGCATCTACTCTTCCGTTGAGATCTTCAAAAACATGCTGGACAGTTGTCGGGCTTGGTTTTCCTGCCAGATTCGCGCTTGGAGCAGCAATGGGACATCCGCTGGCTTGTATTAGCGCTAGGGCTACTTTGTGTTTAGGCATGCGGATTGCAACCGTGTCCAAACCTGCAGTAGTCACAATCGGAACCACCGCTGAATGCTTGAAAACCAATGTTAAGGGTCCAGGCCAAAACTTTTCCATCAGCAACTCTGCGTTTTTTGGCACTTCCTCCACCAACCTGACAACTTCGGCGGGGCTTGCCACATGAACAATAGGTGGGTTATCCAGAGGGCGTCTTTTTGCAGCAAAAAGCGCCAGCACCGCATCAGCGTTCAGGGCGTCTGCGCCTAAGCCGTAAACGGTCTCTGTTGGGAAGGCCACTAGTCCGCCGTTTTGGATGATTTTGGCTGCCGTTTGAATTTTCGCCCTGCTGGGGTTTTGTGGGTTGACTTTTAAGAGAAGTGTTTGTGTCATTAGAGTTGCCTTTTAAGCTGTAGTATTACTGAGGTTTCAACTTGTCGTTTTGGAATGTTCCAGTACTTGTTTAGAAGTTTATTCTTTTCCATTGTTGCAAGCATTTCAAACCCGTTCTTCTGGTAGAATTTGATTGCCCAACTTGCAGCCTGCCATGTTCCAACGTATACCGTTGATGTCTGGGCAAGGCGTAGCAAGCGTTTGAGGAGTTTTTCTCCATAGCCGTTACGCTGGCGGCTTGTTAGAACGTATGCATGCCTGATTAACGTAACATCGCCCACACGTTGAATACCCATGACGGCGACCAAAACACGGCTTTCTATCAAACCGTAAAATTGCACGCGAGCCTCAATTTCTTCTTTGAGCTCTTTTCGGGGCATGTATGGCTCTTCCCAGCAATCGGAAGGAATTTTACCCTTGTAAGCTATTGCAGCGTCGTTTACTACTGTTAGGATGTTTTCGAAGTCTGCATCCGATAGCTTGCTTATCATGAGTTTCCCTATGGGCGGGTCTTAAGCAGGCGTTGGCTCTTTTTCTTTTTCGCTTTTCATGACTTTTTCTATAAGATGCATGAAGAATTCTTGTGCTTGTATTTCGCCGACTTTGTCTAAGTAAACGGAGACTACGGCGATTTTTCCCTTTTTTGCGGCAACGTATTCAGCGAACATACGCGCGGAAATGACGTTTTTATCGCCTAAAAGCACGGATGAGGTGACTTGGCCAAGGATGTCTTTGGGTTTTGGAACAGCAATTGCCATGGTTCCAAGCTTATCGTCTTTTTCGCTTAACATAATCATTATGCTGTTCTTGGCTTCTACGTAAACAGCCAGGAAACGCATGTCCCTTTCAAGCAGTTCTTCCTTTACGACTTTGGCACGTTCCATTTTGTCTTCTACCCTTAAGTTTGGTAATGCTGAGATTGCTTAAAAATACTTCACCGGACCAATACTCGAGTCATCGGCAACTAGAAATTTCTGGTTTTCTGCCTCAAAACCGCAAAGCAAAAAAACTCCCCTACATCAACCTTTCAGTTAATATGAATATTGGCTTAACATATGGCTTATACGGCAAGAATTAAAATGAATCCAAAAAGACTAAAAATCCTGGCAGTTAGTATAACCATTCTAATCATTGCCTTAAGCTTAACTGTGGCTTTTTCTCAAAGTCCCACAAGCAAAAGCACTGACGATAAATTAGCGAGAGTTGCCTGTCTTGGAGATAGCATCACCAACATGACTGCGTATCCAGCAAAGTTACAGGCTCTCTTAGGTCAAAATTCCACGGTTCTCAACTTTGGCATGGACGGAGCAACAGTTAACTTTGATTCTAACCGAACATACTATTTCAGTGAGGAATACATTGCCGCCCGCAGTTTTCAACCCACAACTGTAATAATTATGCTGGGAACAAACGATGCTCGGACAAATATTTATTCAGAAATCGACCGTTTTGTAAGCGATTACGAACACATGATAAATAAGATTCAAAATTTCAATAGCAAACCCCAAATTTTTCTGGTTTTGCCACCACCTGTTTACAGCAACACCATGAACCTAAATGGAACTTATCTAGTGCAAGGGGTAATTCCACGTATTCAGCAAATAGCCGATAAATTGCATTTGCCACTAATCGACGTTTATACACCTTTACTTAACCACCCTGACTATTTTACAGATGGGGTTCATCCCAATAGTAAAGGGGCACAAGTTATTACCGATATAATTTACGACGCCATTACGACCAGTTAAGCATAGTCATATTTTATCCAATAAGTTTGTTAAGAATTGGCACTTTTCGCATAACTAGAACTAATCCTAGAGTTATGAAGAAAGTAAGTACAGCAATTACTGGAATTTCAATAATGGGGTTTAGCGTTAGGGGGCTTAGCGTGAAGCTGAAGAAGCCTCTTTCGAAGGATTCTAAGATTATTATGTGAAATAAGAAAATCGGCAAAGTATTCCTACTTATAGCTTGGACAAGGCGTTTTCCAATTGTTTGGTTACTTCCCGGCCAGTCTGGACGAAACTTTAGTAGAATCATAAATAAAGCAACCGAGCCTATGATAACGTTGGCTGTTAAGGAATCAGTAAAGAAATTTTGTCGCTGCACGCCTACAAATGGGTAATTCATTAGCCATACACCGAAAATTGTCCAAACAAACCCTACGGCTAATAAGCCATAGAAAAGTGCAGAACGCAACTTTACTTTTAATAAATATATGCCTAAAACAAAGTAACCAATCCAACCGCCAATAACGAAAAGATATCCGTTTAAGGTTAAACCGATAGCCAACTGTAAAAGAGGCACAACAGCTACGCCGACAAACCAGACAAGAATCAGGTAACGAATAATTTTATCGCCTCCGTAAACTATTACTACCCTCAAAATTGGTGTAATAAGATATAGACCGACTATAAGGTAAATATACCAAAAATGAAAGTAAGCGCCGCCGAAGAGGTCAAATGAAATTGATTGACCAATATTGGCTAGAGTAACAGGTGTTTTACTAATGTAAAAACTCCAAATGGTGTAAATTGCAGTCCAAAACGCAAAAGCCAATCCAACACGGCTCAGACGTTTTTTAAGAAAAACTCGTATGGGCTCATTAACTTTAACTGGTTGGAGTAGAAGAGCCCCACTCAACATGATAAACAGTGGCACACACGGCAAAGCTATGCTTTTGTAAACTGAAGCCGCCCACCAATAAGCACTCGACGGCGGAAACGATTGTAATGTCATCAGGGAAGCGTGGAGAAGTACTACTAAAAAAATGGCTATAGCACGGATTAAATCATCTGGAATTGCAAGTCTGCCTTTTGAATCTATACTGGTTCTTTCCAATCAGAAGCGCCCTTAACCCACTACAAATAATCCCATAGGTTTAGCTTATAAAATAATTGCGTTGAAAAGGCAGAACTCAAGAAAAATACCATGAACTTAAGCAGAAAACAACACAATTACAAAAGTTACAAAAAAGCGAGCGCTGGTTACAGGATTTGCGCTCTCAATGTTTTTTGAAGTTCAATAGTTTAATATATTCTGCTCTTACATGTGAATTCAACTTGAGAGAGGGAACATGGAGAAAAAGACCCAGCGAACATTGGGAGGCGTTAAAAGTAAGTTCAACAAGTGGCGAGTATTAGTATTAGTGTTCTTAATAGTTTACCTGATATTTCTCACGCTTAATTTGGGATCAATGACGGCCCAATGGGATGAAGCAAGCCACTTAGACGGCGGATTCCTGCTCCTTCACGGTAAATTGAATAGTTATATGAACACTGACTCGTTTTATCCACCACTTGACGACTTGATTACCGCAGCTTACTTTGCAGTTGGAGGTCCAAGCGTCTTCGTTGGAAGACTAGTCGCGGTAACCTTCGCTGCCTTGACAGTTTTGGCGGTTTTTGAATTTGCCTACCGCGTCTATGACCACAGAACTGCGTTTGTTTCAGCCGTTCTGTTAGGAACAATGCCGGGCATCATTTGGCTCGGAAGAGTGGCAATGTTGGATATTATTCTTTTGTTCTTCTTTTCCGCTTCGATGATGCTATTTTTCTTGTGGATGCAGAGACATGAGACAAAATACCTAATTTTAAGCGGCGCGGCTTTAGGGTTAGGTTTCCTTGCAAAATATCCGATAGTAATTGCGGCGATCGCGATGATGGCGAGCATCTTGCTCATCAAAGGAGATTCCTTGAAAAAAAGACTCACTATGTTCCCCTACCTGATTTTGACGGCTGTAATAATTGTGGTTCCATGGCTAATCGTCATGTACCAAACTTATTCTATTGGGATGTTCAACCAGTGGCTTTATGTGATGAACCTACATATTCCCCAGAACCTCAACGTTCCAGCCCCAGTGTTCTATCTCATAGCTATGGTTTGGCCCTATGGAGGGTTGCACCCAATTTCCGTTTTGGTCTATATTGTTGGGTTGGTTGGCATAGGTTTTTTGGCTTGGAGAAGAAGACCGGAGGATAAGTTCCTTTTAATCTGGTTCTTTACCGCTTACATTTTTTTCAGTTTTATAGGACAATTGCAATGGAGATACATTGTTCCAGTTTTTCCTGTTATCGCAATGTCGGCAGCCAGCCTAATTACCTATACTTTTAGCAAAGCGGAAACAACTTGGAAAAAGACGCAAATAAATATTAAGCGAGTTCGTTTCGGTAAGATTGCTGCTGTTGGCCTGATTGTTTTCACGGTTTTTGCGGTTGCCTACAGTGGTTTGGATGCATATAATTGGGTGACGGCTGATACTGCTTACAAATTACCGTTAAGTCAAACTTCCGAGTATGTGGCTAAAAGATTAGGCAGTAATGAATCATTAGTGGTCCTTTGTCCAATTAACGAGTTCAATAGCGCCGTGTTAAACTTTTATATTTACAACGCAAATCCGAATTACCAAAGTCAAACATGGCAATACCCAAATGTAGCCGTCGATACCTACAAGTTTGCCTTCAACGTAACTGAGCTGACTCACCTTTGCGAGGGCAATAACGCAAAGTATCTGCTTCTTTTTGAGTACGGAGAAGAATTTCCATACTTTAAATCGAATTTAACAATGCATGCCGTGTTTAACCAGCTCACAAGCACCTCAAGGTTTACGCTGGAAACAAGTTTTGGGAGTTTTCCACAAAAGATTTTTGTACTATCTTTTGCCTAAAAGCTCAGTGATATGTGCTGATTTTGGTTGCTATTGCTAGTTTTTAGATTAGCCTCTTGGAGAGCTTATGTATCGTAAACAAGATAAGTCAGAATCCTTCACACTGTAGATTAAGGTTAGGGCATGAGCAGTCTCAGACAATTTCGAAAGTATCTGATTCCAACCTTGCTAATAACGATTATATCGGTCTCAGTCCTTGCCACATATGCTGTATATTCAGGCGTGAACAAGCCTAATGGCGATCCAAGCGCTTATGTCGGAGTTGCTTTTTGCGGAAACACTACAGAGCAGGCTAAGATCCTCATTGACAGGGTTAAAAGCTACACTAACCTATTCGTTTTAGCCACAGGCAGGAACCCCATTAGCGCCAACCAAACAATTATTGAGGAAATTTGCGATTACGCGGTTGCTAACGGGTTGAGCGTAATAATGAACCTTGGGTGGAGAGAGTTTGCTCCTGAGAACCAGAGTTGGTTTTGGAGACAGCCCTCGCTTGTGCCTATAGAGCAGAATTGGACACAGAGGTGGGGAGAAAAGCTTCTAGGTGTTTACTACAACGATGAGATTGGCGGCGTGCAGTTGGATGCAAATTGGACCGAATTTTTCAAAGCCAACGGTCCCAAAATGCACTTGATTAACGACTCAGGAGTACAGAACATGTACCAGGTTTACCTTAAACAGCTAAGTTTAGCAGCTAACGGCACTAAACCGTCGAATTATGATTTGGAAGCCAACTTTTTTGTTAACGATTGTGTCCGAGGAGACCTTGGACTAAGCGCGCTCAATGAAGTGGGATTTAGGACATTCACATCTGATTACGGCTTGTACTGGTGGAACTATCTGGGGGGCTACGACGTTACGTTCGGTGAGCTAGGCTGGAACAACAGTGTTGCTGAGCAGATTTCGCTGGTTAAGGGGGCGGCTCGACTTCAGGACAAGGATTGGGGTACAATGATAACGTGGAAGTACAGTTCTGCGCCTTATCTTGATAGCGCCGATGAAATCTACAATCAAATGTTAATATCGTATGAGGCTGGAGCCAAATACATAGCCGTTTTCGATTATCCCTATGTTGCAGGCAACTGTTACGGGGTAATGACTAACGAGCAGTTCTCGGCTATGCAACGGTTCTGGAATGACATTACACAGGACAAGTATGTGGACAAGAGTGCGCCTGTGGCTGCGTTGGTTTTGCCTCACAATTACGGCTGGGGCATGCGTCACCCTAACGACACAATTTGGGGTTTCTGGCCTGCCGATGACAAGTCGCCTCAGGTTGGCTTAGCCGTAAGCACTCTCCTTGACATGTATAACGTTACCCTTGACATTGTGTTCGAAGATGAAGCGTATCCAGTGGCAAACGGGCAATACATGAACGTGTATTATTGGAATCAAACATTAACCTAACGCGACAACGGTGAAGTCTGTCTTTGTTGGAAACGCTTAATTAAGGGCTCTTATTATTTGTGCAGTTGGAAGGATAAAATTTGAGTGATGAACTTTCAAAGTTACCGCCTAACGTTCAAGAAAGGCTTCTGCGGTTGCAACAACTGCAGCAAACCTTACAGTCAATTTTAGCTCAGAAACAACAGGTTGACATGGAAAAATCAGAGGTTGACCAAACAATTGCTGAACTGCAAAAAACAGCGGATGAGGCTGTAATTTACAAGGCAATCGGTTCGCTTCTGGTTAAAGCTGAAAAACCAAAAGTTAACGAAGAACTCGTTGAACGTAAAGAGCTACTGGATACTAGAAGCACTGTTCTGGCAAGGCAAGAAGAACGCATTCGCAGCCAAATTAAAGAAAGCCAGACAAAACTCCAAGAAGACCTCAATCCAGTTTCTCAGCCAACATCTTAAAGGTGAAACTGCTGTGGTAGAGCTCGGAATACCAGAGCTAACCACTGAGCAGATTGAAACTTTATGTCAAACAGCCGAGGACGCAGCTCGAAAAGCGGTTCTCGCCAAAGTTTCTTCTAAAATGGTTGACAAGCTTGATGTAAGCGTTGAAGCTGAAGGCTCAAAACCCGTCAATGTAACAGTAGAAATAGACCTTGAATTAACATCAGAAGCCAAAGACACGGACGCAGAAAAACTAGTTAAAGAAGCCACTGCCGAAGCCCATAAAGCGGCTGAAAAATATTTGAGAAGTTTAAAATGAACGATTTCCAAAAATTACTGAAAGTTTTGCGGGATAGCGACGCCGCTTTTGTTCTTTTGCTGTGTCACCGCAGCGCTGACGCGGACGCGATTTGTTCAGCGTATGGTTTGCAGTGTTTGCTTAAGCGGTTTTTGCCAAATGTGGTTTTTGAGATCGGCTGCCCACAGGGCGTGAATAAGCCGTCTAAAGTGCTTTTGGAGCTCATGCCAATCACCGTTAACTTAAAACCTAACATCGAATCGGCTGACGTCATAATGTTATTGGACATGAACACGATTGAGCAGCTTGATGAGGTCGCCGAGACCATCAGGAAATCTTATGCGCTAAAACTTATCGTTGACCACCACTACCCCAACCCTGAAACAACCGCAATCTGTAAATTCTGCATCATAAACGACAAAGCTGCGGCTAACTGTGAAATAATATATAAGCTCTACAGGCAAGCCAAAGTCACCCCCGATCTTAACGAGGCAAAAGCACTCTTCGTCGGCATAGCGTTTGATACTAGGCATTTTGCCCTGGCGAGCGCGACTACGCTGCAGATAGCTGCAAAATTGGTTGAAACGGGTATTGATGTGCAGGAAACTCTTGCTCAGTATGCTCTGCCGATTGATACTTCTGAGCGTTTAGCCAAATTGAAAGCTTGTAAACGAGCTAAAGTCATTAAGCAGGGCGATTGGATAATTGCGCTCTCGCATGTTAGCGCGTATCAAGCTTCAGCGGCTAAAGCCCTTGTTGATTTAGGAGCGCATGTATCGGCTGTGGCTGGGACTAAGAACGGCAAAATCGACATTAGCCTGCGCTGTGTGCGACAATTTGCCGAGGGAACAGGCATCAGCTTGGGCAAGGACATTGCTACACCGCTGGGCGAGTTTCTGGGCGGAGTCGGCGGTGGGCATGCCATGGCAGCAGGAGTCAGTGGCACTGGCGACATAGAGCCAACATTAAAACAATGCCTCAAACTACTAAAAAACGCCATAACAAGCAAAGAAAAAACAAATGGAGTTTAGCCATTTTTGCGTAGCTACGCTTAAATGAGCAAACCGCATCGCTGTAGGTTGAGCGGGCTCAAGTTTGGCTATAATTGAAACAAAAAACCTCACCTACACATACCCAGGCGCATCCAAACCATCAATTGCAGATGTGTCCATAAAAGTCGAGAAGGGCGAGTTTGTTTTAATTACGGGACATAGCGGTTGCGGAAAAACCACTCTATGTAGAACGTTCAACGGCTTGGTGCCTCACTTTTATCAAGGCGAGTTGAAAGGCGAAATCACAGTTGCAGGCCAAAATACCTTGGAACGCCACACGTATGAGATGGCTAAGCACGTTGGCTTGGTGTTCCAAAACCCAGAAAACCAGCTTTTCGCCCTCAGCGTGGAGAAGGATGTTGCGTTTGGCTTAGAGAATATGGGCTTTCCACGCGACGAAATGCGCAAGCGTGTAGATTGGGCGCTTAACCAGACAGGCATCAGTGACCTGAGAGAACGCTCGCCTCACGAGATTTCAGGCGGACAACAACAGCGGGTTGCAATAGCCTCTGTTCTTGCAATGGAGCCAGAAATAATCGTGTTAGACGAACCAACCAGTTTTTTGGATCCCTTGAGTGCTCAAAAAATTTTTGAAGTAATCTATAACCTGAACAAAACTCAAGGCATCACCGTTATCCTTGTTGAACACCGCTTGGACTTGACCGCGAAGTACACTAACCACCTCATTGTTATGGACGAGGGCAAAGTGCTCTTCGAAGGCAACCCCCGTGACATCCTCAGCAGCGAAGAAACGCGCTTAATCGGCGTCGGAATCCCCAAAGCCACGTTGCTTTATAAACTGCTTAAGAAAGAGGGTTTAAACCTGGGCGATAAGACGCCGTTGTCTTCGGAGGAGTTGGCTGAGCAATTGTTGGAGGCGCTTAAGCCAAAGTGATTGAAGCAGTTGACGTTCACTATTCTTATCCTAACAGGGTTGAAGCTCTCAAAGGCGTCAGCTTAACCGTTGAAGACGGCGAGTTCCTTGCCATTATGGGTCAGAACGGCGCTGGAAAATCCACCTTTGTCAAGCACTTCAACGGACTACTCAAACCATCCGTGGGCACGGTCAAAGTGAACGGCGTACCCACAACAAAAACCAGCGTTGCAACCCTGGCAAGAAACGTCGGCTTCGTCTTTCAGAACCCCGATCACCAACTCTTCAGCGAAACAGTCGAAGAGGAAATCGCTTTTGCCCTAAAAAACTTCGGTTTCGAACAAAAAGTGGTTGAGGAAAGGGTAACTTGGGCGCTTGAGCTTTTATCACTCGCTCAATACCGCAAAACCTCGCCTTTCCTACTTAGTGGAGGAGAACGCAAACGAGTAGCGTTGGCTTCCGTGTTAGCATGGGATCCACAAACGCTTATCCTTGACGAGCCTACTATCGGGCAAGACCACGAACAAAAAGAAAAACTACGCCAATTTATAATGCAAATGCAAACCCAGGAAAAAACCGTCGTCATAGTAACTCATGATGTCGAGTTTGTGGCAGAATGCAACCCACGGGTGATTTTAATGAAGGAGGGCAGAATTGTGGCTGACGGCATGGGAAATGACATCCTAACCGACCCTGCCCTACTTGAGCTCTCCTCAATAGTGCTGCCGCAAATCGCTCAGGTCTTCACCAAACTAGAGCCTCTGGGGTTTCCAAAAAATATTATTGACATTTACGAGGCCAAGCAAATTATCCTCGCAAAGGAGAGGGCGCAGCAGTGAGTGTTTTTGACGGCTTAAAATTCCGAAAAGTCTTCTCTCCAATTCACAATCTGGATCCTAGAATCAAATTTGTCTACGTAATTGCCATCTTCATAGTTGCCATAATCTTCTATCAAATCATCCCACTGCTCCTATTGTTCGTTTTGCAGATTCCTTTTGTTCTGTTGGCGCGGGTTCAGAGGCAGTGGTTGCGCTCCTTGCGCGGCGCGGCTTTTTTGGCAGCGTTCATTTTCATAGTTAACGTTGGAACAACTTACTTTACAACAGGGTACCATTTGACAGGTGCCAGTGTAGAGTCTGCAGCAGCCATGACGTTGCGCTTCGTTGTATTGGTTGAATCGTTTAGCGTTTTCTTTTTGACCACTTCACCTGACCACTTAGGCTTAGCTTTAGAGGAGTCTCGCGTGCCCTACGAGTTTGCCTTTGCCTTCACCACGGCAGTGCGTTTTGTCCCCGTTTTGGCGGAGGAAGCCCAAACCATCATGGATGCCCAAAAGGCACGGGGGCTAGAGCTGGAGAAGGGCGGCTTGCTAAAGAGAATCCGAAATTATGTGCCTGTTCTAATACCGCTGATTGTTAGCGCAATCCGTCGAAGTCTCGAGCTTGCTGAAGCCATGGAGTCACGCGCATGGGGAGCCACAAAGAAACGCACTAACCTCTACGCACTCAAACTGCACAAAGGCGATTACGCTTTGATAGCAATCACTGTTGCCATTTTGGCGCTGGCGATTTTTGTCCGCTTATACGTGCCGATTCCAACAATAAACAGTCTCATCTAAGCCAATGTGTGCCCGTATGTTTTTTAAACTGCAGATATTAACACAAGTTAAGGGATTTGATGGCTGAGCGCACTCGTTTTGGACCCGCAGGCGTTCCACCCATGTTTAGGCTAATGGGAGCAGAACTGTCAGACGTGCCGAGGCTTCTGCATGAGGAGGGACTGGACGCTTTTGAGTACCAAGCTTCCCGGTGGGGACCAAAGCCGCAGATAAAACAGATAAACGCAGAGCAACTCGGCGAATTAGCTCGACAAAATAATGTGCGTCTAAGCATGCATGGCTCGTATTTCATTAATTTTTCAGGCAAACGTGAAGTCGTCGAAGCCAGCAAACGTCGACTAATCGCTTGTGCCACCGCCGCAGACTGGATGGGAGCATATGTTGTTGTGTTTCACACGGGATTTTATGGCCTTTTCGAAAAGGAATATGCCTTCAAAGTTTGTGTCGATGCTCTAAAAGAAGTCAGCGCCGAAATGAAAAGCCTCGGCTTAAAAGTCAAGCTTGGACCCGAAAGCATGGGAAGAAAATTCCAAGTTGGTAGCCTCGAAGAAATCATAGCAATCAACGAGCAGGTCGAGGGCACTCAGCTCGTGCTGGACTGGGGACACCTTCATGCACGGGAACTGGGCAGGTTCAAAAAAGCGGAAGACATGCGTGTAGTCGCCGAAAAAGTCGAAGAACACCTGGGAACGGAGACTCTTAGAAGCATGCATTGCCACTTCTCCGCCATCGAATTTAACTTGCAGGGGGAAAGAGCGCATCATACGTTGGACGAGAAAAGGTACGGACCAGACTTCCGACTGCTAGCTGAGGTTATTGCTGATTTTCAGATGCATCCGACAATGATTTGCGAGTCGCCAATTTTGGATGTTGACGCGCGAAGGATGCAAGCGACCCTGAAAGAGGTTTTAGAGGGCAGACGACTGCAATAGCTCTAAAGAGAATGGGTTGCTTAATTTCGCTTTTCAGATAGTAAACGTTCTGCCAATTGAAGTTCTTGGACTGTGTTGATGTTTACTGCGAGTTCTGGCAGATCCAGCAGGAAAATAGCCTGGTCTAGCCACTCGTCACCATACCGTTTGCCACCGTCAATGACGTTAATACCTGTGGGAACGACGTCACGACTGTCCATTTTGAACTTATACTCCACACTCATGCCAAGACGAGTCTTAGTCTCCAAGGAAACAGCTACAGTTAAGGCTGGTTTGCCACAATGCACATAACGCTCCACAATGGCGTCCAGAGCTTGAGAGGTCACCAGTGGGAGATCAGCGGCGATAGCTAAGAAAACCCCGAGTTTCTGGTTCTGAGCGGCGAAGCCCATATCGGAAACATAGTCTTTTCCCGGTGTTTCAACTACTTTTATTTTGTGCTTGGTCATGAGTTTAGCAGTTTTTGGCGTGCAATTGGTTGTAGCTACTATTATGTTGTCGATTTTTTGGGCGCCTTTAAGGGCTGCGAGGACATATTCAATGGCGGGTTTGCCGCAGACCTTAATCAAGGGCTTCTCTTCCGATAGCCGCAAACGGGTTCCTTTTCCACCCGCCATCACAAGTGCGGTTATACCCATGCAACCACCGCCAACAGGACAATAACGCAGACCATGCGGGTTAGCTCATTTGTTGCTCCAAACACGTCGCCTGTGACTCCACCGAAGTTCCTGTGCGCAATGGCAACCATGGCAAGGCCTGTCATCAACGCAACTAGAACGGTGAAGATGCCTGCCCAACCAATAAGTACCACACCGATTGCAAAGGAAACTATTACTGCAACCATTAAGCGCAGGTTCCCGTGGGGTCCGTGCATTGCTTGAAGGAACGCTGAGTTCATACCTTCATGGACCGATTTCCCAGCCCAAGCTGCTACAACCATGGAAAGCTTCGCTGAAGCCTCAACGACAATGATGCTTTGAACAATTATGTTGCTGTGCAACTGCCCGATGGCTAACGCGCTGATTAGCAAGGTCATCATACCCAATGTTAAGCCGCCAGCACCAGTTAACTGGTCATGCATAACCTCAATCTTATGCTCAGGCGTACCATGAGCCATGACACCGTCGCCGAAGTCCAACAAGCCATCTGTGTGATGAAGCCCAGTGATGAGCAATAGCAAAGCTAAAACCAGAGCACCTACTACGATGCCAGGCAGAAAATGGTAGCTAATCCAACCGAAAACTCCCGCAAGTAACCCAATGAATGCGCCGATAATGGGAAAAGCCCACATGTTTCTGGCGCAGTCTGTGAGCATATCTTTGTCCATAGCTATAGGGAAAATTGTAAGGAAAGAGAGAAGGTTCTTTAGTTGTTTTATGACCACTGGTTATCTCACTTTGTGTTCATTAGTGAGGCATAGTTACGCTCTATTTCCTTAAGAAGTATGTCCTTTGTCACTGCACCCTTGGTCTTTGCCATAGCTGCGATTGAAGCACCGCCAGCACCTACACCCTCCTTAACAAGTCCTGTTTCGTAGATTCTCAGACCCGGGTACTTGGAGGGCCCAAAATCTAAATCAGCGGCTAAAACTGGAACATCACAGAATTGATTAACGATTCCTGTAATGTCTGAGGTTTTATCTTTTGCAACCCATCTTGTCGTGCCAACCGCCACATTACACAATGCCTTAGGCTCCAGTGCGTTAATGAGTGCTAAAACAGCGGTCATTTGGGTTCCGCCCGCCATCAAAACAGGTGTCTTTCTAGCCCCGCCAATAACGAGTCCAGCCAAAGCAGGCATCATGGGGTCACCAACGCAAGAGACAGCTTTTACGGGATTATTTTTTAGGCTGCCGAATTTTTCGCCCGCAGCTTTCAAGCCAGCCCGAACTACTTCGCCCTTTAAGCTGTGAGGGTTCAGGGGCAGTGTGCTACTAACTTTGCCTTCCGCATTTACACCCAAAGCCGATAAAACACCAAGCGCTGTAGTGGTTCCGCCAGGGATACTTTCGCCGATAACTAAATAATCCGACACTTTAGCAAGCTGTTCGCCTAAAACTTTGGCGCGCTCAATAACTTCTTCAACGTTATCAACAGAATCGCCAGTTCTAATGTCTCTACCTGAGTTACCGCCGATGTCAACGTAGGGAATTTGAGGCTTAACTTTTACGCCGCCATTGACAACCAACACAGGAATGTCGGCAAGATGCAACGCTGACGTCGTAATCAGGCCTGGCGTCGGAATGCCGTCTGGGGTAATGGGAACTCCTTGGATCGATTTGCATTTGCCCAACAACAACAGTTCAGCATCTGCTGGAGGGGTAAAATCCGTGAAATCTGGATTGGCACCTGCCGCTGACAGCCCGGGGATTTTCCCGGTTTCTGTAGTGGCTATGGTGCAGATAAAAAGGGGCTTTTTTCCCACAATTTCTTGCAGGAATGCTTTCGCTTTTAGCTCATTATTTGTGACTAGTACATCCATGGCTACGGGTTACCTTGCCTTGGGCTTAACTTCGAATTTCTTAATTTCCAAGTATCCGAAGCCGCCGTCTAGTCTTGTGTTTTGCCGTTTCTAGAATTTCAATCTTTTTGCTCATCAGTGGCCCATCGGTTATAACAGTGTGGTATTCGCCGCCTTCACCGCATGGGTCAATGTTACCAAGTTTGAGGATGTCATCGTAGAATTTTTTGTTGAGAACCTTTCCAAGCCATGCCAAGCCCAGTTTCTTGAGGTCTGTGCGTACCACTGTTGCCTTAAACCCCGTTTTTAGATAATACTGGTAAATCAGTTTAGTGTCTCCCATCCATAGAGGCTTTATCGGCATTAAGCCAACTTCTTTGAGCACTCTGTTAAGCCACCCTTCTTCATGTCCAGCTACTTCGTAAATGTCGCCTGTAACTAAACCTTCTGCTCCTTGAGCTTTCAGCTTAAGCAATGCTCCTTTGAAGTCTTTTTCATAGGTTTCAGGCGTTGCCTTCTGTTTTAATAACGGCACTCCAAGGGCGTCAGCTTGGCTGTCAAGTATACCTGTTGGTATCATGTGGAAGTTTGATTTGGATTCGCTCATCATCATGGTTAAGAGGCTCATGACTTCGTGGCCTTCTTGTTTTGCTAAATAGTATGCGTAGCAGCTGTCTTTGCCGCCACTCCATGAACAAACAACTTTCATTTCAATTCGTCCTCCTTAAACTTCACCCTCAACAGTTTTGGTTTGCTGTAATGGTTTTGAGTGAACAGTAGATATGTAATTTTTCCCAAACGCCAATAATAATGGTGTTGAAACAGTTAAGCATAAAAAAGCTGTTTTAATATTCGAATTTTTAGATAATTCGCTTTCAAGTAGAGGTTTGAGCGGTAGTTGGGTTTTTTTCTGGAAGTTTAGCAAATTATCAACTCTATAATTGAATTTGGTTTATCCAACCTTTTCATATAAGCATTACGGTAATTTGGGGTGCCAAAATATAAAAATTAAAAACGCTTAAAGCACACCAGAGCTTTAAAAAACAAGGCTGAACACCTTGACCAACCAAAACCCGCCACTCCTTGAATTCCTCGAAAAACATGATATTTCCTTAAAAAGTCTCATCCACGCCGCCCTTGAAATGTTCGTTCCTCATCCAGGTATCGAAACAGAAGAAAAAGCCACGGAAATGCTAAAAGAAGAATTACTTGACATTTTGGGCGACGTAAATATCTCAATACTCATCACCGCAGCCTTCCACGCGCAAGAAGACGCTGAGAAAGGCTTGATTCCAGGGCTGACACAGGAGCGATTCAAGGGCAGACCCGGACCAATCGCAGATGAGATTTTAGGCATAGCAATCGCCACCTATATCGGCGGCACCAGAGGCGTTTTCGAGTACGTGCGCTTTGATCAAGCCAAACCTGGGCTCCTCAAAAAGCTGGGTTCAATCACAAACGATGCTATCGGCGCACTCGTTGCAGGTGCATCATCAAACGTATATACAAGAGCTCTCAAAAGCGCGCAGGCTAAGCCTTAACATAATTTTTTGCTTGCTTAACGGAGCCTTGTGACTATGGGAGTAGGTAGTCAATTTAGGGTTGTTTTTGGTTAAATTGAGGTAGAGGAGGAGGTCTATCAATTTTGTGGAGTATTTTCTAGTGTTAAATTGATGCCGATGGGATGGGTATACTATTTGTTAACCCCTTCTGAATGCTAAAATTTAACCCTAAGCCGCCGTTTTAGGTAGCGCTTTGCTTTACCATAAGGTTATAATACTATGTTGATTGAGGATTTTACCCAGTTGGGCTGAGATGGTTCAAACACAGCTGTGCATTGTGACGCATACCTTTCTGCCTCATGTCGGCGGGATAGAGAAAGTTGTTTATGAACAGGGTAAACGTCTGCTCCAACGCAACTTTCAGCCCACTGTAATAACAAGCAGACTTGGAACCCCCAAACACTATGTTTTCGAGCACCTCAACGTTGAATGCTACCCATCACTCAACACTGGGTTCAGCCTAGGAATACCTTACCCCATCCCGACTGTGGCAAGCTTCAAGACCTTTCTCAGGGCGGTGAAATCAAGCAAAATAGTCCATGCTCACGGCCACCCTTACCCATCATCGCTTATCGTGGGCGAGCTGGCGAAAATGTACGATAAACCGTTCGTGTTAACACAGCATAACACCTTCATCGAGTACGATAATTTGTTTGACACAGTTGAACGTGTAAATGACCTGGCAATCGGCAAAGAAACAATAAAACAAGCAGACAGAATCATTGCAGTAAGCAATGCTTCAAAGGATTACGTTTTAAGATTAGGAGCCAAACCTAACAAAATCAAAGTTATACGCAACGGCGTTGACCTACCTCGCTTCCGACCCATGGCAGGCAAACGTGAAGAAATCCGAAGAAAACTTAAAATCCCCCAAGACGCCAAGGTGTTTTTGACTGTAAGGCGGCTTGTTTACAAAAATGGCATTGACACCTTAATTGAATGCGCCAACCTAGCAGTCAAAAAGAACTCCAAGATTGTTTTTCTCGCCGTCGGCAAAGGACCTGACCAAAACAGTGTCCAAGCAAGAATCAATGAGTTGGGCATTGATGATAATTTTAGGTTGGCAGGCTTTGTTTCAGATGAAGAGTTACCTGCCTATTATAATGCGGCGGACTTTTTCGTGTTACCATCTAAGTCTGGTGAAGGCTTGCCTTTGGTTGCGCTTGAAGCCATGGCATGTGGACTGCCTGTTATAGCGACTAATGTTGGAGGCATAAGTGAGATTTTAAGTCCAAAGTTTGGGAAGCTGGTGGCGGCTAACAAGCCTGAGATTATGGCGGAAGCTGTTTTGGAGTTTTCTGAAGCTGATTGGGTTTCACGCAAACTGGAGCTCCGTGCAATGATGGAAGAGAAGTATAGTTGGGAAAAGAATGTTGATTCGCTGGTGGAGATATACGAAGAGCTTATTTAACCATGATAGTGCATTTATAGCCTTACATAATGGGGTTAGGGCATGACATCCAAAGTTGACTTGGTCTCGGTTGTAATACCCACACTCAATGAAGCAGGCAACATACTGGAAGCTATCACAACCCTCAACAACACCCTGGTTTACCCAAACGAAATAATCGTAGTTGATGGCAACTCAAAAGACGGCACCATCGACATCGTCAAATCTACAAACGCCAGACTCATAATTGAACCAAAGCGCGGCTATGGCGTAGCCTTGAGAACAGGCATGAAAAACGCCCGCGGCAACATCATCGTCATGGTTGACGGCGACGGCACATACGAATTCAAACATGTCAACCGCCTCGTCGAACGCATGATTGAAAAAGACGCCGACATGGTGCTGGCAACACGCATGTACGACCCCAACAAAGCCATGGGCTTTCTAAACTTCCTCGGGAACAAAATGATCACATTTACATTTGACTTCTTTTACAGCCAATTTCTGAGTGACACTCAATCCGGTTTTAGAGCCATCTCCCATGAAGCCATAGACAAAGTCAACCTCAAAGAGGCAGATATGCCGTTTGCCACGGAAATGCTTATCCAATTCGCCAGAGAAGGCTACAATATGGTCGAGGTTCCCTCAACTTACAAGTCCAGAAAATATGGGAAGACAAAGCTTAAACCATTTAAGTCAGGGATTGAGATATTTAGCATTATATTTCGAGGGATACTGGATCCGACCACGTTTAGAACGTGTTATAAGCATTGGAAGAAAAATCGGTTTAAACGATGAGAAAGGGTATGCAATCGCCGTTTTTCTTTTGCTGGTGATTGTTTCCGCGTTTACCATAGGATACTTTATAATGTGCCCTACAACGCAACCTGCATACAACACGATTTATCTGCTTGATTCACAGCACAAAACGGCTGATTACCCTTTGACATTGGTTGCAGGTCAAAACAGCACGTTTAACGTTTATGTGAATGTAGAGAACCATATGAGTAAACCTGAAACGTATCAGGTTCTATCAAAAACCACCCCCTACCTAACCAACGTGCCGGTTGAAACAGCAGCACTCAACACTACAGTCATAACACTAAATGATGGACAGTCATGGCAAAGCATGCAAACCATAACGGAGAATCAACCGGGATCTTATTCGATAGTTTTTGAACTCTGGGGTCTCAACCCACTAACAAACCAGTACGAGTTCACCTATAATTACTGTGTGCTAAACATTCAAGTTGTAAGCTGAGCTTTCTTTTGTCTTTCAGCGAAGTCTTTTTCGATTGCTACCCTGTGAATGTTGTTGTAGGCGCAGAAGGGTATGATTTTCTTGTCTGGCGTAATGTAGTGGACTACACAGCGTCTTACGCGGTTAACATCGAAGTTGTATGAGTCCATGAAAGCCATGCAACCAAGAAGAAAGATGCGCCTGCGGATTTTTCCCAGCGACTGATAAGACGGCGAAAGATGCATGCGCATGATTGAGTTTGTCAGCGTTAGCATACCGACTTCTTTGGTGACTAGGAACATGTTCATTGAAAGCATTGATGCCATGAACAGTGATGAGAGCAGCGATATTTTTCCTTTTGATTCTGCGTTTTCAGCTGTTTTTCGGATATAGTTGAAGAACCTGTCGAAGTTGACAAAGCGGTTAATTGGGAACATCTTGCCTTCTTCGGAAACATAAACCCAGTTTACGATGCCACATTGTGGGCTACAAGAGAAGAGCGGCCAGGGCTTTTGCATGAATTTGCGCATTATCTTGATTGGCGAAGTCATGACTGACATTGGGAAAAGGTCGGTGGATTTTATTTCGCCTCGGGTTTGTTTTTCAACGTCCTCTGCGAAGGACCATTCGCGGAAGTTTTCTCTGAACGGGTTTTCGGTTGCTCTGCCTGTGAAGGCGATGGGTTGGAAAATTAAGCCTCGGACGATGTCGGTGTTTTTAGCTGCGAACCGTATCATATCGCCGACTTCTTTATCGTTCAAACTCTTCATCAGTGTGTTGACTAGGATAATTTCCATGTCGTGTTGGCGACAAACTTCAATAGCCTTAAGTTTAATATCTAAGAGCTCTCGTCCCCGAACTTTCCTGTTGAATTCTTCTTGAAAACTATCAAACGATAAATAAACGATGTTTAAGCCATTATCTTTCAGCTTCTTTGCCAGCCCCGGGGTGTCAACCAAATGCGTGCCATTGGTGGCGAGAATTGTCATGAATTTTAGTCTGTGGGCAGCGCCGATAATTTCAGGCATGTCTTCGCGTTCGAGGGGTTCTCCGCCTGAAAAAAGGATTGCGGGTGGCTTGGGGTTGGCTTTGGCGACGAACTCTAGCATGTCTATGAGGGCTTCTTTGGTTGGTTCATAATCGACTTTTTCCTGCTCTGGGAAAGTGGAGAAGCAAACGGCACATTTGAAGTTGCATCGTTTGGTCACGTCGATGACGCCAATTACTGTGCCTGACGCGTGGTTATTGCAGGTTTCGCATACGTATGGGCATCCTTGGGGGTCTTTAGGGGCATTTAAGTCTCCGAGGTACTGGAAAGTGTCGTAAGTTTGCATGTGGTTGTAGATGGCTGGGCTTTGCCAATGGGTCGCCTCGAAAGTGCCGTGTTCTGGGCATTGCTTGGTGATTTTGATTTTTCCGTTAACTTGAGTTAGTTGTGCATCAATTTTTTTTTGACATTCAGGGCAGACACTTTTAGTTTTATTCACACTACGCTACTCCCAACACGTTAGATATTGCCTGAATTATCAGGGCTAAAGGAAGCAGAATCATCGACATTGTGACAATTCGCTCGTATTTGCGTACATTGGGCACGGTTGAAGTTAAAGTTGCAAGGCGAATAGAAGAGAAAATCAGCAGAGCACTCCATAGCAGAATAGGCGCCAAGTAACCAATGCTAAAGTAGCCTAGCAGAAAAGGAAGAGGTGCAAGCAACCCAGTTAACAAAAAGAATAAAGCGCCTAGTTTTGCTGATTTTGAGACGCCGACGGTTTTAGGAAGAGTGGGGTATCCAACCTTTGAGTCTCCTTCAAGGCTTAAGATGTCTCGCAGAACGTTACCGCCGATTGTGCCAAACGCAATCGGGTAGAGGCTTAGAGAAATCAGGCTAATTATGGGGGGACTTGAAATTGTTGCTTCCCCGAACAGAAAAGCTGTGCCTGTGAGGATTCCGATTAAAATGTTTGCGCCAAATCCTGATTTACGTTTAACAACCGTTGAATAAATTAGTAAAAGCGCTGAGTCAACGGCTATTATTACAAAGCTCAAGAGGTTAATGTAAGCTGACATAATCAATCCAACTGCGAAAAGCACGCCCGAAACTGCTATGACCTGTTTTAGCGAGAGTGCTCCTGATGGGATAGGACGTTTGGGTTTGATTATTGCATCGCTTTCCCTGTCAAAGTAGTCGTTGATTGCGAAACCTGCGGAAGTTATGAATGCCATAGAGAAGAAAATCAAAACGGCTGTTTGGATTGGGATGCTCAGCGAGTTTTTGGATATGGCGAATGCGGTTAGGAGTGATAAGCCACCGGTCATTAGCCAGTAAGGAAGCCGTAGCAGAGCAACGAGCCCTCTAGCTGGCGCCTGAGTGGTCATTTAGAAATTTTCCTCGCAGCGATAACTTCGCGTATGGCATCTTCTAACGTTATTTTGGGATTCCAATTCAACTCTTTGCGTGCTTTACTGTTATCAAACCAAATTTTTGTCACGTCACCCTGCCAGGACTGACCCGTGGTGGTAACGAATGTTTTCTTTTCTAACCCCATGATCTTGAGCATCATTTTGGCAAGTTCAATTATAGTTACTGTTTTTCCAATCCCAAGGTTGTAAACTTGACCGTTTGTAAAGTCTTCCGAGCCCACTGTAACTAATGCGTCAACTACGTCTGAAACATGAACGAAATCTCTTGATTGCAAGCCAGTGCCGATAATTTCAAGTTTGTTGGGGTTTGCTGATAGTTTGTCTAGGAAGTCGTGAATAACGCCGTGGCATCTTAATCCGTAAACGTTGGCGAACCGTGCTATGGCTATTTTTAAACCGTATTGTTCTCTGTACATATTGCAGTATTCTTCGCCGACGACTTTAGATAAGCCATAGCAGGAGAAGGGGTGAAAACCATAACTTTCTGGAGTCGGAAAAACCGTTGGATTACCATAGACGGCTGCGCTTGAGGCGAAAATGAGTTTTGCGTCATCTTTGCGCGCTTTCTCAAGAACTTGCACGGTGCCTTTAGCGTTGGTTTCAAAATCTATCATCGGGTTCTCCATGGAGTAAGGTACAACAACCTGGGCTGCCAAATGATAGATTAAGTCTACTTTCTCTAGATTACAAATTTTCTTAGCGTCTAAGATGTCGCCTTTTACAAATTCGGCTTTAGGAACATCTTTGACGTTTTCCATTTTGCCACTTGACAAGTTATCGTAAATAGTCAAGTTTGAAGTTAAATCTGATAAGCGTTTCGTCAGATGATAGCCTATAAACCCTGCGCCGCCAGTAACTACTATTTTTTTCCCTTTAAACTCCCCCATCGGTATCACGACAAAGCCTATATTCTCTTTGCGAGTTGTTAAGAGTATATGTCGCCTGTGAAAACTATAAAAACTTTTAGGGATTTGCTATCTTTCCTCACCATAATTCCCGTGGGCGCAAAAGAAGACTACATTTTTGGCACAGCAGAACATATGTACCTCTTCCCACTTATCGGCGGCTTCATAGGCGGACTTGCCGCAATCTACTTTTTAGGCGCAAATTTCATCATCCATGGCGCGCTCGGATTAATCAATTCTTACATAGCGTTGCCAACTGATGTCATATCAAGGCTTGTGGTTGCTGCCATGGTTGTGGCTTTCCTGCTAGTTATAACGGGCTTGCAGCATTTTGACGGTCTAATAGATTTAGGCAACACCTTCGGTCAGCGAAACGTCCAAGACAAAAAAACGATAGCCCACGCTTGGACTGTAACTTACTGGGGAGCCTTGCTAGCGCTGGCGGTAGAGTTTGCGGCTTTCTTCGGTTTATTCTTGATTAACCCGTTTTTTGCAATCGGTGCGATAGTTATAGCTGAGATTTCAGCCAAGTTATCTATGGTTACCATCGTTTGGGCTGGCAAGCCAACGCATAAAGGACTCGGCTCGATTTTTCTGGCAAAAGCCAAAAAGAAAATCAACATAGCAGCATACGCAATTTCTGTTTTGATTGCCTACCCATTCTTTGCACTGGCACTAAATCCGCTTTTGGGCTTAATTGGTGTGGGCGCGGTGTTGATCAGCATTCCAGTTGGGCTTTTGATGGAGAAGGTTTCTGTAAAGACGTTTGGAGGAGTTTCAGGAGATACGATTGGTGCAACAAATGAAACGGCAAGGGCAGTTACGCTACTTGTCCTAGCTGGTGTGTTGATGCTGCTATGAAAGTCCCTGCGTTAATTATGGCTGGTGGAAAAGGCAAACGCATGGGGTTGCCAATGGAGAAGCCGCTTCTACCACTTCTTGGTAAACCACTTGTTGACTGGGTCGCAGAGTCAGTTGCTAACGCAGAGAAAGTATCCGAGTTTTATGTGGTGACAAGTCCCAACACGCCGCAAACGGAGCAGCACTGCCAATCCAGAGGCTGGAAAGTTCTGCATACAAACGCAAACGGCTACCACAACGACCTAAAACAGGCAACGGCCATGGCAGACTTGAAGGGTCCAGTGTTAACAGTTCCTGCTGATTCACCAGCGGTCACAGGAAAATTCCTCGATAAAATCATCAGCAATTTTGAAGCTTGTGGTAAAGATTTTTACGCTGTTTTTGTGCCCGTCCAAACACGCGAAGCTTCAGGATTATCCGTTGACTCAACCGACGAGTACCAGGGCGTGTGTTATGCGGTTTCAGGAGTTAACGTCGTTAACGGCGCAAAAATACAGGGCGAGGGTAAAATCGAGACAAGCGCCCTAATCACAGAGGAGACTGAGGTGCTATTGAACATCAACACTCTTAAGGATTTGGAAATCGCGGAGAAAATAATGAAAAATAAGCTTCAAAACGTCAATTCAAATTTGCCCTTCTAACCTTAAGTGCTCTTGGCGAAGTCTTTTTGCCGCTAACTTCATAAGGGAAATCTTTAACATATCCTTGGAATCTATTCTTAGTCAGTTTGCTGTTTCAGGAGAGCATCTTTGGATGAGTGTACTGAGCTATGATAGCTTCTGGAATGCAGTGATAACACTGCCCATGACAAAAAGGATGCTAAGGCTATCACTCCAAAAATGCCCCGCATGCGGCAGAACGGTTCTTGAAGCAGCACTCGACGCTTATGCTGGGAACCCTGAGAGCAATTGCGAAAAATGCAGCGCCGTATACTCGCAGATTATCGGTTTCTGGGTTGAGTTCCTACGGCGCAGCCTAAACATTAAACGCGAAAAAGTTGAGAAGCTCCTAACCGACCGCTATGCGAGACGGGCGGTTATGAATTTGACCAAAAGCTTTGCCTACATGGGCATCAAGAAACCAATCAGCCTCTACGCTCCCTTCCTCATTGTTTGGGACTTCACTCACAAATGCAACCTCCAGTGCAAGCACTGCTACTCAAACAGCGGCGCAATCAGAGAAGAAGAACTAACCACCCAACAAGCACTCCAAGTTGTGGACCAGATCGCAGATGCAGGAGTGACAGCCCTTGCTTTTTCAGGCGGCGAACCCTTAACCCGTAGTGACTTCTTTGAGGTTGCACAGCATGCCGCTGACAGGGGACTCTATATTTCTGTTGCCACAAACGGCACCTTACTGACCAAGGAGAACGTGCAAAAGCTCAAGCAAGCTGGAGTTAACTATTTGGACATCAGCATCGACGGCTCATGCGCCAAAACCCACGATGAGTTCCGTGGAGTACCGGGCGCTTTTGACAAGGCTGTGGCTGGATTGAAGAACTGCATTGAAGCCGATCTATGTGTGTGCATTGCCACTACAGCAACGAAAAACAACCTTGAAGAAATGCCAGCAATCATCGACTTAGCTGAGGAATTAGGTGCTGAAAGATTCACAAACTTCAATTTCGTCCCTGCTGGCAGAGGTAAAGCACACTACGACCAAGACCTCTCACCTGATGAGCGGGAAAAACTCATGCGCTATCTGCTGGCAAGAATGTCCAAAGGATGCAAAACAACCATCTTAACCACGGCACCCCAGCTCGCTCGCGTTGGTATACAGTGCCAAGGAGCAGGAGTCACAGGCGAAGTAACAATGTCTATGGCGCACATGCAAACCGTCAAAGTAACTAAAAAAGCGGTGCCCTTGGCAGATTTTATTGGCGGTTGCGGTGCAGGAAGGCTTTACTGCTCTCTCTCGCCTCAAGGAGACGTGCATCCATGCGTTTTTTTGCCAATGAACGTTGGCAATCTTAAATCTGGAAAATTCCAGGACATTTGGCTTAACGCTCCGCTTTTCAATGCGTTTCGCAATAGGGCGAACCTGAAGGGTGCGTGTGGAAAATGCGATTACAAGTACATTTGCGGTGGATGCAGAGCCCGCTCGGCTGCTTACCATAATGGCGACATGTTTGATTCTGACCCAGGCTGCATAATGGGAAAAGCGACAAAAGAGGCCTAGTCCATGCCAATGCCTCAGCCGAAATCCGTTAGAATTTACCGAGCCCGCGACGACATAAGCGATATTGTAAGAGAAGCTGTTGCAGGTTCGGGGTTGCGTGGCAAACGCAGAATTTTCATTAAGCCTAACCTGAGTCACCCCGAGTATCTACCTGGTGTGGTGACCAGCCCTGAGCTCATGCAACAGCTCGTTAGCCTATTACGTGACGGCAACAGCGAAGTAATCGTAGGCGAGTCTAACGGCTTCAATTATCCATGTTGGACAGCGTTTGAGAAAACAGGTGTCCAAGCAGCCGTGAATCAAGCAGGCGGCACAGTAATCAACCTCTCCGAAGACAAGGTAGTCAAGGTAAAATTTACCGACGGCAATGCACTTAAAGAGTTATTCTTGCCCAAAACCATCTTAGATGCTGACGCTGTAGTGGATTTGCCCTTGATGAAGACACACGAATTTGCCATGTACAGCGGCGCAATCAAGAACCTTTTTGGCTGCATCCCAAGCAACAAACGCATCTATTTGCACCCCTACCTGCCAGAAGTCTTCTATCGTCTTTACAGTGTTTTCAAGCCTCAGCTGACGATAATGGATGCGCGGGTTGGAATTGAGGGTAATGGCCCAACGAAAGGAAAGCCTGTGAAGATGGATTTGATACTTACTAGCAACGACGCATTAGCCACCGACATAACCGCCACCAAAATTATGATGCTGGATTGGAAACAATCATACCTAAACTATATTGCTAAAAAGTCAGGCTTACAAGCAAAAGCAATTGTGGTTGATGGTTTGCAGGTGGGTGATGTGGCGCATAAGTTTGAGCCACCAAGAATCGATTTGCCCGTAAAGGCGCAGATGATGATTTATCAACATGAATACGCTACAAAATTTTTGTTCTGTTCACTAGATATCGTCAAGCTATTCCAACGCGTAACCAAGGCATACAGGCAAGAGCCCGTATCTACTGCTTAGCCAGCACTTCATCATAAACCGCCATAGCCTCTTTTACGACTATACGCCAGTCAAGCTGCTCAACAATTGTTTTCCTTGCAAGCCTACCCACCTCGGCTGCTTCCGATGGATGCTCAAGCAGGTAAATAATACGGTCTGAGAACTGCCGCTCATTGAAGGGCTCAACTAAAAAGCCATTTTTGCCACTTTCAATGGTTTCAGGAATTCCGCCGACCCATGTGGTTACGACGGGCAAGCCTGTTGCCATCGCTTCCAGAACAGCGAACGGATGATGTTCGTAGAAGGTTGAGAAGGCGAATACGTCTGCGGCTTGGTAGAGTTTGGGCAGTTTTTTATCAGGAGTGTAACCCGTGAAGATTATGTTGTCCTTTACACCCAACCGTTCTGCGTGAGTGACTGAGTTTTCGCATTTCGTCACTTTGCCCTTTGCCTGAAATAATGAATTTCGCATTTCTAAAACGTTTGATAACTGCGGGCATACTTTCGATAAGTGTAAATAGACCTTTGCGGGCATAGAGCCTGCCAACCGATACAACTAAGTCACATCGTCAGGATTCAAACCGAGCTCAGACTTTTACTTTACGTTTATCCTGCGCAGGCTGGAACTTGTTTATGTCCACACCGTTGTGGATAACTCGGATTTTGCTTTCTGGGATCTTGTAATATTCAGTGAGTTCGCGCTTGGTGAAGTGGCTCACTGCAATAATTTTATGTGCCCGTATCCAGCATTTGTTCCTCAAAAATTCGCAAAAACCAGTTAAAGCTAACCATGAACTTCTCGTTAGCGTTGAGTCGACTGTAGGGTTCGCCTCTGATGGCTTCTGCCTCACCTTTCCACGTTGAGTGAACGGTGCAAATCAAACTTTTTCCAAAGTTAGGGGGCACCGCAAAATTTGGTGTTAGCGGCAAATTCACGTGTGTGACATCGACATTTATGTTTGGAGCGTTCGAAGTTCAGTTTGCGGTAGCTATTAAAAGCTAACAAAAACGATTTTACGATTGGTGTTTTTGGAATCTTAAGGAAGAACACTTTGAGCTGATTGTTAACTTCTATATCGACGGTTTGGTTTGAGCCTGTGACTATATAGATGCGATAGCCGTTTTTCATAAGCTCATTTGAAAGGTAATAGACATAGGCACCTGTGCCTCCTGAAAGCGGCCAGTACTCTGGCGAAACTAAACATACATTATGCATGCTGCTTTTTCCTCCCTTTACCCGCTAAATAGTTAGCTGTTGTTGATACTGCGCCGACAAACCATGCGAAAGACCGCACAAAATAAAGAACCACAAGACGCCAAGTGGCAAGGTCATTATATTTAGCTTTGATTGTCGCTGCTGAGTAACCGAAATAGATTAGCATGAAAGCTAAGATTGCCGCTGAAACGTACCAGAGGAATCTGATTAGTGGTATTATACCAACGAGGAAGCGACGAATAGCGCCAAGAGCAAGATCGGCTGAATATTCATGCCGACGTCAGTGATTTCGTCGCCTCTTCGCCAAGTGACCATGTTTAAAGTAAAGACGTAACGTGTTTTTGCCATACTGAAGTTGCTGCCGATAATAAGCTCGTAGAGTTGGACGGTTGAAATGGTAGCACACCGCTTTGGGTTCGTAGGCTATTTTGTAACCTTTAGCGCTGACCCTAAAACCAAAGTCAGTGTCATATTGGCTTGGCAGTTCTTCTGCCCATCCACCATCTCCTCAATAACTGACTTTCTTCAAAAGCAAATTCATTGTGGCAATGCGACCTGTATAGTGTCCTATGCGACTATAGCGGTTTTTGAGTTCATAGCCGATGCTTTTTGCCCATGGATTATCTGTTGTTCCATGTTTCAATGCTTCCGCTGACTCCGGCTACCATGCGGCTCATCTAAATGAGGTAACGAGCAACCTTAGCCAATTGGGTTCAACTTTGGCGTCGGAATCAACAAAGCCCAAAATTGGGTAGTCGACGATTTTCATAACGTAGTTGTAGGCTGCTGGACAATTAATCGTAAGGATACAACCTTGACTGGGAGTTCTTGGGCTATCTCTACTGTTTTATCTTTTGAGCAGCCATCCATCACGATGACTTCAAATGGTCATAGGATAATCAAGCGCCAAGAATGGATTTGAGACATTCCTTATTGTCTGCTCGTTATTGTACGATGCGACTATGATTGAAACTTTGGGAAGTTCTTGGCAGCCACCTTGTTTAACCCTTCGAGTAAGCTAAAACTATTGAGAGCAAAATTTTAGAGCCGTCTCGAGTGGGTCCACGCCTGATCTACCGTAGGTTCGTTGCTGAAAATAATCGGTACCTCTGTGACTCGAAAATGTTTTTTGGCTGTTTTTACAAGCATTTCAGATTCTATTTCGTAGCCGCCTGATTTCAGCTTTTGGCTTTTCAAGACGGCACCGTGTCATAGCTCGGTAACCTGATTGGCTGTCGGTAATGGCTACATCCCGTTAAAAGCTCTATTAAGCCGTTGAAGATTCGCACACCAAAAGCGTTGAGTTTTCTTGCCGCCACGTGCTTGTGGTTTAGGTATCTTGAACCAATGACTAGGTCGGCTTTGTTTTGGAGAACAGGCGCCAACACTTCAGGCAAGTTCTTCAGGCCAGTGGGAACCATCTGAGTCAATGGTGACTATTATGTCACCTTTTGCCTTCAGAAAACCCGCTCGTAGAGCATAGCCTTTGCCCAAATGTTCTTTCAATGTAAAAAGTCTAATTTTATAGTGTTTGGCTATCTCCAGAGAATGGTCATACGAGCGATCATCTACCACAAGAATTTCGCGTTTGGATGCCAATTTGCATGCGTTGCGGTTCTTAGTTCGCTCGATTATGTCGCCTATTGTTGATTGCTCGTTGTACACAGGGAATAATTATGGAAAGCAGCATTTGCGGTTGCTTCATTTTACTTTTAGATGCCAATGGAAGACCTTATAAAGTTTGGCTACTCCAACCTTGTAAGCAATTCAAACCCGATAGAGCTCGAATCCTACATGGAAACCCAACCTAAAGTTTATTCTGATAGAAAAATGTGGTTTTCCATGTGGTTTTTGGGAGCAATCGTCACTTTCGGATTAGCTTTTTTCCCAATGTTCTACCGCCTGCTCGAAGGCAGAAACAAGCATTTTGAGCATGATGCAGAATGGGAAAAACAGATTGCACAGCACCTCGAAAAGCAGGGGCAAAGAGGCACCTACAGTTGGCGTGCGTTTTGAGGCAGAGGAATGCAAAGACTTGGTCTGCAAGCATCATTTTGATTTTACCATCCTTTATCGTGCTCTATTTGCTATCTAAGGATTTGCTAATTCATGAGCGTGAGCAAGACGCTTTTTTGGCGGCTGCTTTTCCAGAGCGGATGTTTATGCCACAGACAATACCGATAAAAACTTATGTTTTGTTAACAATTGTTACGTTGGGCGTTGGAGGAGTTTACTGGCTATACAAGGTTGTTAACTTGTATAACGCTCACTTTAAAGCTCAAATGCAAGTTGAGAAAGAAATAAGCAGGCTAATGGAGGAACAAAAAATTGTCGGGCACATGTAAGGAACGTCGCTTTATCAGTCATGGCGGTGACATCTGGGGTTTTAGCCGAAAATACAACGTTCCGCTCGAAGAAGTGCTCGAGTTCAGTGGACCCATCAACTTTCTTAGGACCCTCACCAAAAGCCGTCGAAGCTGTAAAGCAATATGCCAAATTCATAAAGTTTTATCCCGACCCAAACCCTGTGGAGTTCAAAGAAAAAATCGCAAATTACATTGGGCACGGTGTCCAAGAGGAAAACATAATCTTGGGCAATGGCTCAATCGAACTCATATACGCTATAACCGAGGTTTTACCCACCAAGTTTAACGCGGTAATTCCTGTGCCCTCTTTTTCTGAATACGAGAAAGCGGCGCTGCGAGTTGGAGCCGACGTGGTTTTCGTTCAGCTGCCAGAAGATTTCTCACTAAACAATGAGCAGATCAAAAAAGCAGTTACCGAAGACACCAAAATAATGTGCATATGCAACCCGCATAGCCCTTCAGGCACACTTTACAGCAAAGAATCCATCTTAGACCTTGTAACTACTGCCAGAAAAAAGACATCATCTTCAGCATAGACGAGAACTATATCGAGTTCTGCGGACAAAGGCGAGGATAACTACAGTCGCTGGTTTGGTGAAGGATTATGAGAACCTGTTTGTGATTCGTTCTGTTACGAAGTTCTATGGGATGGCGGGTATTCGCTTGGGCTATGGCATAGCTGCCAAAAACCTCGTCACCAAACTTGAAAACGTTAGGTTGCCATGGAGCATCAATGGGCTTGCTGCCTTTGCCACCTTAGCGGCATTCAATGACACAGAATTTCATACAAAACACCAAAACAACCATTGTCCAAAGAGAGAGCAGCCCTCGCTAAAGGCTTAGAAGAAATAGGCGGCTTACAGGTTTACCCATCGACAACTAACTTTCTGCTTGTAAAAATCATCAGAACAGCAAAATCACATCGACTAAACTTAAGGAAGCCCTGACAGAGCAGCACATCCTAATCCGCGATTGCTGCACGTTTATGGGCTTAGATGAAAAGTACTTCCGAGTTACAATCCGTTCAGCTAAAGACAATCAGATTCTAATAGAAAAAATAAAACAAATAATGAGCAGAGTCCAGTGACACGAGCCGTTATTTTATCTTTTATGGTTATTTTTCACGTCTAAGAAGCAGCCATAGCTCCTACCTCAATTTTATAGGAAGAGGCGTTAGCTAAATTGATAGTCCTCTCTCCGTCTTGTCACAAGTTAGTTTTTTGATTAAATTTTAAGCCCTCAATTCTGTTTGAGCTTTGTCAAGCAAATCAATAACTGGCAACCTGTATGGGCAAAGCTGTTCGCATTTTCCGCATTTAATGCATTTTTCAACTTTTACTTCCAGCCCCTGATACAGTTTTTTAGCCCAATCCTTCAAGCCATAATTTTGGTGTAGAGCGTAGAACCGGAGTACTGCTGGAACATTAATTTTTTCAGTGCAGGCAAGGCAGAGTCCGCAGTCTCTGCAGTACCCTTCAAGTTTTATATTGAAGCGGTTTTTTTCATCTTCCGTTAATCCTGCAAATTCTTGTCCTACTTTAGCCGCGACTTCTACTTGCTCGATGTTTCCCAATCCAGGAATGGTTACAGCGATGTCTTGGGCTAAAACGTATCGCAAAGCAGTTTGCGCCATAATGTTTTGGTCATCTCCCAGTAGATCGTGGAGGTCGGGTTCATCTGAGAGTAGGGAAAGTGAGGGTTGATAGAGGCAAGTTATGAGATTGGAGGTTTTTGCCGATAGAGGTTTCATTATGGCAACGCCGACGTCGTGCTTTTTTGCTGTTGGCACAAGTTCTTCTAATGCTTGCCTTGTTACAACATTTAAGGGAACGAGAACGGTGTCGAACTCGCCTGTTTCAATCGCTTTAACAAGCACTCGTGGCTTGTGGCCTGTGATGCCAATAAAATCAACTATGCCTTTAGAGCGGGCTTGCTTGCAGGTTTGCAAAACACCATCCTGCCCCATGGCTTTGCCTAGCGTTTTTTCGTCGTCTATACCATGAAGTTGAATAATGTCTAAACGCTCCGTTCCGAGCCGTTTAAGGCTGCTTCTTATGTCGGCAAGGGATTCGCCTCTGGTTCGGCAACCAGTTTTTGTAGCAATGACACATTTGTCACGAACTTCTCTTAGCGCCAACCCCATTTTTTCTTCACTGTCGCCGTCAAGTTTGGCAGTGTCGAAATAATTGATGCCGCAGTCGAAAGCTCGATGGACAACTTCAACCGCTTCGGGTTGAGTTAGTTCGGAAATCCATGTTCCGCCAAAACCCACAATGGTAACTTTAAGTTGGGTTCTGCCTAAGCACCTTTTCTGCAATAGCATCCTCTGTTAGTTAGGCAACGTGGGAGTATATTTTTGTTAAGGTAAAAATGCGCAGAAAATGCTGTGAAACTTGGAACAAAAAAATAAAAAAAGGAAATGTTGGTTGTTTGTTGGTTTCTTAATGTTTGCGTAGGACGACTGCTAGAGCAATAACGCTGACAACTATCGCAACTACAACCGCTGCTAGTATGCCTGTTAAGGTTGGCATATAGTCAACTGGTGCTGCAGTGGTAGATTGTGTCGGCGATGTTGTTGGAGCAGGAACTATGTTGAGTGCTGTTGCTGCTGATGAGCTGCCGTATGAGTCGTCGCCTGCGAATGAAGCCATGATGGTGTAGACGCCCTCTGCTGGTGGAGTCCATGCGAATGCGAATGTGCCGTAGTATCCGTTTGTTGTTGTCGTGCCTATGTCGATAACGCTTCCGTCCGCGCCAATGGCAGTTATTGCAACTGGGACACCGGTGATAGATTCATTGTGCCAAATACCGTCGATTGGTTTCTGCTCGTAGACGTACTCCATCATAGTCTTCATTGAATCTTTGGAAACGCATGGTACCGTTCCTTGTTTGCTGCGTGAGTCAAGTGGCGCAACTGGGTTTTGGAAGCTGCCTTGGTCGCCTGGTGACATGTCCATAACGCTACCTTGTATGAGCACTGATGTGCCTGATGCAACGGTAGTTACTGGAGCGGAAACTGATGTGTCACTTAGGCCTTTACCGAAGATGTATGTGTATCCGTCGTAGCTGCATGCTGCGGCCATGTATCCATCAGCGAATGCGCCTGGGACCATGGGACCAACAATCTCCCAGATTTCTTCGCCAGTGGTTGCGTTGAGACAATAGGTTCTCCAGTTTCTGGTCAATGGTTGACCTGGAGTGTGTTCGCCGTTGTATGCATAGACTTTGCCGTCAGCCGACTTCAATCCAGTGAAGAACGCACCGAATCCACCGTATGGTTCCTCAAATGGAATGGTTGGATCTTGCCAGTGCCATATAATGTGGCCTGTTTCCCAGTCGACTGCGTAGATGCCTTCGTATGTAGAGGTTAAGATTGCACCAGAGGTATCATTGTAGCTGTAGGATGCTAAGTTGTATGGGAACCACGCGCCCCACGGATAGTCAAATTGGTCGCTTGTCCACAGTTTCTTTCCTGTGCGTGCATCCCAGCAAGACCATGCCATGTCGTGTGCACCGAAGGCGACTTTTCCGCGGTCAACAAGACCGAAGCCTGCGCCTTGGATGTTTTCTGTGGTGGTATCATTGTTGCTGTCAATCCAAAGAGTTTGACCTGTTCTTAAGTCAACTGCTTGCATAAAGTGTCCAATGCACCATTGTGGACCTGGCGGTGTTGCCCACCAAGAGTAGACTGCTATCCCTGCATCAAGATCTAAGTTGCCGATGCTTGTCATGTTGTAGTAGGTTGTTACACCAGCTTGTGTGTATGGCGCCATTTGACCATAGGTAATGTTGCTGATAATGCGCGTTGAGAACGTTGTGCTGCTTCCGAAGATTGTCCAGTTAATGAGGTAGTAGTTTTGTGGTTTGCCTGCAATTGGATAATTCACAAGTGAGAGTACGTATGGAGCGTTAGTTACAGTTGCTGAACTAACAGGTATTGAAATGTTCAAAGATACCGCACCAGTGTATGGGCTGTATTTATACAATCTACCGCCGCTGATTGCAGTAAGGTAAACTGAGTAGCCGTTTGTGGCGCCTGCACCTGGAACAGTTTCAGAATCTGCTTTTTCATAGCTGATGAATGTTGGTGGTGCGGTAATGCCTGTTAAGTCCCAATAAACTTGGCCAGTGCGAAGATCATAACATTCCCACACTGAAGTCGGAGTCATAGTTGGAGTGCCGTTAACATTTTGCAGAATAGCTTTGTTAACTGTCTGATAGCATCGTCCACCATAAATTATGGTTGGTGAACCTGGGCTGGAGCTTAAGCTGTACTGGTATTGTTCGCCGCCGATCAAGCCTGCGACTGAACCCATTCTACGCCATGCAATGTGGCATGTATTAGGTGCCTCAACGTATGGAGTATACTGGTAGTTGCTTGCATAAAGGGTGCGAGTGCCAAAGTAGTATGCACCGGTGAATGGATAATTCCCTGCGATTGGGTACCAGTCTCGTTTGTCTGGATAGATTGGTCTATTCCAGTAGTCAGTTGGCAATGCTGTTGGAGGATATGATGAGACCATGTCGTTTTGCACTGTAACGTTTTGCCATTCAGTTCCGGATGAACTGTACCAAACAGATGCACCTAAAGTGAAGTTTGCGTCAGCAGAAGACATAAAGCCACTGCCTGTTGGGCTATCCCAATATTTGCCTGCGGGTAGATAGGTTCCTGGGCTGTTGAATTTGAATTGCCAAGTTCCTGTTTGATCTGGAATGTAGTTGAACCATGCGGTAGCGTCTGCAACGTATGAGTCAAATGGACCAATAGTTTCTGTGTCACCGTTTGGCTTTATGATATCTACTGAGTAATCTGCCATGTAGAATGCATGGTAGTCACCAGGAGAAGTCCAAAGGTTAACAAGCCATAATTGTCCCATACCGATTGGGTTAGGTGAAATACTCATGTAAGCCTTGCATTCGATTGTGTATGCGGGTGTAACACCGCTTGGTAATGGTCCCAAGTCGGGTGTCCTTGGCCAGTCTATGAAGTCTTGAGCAGTTGTACCGTGCCATCCTTGGAAGCCTGAAGTTGATGCTTGTGCTTTTGGAATTGCGATCACTGCAACAGAAGCTAACATCAGAAAAGCTAAGATTACTACTGTGATTTTGTTTTTCGATATTTGCATTTACTTTTTTCTCCTTAAATGTTTACACGCTTTAAATTTGCGTGTTCATAAGCAGTGGCTCGAAAGCTATTTAAGTTTTTCTGGGGTCGGTGTATGAGCGGTTGTCATGTGGGATAACAGTAAAACTGGAGTTTGCCAGCTTTTATGGAAGAAAACGCCAAATCGAAAACATATATTAATCAAACCTCTTCATCTATTCAACAAAGAGAGATTTAGGGAAGAAATATGCCTACCAACATAACTCTTATCAATCCACCTTACCCTCAACAAGCCCACCAACACCCACCGTTCATTCCGTTAGGCTTAGGGTATTTGGCGGCAGTTTTAGAAAAAAACCAGTACAAAGTTGACATAATTGACTGCCAAGCACTAAGACGTTCATACGAAGAGTTTAAAGATGAAATTAGCAAGCGTAAACCAGACTTTGTTGGAGTAACATCAACCACTCTCACATACAAGTCTGCGCTAAAAATATTGGAAATAACAAAAGAAGTTCATCCAAATTGTGTAACTGCTATTGGCGGCCCCCATGTTACTTTTTGGGATGATAAAGCTCTTGAAGAAGCGCCATACTTAGATATTGTTTTCCGTAAAGAAGGAGAAAACACTATTGTAGAGTTTATGGAAAGACTTCAAGCAAACAAGAGTTATGATGACGTATTAGGACTGACCTTCAGGAAAGATGGGAAAATCGTAAGGAATCCTGATAGACCTTACATAGAAGACCTTGATGCTCTTCCATTCCCAGCTCACCACTTGTTCCCTCTTGCAAGTTTACAGAAGTATGGGAAGGTTGTTTTCCCAGTTTCTACAAGTCGAGGCTGCACTTTCTGGTGTAACTTCTGTTCTGCAGTCCGCATGTTTGGAAGAGGATATCGTAGAAGAAGCCCCAAAAGCGTGGGGGACGAACTCGAATATCTGCATAAAACATTTGGCGCGGAGCAATTTACCTTCTATGACGACGCCTTCACAGTAGATCAAGAGAGAACCCACCAGATCTGCCAAGAAATTCATAACAGAAAATTGAAGATAAAGTGGGACTGCGAAACCCGCGTTGACATGGTGACCAAAGAGTTGCTTCAGGAAATGAAAGACGCTGGATGCATCGCTGTTTGGTTTGGCGTCGAAGCAGGTTCCAAGAAAGTTTTAGAAGCCATGGGCAAAGGCTTCACCATGGAAATAACGAAGAGATCGTTCAAATGGGCTAAAGAATGCGGTCTAATGACGATTGCAAGCGTAATTCTGGGTTTTCCAGAAGAAACACCCGAGTCGGCTTGGGAAACAATAAAATACGTTGAAGAATTAAGCCCCGATGACGTCGGCTACTACATTGCAACACCCTATCCAGGAACCCCTCTGTACGAACAAGTCAAAAGTAATGGTTGGCTAAAAATCGAAGACTTCAACAAGTTTGACACTGCAACACCAACCTTTGAGAGCCCAAAAATCACAATGCAAGAGCTAAGAGATATTCGCGAGCAAGCACTACGACGGTTCTATTTGCGCCCAATGTATGTCCTTCGAATGTTCAGCAAAGGCGGAATGTACGGGTACTCAGCAACCAAAACTGTAATGGCACATATGAGAAGAAGCGTAAAATCAAAAATCTAAACCCTTCCTTCCATTCATCCTTTTATCTTTAACGAATATTCTTAGCAATTAAAATAGCCATTTTGTTAAAAGAAGCTTGTTAATTTTTAGGTTGCAACTTAGCTTTTTTGATGGCTACATATCCTTTGGTGCCTTTCCAAACAATCTTGGATTTAACAACATTTACGCGCTGTCCATAAATTGGACAATCAAGTACTATGGTGTGGTACTCACCCCATTCACCAATTGGGTTAATTTTTTTAGCAGCTTCTAGTTTCTTTATCTCCTCAAGCAAACTCTCATCCAAGTTTTTTCCTAACCAGTTTTTGGGAGAGCCAAAATTGGTGTTTACTTCAATGATTAGCATTTTAAAGCCTAACTGCAGCATTTCAGAAAGTGCAGTGGTTGGGTTTTTTCCGAAAAGTGGCGAGTAAAGTTTCACATTTATCGGTTCGAGAATTTCTTTGTAGTAATCTATGTGTTCGGATGTTGTCATAACCCCGGAGACCAATGTGTCAGCGTGCAGTTTCTGAAGGGTTTTTCTGATGTCAGAAGGATTTTTTTTGGAAGTGACTAATGGTATGCCGACTGATTCCGAGACAAGTTTGAGAACTTTCATGTTTTCCAAGTGTGCTTTTCCGCCTACTTTGATGAACATCAAGTTTTTTACGTTCAAGCCTTCTTTAAGGGCTAAATATAGGGCGTAGGTTGAGTCTTTTCCGCCAGATAAAGAGACAACGACATTAGACATCAGTGTGCCACCAGACTGTTAATTGCTTAATCCATTTTAGCGGCGCTATAAAAGTTTAGTCCATTTTGACTAGTAGTCATCGTTCACGCCATTTTTCCAAAGTATATTAATGATAGTTTATCGCTTTAATCGCTCAAGAGATGCCTCTTAACGTGACAACTCGCGTTTGCCTAATCAATCCTCCACGCATCCACCCTACCGCATGGGGAAAACCCAGCGTCCTCTACCCACTAGACATAATTTACGTGGCAGCACTACTTGAAAAACAGCACAAAGTCCGCATTATCGATGCACCAGCGGAAGGCTATAAAAACCTGGAACTCATAGATCCCAGAAAGTACCGTTTTGGATTGTCAAACAAGCAAATTGAGGCTGAGATAAAACAGTTTTCTCCCGATGTGGTTGTGATTACTGCACCTTTTTTGGGTTGGTGGAAATCAGTTTTTGAGGTTGCAACAGCCGCAAAAGAAGTTGACAAGAACATTGTTACTGTGCTTATTGGCATGGATCCGTCTGTGAGACCCGTTGACTGCCTTAATGAGCCCAATATCGATTTTGTTGTGATTGGTGAACCTGAGCAGGGAGTGCTGGAACTTGTTAACGCGTTAGGAAATGCCAAGTCGGATGAGCAAATTAAGAACGTTAAAGGCATCGCTTTCATGCGAAAAAAAGAAGCCATAATTACATCTCCAAGACCGCTAATAGAAAATTTAGACGCACTGCCTTTTCCCGCCAGACACCTGTTGCCCATGGGCAACTACTTTGCGGCTGTAAAAGAAAACCCTCTTCGCGGAGAAATTTCCAAGCCGTGGGTAGCAATGATTACAAGCAGAGGGTGCCCTCAGAACTGCATTTTCTGTTCAACCCGCATTGTCCAAGGCAGAAGCTGGCGACCCCGAAGCCCACAAAATGTTCTTGACGAGATTGAGCAATTAATCCACACTTACCACATTAAACAAATTGACTTCGAAGACGGCAACTTAACGTATGACATGAAGCGAATGGAAACAATTTGCGACATGATGATTGAGCGTAAACTGGACCTCGAATGGTACACGCCAAACGGTGTCCGTGCAGACCGATTGGACCAGCCTCTTCTGGCTAAAATGGCTAGGGCTGGATGCAAAAAAATACGCATAGCCCCTGAATCTGGCGTGCAAAATGTTGTTGATAACATCCTAAAAAAGAACTTGGATCTAAACAAGGTGGAGCAGGCAGTGGTTGCCGCCCGAAAAGTTGGGATTGGAGTTGGCTGTTTCTTTATTTTAGGTGCTATCGGTGAAACAAAACAGGACATGAAAGCTACCATAGCTTACGCCCGCAAACTCAAAAAGCTAGGAGCTGATCGCTTCTACTTCAGCTATGCAACGCCACTGTACGGAACGGAGCTTTATGAACAGGCTAAGCAAGGCGGCTATCTGAGAGGCTGCTTTAGCGAGGATAGTTTGGCTGCAGCGGAGCCACTCATTGAAACCAAAGATTTCACCGTCAAAGAGCTGAAGGAGCTCTGTGCCGAAGCTGTTGCGGTTAACCCAACGTTTACGGGCGAGAAAATCAAGAGAGCTCTCAAAAATCCAAGAAAAACCGCAAAAATGCTTCTTTCTCGAAAATAGGTCACCTCAAAATCCTTTGCTCCGTTTTTGTGCAGAATAATAGATAGGGATAAATTTTCCAAAACCCAGACTTTACGCTGACAATGAACACGATCTTACCAGTGGCTATCGGTGCAGGCACACTCGTCTTAGCCGTAATTATGGACTTGCTTGTCGGCGACCCATCCCCCTGGAAGCCATGGCACAAGATTTACAACCTGCACCCAACAGTTTGGCTGGGAAACTTAACCAAAACTCTGGAACCCCACTTCAAAACTACAAACGCAAAAGCCGAAAAGATAGGCGGGTTTTTTATGGCGCTTATCGTCATAGCGGCTATTACCGTGCCCACTTATTTTGGCATGAAATACCTCTACATTTTCTTCGGTGCAGTTGCATTCCTCATTGTCGGTGCGATTGTTTTCAAATTCACAATTTGCATAAAGTTGGAAACAGATGGCGCCAAAGCCGTAGCCAAAGCCATCCAAGCCAATGACTTAGAAGAAGCAAGGAAATACGCTCATTTTTCACGCAGAGATTCCAGCCAATTATCGGGTCCGCTTATTGGTTCAGCAGTTATCGAGTCGATGGTAGAGAACCTGACTGATTTCAAACTGTCACCGTTCATTTACTTCTCATTTTTCGGTTTGCCTGGAGCTGTGGCTTTTCGAGCTGTTAACACTTTGGATGGTATGGTTGGCTTCAAAGACAAGGAGCACATGAACACTGGTTGGTTTAGCGCAAACTTGGACACGGTAATTAATTACGTTCCGTCACGGTTGACAACGGTATTGATGATTCTTGCAGCGGCAATATTGGGCGATGACTACAAAAGTGCGTGGAAAATCGCGCTCCGAGACCATAAGCGGGTGCAAAGTCGAAATCATGGGTGGCAGATGGCAGCTATTGCGGGTGCTCTGCATATACAGTTGGATAAACCTGGCAAATATACGGTGGGTGACTCGATTGAGGTTATTGATGCTGAAAAGATTCTGCGTGCTCTTAGGATTCGTGACCTATCGATTGTGCTCTGCATCCTGCTGGTTTTGCCAATCATCATAGTTGTAGGGTGGTATTGGCCGTTTCTATGGGGATTACCAGCCCGAATATAGCGCAAATTGTGTTTTGATATTTTGGTAGCATTTTTTCGAAAGCTTTAAACATTCGGCGTCAAGTATTTGCTGAGAATAAGCTACTAGTGAAAACTCAATGAAGCCTTACATTACTCTTGTTAATCCACCTTACCGAAGCAACCCTGCCTTGCACCCGCCGTTTCCACCGTTGGGTTTGGGTTATTTAGCGGCTGTTTTGGAGAAGAATGGTTATGAAGTTGAGGTTATCGATTGTCAGGCTTCAAAGTTTAAGTATGACGATTTTAGGCGGGAAATTGCTAGGCGACCCCGAGACATCGTTGGGGTTACGGCGGCTACTAGGCTATACAATTCAGCGCTTGAAATCATAAAAATCACAAAAGAAGTCCATCCGAAATGTCTCACCCTTATCGGTGGTCCCCACGTCACCTTCTGGGACGACAAAGCCCTTCAAGAATGTCCCGAGCTTGATGTTGTTTTCCGTCGAGAAGGCGAATTTACGCTTTTAGAACTTGTCCAGAGGGTAGAGGCAGGCAAAAGTTACCTAGATGTTGTTGGTACGACATGCTGGAAAGGCAGCGAAATTATACGCAATCCAGACAGACCTTACCTTGAAAATCTGGATGAATTGCCTTTTCCAGCGCGTCATCTCTGGGACCTAGATAAAATCAGAAAAGCAGAGGACATGTTTTATTTGTCAACGACTCGCGGCTGTGTTTATTGGTGCGAGTTTTGCTGTGCGGTACGCATGTTTGGCAGAAAATACCGCATGCGAAGCGTCAAAAACGTTGTTGACGAACTAGAATACCTCTATAATACTTACCATGGAGAGTACTACACATTCACTGACGATGCCTTCACTGTAGACCAAGCCAGAACAGAAGAACTATGCAACGAAATCAAAAAACGAGGCTTAAAAATCAAATGGAACTGCGGCACCCGCGTTGACATGGTAACAAAGGAACTGCTGCAGAAAATGAAGGATACCGGTTGCATCTCGGTATGGTTCGGCGTTGAATCAGGCAGCCAGAAAGTTTTAGATAATATGCATAAGGGAATTTCGACTGAGCAAACAATCCGCACTGTCGGGTGGGTTATAGAGCTTGGGCTAAAGCCGACGCCTAACGTTCTGTTAGGTTTCCCAGGCGAAACCAAAGAGTCAGCTTGGAAAACTATCAAATTCGCCGAAAAAATCAGCCCGGACGACATTGCCTACTTCAATGTGGCTACGCCTTATCCGGGTACACCCATGTACGATATGGTTGTTGCCAACGGCTGGCTACGCATCACCGACTTTGACATGTATGATGCTGTAACTCCGATTTTTGAGACACCTACCATGAGCATGAAAGAGCTCGCTGAACTGTATGAGAAGGCGTTTGAAAGTTTCTATCTTCGCCCAGGCTACGTGTTTCGCCTATGGCGCAAAGGAAGAAAGGCAGGTTACTGGGCAACCAGATTCTTTTTCAGGTACCTTTCCAGAGCGATCAAATCAAAACTTTAACATTAATATTGAAGCTGCTTTTCCAGCATAGAATCTAAAGCCAAAATTTTAAGTGAAAAAAGAAAGTAAAAAAGGAAGGGAAGGGGTTTTAGTGCTTCATTGGCTGAAGCCCGTACCAGGTCATTACTTTGGCGATAATTGGAACTATTACGCCTAAAGCGATAGCTGGTACGAAGGATATTACGAATCCGTATATTCCGGCTGCTCCTAATGATGTGTCTAGCCAAAGATCATGTGCCATTTGTTGCGATGGTGCGAGCGAGAAGTTGTAGTTGAGGAAGACTTGGATAACTGCTGTTATTATTGAAGCTGTCATGCCTGCACCTAGCATTCGTTTGAAGTTTGTTGAGTTGTTGTTTAATGCGCCAGCCATATAACCGATGATAATCGCGTTGACGAGGTAGCCGAGAACGCTCATGTCGCCGAAAAAGCTGTAGCTTCCGGCACCTTGGTTGTAGTATGCTGTGTAAAGTCCTGCGCTTGCAACATAGTAAATGCCGCCCATTATGAAGCCTGCTGCGCCGCCTGCCCATTTATTCCAAAGCAAGCCTAGCACTAGTGGAACACCGAGGACGATCATTTGAGCAAAGCCTTGTGTAAGAATGACAGCGATTGTGCCTGTAATGCCACTTTGACCTAGTATGTGTTGCGGTCCGTTGGGGTTCAGGTAGATGCCGAAAAAGAAGATCAAGAGAACCAGAATGAGTGGTATAACGATGCCGTAGAATATGTCAACTAGTCTAAATTTTTGAGTTTCCATTTTTATCCCTTTTAGTTTTATCGTTACGGACTATTATCGTTTGGGCATGTTTATAAATTTAATCCTTATGACCCGAATTGACAAGGCGAACTCTCATAAAATTCAGGCTGAAACTGCCCATTTGTCTAATTATTTAGGCTTTTCAAGATAAGTTACTTGCCCGCCAAGAACAATGATTTCAGGCGAAATATTGCCGATTTTTTCGGGTAGAACAGACATGGGGTCATCTGAAACAATAACTATGTCCGCCATCTTACCAGCCTGAATCGAGCCTTTCTTATTCTCCTCAAAAGACCCGTATGCAGCGTCAATCGTATACATGAGGAGGGCTTCCTCAACGCTTACACGCTGCTCAGAAAAAGCCTCTCTCACCACAGCCGCCTGAATACCCAGCATCGGGTTTAACAGTTCCATCGGGCAGTCAGAGCCACCGAGAACTCTGATGCCACTTTCAAGCAATGTTTTAATTGGAAAAAACCAAAGTGCCCTCTCAGAGCCTAAACGGTTGACGGCTGACCAAACCGAAAATTCAGAGGCAACCACCAGGGGCTGCACCGAAACAAGAACCTGCTTCTTTTTCATGCCCTCAATCAATTCGGGGTTTAAAACTGCAGCTTGCTCCAAACGAGGGCGGGATGTGCTTGTTTTTTCAAACGTTTCTAGAGCCGCTTTTACTGCCTTGTCGCCAACCGCGTGAATAACCAATTGCATGTTGGCTTTTCGGGTTTTTTCTGCAATCGCTGTCATGTCATCAGGTGTGCAGAGTAGCTTTCCCTCCTCTACGGGTGTATCACTGTAAGGCTGGGCAAGCGCCGCCGTTCTTGCAGCAAGGTAACCGTCTGAAAAAACTAAAGTTGCGCCAACCTTGAGCATGCCATTAGAGACACGGTTTAATCCAGCCTCTATGGCGCTGTCTAAAAGGTTTTCAGGGACTATAAGATAGACACGGATTGGTAGCCTGTTTTGTTCATGGAGTTTTTTGATTATTGGGATTTCGATTGGCGATAACATTATCCAGTGCACGCTAGTCACACCAGCTCTAAGTATTGCCTCGCATGCCTGGCTAGTAGCCTCTAAAAGCTCGTCCTCGCTTGGCTCAGGCACTTTTTGCCATACCAAATTAGTTGCGTCGCCACTTAGAATGCCCTTCGGATTTGTTATTCCCGCCAACGTTAAGGCTTTGCTATTTACAACGCATATTTGCTCGCACTGATGATACAAAACCACAGGGTTATCTGGTGAAACCTCGTCCAAATCAGCACTTGTGGGCAGCCGCTTTTCTGCAAAACAGACTTGGTTCCATCCTCTGCCAATAACCCATTTGCCTTTCGGCAGATTTTGCGCTCGTTTCTTAACTATGCTTTTTAGCTTTTCAATTGATTTGGCTCCTTTTAGGTCAAGCCACGTTAGCACTTTTCCAAAATCAGCAACATGAATGTGAGTATCTATTAGGCCGGGCAGAACGGTTTTTCCGTTTAAAACTATTATTTTTGTTTTTTTACCAATCCAGGGCTCGATTTCCACGTTTGAGCCGACTTTAACGATTTTTTCGCCTTTTATGGCTATGGCTTGGGCTCGTGGCTGGTCTGGATTCATCGTTATAACATTAGCATTCTTTAAGACTATGTCTGCCTTCATCAATAGCCCTGTCATCATCTCTATTGGTTGAGCAGCTTTTATATTGCTTGAGCTTTTCTGCTTTCAGCACTGGGTTTTCTAAGGCGGCTGAAAAACCATCGGGTGGCTCTCATACGCCACAATCGGTCGTTTAGTGCGGTACGAGCGATGTTTTTGCTATAGAAGGTTCCTTTGAAAAAATTCCTGAATATGTAGCCCCAAGAGTAAAACTTGTTGTAGAATTCTCGACGGGCCTCAATCAAATCAACGTTCAAGAGAGGGTTCTCGAAAACTTGCGCCTGCATGCCGTAGGTGCTGTAGTCGGTGGACATTTTCCAGCCGAGCGTCTCCACGGTTTTACGCATGTCCGTTCCTGGATAAGGTGTGGCTATGCACAGGTAGACGTAGTCGGGTTTTGTTCTTTTAATGAAATCAAATGTTTGCTTAAGCGACTCGGCGGTCTCGCCTGGGTAACCGATGATAACAGACATTGCAACTGACAAGCCGACGCTTTTTGCCATTTTGACGGCTTTCTCGTTAAGTTCGATGGTTGTTTTCTTGTTGACGGAATCGAGGATTTTTTGGCAACCTGACTCGGCGCCAAAACTGACTAGTTCGCAGCCTGCCTCTTTCATTTTTATTAGGATTTCTTTGGTTATGCGGTCTACGCGAGTCTGGCAATCCCATGGCAAACCGACTTTGCGCCGCTTTATTTCCTCGCAGAGTTTAATGGCACGTTCATTATCGTAGGTGAAAGCGTCATCATAGAAGCTAACGGCACTCGCATTATATGTATCTCTTAGCCATTCCAGCTCGTCTACGACAAGTTTTGGGTCTCGTGCTCTGAACTCTTTTCCGGCCATTCTTGAGGAGACGCAGTAGGCGCATTGGAAGGGGCAGCCCCTGCTGGTTAGGATTGGCATGACCTGTTTTTTGAAGGTTTGATATTTTTGGAGGGCAAAATACTGGTAGGCGGGTCTTGGGATCTCGTCGAGGTTTTGAATGAAAGGTCTGGCTGGTGTGCAGACTATTTCCTTGCCATTGCGGTAGGAAATCCCAGCGACACGTGCCAGATCACCCTGTTCAAAGTGGGTTTGTAACAATTCAAGGATGGTTACCTCGCCTTCGCCTCGAACTATTACATCAATATCAGGGTTTGCATTGAGAACTTCAGAGTCAGCAAACGTGGCGTGTGGACCACCCATAATAACAAACGCTTTTGGTAGAACCTGCTTTGTCGTGTGTGCTACATTCATAGCTGATTCAAACGTGGGAGTCACACCAGTTATCCCCACAACATCAGCTTGAAACTTGGAGAGATACTCACCTAGCGTTTTATGGTCTATTCCGAGGGCCAGGCAATCAAAAACTGTCAACTGCACACCTGCTTTCTCAAGAACAGCGGCAAGGTACGCTAAACCGATGGGCAGGTTGGGGCACCACATTCGCTCCATCCCAGCAGCTGGAGGAATCACCAGCGCTATCTTTAGAGGTCTATTCTCTACTTGAAGAATTGTAAAAACCACCCGTATTTTTGCCCAATGTACAGTTAGCCATCAGTTTTTAAACAACAATCCCAAGGATTAATTAAGTTTCTCTATTCAGCCAAAAAAACGGCATGACGATAAGAAACAGCAAATTTATTGCAGCTTCACTTTGGGATTTGCCAGAATCAAGGGGATGCCAATAAGCGGCAGGGTTATGCACCAGAGGTCAGGATTGTTGAACATGAAGAAGATTATCCAGATGGATGCGCCGCCCAAGTACCCATAAAGATAGAAGATGGCAATGTTGACAATGAAGAAGGCGCCAAGAAGGGTGAGGACTATACCGACGTTTCGCAGTTTGAACTCTTTGGCAGCGCCGTTTATAACGGGTCTGCTTGTCCAATAGAAGAAAATAATCAGTAGCGGCAGCCCAACCGCGGAAAGCAAAAACGTTAAGGTGTTTATTGGGTAGTTAAGTACGTATCCTATACCGTAGCCTGGGTAGGTTGCGGCGTAACTGTCTGGCTGCAAAATTGAGGCCATCCACTGCCCAAAGTAGGTTATCCACCAGTAAACCATGTATGCAATGCCTGCTATGCATGCCCACTTCGCAACTGCCTGACGGGAGGGATTAGCGATTAGTGTTGAGCGGAGTTTTAAAAGCGCAAACGGCATAAACGTAGCCTGTATCAACGTGGGAATGGCGGTTTCAAAAAGGAACCAAAGTCCGCCTTGGTTTAGGGTGTGAAAGCCTGAAACAAGGTTTAATCCTGCGATGAAGCCGAAGACGGCTGAGGGAAAGAAACTCATAAAATAAACCGCTTCCAACGGCAAGGCATAACGCAGTGGCTTGATGGCTTCTAGCCAACCTTTGCCGCGTATAACAAGCACAAAAGCGCTTATAATCAGCAAAACCGAGACGATTCGTAGGGCAAGCCCAACGGTCCCGAAAGCGCCCAGTATGAAGTCGACTATGGAGGTTAGGGGCCACCAGTTTAGGCTTTTAAAAAACCAGTACGTCGTGTAACCAAGCCAGGAAACCAAGACAATGGTGAGCCCTATTCTGAGGGTGGATTGCCAATATGCCTTCATGACGGTTCTGTGCCAATATTCCGTTGGCTGTTAAGATAAAGCTTCTGCCAGAAAGCCTATACCCGTTTAGCGGTTTTACCATGAAGCCCAAAAGCTAAACCTTGCCGAACAAAGTTGCCTATGCCATCTCGCCTCATTTTCTTGATGAGCCTTTGCCGCGAGAGGTTGTAACCTCGTTGGTAGCGTTTCTGAATGGCGGTAACTGTTGCATAGTCGAACTGGTCTGTTTTTACGAAGACTAAAAAGCCATCTCTGCGGTCGTAAAGACCTTTCTCCAAAACCTCGGCGTAAAGCGCACTATATGGAATGCCTATAAAAACGTAAAATGTACAGAAGTCAGGGCTCAGTTTTCTGACAAGTTTATAGGTAGTTTCCATGTCAGCAAGGGTTTCGCCAGGTATGCCAAGCATGAAAGAAGCGGCAACTTTAATGCCTTCTTTGTGGCACATTTTGAAGCCCTCAGCCACCTGCTCAATGTTGAAGTTGATGTTGAGTTTCTTGAGGATTCTGGGTTCGCCTGATTGGATGCCGAAGAAAATGGTTTTACAACCTGCGCTTTTCATTTCGCGGAGCAGCTCAGGGGTGATTAAATCTACTCTTGTGTCGCAAGCCCACTCCACGTTGAGGTTACGATCTTTTATTAAGCGGCACAGTTCAAGTGTGTGGTTCTTGTTAATGGTAAAGTTATCGCCGATAAAGTAGAAACCTTTTGAGCCAAGGGTTTTCTTCATCATTTCAGCTTCGTCTACGAGACGTTTTGGACTGAAAAAGCGGCATTTCCGCCCGTAAAGCGTAGTATTGTCACAGTAAGCGCAGTTAAAATTGCAGCCTCTGATTGCGTTGATAACATCGACTGGTTCTGCAGTTTTGCTCAGGTATTCCATTCTGCGGTCGTACATGTCCATGGGGAAAAAATGCCAGGCGGGATAAGGAAGCTCATCTAGGTTATCGATGATTTTTGGCGGGTTCTTGACGATTTTTCCGTTATAAACCAAGCCTATGCCCGGAATTTTGGCGATGGTGTCGTTGCTGCCTCCTTTGGCTAAGGTTGTTGCAAGTTCGACCATTGGTAACTCGCCTTCGCCGATAACCACATAATCAATTTCTGGGTGCTCAAGCATACTATCTGGTTCAAAAGAGGGGTGCCATCCGCCAGCGACGACTTTAATGGATGGCTTAACTTGCTTTATGGCTTTGGCAACTTCAAGGCACCGCTTATATGTTACCGAGCTGCAGGAGATGCCTACGATTTCTGGATCACGTTTCAAAACTTCCTGCGTGGCTAATTCAACCGAGTTTCGAAGCTGGTAATTGTCTAAGACTTGGACGGTGAAACCTGCGTTTTCTAGTGCAGCGGCGACGTAGGCTAATCCGTAGGGGGGAACTTTTGCGGGTACGCCCCAGGGTGTAGTTTCTGGGGGTGGCGTCGTCATCAACAGAATCACTTGCAGATTTCATCTCCGATAGTTAGGTTATTGGTAGGAATTATTCTACGTTAAATAATAACTTATCTCCAATCAGCAAGCTGTCGGATTTCAACAATAAACTAGCAAAAACCCCAAGCTCCAAGAGAAATTGTGGTTCAAACTAGCTCAAATCGATTAAAAGAGAGAGTTAGCAGAATTATAGCAACTTTATTTAACTTCGTGCAATCAATTGTAATAAAAAAGAGCCTTGGCTGATCAACTTATGGCCGAAAAAAAGACTGCAAAAATCGCTTTAGTTAACCCGCCGCCGCCAAAAGGGGCTTTTGTGCACTATCAAAGTCCACTAATTGGCGTCGCTTACATTGCTGCAGTTCTGCAGAAAAACGGGTATGAAGTCGCTGTTATTGATTGTCCGCCTCTGGGCATAACTTATGAGGGTTTAAATCAAGTGATAGCCAATTTTAAGCCAGACATAGTCGGTATCACCTCAGTCACCGTCACTTTCTCCTCTGCCGCCCAAGCAGCCAAAGTCATAAAGGAAACCTACCCCAAAGCACTCATAGTGCTAGGCGGACCACATGTAACAGTTCTAGACGAGCAAACCGTCCGCGAAAACCCACAGGTTGACGTTGTCGTCCGAGGCGAAGGAGAGCACACGATGCTGGAGTTGGCGGACCTCGTGGCTAATTCAAACTTGGCGGATTTAAGTAAAGTTAACGGCATAACTTTCTTAAGCAAAGGCCAACTTGTTCGCACGGCAGATAGAGATTTCATCGCCGACCTTGACGAGCTGCCCGACCCCGCATACCAGCTTTTCCCACTGGATAAATACCGACTCTACGGCAAACTTATCCTACCCATTACAACCAGCCGCGGCTGCTTCGCAAACTGCTCGTTCTGTCTTGCTCCAAAAATGGCAGGACGAAAAGTCAGGGCAAGAAGCCCAAAGCATGTTGTTGATGAGTTGGAGCGGGCAAAAAAACTCTACAAACCAGATGCCTTTACTTTTCACGATGAAACCTTCACAGCCGATAATGCAAGGGCTATTGAGATTTGTGAGGAAATCAAGAGGCGCAAAATCAATATTCCATGGGACTGCTCAACTAGAGTTGACCGCATAACCAAAGAAATCCTTCAGAAAATGAAAGATGCGGGTTGTCAATTGGTCAGTTTTGGGGCTGAATCAGGGAACCAGGAAATTCTTAACATTATGCGTAAGGGCACGACGGTTGAGCTTAACGAGCAAGCTATCAAGTGGTGTAAAGAAGTTGGTTTGGTAGTTACGGTCTCCATGATTATTGGCTATCCGGGCGAAACAGAGGAAACCCTCAAGGACACTTTTGATTTTATTTACCGAACCAAACCTGACGACGTTCACCTAAGCATTGCGACGCCTTACCCGGGAATCGAACTTAACAAAACTGTCAAAGACATGGGGTTGAAAATGACGGATGACTGGAGCCACTGTGACATGCAAGCACAAGTCATTGAGAATCCGGCCCTGAAAACGGATTTGCTGGAGGCAAGGCGGCAATTTTACCACAAGTTCTACTCTTGGGGCTATATTTTGCATCATCTCTTCAAGGGTAACTTTTATAGCAAGATTATGGCTAGGGCGGCGCTCAACAATTACCTTTGGAAACTTCGGCATCCGGGAAATTCTTAAGCGGCGAGTTTGAGCAAAAATGCCCAGAAGCTTCACGGAAACCGTCAAAGGCGTCATCTATGTGCTATCTCATCCTAAGCAGATGAAGTGGCTTTGGGTTCGGGAAACTCGTTTCCGCGACAGAAAAACAAACAAGACTCAGTGGGTTCAGTGGCAGAAATATGATGCGCAAATGCACATTTCTATGATGAAGAACTACCCTGTTTCCCAAACGGAGAGCACCCTGAACCTGCACAGGATCTCGATCTTTTCAGATATGGCTAACTCTGTTGGCAAAGACTTGACTGTTTTGGACGCTGGCTGTGGAGACGGCGTTATCAGCGAGCCACTATTAAAAATGGGTAACTTTGTAACATCCATTGAGTTACCCGGAATCATTGCCTTAGCCCCAAAGAACAAAGTGCCTTTTGCTGTGGCTGGGGATATTGAGCAGTTAGCTTGCGCGTCTGGCATTTTTGATTTGGTTGTTGCTTCAGAAGTTGTAGAACATTTGTGGAACCCCGAGAGCTTCTTTTGCGAGGCATATAGGGTGCTGAAAGATAGGGGTTATTTGATTGTGGAGACGCCTGAGGGTGAAGGAAGCTTAAATTATGACTCACATAGGGATTTTTACACTGTTGATATTTTAGAGCGGATGCTTGTAGACAAGTTCACCGTGAGCAGGGTTGAACGGTTGGAGGCTACGGGTTCAGCGCAGACAACCACCATTATTGTTCTTTTCAATAAGTCTTGAAAACTTGTTCTTAAACCTGAAGCTTTAGGTAAAAATGAAAATAGTTTATTTGCGCATAACATTTTTTAGGGCGAAAACTCTAGGTAACAATAAAATCTGAGGGTAAAAGGGGATTTTGTTGGCAAAGAAAGGCCCATTATTAATGACTTCTTGGAGAGCTACGGGAGCTTGCAACGCACGATGCAAATACTGCAACGTTGATGCGACAGACGCGCATGCCCCAAGAGAGTTAACAACGGAAGAAGCATTACGTTTGGTTGATCAAGTATACGATTTCGGCGTAAGATGGTTCGGCCTCAAAGGCGGCGAGCCGCTTATGCGCAAAGATATCTTTGAAATAGTCACATACGCCAAAAGCAAAGGATTAAACGTATGCCTTTTGACTAACGGATGCTTTGTTGATGGCTCAATCTACGATAACTTAGTTAAAAACCAAGTTTGGACATCCGTGAGCATTGATGGACCAGAAGAAATAAATGATATTTTACGAGGCAAAGGCAGCTACCAAAAAGCCATGTCAGCGATCAAAAAGCTCTCCGAGGGAAAAATCCTCAATGGCTTAGCCTGCGCAATAACCTCGGTTAACTATAACCATCTGGATCACGTTTGTGAACTTGCTGCAAAATACCATGCCAACTTCGTTTGGTTCAACCATTTGGTTCCAAGCGGCAGAGCCAAAGAAACCATGGATTTAACCCCGACTCCTGAGCAGTATGAAGAAGCCTTAAACCACATTTGGGATCTTTCAGTGAAATACGACGGCGTGTTTGACATTCACGTGCACTGCCCACACTACGCCCGAGTTGTGAAAATGAGGAATATTCCTAACTTTGACGAGTGGTACGAGAAAAAATTCCACGGAAAATGCACATACTTCGCTTTCGGAGGCTATATCAGCGTCACAGAAAACGGCAACCTTATCCCATGCTTCTACACTGACCTTCGCCCAATGGAAGCCATGATGCTTGGCAACATACGCAACAAATCTCTTAATCAGACATGGCAGGAAATGCGCAAATCACCGTACTTTAGCAGTTTCCAAGATCGGAAAATCCTCAAAGGAAAATGCGGCGTCTGCGAGTACATGGACATCTGCGGCGGCTGCAGAAACCGAGCCTACGCTTACAGCGGCGACATCTACGGCGAAGACCCAGCCTGCGCATACATACCTAAAGCCCTACGCAAAAAATAGGCAACTTTTCCCTCTTCTTTTCTTAAGCATAAACGCCTAAATTTTTAGATATTTTTATTACCCCAATGTCAGCAATCCATAATAGGAATCTGTCTAAATCTCTTCGGTTGGGGTCAACATGGTAAAGGTGAAGAAACAAACAGTTCTATGTTTAGCAGCGGTAATTCTGCTTCTGTCTCCTCTGGTTTGGCAGGTTTCCGCACAGTCACCCAGTACAACGTGGGCAATGTTTCACGGTGACTTACCTCGAACTGGAGCTTCAAACTCGTTAGCACCCACAACTAATCAGACCCTTTGGAAGTTTAACACTGGCGGACAGATGGGTTCCCCAACAGTTGCAGACGACAAAGTCTACGTTGGCTCCTACGACAGCAAAATCTACGCTTTTAACGCTCAAAGCGGCGACCAAATCTGGAGCTATGCAACAGGCGGCAGAGTAGTTTCATGCCCGGCGGTCTATGGCGGCTTGGTTTACGTGGGTTCGGAAGACAACAAGCTCTACGCATTAAACGCCGCAACTGGCGGTCTTGTTTGGAGCTTTACAACAGGCTACTACCTGGACTCTGATCCCTTGGTTGCCAACGGCGTGGTTTATTTTGCTTCTGAGGACAGGAACGTTTATGCCCTCGACTCCCAAACAGGCGAGCCGAAATGGAGCTATACGCTTGGAGGCACAGTTATGCTGTCGTCTGTGGCTCTGGCAAACGGCGTCCTCTACATTGGCTCGCTGGACAGCAAACTATACGCCTTAAGCGCCCAAGACGGCAGCCAGCTTTGGAATTTCACCACGGGCGCCAACATCATCACCACACCAGCCGTAGCCAACGGAATCATCTACTTTGGCTCATCCGACAACAACATCTATGCCTTAAACGCAGCGAATGGCAATCAAGTATGGAATTTCACGTCAAGCAACCCAATTTACTCTTCGCCAGCGGTCACAGACGGAGTGGTTTACGTAGGTTCCCTTGACAGCAAAGTTTACGCGTTAAACGCTGCGGACGGCTCGCAGAAGTGGCAGTACGACACTGGTAGCGGGGTTGCTTCTGCACCAGCAGTTGTTGACGGAGTGGTTTATGTTGGGTCAAATAACAACCGAATATACGCCTTAAACACCCAGAATGGCAGCGAAGTTTGGAGTTACGCTACAGGCGACATGGTGATTTCTAGACCAGCCGTGGCAAATGGAGTGGTTTACATTGGAAGCGTTGACAGCAAACTGTACGCATTAAGCAGCCGAAATGGAGAGTTGATGTGGAGTTTTTCTTCTGGCGGCAAAGTTGACTCGTCCCCAGCAGTCTACAATGGCATCGTCTATGCGTGTTCGCATGACGGCTACATCTATGCTCTTAACGCTTCAACAGGCATGGTAGGCTACGATTGGGAAGAACACAACAGCCCAATTTGGAGATACAACACAGGCAGCTTAGTCATGCTTTCCTCGCCTGCGGTTTACAACGGCACTGTCTACGTGGGAGCCTTAGATGGCAAGATATACGCAGTTGAGGCGGCAACGGGCGCTTTGAAGTGGACTTACCAAACAGGCTACACCATCGCCTCGTCGCCAGCAGTGACCAACGGCATAATGTACATTGGCTCAGAAGACAACAAAACCTACGCACTTGACGCATCAAACGGCAAGCCAATTTGGAACTTCACCGCCGACGATATGTTTGTGACTTCTTCGCCCGCAATATGGGGAGACACCGTTTTTGTCGGCTCCTTAGACCACAAAATCTATGCCCTCAACGCCCAAACAGGCGTCCCAAGATGGAATTTTACCGCAGGCGACAAAGTGACGGCTTCCACGACAGTTGCTGATGGCAAGGTTTACTTTGGCTCTTACGATGGCAACATTTATGCCCTTAAAGCCGATGACGGAAGTTTAATTTGGAATTACAGCACAGAAGGCACGATTGATTCTTCACCAGCCTTAGCCTATGGCGCCCTATTCATAGGCTCAAACGACGGCAAACTCTACGCACTAAACGCCTTAAACGGCAAACTCTTATGGAGCCACCAGACACAAGGAAACGTCGCATCCTCCCCAGCGGTTGCACAGGGCATGGTTTTAGCAGGCTCCTACGATGGCAAACTCTATGCAGTAAACGCCTCAAATGGCGCTTTAGTTTGGAGTTACCAAACTGGCGGCATGGTGGTTTCTTCACCTGCAGTCGCTTTTGGCGTGGTCTACTTTGGTTCATACGACCATTTGATTTATGCTGTCGGCACATCCGAAGGCTTTGAAAACCTGAATCCGTTTGAGATTCAGCCGACAGCATTTTTTGTTTCCATACTCGCAGGTTTTGCGGTTCTATTATTAGCTGTTCTGGCGCTTATAATAATTAAGAAGCGCGGCGTCAAGATGTTTTACAGATGATTGGTGGTCAAAAACTGTTTTTTGCGATTGGAGCGTTTTTAACAGAAACTTTATTATGTCATCAACGTTTTAAAAAGCTAAACCTCGAGGAAAGCAAACAATGAAAAAGCAGGCTACTGAAAAGAAGACGGTTTATGATTTACGGTCTAATTGGCCACCTTACACTTACAGGGATTACCCTGATATTAAGCCTGAAATGTACAAGGCGTTTATGGAGTTTTTAGCAACAGAAAACACCTCCGGAAAATTGATGGAACTACAACCTTGGGTATCGATATGTGACTCAAGATGCAGCTTTTGCTATTTCCCAACGACTCCAACAAGCAAAGCAAACATACCACCATACCTGTTAGCTCTCAAGAAAGAACTGGAAATGTACGCTAAAACAAAGTACATTAAAACCAGCGTTTTTGACGAAATTGTCCTGGGTGGAGGAACTCCCAGTGTCCTAACCGCAGAGCAAATTATCGACCTTGTCGATTTTTGCAAGGCACGATTCATAACAAGTGATGAATATTTTATCAAAGTTACAGCTTCATCGAAAAGTTTTGATTCAGACAAGATTGACAAGCTAGCAGCTTACGGTGTTTTCCAACTGGACATGGGCGCACAAACCTTTGATAACGAGCTAAGAAAGAAGCTTTGCCTGCCTGACCCAGCTGAACACTTAATTGAAGCCATCAAAAAAGCCCGCAAACTTGACGTTTGTGTCTGTGTTGATTTAATGTATAATTTGCCTGGGCAAACGATGGAAAGCTGGATGAACACGCTTAAAAAAGCGATTGAACTCGACATTGAAGTTGACTGTTACGCTTTAGATGTAGTGCCTGGTACAATGCTTGCCAAACAAATTGAGGAAGGCAAGATGCCTAAGCCAGGAGATACAGAGTTCGAGACGCAGATGTATTTGAATGCTTACAAGCTGTTGACAGATGCAGGCTACAAAGCCGTTGGACACGACCGCTTCTCAAGAGAACCCTGGCACTTCAAAGAATCATGCCTCACAGGCTGGCCTTATGCAGCTCAACTCACCACTGGCGCAGGCTGCTTTATGGGTTACTTTGAAAGATTCTCTTACTCCAACATAGAAGACATAAACGAGTACATGGCAGCAGTTAACTCAGGCAGATTACCAATCGCAAGGCTCGCAGAATCCTCGGCTGAAGACATGATGAGAAAAGTAATGACCAGACTATACCTAAGGCTCCCAGTAGACAAAGTTGAGTTCAAGCAGAAATACGGAAAACTGCCAGAAGATGTGTTCCCAGAAAAACTTCAGCGGCTCAAAGACAAAGGACTCATCGAAATCACCGACAAAGAAATCACAGTTACCAAGCTAGGCGATATATGGAAAGGCAACATCGTTTGGGAATTTGCCTCTAAAACCGACGACATAAGAAAACAATAATTTCAATTCTTTTTTTCCTTTTTTAGTTAGCTCTATCGAAGAAACCGCTCAGAAAAAATTTTGAGGGCTATTTTTTAAGTTTCAAAAGATAAAAAGGAAAAAGGGAACTGCTACGTGATGTAGCAAGTCGATTTTTTTATTCAGGTTCTGGATTGTTTGAGTCTGCGCGTTTTTTCTTTAGAGCTGCCTAGCTTTGCGATTTCTGCTTTGTTGACGTCGCCTTTGTTAAGGTCAAGGTTTTCGAGCAGTTTCTTGCCTTGTTCTGATCGCACTATGACTGTTGAGCGTCCGTCTTCGCTGCCGACTGAGCCAACTGATATGTCTGCGAATCTGTTTGCGAAGTCTGGGCATGACAAGCATCCGTTTTCAACTGCAGCGGCAAGTTCTTTGACTGCAACTGAGTATTCTTTGCCTTCGATGTAGACGAGGAATTTGCCTTTCTTGATTTGTGTCCTTTCTGCCTTGTCTAAGTCGACGTTTAGTAGTCTTTGCACTTCAGTTTTCAATATTGGATAGCTGAAGTCTTCGAAGCAGAACAAGCCTATCATGGTTAACTCTAAGTCTGGGCAGTCTATGACGAGTTGTTGCTGTATTCTTCTTGCAGCGCGGATTTCGCATGGGGTTCCAACGATAGCTATCTTTCGTTTGCCTTTAGCTACGAGTTCGCCGAGCTTTGACATTATTCTGACACGCATGTATTTTGTTCCGCTTGCTTTAACGATGTCATCAACGGATTCGGCGACGAATGCTTCAGCTTTGTAGCCTTTTGACCTGCGGACCACGATGGCTGCGTCAAACATGCCTTTCTGCATACCTGAAACCAGTAGTGCTGTTGCAATACCACCGTCTTGTCCTGAGTAAGTGCTCTTGGCTGAAAACATTTCTGAGTAGACGCCGATGTTTTCTTCAGATGTACCAGTAAGGTAGTTTTGCTCTATTGATTGCTCGTCTTCAGAGGTCATTGGATAGTTGAGAACGGTGCTCTTTAGGTCGATTCTTGCTGGACAAACATAGTTGCAGTGTCCGCATCCAGCGCAGAAGTCTGCGTCAAGTTTCATGAGTTCTTTGATGTCTTGCTTGTCGCGTGCTTGCTTAATCAGGATTGGGCTAAGTCTGTTGCAACATACGGTCATGCAGGCGCCGCATCTGATGCATGGTGTTGTTTTTACTTTTTTGAATGTCATTGCTTTCGGTAGTTTGGGTTCTTCTCCGCCTTCGATTGGTTTTCGTTTGCCAACTTTGTCAAGGAACGGCGATGTCAGGTTCATTATTAGCAGTGCAACGATAGAGCCGCCGAAGAAGCTAGCGTAAGTCTGCAGAAGCACCGTTATTACCGCCACGCCTGTGCCGAATATTATCTGTCCAACATGCGTTAACGGTGTAGTCGCTGGGTCAGTTGCCATGAAGAACGCTAAGAAGATTGAACTGCCAATGAAGAGTTCAAACATTAGTCTTAACGCTGGGTCTCCACCATAAATGGCGAACATGATCAAAGACATAACAACTGTTGCGCCAAGATAAGCTGCTGTGATTCTCCATTTGATGTATCTGCGGGCAATGATGAAGAGTGCAAGACCAGCGATTATGACGGCAAGCGCCGATGCGCCACCTGTCCAACCGTGGAACTTGTCAAGGAAAAGCGTCTGAAAAATAGCAGTTGGATTGACAGCAGGCATTGTGCCGGAACGAATTAGGTCTGGGTTGGTGAAGCATGATTGCATCCAGTCACCGAATGATAATCCAGTGGGGGTGTAGCTTAGCTGTGTTGCAAGTGATGGGATGTTGCTTGGGTGGTCTTTAGGAATTAAGACTGTGTATAGGAAAGGCAATAGAATTACAAGTTTGGCTGCGGCAGCGGGGTTAACGAATTTTCTTCCTGCTAAGCCCTGAAGTTTCTTGAATAGAACCATGCCGATGAGAGAAATTAGCGCGACAAACATGAAACATTGTGGGGCAGCTAAGGGCAAAATTGATCCTTCAACCGAGCCGACAACTGGTACGCCCAGTGAATATGAGAGTGCGACAATCATGCCGAAGACTGCAGCGGACATGGTGTTCAATGGACTGTCAGAGACTGTTTTGTAGAGTAAAGCGTCAACTCCAACGGCTATGCCAACCGCGATGATACAGTTAAGAGCAGCTGTTAAGCCTAAGTTCATAAACTCAGCGTTGTTTTGGGTAACATCGAATGGCGTTACTTGTGACCATAGAACAATAGTGACAATTGCGATTGCTAATAGTGCAAAGAAGGTATAAGTCATTAGTTTATCTTTAGTCATCCACGAGTACTCATTTGGTTTAGACATTTTTTTATTAACTCCTAGATTTACTGCTCACAATTTAGAGACTTGGTTTTATAAGACTTTCCTAAAACCTAACGTTTGTTCCATATTATCCATCAAGAAATCGTTTTAGCTCCGTCTGAACATAACTTCAAAATCAAAAACGCATGCTTTTTCTTAGCAAGCTTTGGCAAACCGCTGATTGAGTAAGACTAATACCTCTAAATTACACACAAATCTTTGCATGTGAGGGACTTGATCATGGCGAAGGGCAACAAAGAGCAATTGGACGGAATTACTCTAAGCGTGTATTTGCATGTTGTAAGAAAACGTAAACCTATAGGTCCCAGAGACGTCATGAAAGCCGTGAACCTAAGCAGCCCAAGCGTGGCATACAGGCATCTGCAAAAGCTTGAAGACCTAGGGTACTTGCAGAAAAATGAGTTCGGCGAATACGCAATAAAAAACAGAGCACACGTTGCTGGTTACGTGTGGGTGGGTCGCCGCTTGACCCCTAAAATGTGGGGTTACTCACTACTTTTCCTTGCTATTTTACTTGTTGAATTGTACGTTCTTGTTGCGCATTTGCCTTATGAGAACTTTGAGTTCAAAGCCTTCTTTGTGCTTTTGATGCTGATAACAGGAGTTGCATTGACAGTTTTCACGATTGAGGGTTTTTTTCAAATTAAGCGAAAAACTTGGCAACCGACCGAATAGAGTATAAACTGTTCACAACAACCAAATCTTTTGATGCAGTAAAAATCAGAAAATCTTATATGAAGAACAAGTAGTTGTCAAGGATATGGCGCCTAGTAAAAACCGCAGGGTAACTAAGAAGAAGTCAAGTAACAAATTATCGCTTATAATAGGTGTAATTGCCTTGATTGTAATTGTCGCTGTGGCTTTTGCAATCATTTCGGAGTTTGCTAATAAACCGAAACCAACTAGCGCGTATTCCGATACTTCAACAAAAGTTCAGCTGCAAACCACAGAGGGAAATATAACTTTACAATTACGGGATGATAAACCAATCACAACTGCCAACTTTATCAACATTGTTGAGAACGGATGGTATAGTAATTCGACATTCCACCGCGTAATATCTTATTTCATGATTCAAGGCGGCGCAATCAACCGAACTATTCCAGCTATATCAGACGAGATAGGCAATGACAACCGCAATTTACCTTACACAATAGCGATGGCAAAAACCATCCAGCCTAACTCTGCAACAAGCGAATTCTTCATAAACAAAGATGACAACGGCAACAATCCCAACAATCCCACTTTCGACTCCACTTACACAGTATTCGGAAAAGTAATCGAAGGACAAAGCGTTGTAGACAAAATTGCTAATGGGCCAGTAACTGCTAATCCTTTAACAGGCGAAATGAGTGTTCCAGTCAACCCAGTAACCATAATTAGTGCAACCATTATTTCCTAAATATTTTTTAAAAAAAAATTTGCCAGAAATTCGGAATTTACTGGGCGGGCAATAAGCATAATAACATTCTCAACATTCACCTCAACAAAGAAGGTACCCCAATGTCAACAAAAGTTCTAGTCCAAACAAATATGGGCAACATAACAATCGAATTAAGAAATGATATGCCAATAACCACTGGCAATTTTATGAATCTGGTTCAAAAAGGAACTTACAATAATACAATATTCCATCGAGTCATCGAGGGATTCATGATTCAGGGCGGTGACCCAACAGGAACCGGATACGGTGACCCATCAATACCCGACATCAAAGATGAATTCACAACCAACAACCGCAATGACAGAGGCACCATAGCTATGGCGAATGCCGGACCTAACACGGGCAGCAGCCAATTCTTCATCAATTTAGTAAACAACAATTTCTTAGACTCCAAGCATCCAGCATTCGGCAAAGTAATATCCGGAATGGATGTAGTTGATTCAATCGCTAGAGTAGCAACGAACAGTAGAGACAAACCAATCAAAGATGTTTTGATAATAAACGCATCAATCTTGCCTTAAACAAAAATAAAATTAAAAAAAAGTTGTTACTTTTTCTTTTCTTCTTTTGGCTTTGAGCCGATTTCTACAACTTGTATGCTTATCTGGTATTTTTTGCCCGCAGCCACCATCTTGCCAGTTCCGTAATATCCTCTGCTACCTGTTTTGAAATCTTTCTTATCGATAATGAAGTTTTGTTTATCCCCGTTTAACTGGATAGTTGCTATGTTTGGTTGTTCACTCATGCTTTCGGTCTCCTTTATTTTGGTTTACTAGTCACTGTTGCTTTTCACCTTTTCGCTTAAAACAGGTGAACAAGGAAAACCGCCTATTTTTTGTATCGTTTAGTAATTGCGCGCAAATCTACAATTATCATGAAGATGAAAGGTAAGGAGAGATACAGGAGTGCAGGGATACCATTGCTTAGAACCTTAGCAAAAGGGTTTGAGAGCAGGGTGTTCGGATTGGATAGGGCAAAACCTATTGTCTCAAAAGCTTCGAATATTGCTGAGGCTGTCACCGTTAAAATGAGGCCTATTAGGAATTGGATGAAAGATCCTCTTTTGCTGCCCAAAGAGAAGGCTTGAAATTACTGATGATAATACAAACATCCAAGCAAATGAACAGACGAAGGCAGCTACGTTAATGTTTGTGCTTAATGATGAACCAAATGCTGAACTGTAAGCGCCTAACCCCGACGCGATTGTGGTTAAGGCTGTTTTGGTGAAAATTTGGTAGCTAAGCATCAGTAACCAAGCAATAATTAGTAGAACGGCAGTCAACAGAAAGCCTCTACGCATGCCAAGTTCACCGAGAAACATCATGTTGTAGAATCGGTTTTATAACGTTATCCGCTCAAAAGGACTATATCTCTTGAACTCTTGCTTAGTTAGCCTCTTGTTTATGGCGCAGAAACTGGAACTGAACACTTATAGAACAGTTTTTCCGTTAAGCGCCGTATAAGCATGTTTATTAAGATTCGATATTCAACTTTTTTTAGTGAAATATTATGTCAGAAGCAGGTTGGCCAAGCAATCCATACACCCCTGGTTCTTTGCAATGGTACATTTGGAATAAGTACATTGGACCAAGAATACACGTAGCTGTCTCTCAAAAAATCATCAAGGAAGCAGAAGTTGGCAAACATCTAGCACAAGACTGGACCTTTGTAACCCAGCTAAAATCCGGCGACGTCATAGTTGAAAAAGGCATAACTGCAGAAAACATTGCAACTGTTGGACTTGAACAAGCAAAACGCCAAATCTTAAAAGAATAAACAAAACCAAGGACACACAGCCCCCCCTTTTTTTATATTTCGCAGTATCCATTATTTTGAAAAGATAATTTGTGCGGTCGCCGGGATTTGAACCCGGGATCATTAGCTTGGAAGGGCTAATTCTCTGAACCAAAATAAGCGAGAAAGGCAACTCGTATTGAATAAATTGGAAGACATACTTGTTTCAACCAATTTCATCAAAAACATTTTTAGGTATGACTGTTTCTAAGTATAACTATGCAGAAGTTGTCCCATGTTAGAGTAAAACGGAAAGGACAAGTCACCATCCCATTACAGCTACGGTCAAAACTTGGTATCGAAGAGGGCGCAGTTTTAGAAATTAAAGAAGAAGAAGGCATAATCACGCTGAAGCCCACGCCTAGATTGAAAGCGGGTAAAGCGGTGGGAGAAGAAGAATACAAAAAAATCATCTATGAACTTGACCAAGGCCGGAGCAACTGGCGTTGACAAGCATTGCTGACACACGTCTGCTTCTTACTCTAGAGTTCCCGCCAACGGAAATTCTCGGTGCAAAGATTGGGGGTTTCATTGAAAAAGAAATCGCAAGACAACTATTTGCTCCCTCGATTGTTCTAACTGAATTTATAAAATATGCTGGAACAAGAATTGGTGAGGACGCCGCTATAACAAGAATAAATGTGCTCAAGGAGAAGGGATTAAAAATATTACCGTTAGATGAAAAAATCGCCCTTACTGCGGGAAGCCTTCTTCTTTCACATGCGAACGTACCCATCGCGGACGCTTTAATTGCTTCTTATGTAAAAAATGGCGCTGCAGAATACGTAATTACGGATGATTTGCATTTTAAGACATTGGGAGTTAAAACCAAATGGATATAGACAGCTCTTGAGGAATTGTTGGTGCGGTCGCCGGGATTTGAACCCGGGATCATTAGCTTGGAAGGCTAATGTCCTAAACCAGACTAGACGACGACCGCATACAATTTTGTGTGTATTTTCATTATCTATGCTTAATTTAAGGTTATTGCAATCATCTTGAGTACTGTTTTTGAACATTCAAATCTTAGTCTGACCATCAGCATTGTTCAATAGGTCATTAGAAGAGGATTTACTGCTTGTTGACTCTGGACCCATTCCTTTGCCTGCTGATGATAGAAGAACTTACCTTTGCCGTTGATACTTTTTCCTACATAATGCCTAACTCTAAATAATTGCTGCCTAACTATTGGAGATAACCTTCCTGTTACAAACTTCACAAATTATTCTCATTCTTGGCCAATCCTTTAATTTTGTGCCCAGACTGGTCAACTTCAGATATAAAGACTGTTAAAACAAGTTCTTTAGGAAAAGGGGATTGATAGGTTAAAATAGTCAGTGCTTTTTCACATATGTATGAAAAGTAATGTTTCTAGGTAGATGCTATTGTTAGACCAAATAGCTGATAAGAACTTAACAAAAGAATCATTGTTTAAGATTGTTGAACAAGATTTCGCTTTGGTTCCTCTTCTCTTAGAAGGTTTAGCTTCGAGTAAACCCGCAATCAGATACACTTGTGCAAGGGTTCTTGTGGATTTAAGCGAGCATTACCCTGAGAATCTTTATGCTTACGTTCATGAGTTTTTCAATCTTTTGAATAATGATTTTAGAATTCTTAAGTGGAATGGGCTCTCAATAATAGCTAACTTGGCTACTGTTGATATCAATAATGTGTTTGATGATAATTTTGATAGGTACTTTAGTCTAATGAATGATGGATATATGGTTACAGTTGCCAATTTGGTAGGTTTCTCATCTAAGATTGGATTAGCTAAACCATACTTGGCTAATAGAATAGCAAGAGAACTACTTAAAATTGAAAATATTGCTCTAACACCTCATTTGACTGAGGAATGCAAGAGAGTTATAGCTCAGCAGTCTATTGATACCTTTGACCAATTGTTTAATTTACTTGACAAGAAATTAAAGGTTGAAGTACTGGATTTTGTCAAAAAATATCTTGAAAGTTCAAGACCGCATCTTAGAGAAAAAGCTAAAACCTTTGTACTCAGATGGGGATAGACTATTTTTAGTTGTAATACTTGGGCTTCATGCTGCTATTTGCACTATATAAGCAAATCATCCTCTAAAGAACCAGGTTGGAGAGTTGTATGACAAAATATTCTTCAAAATGTTACTGACAACTTTGAATTCATGATAACAATTGTGACATCTATATTCTTCAACAGCAAAAGAATCATTCGTCAACATCTTTAATGGTTCTTCAACTTCTTTGCCACAACTATGACATTTAACCATTAGACATCAGTTTCCCATGAGAGAAATAACTAAGAATAATACGCATTATGGAACCAAATCATAAAATGAACCATTATTTATCAAATTGAAAGTATAGCTAGTAACCATCAAGAAATAGTTTTCGAGCCTTAGTAGATTTCAGATTCAGCTATTCTTGGCTTACTAAGTTTTTCAACAAGTTGTTCTGGACTGTTAATATTGTAAAACTGTAAAATTTCCTTATTCTTTTGAAAGTAATTGTTTGCCCACTTAGTAATTTCCTCAGATTTGTCCTTAGTTAATTGTTCTATTTGAGTCATTCTTATCCCAAAACTATTTCTAAAAACTGCTCTATTAGTATTATGAATTTCAAATACAGATGCACAAATATGCAATATGACCTAGACATTGTTTAAGTCACATATTCTATAAACAGAGAAAACTGACCAGAAGCTATACTTGCCCTTGTATGTTCCCTTTCCTAGAAATATGTGATTTTTCTTTCTTGAATGGTATCCTTAGGTAGCACTAACCATGGAATGAAGAAACTTTCTTTTCACTCAAAATCAACCATTGAACATGGATATTAGACTTTTCAGCTTAGGACTTGCTCAATGTTAAGAATCTACCCAATAAAGCGGAAGAGGCTGGGTTAGGCAAATTTTAATATAAAATGCAAGGGCATGAATCACAAATTGGTCAAGAAACGAGACCGTGTGAAAAGTCAATTGCTTTTAAAGAATTGCTGATTTGCTTGCAAAAATCAATGCTGGTCAAGCGGTAGCAACTATGAAGCAATTTTCAAGATTAAAACTGACTTTTCCCGCAGTCTCAGACTTTGACTAACCTTGGTCAAGATTGATTGATGGGAGCATTATTAAAAAATAAGAAGTTTAGCCTTAACTGGATATACGCCATTCTTCCCCAAAGAGTGCAATTTCTCCTGAATCGTGAAGAGTATCTAACACTCCCCTTTCAGGGATTGTAAGTCTACCGATATTTTGTCCATTAACAGGTAGTTTCTTAACCAAGGAATCCAAAGCTTGTCTACCAACAACATAGATTTTGCCATCGTACATTTTAAGCTCAGCAAAATCTTTAACATAACCTCAGTTACTAGAGGCTAGGTGTTCGCTGTTAGTAGTTTTTCATGGGTTTGAATACCATATCTTAGCTTTTTCCCAGTAGTTGAGATATAGGTCATTTATCCATCTAAGAAATGTTGGGTCACTTCCAAAAATGCTGGAAAGTCGACGTTTCCGTCAAGCCGTGCAAAAGAACAGCCCCTTCCTTCTCAGAAATAATCAAGATAACTGGGACAACCCGCAAGGTTTTTCTATCAACGTTTTTCCATATGGAAAATTAACTTTAGCTTCCCGGATATTGTCGCTGAAAATTGATTTGAGCTTAACTCCTTCAAGCAGTTTATCAAACCATAACTCGACTAAGGTGCCCATAGCTTGAGGAGTTATAACCCAAACATGCCCTTGATTGCTTGAGGAGTTTTTCCCATCTAGTTAAGTCTTCATTTAAGTCAGCGATTAATGTGCTCTGGGATAATTCGCCTATCCTATTGCGGAAAAAAGGAGCTGGCACTGGGCACTCATCAGTTTAGGGGTTGAATCATGAAGAGAAATAGAGAAATCGAAATTTAACTCACTCAATTAAACTTTCTTAGTCGGACAAAGTAGGTCATGAAACAAACTATCAAAACAACCGTTACTCCTATGAAAGCAACTATAATTGGCGTTGGAAGGGTCTTAGTGGAGATTGTTTCTGTCGAGAAAATGATTGTTTGTGAAGCACCCTCGTTTCCGTAAATGTCCTTAGCGTAGGCTGAAACGTTATGTATTCCATTAGTTAGCCCTGTTAAGGTTGTGTTTGCATGAATCGTTTGATTACTTTGTCCATCTAAGCTAAAGCCAATCCATGTCACATTTGGGTAAATAGCCCACGCACCCCCTAAAGGAATGGGATTATTAATCACAAGGTTAAGAGGAATTTTGTTTTGATTGTACAATCTGCTTTGAGGTGAGGTAACGCCGACAACTGGCGTAATAGGTGATGGCGTAGGGTCGCGGCGGGAGGAAAAAACCATAGAAAAGCTCACAGTGTCAGATCCAACTTCACCGTTAGCGTCAACTGCATATACAGTTATGTTGTTGGAACCTTCTTTTAGTGCTCCAGAGAAAATTTCCTCTATATTCGAGAGTGTGGTTCGGTTTGCATCATTGTTGACACTATATCTTGCCCATAAAAATTGTTCGCTTAATGAGAAATTAAGCGTAATACCACTAAATCGGTCAGCGATGTATGTTTCGTTTTCTGGATTTATAATTGATATCAGGGGCATTTTGTAGTTAATATTTGGGTTGGTGGCGTTTACCGTAAACGTAACGGTTGAGCTGAAATTGTGGCCCCAATCCGTTGCTCCATGGACCCGCAAAATATGTTGACCATTGTTTAGCCCCATCAGTTCGTCGCTCATAAAAAAAGGTGTATTGGCCTCAAGCACATATGGGAGTATTAATGGCATTATAACATCGGGTTTTTCATCCAAAGTGTAACGAAGCTGAAGTAGGTCTTCAGGCACTATGCCATTACCGTACGTTGTAATATTAACGGTTAAAGGAACGTTGGAGTTGTAGGTTTCGTTTTGTAAAGGCGACAATATGCCGAGTTCAGGCGGGTGCCAAGGCATTGTATTTGCCGACACATCCACAGAAAGAGGCTCTCCAACTATATAGTATGCCAAAAGTAACAAAATGATCAATAGTGCTGATATTATAGTTTTCATAAGCACCATTTTAGCCGTATTCTATATCTGTGATAAAAGGTTTTCCAAAAAATATTAAACTAATCCAAATTATCCGTTGAGCAATTTTCTTGTTTCATCTGAAACTGGGTATTCTGGCGCCGCCATCGATATTATTATGCTAACGGTAATTACACAAAACATCTCCGAAACTAGTCAACATTAATTTTTTTCCTCTTAAAGAAAAATAGGTATTTCTTTGGCACGCATGCCTTTTTCGTTTGGTAGTGTTTTCATTCTGTTGGTTATCAATGAGGACAAAAAGTGTCAGCGCTTGATTTGCAACAAGATGTGTATTTACCATACTATCGATAAGCCAAATGGTTTAACTTGTCTCAATTCTAGAAAAACAAAGGAGAAAGATCTTAATTTTTTACAAATTAATGTATATTAGTTTTTTACAGTCATGAAAATAAAATTCAGAATATTGAGCAAAAGGTGTTATATCAAAAAAAATTAAAATTTATATGTCGTAAATAAATCTTATAGAGAAATAATTGTAACAAATTTGATAATCATGTTCGGAATCTGAATATGAACATAAATGTTAAATATCAAAGTCGAACAATAACAAAATTGAGGAACCACCACTAGTTTAAGTGTCGACCTCTTTGCTGGAGCGAAAACTCCAGAGGCGTGTCACCGTCTGGTCCCAAGATTGGATAAAGAGAACAAATAAGCGAAAAAAATGCAGGTTGCTAATAAAGTGAAGAAATTTATTAGAAAAATGCTACTTTTGCTGCTATTCTCAGCAATTCTACTGCCTATTTTTATTACTATTGGGCAAGTTAAAGCTGGCAGTGCATTTCTTGCTTGGGGAGGTCTGAATCCTGAGGGTGATGCACCAGCAACAGAATACGATACTGAATTTTGGGTTTGTAACGAAGTGGCTTACAATATTATTCCCTCTTACTGGTTTGATGTCAGCGGCAATAATTATGACTATTTTACTTCACAAGAGTGGGTGAACTATTGCCTTCAATACGTGCAAAGTAATCAAATGGGGACATACATTTTGTGGGTTGGTGATTTTAATCACTATACCCTAAATCCTGGCGACTATCATTTTGTGTTCTTTAAAGGTGAAAATGCTATTCCAACGACATATGCACAGGCATATTGTATTACGGACTTTGAAGTATATGATCAGACAGGTTCTACAAGTGTTGTGCGTAATATGTTTGATTGGACATGCTCTTGCGCTGGCCTCTACTATGACAGTCAGGCTACTGCACCTTGCTCACCTTCTTGGCCTTCTTCAGCATACAACTCTATGGATGCATACGGTTGGATTGGTCCGTACGCAAACGAACAGAAAATCGGAATGCCTCTTGCTTGGGCACATACCCTAACTATGGCTAAGGAAGGATACGGTAGCCCAGGTATATATGACAATTGCTGCTATATTGGATGGCAGAACGCATCGCCCTATCTAGATACGGATGCGCCATATTCTTGGGTACATAACATCAATATGCCGTATTATTACTATGCATACAGTATGGGAGCAATTGATAATTACATTCATAATGCTCGTGACGCTTTGGATTTTGCATCATACACTATATACGAAGACAGCTTCGGAAACTCGCCTTATTACTACGGGTATGAAAATGATTGGGGGCTTTGGTCAAAAATGCAGGTGTTAGGTAATTCGCTTTACCCATAATAAATATTCAAGGGATATAAAATGAATTCAAAATTAAAAGTTATTGCATTAACGATTTTACTATTTTTTATCTTCGCTGACTTAGCTTTACCATGCCAGTCGCAGGAGACTTCAAGTGAACAGATTTCAAAGAATACTTACAAAGCCTTCCTGACCGACGTCCTATGTGTCGATCTCTCACAATACAATATCTCAAAAAGTGGCTATGGAGTTAATTATCCAGAAAAGTTTGGTGGGGTCGTAAGAGAAGAAACCATTAGTTATACATTTAATTCAGGACAAAGTACAGTAAATGCATGGTGTATAATAGATAACGGCAACATTAGTGCCTGTAGCATGTATGCGGTACAAGGATCAGTAATTTTCAATCAACCACAACCTATTGACTTAGCGGAATCAACTAGAAATTTTATGCAAAATTATGAGAGATTCACCGCGCAATTTTACGGAGCTGACACTACCTATATCCAGCAACTAGTTGCGACCATTGGAAGTCTTAATTCAATGGCAACATCAACCAGTATATCAGTAGGAAGCACGAATCTGAGAGTGCGGCAATCAACTAATTTCACAAACATTGAATGGACTTATGCTCAACCTGACTATAATGCGACTGCAAAGAAAATAGTCTTGAAATTCGAAGATGGGCATATTAGCTGGCTTACAGATACATGGAACCTATATTCGGTAAACAGCGGTGCCATACTTCCTGTGGAAGACGCAGAGCCCTTTGCCTTTGATGAAGTACAGAATAACCATAATGTAACTTTTACATCGTTCGAAGGAGGGACAATGATTCCTGTTCCAATCAAACCTGACTGGTCTAACATGAAATATAAAGCCGACCTTCAGATGGTACCGGGAAAAGCATTGCTCGGTAGTCTGCCACCCGTACAAGACAATATTTACCCAACTAAGATTGACAGAGATCCTCTAATTCTTTACCCACTATGGCACTTCATATTCTATTTTAATAAACCGATCGGAAATACAATTGGCGTCGAAGTTGGTGTATGGGCAGACACCAAAGAGATAGCATATTGCCAAGACTATGGCCATCTTGGAGGGGCTGCAATGTCAACTTCTCAAGCGGTTAGTGGAACGACAAACATACTTCAATACATTCTTGTAACCATTGGCGTAATTACAGCAATTTTGGTAGGAAGTTATTTGACTCTTCGAAGAAGAATCAGACAATAAACAATTAAACCCTTCTTTCTTTTTCTATGAAAAACCTTTTCCGCCAACTAACCATTCGGACCGCTAACGACATAACCCGCACTTCTCAAAACCTCAGCCAACTCCTCCAAAGGAACGTGACCACCGTAAACCCGCTTTCTAATCATCGAAGATTTCTCAAAGCTCTCCTCAACATACTTCTCACCATTCACCAGCAAATGCCAAATAACAGTCAGCATCTTCCTAGCAACAGCCACATAAGCAGTTTTATTCCCCTTCTTAGCCCTCACCCGCATAAAGAACGCTCTAAACTTTGAAATCCTAACTCTAACAGAAGCATGAGCAAATTTCAGATCGGATGAAAGCTACTGGCCAGCGCGAGGTTTCGCTTGTCGATCCAGATAACCGTTTGATGCGAGTTAATAGTCAACGTCTCGAAGTTGGCTATAACATTCAAACGTCAGTTGATGCAAAGCAGCATCTTATCGTTGATTATGACGTAATAAATATCTCAACAGACCATCATCAACTCTTTAACGACGCTGAGATGGCGAAGAAGACTCTTGGTGTTGACAAGTTGGACGTTCTAAGCGACAAGGGATTCTATGTTGCGAGTGACATAAGGGACTGTGAGAACGATGGAATTACAGTTTTCATGCTTATACCATCGTTTAACCCGACGAAGAATACTGGCGTGCCCGAGCCTGAGTTTTGCTTTGACAAGTTTGTCTATGATTCTAAACGAGATGTTTATGTTTGTCCTGGCGGAGCTGAGTTGGGGCTTTTGAGGCATAGTTATCGGGGAAAGGAGGGGTGTTGGGGTGGCCTTTATGGGACGAAACTCTGTGTGTCTTGTGTTTTCAGATGTAGGTGTACTGTGAACAGGCGTGGGAGGCGTATATTTAGGCTTGAGTATCAGGACACTGTGGACAGGTTGAGGGTAAGGGTGAGCAGTTCTGAGGGAAAGGAGAAGTTGAGTTTGAGGCGTGAAATAGTTGAGCACCTGTTTGGAACGATGAAGAGGGCTTTCAATCAGGGTTATGTGCTTTTGAAGGGCCTTAGGAAGGTTAAGGGTGAGTTGGATTTACAATGCTGGCTTACAACATGAGAAGGGCTATCAACATTCTTGGAGTTGGAACACTAATAAGTTTGATGAAGGAGTAGAAAAGCAGAAACAAATGAAGAAGGATTTCAGGCAATAGCTTTGAGGCCAGATATTCTTATGACTTAGCTCTGAGTTTTAACAGAGTCTGTAGTAGGTTCAAATTCCATAGAGACTTGCATTATTCAGAGAATGTAACTGGTCCAACTCATACCTATTTTTCCAGAAAGCCTGATAGAAAAACAAATCCTTTAGAGCGGATTAAATAAATTTGTACTAGCTTGTTAGTAAGATGAAGAGAACCTTTGTATTGGCAGTAATTTCCATTCTTCTATTTAGTGCAATGTTGGAACTGCAATCTCTAGCAAAGGCTAATCCAGCTAATCCTTATCCAGCTATATAGCTATTTTAGAACCTAACTCTTGGCAGGGTTGTTGTTACTCAAATGCTTCCATTCCTTTGAAGATTGGAGTTTTACTAGCAAAAACTAATGTTCCAGGGGTTTACTCTCCACAAGTTGACAATATTTCATACAGCTTAGATTCTAAAGAGAACATTACATTGATCAATCTAAAAGAAGAAGAATGGGCAAAAACTTATCGAGGCGAACCCATAGTGTCTTTAACTGTCAGCTCCACACTCTACAACTTGAGTGAAGGTAATCATACACTAAGGGCATACTCTTCTGATGGAAAACTAGTAACAAATGAGTTAACATTTACAGTAGATTCAAACTACAGAGGACCAAAATTAACTCTTATTTCTCCAAAAAACACAACATACAAAAATCAAGTAGAGGTAATTTTCTCAATAAACAAAGATTACGAGAATGCTAGATATTTACTTGATTATGATTCCTCAAATTACCATGGACCTATCCCCATCAAAGGGAATACAACACTAGCCAACTTAACGGAAGGCCCACATAAGATCATGGTTTTTGCTGATTGCATTGATAAATATACTCCAATTGGAATTGCAACTGGACAAGGTATTGGCTTTACCATAAACATAAATGCTCAAAATGCTGAAACTGGCATCCAACTGGAAGGTCAGAACTTGATTCTTCTAGCAGTCATAGTAGCAATGCTTGTCTCAGCTATAGTAGCCTTAACTCTTCTCTATAGGAATAAACAATCCAAGTTATATGCTAACAAATAAGCAAAGTTTCTAGCTTTCTGTTAGTTTCCAATACTCTGTTTTTGAATTCACCAATATTCTTCTTTGAGCCAATTCCTTTTCTTAGGGGTGTGATTATGTTTGAGTCCAAACGATATTAAAGTTTGAAGACTGGTCATACCCTAAAGTGAATGAACTGGAAGAGGCAGGAACCTGAAATAGTATCGTGCCAACAAACGTTTCCCCATTGAGGATATAGAAAGTATCCCATTTATGCAGGGAGAAAGTGCCACTATCATAACTGTATTTTACATTGTTTGTGGCTGCAGAGAAGTAAAATGGATTGATATTGAAGCTATCGTAACCGTTGTTTGTAATTGTCATATTCACTTCAAGAAACACTTTTCCAGACTCGGCTTGTTGGTAATAATTATCACCACTTTTCCCAATCCACGTGTAATACGGCTCAGTTGCTATGCTATAAGATATTATTATGCTGTGGCTTGACGTTAATGCCGGTTGAGATGTTACTGTTGGACGCGTCTTTGTGGTTGCTTTAGGGCTATTATTTGCATTTTGGTTTTGAATGGATTGTAATGAACCTATACCGCCCATAATTATTAGAAATGCGTGTAACAGAACAATCCCGATTAATATTCCGATTAAAATTTTAAGATAAAGCTTCATTCCCTTTTCTACTCTATTCCATTGTTAAGCTATTTATGTGGTGTAGATTAAAAACTTATCATCAGCGAAAAAATAGCTAAATCCTAGAACAGCTAACTTGCTTTGTTCCACAATCTTCCTTAAGCAAATCAAATTAGAGACCGCTCACATCACTCACAAGCCTCTGCTGTTTGGTTCTCTTTTTAAAATTTGCCTCTGGTGCATAAAGCAATTTATGGCTTAAACTTTTAAGTGCTAACAAGCAAAGTTGATTGTGTTGACTAAGCCATGTTGCATAATACTTCTCTTAAAACTGGAATTGGCTTGATTGTTGTCGGTATTGTTACAGGCATTATAGCAGGTATTCTAGTTGTTACTGTTGACTTCTCTTCAGCTGAAATTTACTTATGGATAGCACTCATAGGAGCAACAGCTTTTAGCACTATTATGACTGTGATTGCATATAAGAAAGGCAAGTTTCCACAATCTTAGTCAAGAAACTTTTGACTGCAATTAGTTTCTAGTTATTTTTCTTTAATCAGCAATTCATTTTCTAGCTCTTGGAAAGCTAAGCCTTGCTCACTAACAAATTCTATAATCTTTGTTTTGAAATCACCATATAACCCCTTAAACCTTAATGTGTAATTGGATTCTGATTCTACTAAATCAACCGTTTGAGGAGATAGCTCGGGGATTTGGTCATAAATTTCTTTCAAAAGATTGATTGCTTGAAACCTGTCCAATAGGTTCCCCAGAGGTAGTTTAATAAATACAGCTTAAAAAACATTAGCAAAATAAGTTTGTAGAAAGACAAGAGACTTGAATTAGCCTATTGGCAATAGCTTATATTTCAAATCAGGCTTTTGATACCTAATTGTTTTTGTTGGTGTTACTTATTGGTAAAGTGTCCTTATTGTGGAAAAGATAGGTCTGAACCTCTGAAGAAGATTGAGACAAAGACATTTCGCATACAGTTGTATATCTGTAATAGTTGTAAGCAGAGGTTTAAGGTTACTAATGAGTTCTTTTTATAAATAAGGTAGAATCTGTGAAATTGTCCTTATTTCTGTTCTTTCTAAAATGCAAAGTTCATGACCTGTCCCCTCTCCCACTTACACTTTGGTCCTTAAGAAAAAGTCTAAAATTCATTCTACCTAATTAAGTACTGAGGGCTTCAATACCCAAACCCGCTCACGATCTTTTTTTTGGACACAGAAATCACATATAGAAAGGGAGGGGTTTAATATTTACAACAAAATTCCACTGTAAAAATGGAAGCCAAAAGGCACCCGCAATCCGATTACATGCTTCTCCGAGGCGTTTTTTGGGCTGGGTACTTTATGCGAGAGTAGTCCGCATCCTACTCGCCTTTGGACTTAAGCTGTGAAAGATGTTGACCGTAAATTCTTGATTTTCAAATGGAATAGTATATCTGACTGGGGGAACGATTATTGTTTGGATTGATTAGAAGAGATGGGTTTGGGAAAGGAAACTCGTAAGGTTCCAAGTAGCCGCATAAAAATCTTAACTAAAGACGCTAAACAGATGGTTAATGGACCATACTATTGCCCTAAGTGTCACAAAGAACTGCTTCAAATTTTGATGGATCAAAAAAACAAGAAAGTATTCGCTGCCTGCAAATGCGGATTGGAATGGGAAGTCATTTATGCGCCTGTTTTTCAACCGATAGATTACTATAATAAGTTCAGAGACGCCTGGAAAAAACAGAGCTACGGAATAATCAAACAAAAATAAGATGTTTCTCCTGAATTAACTTCTTGCGGCATCGCTTTCCAGTTGATACTCTGCTTTAACAAGCAAAACCAACAAAAACACTTTTCAAAACAAACAACCTATAAACAACAAAACGACAAAGCAGCAAAGGAGCCCATGCCTTGACAGAAGAAAACTCGAATTTACACGCCGCCTGCTCATCATGGGCAACCTCGGACTGGTCACATGGATTTTTCTAGAGTCTTTCGCGGTGGTTTTGTACAATCAAACTTTAGATTGGCTTTACCTAATCTTTGAAGCCTTCATGGTCTATGTCATTTTGCGCCGGCTTGGCTGCAGTAGCTGTTATAACTGCAAAACTTGCACGAAAGGGTTTGGCAGGCTTTCAGGGGCTTTCTTGAAAAGTATGTGAAGAAAGAAAGTGTTGGGAACAGGATTGGGCTTGTCGGTTTTGTTTATTGTTTGCTGCTTGTGATTCCGGCTTTGGTGCGGGTTTTATTGTTGTTGCAGGCTTTTTCTTTGTTTGCGTTGTTGGCGTTAGTTGGTGTTTTGGCGTTGGGTGTTTATAGCTTGGCAACTTGGTTTCGTCCAACAGCTCACCGTTGAATAGTGATTTGGGAGAAGTCTTAAACGATTGAACATTACATTTATGGGCATCGAAGATGTCACCATGAGCAGAACACTGCTAAACCGTAAACCAATAAAACTATTAGTCATGTTTACGTTAGCATGCATCATTTTTTTACCCGTAATCAGTTCGTCCCAAATGGTTTCTGCTCAAAGCCAAGATCAAACTGCCTATTACACCAGGGAGTTCACGTGGGACTACGGAGGAAACCATTGGGTATGGAACTTAAGCATCCCAGTACAGTTATACGCCGCCTACAAAGCATTGCCACAACCAACCAGGGCACAGCTTGGACCTGAAGATTTTGGCTTTTTCACCACAACCCAAGACTCCTACATACAGAATTTAGCCCAGAAACTCAATCAAACCGGAACTGAACTGGGCTACAGTTCATATGAAGAAGTTAATTTTGTTTTAGCTTTCGTGCAGAGTATCCCTTACAAGACCGACAATGAAAGCACTGCTTATCAGGTTTATCCAAGATTTCCAGTTGAAACTTTAGTAGATAATGTAGGAGACTGCAAATCACACTCTGTGCTTTTTGCCACATTAATGCTTGATATGGACTTCGGCACGATCTACATTAATCCCCCTGACCATTTAGCAGTCGGTATTTTAGGAGATAATTTGGATGGCACGCATTGGACTTACGGTGGCAGAGAATACTATTATTGTGAAACAACAGGGTCAGGTTTCAAAATAGGGCAGTATCCAGACCAGTTCATGGGCCAAGCAGCTAACGTGTATGGAATAGACAAGAATAGGCAGTACGTTCCAAACTTGGATTCTATTACATCCATTGATCTTGTCCCAACTATGTCCCCTAACACGCCCAATCCAACAACCCCAACATCAACCCTTCAACCAAACCCAACCACTTCGCCTACAATTACAGGGCCAACGGTACAGCCAGCTATGCCGATCTCACTGAACCTAATTTCAGAAGCACCACTCCTGTTCACAGGAATTATCGTTGCAGTAGTAATTTGCATATTTGTCGCAATTAAATCAGCCAAAACACCCAAAGAAAAACAACCAATTCAACTAACCGCTTCCACACAGTCAAGCGTCACTGAACTCGAGTCAGAAGACAATTCGCAAGAAAATAAATTTTGCATCTATTGTGGTGCAAGCAACAAACCGTTTGCTGCCTACTGCGAAAAATGCGGTAAACCAATAAATTGAATCAATCTTCGAGTTTCCTGATGGTTCTCTCCATGAATCTATCGATTCTACCTCGTACATAAATTACTTCAACTACTTCCAGAATAATGATAGCTAAGAGGAATGCCGTTAGAGCACCTGTTAAATTTACAAAGTTTTGTCCGACCTGCAAATCTGGGCGGCCGTTAAATGTTGCAAGCCAACTCCAAAAACTTGCCTTTCCAGATGCCATAAAAGCATCCAAATCCAAAGCCATCCAAACGCAAAAGGCAAGTAGAATTGCGGCGAACGCACATCCGATTAAAGTGATGTTTTTCCAGTCCGAGCTTAACTTTGAGGTGTATTTTACTTGAGTGCCGCTATCAACCGGGGCTAAATTGAGCGTTATAGTTTTCTTGGCCGTGATGGGAGTCATGCCCCAAAGAGACCCGTGTTTAACTAAAAGCTGCTTCGGAGCTTGCTCAGAAAGTATTTTGCTACCATCCTTTGTAAGAGCGGCTTTCAAATCTGCGTATGTTTTGTTAATTTCCTTATTGATGATCTGCTCAAGCACCAAGGCTTTCACTCTTGTTAAGCGTGTGGCGCATTGCCTTAAAAGCTTCTCTAATGTCTTGGCCTAGCTTTAAAGCCTCGGATCTGCCGTCGTTCAGCTGCACGATTTCGCTCCATGTTTTTGATGCGGGCGTAAAGCTTGGAAACCTTTGTTTTTGAAGGTATCTTAGAGCGGGGCATGTGAACAGGCACTGGAGTGAAAGGCTGTGTAATCTCAAGTTTGCGGCGCTTACCTTTCTTGACCGCAACATCGCGTACTTTTTTGAATATTACATAACCTTCTTTGAGGCTGACTTCCTGCACGTCCCAACCTGCATCTAGCCAAGCTTTTGAGTGAACGTTGGTTGAATTGCTCCACCAAGTTTGGTCTCTGTAGGCGCTCATTGGAAGGTTACTGCCGATTAAGCCATCAATTCTGGCGAAAGTGAGCTTGACGTTGCTGGTGAAGGCGGCTCTGAATTTTAGGTGACTTTGAAGCCCATCATATTTGCCTTTTGAAATTGGGGCAACCACTCGCTTTGCACAATGTAGGCACAGCATCGCAGTTGGGTCACCCGTAGCAACATCAGGAACCATGCAATCGCGGCAAAACAGTTTCTTACAGCGTTCACACTTTCGCATGTAAGCTACCCGCATAACTCTGCCGCAAATTGCACATTCTTCCTTCAACTGTAAATCAACCTATTTAGCGAACAGAAAAATCGCTAAAACAACATTGTGCGCTCTAGAGATATTAATTTTCAGTTAACGCACCTTGTTTTTGCCTGAATTTTTGTCATTGGAAGTTAACGTTTTCAGGGTGTCTTTAATTTCTTCCCACACTAACCCGATGAGTTCTCGGGCTTGTTTATCAATGGCTAGCAGCAGGACGATGTAGAGTGAGAAGCCCAGGGTAGCTTTCCCTATAGTCGAGAGCAGGGTTGTTGTGGTGGGTAGAAGGAAAAGCACAACGCCCATAGCTAATGCTGCCTAGAATGTATTTGGCGATGCCTTTCCAAGCGACAGGAAGCTTGATTGAATGACGCATAAACAAGTATAATCCAACAAGAGACCCAATGTGAACGCTGATTAGGATGGCGACGACTTCAACTGTTGCCTGCACTGACCCAACAACAGGCAGCTTGGTTAGGACAATGTAGGTTAAAGGTAATGCAACGGCTGCTTGGATGTAGGGGATGCTAAATATTTTGAAGATTTTGCTTTTGAAAAGTTGCCGTATGGAAATTCTTCCTTCAGCGTCAAAGGATTCCACGCCCATAACGCATGACGAGTAGAATGTTGTCATCAAAAGGATAAGCGTGTCAATTGTTAATACAATTAGTATTGGCCACGCGGCGCTGTAGGATACGTTGAGGATGGTTAGGAATGAAACTGACATGACAATTGCTAGAGTGGCAAATGGAATAGCAAGCATCAGCACTGTTCGGAAGGATGTCCCAACATGTTCGTCTGTGCAAGAGTTGGCCAACAGTTTAGGGTACAGGGCAAACGCGAGTGAGTTAGCGTAGCTGATTATGCTTGTGAACGTGAAAGCCGCTTGATAGTAAGCTCTTGCACCGTCGCCACCATACAGGAAAAGCAAGATAAGAACAAATGCAAGCAGTTGCCCACCGATAAGGTTGTAAGCAATTGCTGGCGAACCCTTCAGCCACTCCTTGAGGTAGCCCCAGTTTGCCCTCTCCTTAAGGTTGCCTCGCAAAAGATAGACGTAATACATTATTTGGACAACGAGAGAAATGGTCAAGCTGAGCATTGCGCCAAGAAACAGCTGCTTGAAGGCGAGAATCAAAACCAACGCAATGCTTACTTTGACGATTTCTTCAATCATCAAACCGTAACCAACGGCTTGCGGCTTGACGGCTTGCAATGTATTTTCGAAAATTACAATCATGTAGAAAGTCAAAATATATAGGCCTCCAAACAAGTAAATTGGCAAGTAACTGCTTGTTCCGATTGAGCGTGAGATCAAAATATAGCTGGCAAATAAACTGTTGTTGAAGCTGCAGCCAATGAGAACTGGGATAGGGTGCTGGTTTTAATGGTTCCTTCTTTGCCTCGTGACACGAACCGTATAGCCCAGAAGGGTAGCAAGCCACTGTAAACTGTGAAGTATCCAGTGTAGTCGAAAATGTTTGTCCAAATGTTAAATTGGCTGGTGCTCATATTCCGGGTAAGCAGAAGCGTGAAGATGAGTCCGGTGATCAGGCTTAGAACTTGTGTTGTAAAGACAACAAATCCACTGTAGCGAAGCCTCGTTTGGTTTTTAGCCACTTGATTTTACCCTGCTCTTACCGTATGGCTTAGAAAGAGCATTACTTAGCTTTAGATATACAATTTCCCAAATCATAGTACAAAAAAAGTGCCAACAAATTCATCACAAAAAATGGGGGAAAGAGGTGGCTCTTTATCCTTTAACAACAGCTAATGGTGTTAACCGTGCAACTTTAGTGGCAATGCCCACTTTGTCACTCACGTCAGCAACAACATCTACGTTCTTGTACGCTGGGTCAGCTTCCTCAGCTAAAACCGAGGCGCTTGCAGCTCGAACCACGATTCCACGTTTTTCCAAGCCGTTTTTGATTTCGTTGCCCCAATATTGGCGTTTTGCCGCGGAACGGCTCATCATTCTGCCTGCCCCATGCGCGGTGGAACCGAAAGTTAGGTCCATGGCTTTTTGTGAGCCTGCTAGAACCCATGAGCTTGTGCCCATGCTTCCGGGTATAAGCACTGGTTGTCCTTCGCTGCGGTAATCGGCGGGGATATCTGGGTGCCCTGGGGGGAAAGCGCGTGTTGCTCCTTTACGGTGAACCCAAACCTTCTTTTGGAGGCCATCGATGTTGTGGGTTTCTATTTTTGCAATGTTATGAGTGACGTCGTAGACGAGTTTTAACCCAAAATTTTCTGCCGGTTGCCCGAAAACCTGCTGGAAGCTTTGGCGTACCCAATGCATTATAGCGTGCCTATTTGAAAAGGCAAAGTTGACCGCACATGCCATTGCTTGGAAGTAATCTTTGGCTTCGCTGCTTTGTCCAGGCGCACAGGCTAACTCGCGGTCGGGTATGTTTATTTTGTATTTGACTATGGCGTGCTCCATAACTCGCAAGTAGTCGGAGCAGACTTGGTGTCCGTACCCTCTTGAGCCGCAATGAATCATAACGGTTACTTGTCCTTCTTGAGTGATGCCGAAAGCCTTCGCTTTTTTAATGTCGTAGATTTTGTCTACTTTCTGTATTTCTAAAAAGTGGTTTCCCGAGCCCAAGGTGCCTATTTGCGTGATTCCTCTGCTTTTGGCGGTTGATGAAACTTTGTCGGGATTAGCGTTTGGCATGCAGCCCCGTTCTTCACAGTGCTCTGCATCTTCCGGCCAACCGTACCCGCGTTTAATAAGCCACTGTACGCCTTCGACTGCTAAATTGTCAAGGTCCTTGTTTGATATTGTTAAGTCTTTACGACGGCTTCCAAGACCTGAGGGAACATTGCGGAAAATGGATTCTGCCAGAGGTGCAAGTTTGGGTCTAATGTCTTTTTCTGTGAGTGTTGTTGATAGGAGGCGCACGCCACAGTTAATGTCATAACCAACGCCGCCAGGGCTGATGACGCCTTGCTCATAATCGGTTGCTGCGACGCCGCCGATAGGAAAACCGTAACCTTCATGCCCATCAGGCAACGTTACAGCATATTTGTAAATTCCAGGCAAATACGCAACATTAGCGCACTGCCAAAGGGTGCGGTCAGTTTTCATTTTATCCAAGAGAGCTTCGTTGGCAAATACCATGCCTGGAACCCTCATACCCGCCTTATACTGGGGAATACGCCATGCATAATCGTTTACTTTTTCAAGAGGAACTTGCTCTGGCGCTTTTCTGCTATCACTTTCACCCAAAACTTTGTCACCTTAACACTCAAAAAAAGAAAAGTTAGTTATTAAACATTTACTGCACCGTGTTATCTTGCTCGGCATACTCTATAAAGCCGCGGACGCAGTTTTCCAACATTGTTTTTGAGTAAATTGGATGTGACATTACAAAGTTGATCATTTGATTCATCGCTTTGTCCTTAGCCACGATTCGGTCGCGAATCTGTTCTAAACTCTGATTTTTCTTCACTCCGTCTTTTGCGATGTCAGCCCATAGTTGAAGTTGCACCTTGTAATCTTTGAGGCGTTGCACGGCGTTGTCGGCTGCTCCAAAATGGCTAAAGTAGAGTATAGAAGGGTTTAGGCTGATTAGTTTGTCCAGAGAAGCCAATGCAGCTTCCAAGTAGAAGGGCGGCGGAGTAGTTGGAACAACAACGCCAAACTCTGGAATATAGGTGCCAGCCGCATCTCCTGGAAAAACCCCGCGATTGAATGATTCTTGAAAGCTTAGATTGTGTGAGGCATGACCGACCGTTTCAATCGCCGATAGTTTGCCACCGTTGCCAAGATCGAATGTGCCCTCGGTAACTGGGATTATGCGTTCTTGCGGAACTGGGTCAGGCTTTCCGAAAACATCGGCGATAAATCCCAGAACCGTCTGAGCCGAAGCCCAAAGCCGCTCAGGATGGACTAGATGTGGCATGCCTTTGGGGTGAACGAGGATTTTCGCGTTTGGCAAATATTTTAGCAGTGTACCTGCGCCGCCACCGTGGTCTAAATGCACATGCGTGACAGCTACGAATTGTACATCCTCAAATTTGACGCTAAGCTCCTTTAAGCCCTGAACAAGTCGAGGAACTGAACTGGTTGGACCAGACTCAACAAGCGTAGCTTTCTCGCCCGTAAACACGTAGCTGCAGATGAGGTTTTTGTAGCCGCCTGTTTCTAGCTCAACTTGGTAGAGGTTTTTGTGGATTTGTGTGGTAGGCAAAGCGTCACCTTTAGTATGGTTTGATTGGTGCATTTATGCCATAAATGTTTCCTTAGATAAAGAAGGCACACGATAAATTTAATTAACAGACCTAATTTTATGAAAGCTATTACAGGTGACAAATTTGAAAGCAATCATGTTAGGAGCTCCGGGGGCAGGAAAAGGAACCTACGCATCAAGGCTTAAAGAAAAACTAGACATTGAAACCATTGCAACAGGCGACATTTTCCGTGAATTAATCAAAGAAAATTCGGAGCTTGGCAAGAAAGTTAAGGATTACGTGGAAAAGGGGCTATTGGTCCCAGATGAAGTTGTCATTGAGGTTTTAAAGCAGCGTTTAAGCAAAATCCCCAAGGGCAAAGGCTTCATCCTGGATGGTTTTCCACGCACAATGGAACAAGCCAAAATGCTAGACACCATAACCAAAATCGATGTCATTTTGATGCTTGACGTTCCAGACTGGATAATCATTGAACGCTTATCAACTCGCAGAATATGCAAAAACTGCGGAACTGTCTATAACATACGCTACCTAAAACCAAAAGTTGAAGGTGTATGCGATAAATGCGGGGGACCACTTTACCAACGTAGCGATGACAACGAAGAAGTAATAAAGAAAAGACTTCAAGTCTACAAAGAGCAAACTAAGCCACTGATCGAATTCTTCAAGGAGAAAAATATTCCTTTCGTCATCTCAGGAACCACTGCGCTAGATCAGCCGCCAGAACCAATCGTTGAAAAAATACTAGCAGAACTAAAGAAACTTAAATTCGCCTAAATATCCAAAATAAACTCTAAGACAACACGGTCTTTTTCCCTTATTATCACCATTCTATGGTAAGTTACCGCTTTTACCCCTACTTTTTGCGGGTGCTTTAAAGGGTCAAATTTTTCGCCCCAAACCGCTGCTTTGAACTTGAATGTTTCAGCAGTTTCTTTCCAATCCGAAATTTGGAATTTCGAGTAAAACATGCCCTCTGTCTCGAACTTTACAAGCAGAACTTCAAGCCAATTATAAAGAAGCCCATACTGGTCTTCGGCTTCAACCTCCACTGTTTCCTGCTGTGTCTGAGTTATTTTGTCAGTGTCAGTCATTGTTTCAAACATTGCAAGGGCAGCGTTCTCGTAGGCTTCCTCCATTGTTTTGCCGTGTGCTCGAATGTAAACGTCTGCTGTGTGTTCTAAAAACTCGAATTTTTCAGCAAATTTCTGAGCCGACTCCATAATCCTATGTCACACTATTATTGAGAAACGAGTGGCTAAAAAATGCTTTCACGCATTTCGGGTTTGCCTTCAGTTCTCCACAGTATCGGCGTTTTTTGGCGCATATTCTTTGTCCTTCTCTCGCGATTATTTGCGACTAAACGCGACTAAATGCGATATTTGCGATTACTGTTGCAGACGATTTAAGCTCAGATTCAAGAAAGCAACCCAAAACAACCTTATCACTGCCACACAAGAAGACCTAACCTTATGCCTAAAGTGAATTTTAGCTATGCTTCTGAGTGGGTTAGGTTCACTGATTAGAAGTATTTTGAGGTTCGCCCAATTGCTGCAACCGTGAGTTTGGCGCTATTCTCTATGTCTTTTAGGTTTAGCATGCCGACTGGACTATGGATGTACCTTGTAGGGATGGATATGTTGCCGCTTGGAATACCCTGCCTTGTCATCGAGATTCGTGCCGCGTCGGTTGAACCCATTAAGCCTGTTTCAAGCTGGAAAGGAATTTTTTCCTCTTCGGCCGAATCCAAAAGCCACCGAAGAACTTTTGGGTGAGTAATCAAGCCAGAATCTGAAATAGTTAGGACGGGTCCTTTGCCTATTTTTGCGCTGGTATCAAATTCTCTTACGCCCGGAACGTCACCAGCAATGGTTACATCTAAAGCTATGGCTAAGTCTGGGTCAACGCCGAACGCCGCACCTGCTGCTCCACGCAAACCGACCTCTTCCTGCACCGTGCCAACAGCGCAAACTGTAAAGTCCGTTTTCTCCATTAACCTGAGTGCTTCAATCATCGTAGCGCAGCCTGCACGGTTATCGAAAGCTTTTCCTACAACAACATCTTTTCCTAATTCAACATATTGAACGTCAAAGCCCACGGGGTCACCTACAGCAACGCCCATCGCCAAGGCAGCATCTTTGCCTTCTGCCCCAACATCAATGAAAAGCTCGTCTGAGGCAGTGATTTTTTTGCGTTCTTCTTCTTTTTGGATATGTGGGGGTTTTGAGCCGATGATTCCTGGGAAACTGCCTTTTTTGGAGAAGACTTTGACTCTTTGAGCGGGCAGGATGCGGTCGTCTATTCCGCCCATTTTTGCAAACTGTAAAAAGCCGTCTTTGGTTATGGTTTTTACCATTAAGCCAACTTCATCCATATGTGCGGCAAGCATAATTTTCGGTGCTTTTTCTTTGCCTTTCTTCACAGCGATAACGTTATCGAGACGATCAACAACTATTTCGTCTGCATAAGGAGTCAACAATCTAATCATTAATTCTCTAACTTCAGATTCTCTGCCTGTGACTCCACATGCGTTTGAAAGTTTCTCCAAATTTTGGTTAATAGACAATTAAGGTTGCCTTCCTAAGCTTTTTATGTTTAGAACTCTGAGAGCTAACTTATTAAACAATTGCGGTGAGGCACACAGCCTTCTTAAAATTGGCTTCGTTGGCTAAGGATAATGATTTAGGGGTTTTCGTTTTTGGTTGGTGTTGGCGGTGGACCTGGTGTGGGCGCAGGCGGCCATGTCGGACTTGGTGGCGATGGATGGGCTGCGGTTGTTGTATTAGATGAAGAGTTGCGCCGTATTTCGAAGTAGTCAGTAAGTAAAAGTATTCCTTCGATTATCAGAAACAAACCAATCAAGTAAGAGACAAGCTGTGGAAAAATAAAGAAAAGGATACCAAAAATTATTGCCACAATACCTAAAACCGGTCTAGAAACTGTAATACCTATTTTTCGCAGGTTTCTTTCAACTACTTCTGCCAAAGGCATGTCTCCCTACAAGAAATTGATTAAAATGACTATTTTAACATTGTTAGAGTTGGCGTTGGGCATTTTAGCCAAGGGGACTACTTTCTAATCTTTGTAGGCAACAACGAAAATCTCAACAAGAGCCCCAGCCTTCAATTCTGCTCCCAGCGCAGCACGAGCAGGAAATTCCCCGCTAAAAAACCTAGCGTACTCCTTGTTGAACTCGTCAAACAACGCCATTGAAGAAAGATAAACGGTGGCTTGAACTACATCTTTCAAACTGTATTGTGCAGCTTCCAAAATCGCTTTTATATTTTCCATAACCTGTCTTGTCTGTAACGTGATGGTTGAGACGACGATTTCACCTTCTTTTGGGTTAATTGCGAGTTGCCCCGACACAAACAGGAATTTGCCTGCTTGCACTGCCTGACTGTAGGGACCAATTGGTTTAGGAGCCATTTCTGTAAATACGTTAGTTCGCATTTTTTTCGCCATCTTGATTGAGGGCTTGGAGCATTAAATTGTTTTTGCAGACTAGCATTATGGTTAATTAGCCGCTTCTATTGTAGAAAGCCTTTTAAGAAAAACGCCAAGTAGTTAAGCTTCTAACATAATCTATACGGAGAAAAAATTCGGATGAGAATAAACGGAAAATACTTATTCACCTCTGAATCAGTCGGAGAGGGCCACCCAGACAAAGTCTCAGACCAGATATCTGACAGCGTATTAGACGCAATATTTGCACATGACCCTAAAGCGCGAGTTGACTGCGAAACACTCATTATGCAAGGAACCGTTATGATTACGGGTCAAATAACCACTTGCACATACATTGATATCCCAACAATTGTCCGCCAGACCCTAAAAGAAATTGGCTTCAACAACGCGAAAGATGGTTTAGACTGGGAAACATGCGGGATCCTAGTTTCGTTAACTGCACAGTCTCCAGACATCGCTATGGGAGTAAACGAATCCAAAGGACATGAGCAAGGTGCCGGTGACCAAGGAATGGTTTTCGGCTATGCAACCAACGAAACAAAAGAACTCATGCCTCTGCCAATCATGCTTGCGCATAAACTTGTTAAACGCTTAGCTGACTGCAGAAAAACCAGACTTATGCCTTACCTGCGACCAGACTGCAAATCCCAGGTTACAGTATCTTACGAAAATGGCAAACCAAAATGTGTCACCGCAGTAGTTATCGCCGCCCAAAACAACGGAAACGTTGACGACGCAACGCTCAAAAAAGAAATCATTGAAAATGTTATAAAATACGTTATTCCGCCAGCTATGTTAAGTGCTGACTGCAAATATGTTATCAACGGCACAGGCAGATTCGTGATTGGTGGAACCTTAGCGGATTCAGGATTAACAGGCAGAAAAATTATCGTTGACACTTACGGCGGAGTCGGTAGCCACGGAGGCGGATGCTTCAGCGGCAAAGACCCATCAAAAGTTGACCGCTCAGGCTGCTACATGGCAAGATACATCGCCAAAAACGTAGTTGCCGCAGGCTTAGCAGACCAATGCGAAATCCAAATAAGCTACGCAATTGGAGTTGCCGAACCAATCTCAGTGCTCATAAACACTTACGAAACAGGCAAACTTCCAGACACACAAATTCTCGAAATAGTCAAAAAACACTTTGACATGCGCCCCAAAGCAATCATTGAGCAACTGGACCTGCTAAGACCAATATACAAGAAAACCGCGTGCTTTGGCCACTTTGGAAGAGAAGACCCAGATTTCTGCTGGGAGAAAACCGATAAAGCAGAAGAGCTGCGGAAAGATTTCGAAAAGGCTAAAAAAGCCTAAACTTACTTTTTATTTTGTTTTCTTTTTGTTACACGAATCTTTTTTGTTAAAAATTTTGTTTTACTCTGATATTGGCCCTGTAATTTTGAGGATTACGTCAGCTAAACGATGGCTACTCCACCATTCTCCTCAATCAAACTTGTAAGCTGACGCATGGCATTCTTAATTTTCTCAGCAGGTTTTTCTTCGTTATTAGCTCGTATGGTTAAGTGAACTTCGATGTGGGGTTTGTTTTCCACAGCCATAGGATGGGACTTGATGTACACACCCTCGTTATCGATCATCACTCTGTCAATTAACGGCGCCAGATGGGACTCAGCCATTTGATTAACAAACATGCTTTTCTCGCAGAAAACCGTGTCACCCACCGCCTGTTTGAGTTGAGGTGCGATTGTTTGGGTGAAAATCGCTTCCATCTCAGAAGGCACACCGGGCAGAGAAAACAAAACCGTCCCGTTCACATCTACTCGTACCCCTGGAGCTGTTCCAATTGGATTGAAAACAGGCTGTGTTTTTTCTGGTATGGTTGCCATTTTGACTCTTCGAGGGGTCATTTCGCCCATGGGCATGTTTATTGCTTTGCTGTATTGACGGCATTTTTCTTTAACCATCTCTAAAGCTTCCAGATTAACTTCAAGTTCAAGGTTCAAAGCTTTAGCGACGCCTTGCAAGGTTTTGTCGTCAAATGTGGGTCCTAGCCCGCCAGTTATAATAATGAACTCTGGTTTCCGTCTTAAGGATTCACAGATGACAGAGGCTATTTCGGAGACAATATCCTGAACAACGGTTATGCGTTTAACGTCTATTCCAATGTTTGTCGCCTGTTTACCTATCCAATGCGCGTTTGTATTTAGTATCTTGCCGATCAGCAACTCGTTGCCTACACAGATTATCTCCAAATCCACCATACGTTTTTCCAGCCTACTGTGAATAAATTAGAAGGTAGCTACTTTGTTATTACCGTTTGCTTGCGTTCTGCTTGATTCGGTTTAAAAGTTAAGATTATATGCAAGCAAGAAAAGATTATAGTCAGAACTAACGGGAAGGTTCGTTACCGTTTTTAGCGGTAATTTATTTTTTGCTAAGATACCACTTAAGGTATTCTTTTCGGCGGTTTTGTTTTACTTCTTCCGCTGTTTCTTCGCTCTGGTCGGTTTTTCTCTCGCAAGTCCATGAGTTCTTGCTGTGTCACTGAGAGGCCGCAGCTCTTGCAAGTGTAGTGTTTGGTCATTATGTCGTAATGACATTTCTCCGCCGCATTCAGGACAGTATGTTTCCATTTTTTCCTTTTCTCTCTGGAATTTTATACTAAATCATTTCTGCGGAGATATTAGTCTTCGCATAAAAATACGCAGTTTTCAGGAAAAAATGGGGACTTTTAGACGTGAGCGTACATTTTGTCGCTGCTGTATTTTCCTGTGTCCATTTCCTGCTCAATTTCTTTCAGCATCAAAATGCGCTTAAAGGTCGGTGGATGCGTGGCAAATAGGCTGTTCATTTGCACCCATGTGCTCTTGGATTCTTTCTCCATCGCCAACTCCAGTTCACGTTCATCTAAGACGCCATCGTGGTCCAGGTCGTATTCGTCTTTGTTTTCCATTATACTTTGGACTTCCTGTTTTGCGGCTCCTGGATCTTCAATGTAGAATGCTCTAGCTCCTTCAGGCGACTTAGGCGAAATTGATAAGCCATAGTGATTTTTGCCAATGCACTTCCAAGTTCTCTTGGTGAGCCAGTCACGTAAGCTGAGTATGCGTCAGCATAGTGTTCTCGTAGTCGGCTGAGCCTCATAACAATTAGGAATGTTATTATGTAAATTGCAAAAGCTATTACTCCAATTACAATTAGTGCTGCTCCTGAATTGTCTTTGTTGTTTCTTCTTCCACCTCCTGCAAAAGCGCCTGCCGTAAAGTGCTGCTCGAGCAATTAAGTATGCGATCAATGGCAGGGCGGAGAGCACGGTCATGACAATGTAGTCTTTATGTTTGATGTGCCCAAGTTCATGAGCAATTACGCCTTTGATTTCATCCTCGTTTAACTGCTTCAGCAGCCCTTCATGCACAGCTAATGTGGCGCTGCTTGTCGTTCTGCCAAATGTAAAAGCGTTAGGTGTATTGTTTGGAACTGTCGCTAACCTTGGCATTGGCAAACCGCTTTTGTCAGCTATTTCTTTAACAGTTTTTTCAAGCCACGGATTCTCTCCTGGCTTTAGGTAGTGCAGATGTGTTGAGGCTGCAACAATAACTGGACCAATGCGTACTGGAATAGGATGAAAAGTGCTGAACCACCAATGCAACAATAAGCCTGTTAAAGCGTCAAGTTGTAGAAAGTAAACAATTGCAAAGACGAGAAGACCAAATATGAATGCTGATAGAAAAATTGAAGTTGCCATTGCAAACTTTAGCTGTGACAGACTAGCCAAACATACTTTCCTCTTGTTGTTTTCACACAATTGACAAAATAAAGAATTAAGTCTTTCCTAAAAATCGTAAAAGCTATGGGAAAACTAGGTTAAAAAACTAAAGAAAGGGTTTAGATTGGATAAGCTCCACATACTCTGCAGAACTGAATCCTTGTTTTAACATAGCCTTTGCATTCTGGGCATTGTTTTGCGTCGGCATTTTGGGAAAGACTTCTGATGGTTTGCCAAAGATTTTACGGAAGGCTTCGTAGTAGAGTAGTTGTTCTTTGTCACGGATTTTTACGTTGTCTGCTTCAAGGATTGTCTTCTTTTTCTTCGTGAACTCTTTGTCTGTGAATTCCGCTTTCAAGACCGTGTTGAAGTGCCGCTGCGCCTGTTCCTGCTTCAAGTGGAGCTTTTGGACGCCAAATAACCTCTTTAGGTACCACGTCTTCGTAGGATTTACGCATTAGCCATTTGCTGAATTTTACGCCTTCATGCATGTTTATTTTGAATTTTATCGGTAGTTTTTTGGCCCAGTCCATGAACAAGGGATCAAGATATGGCTGTTTTACTTCCATTCCGAGAGATTTAGCCATCGGTATTGAGGAGAAACCCATTTCTGCCCACATGTCTTTCTGCTTCTTGAGCATTTCTTCTTCGTTGAGGTGGAATTGCCAGGGGTAACCGAAAAGCTCGTCTAAGCCGTCTCCGGTGAAGACGGTTTTTAAGCCTTTCTTTTTCAGTATGGTTAAGCCAATGTAAACGGGCATGCTGTTCCTTACGTCCATGGGGTCAAAAGTTTTTAGGGCTTTTACAACTTTAGGAACGTTTTCGAAAGCTTCTGCTTTGTCAAAAACGTGGGTTTGGTGGTCTTTGAGTTTTAAGAATTCAACCATTTTTTTGACGTATTGAGTGTCTTTTGGTGCGCCTTCTTTAAAGGCGATTGTTAAGCTGGAATGTTTGGTTTGTATTTTACTGCTTCGTAGGCGATTATGGTTGTGTCTGTTCCAGCTGAGAATAGTATTCCGTCTGCCATGTTTTTCTTGACGACTTTGTTGACTCAATGCTTTTGTTTCTGGTATGAGGTGTGAATATTCTTTAGGGTCAAGCGTCATGTCCGTTTCCTCGCAATACTCAACTTCTCTTACGTCAACTATTTAAGGTTTATCCGTATGCATACAAAAGCTAAAAAATAGTAAACATACGTGAGGAAACTGAGCAAAATACTGAACAGACGAGATTCATTGTTCGAATTCAAAAATCTACGCTCGAACTAAAATGCACGTAAAGAATAAATGCGCAAACCTAACTAGAAAGCTCCAGGGACAAGCAAAAATGGAACAGTTCAACCTTGGAGGCAACGTCAAACTAACCGTAAAAGAAAATGTGTTAGCCATATCATCAAACGAAGGCTTAACTGCAGTTAGCTCAGCCATATTCAACGGAGGCTTCAAGAAAGTAAAGGCTGTACTTAACGTTGGCGTACCTGAAGGCTACAATGACCGCTCCCTACACATTGATCCACTTGAACTAATTACTTCATCTGCCGCCAAACTTGATCTGACCAAAGACTATCTTGCCATGGTTACAGCGGCAAAAATTAAAAACTACAGTCTAGTCATAAAAAAAGCAGGCGACTTCTCAGTCTCTGTAGCTGCAACCGCAGGCTGCTCACACGGTGAATCGTCAGGTGAGGCAATGGATGTCGAAGAAACTCCAGGCACAATAAATGTCATCGTGTTCATTAACGGAGATCCGACGGACAGCTGCATCATTGCCTCTTTAATTACTGCAACTGAAGCCAAATCGGCAGCTCTGCGGGATTTTGATGTTCGCAGTTTCTATACAGGTGATTCAGCGACGGGATCGATAACTGACAGCGTTACTATAGCAACAAACAGCAAGGGCAAAGCCATAGTTTACGGCGGACCTGCTTCGAAGCTTGGGCAAACGGTCGGATATTGCACTCGCAAAGCGGTTACTGAAGCTTTAATCAAGCAGGAGCCAATTTGGGCATGCCGCACAGTAGTAGATAGACTCAATGAAAGGCATCTTCCACTTGAGAAATTAGCCACCGAAGTATCCAAAGTGGAAGGTTTAACTATTGATTCAAAAGTGTTAGCTCAGATTTTAAAGGACAAGCCACTTTCTGCTCTCTACCTATTGGCAGCTGCAAAACTGGACGACGACCTCAAGAGAAACTTGGTGCCAGAAGGTTTAGAAAACATCATAGATTTGAGCATAGATTTTGGCAGCCTCGCCGTTTCAAACGTAAACATCTCTAAAATGCAGGGTTATGACAAGATTGATTTGCCGCTCTTCGTCAAACACGCAATAATCAACATTACACGTGAAACACTTTCAAAAAATTAAGTCCTTGAACTCCGTTGTGGTAGTGGAGAGGGGTATGCTATTAGCTTAATGTCTTTACTGTAAAAAGACTATTAAAGTTTAGGCGCTTGGTGGAGGCATAGGATTAGCTGTTTGCAGAGGCAGTGGTGATTCCCTGTTTTTTCGAATAAGGGCAATTACTGCAAGAACCAGCACGACTCCGCTTAGGGAGATTGTTATGGAAGTTAGATTGATTCCAATGGGTGATAACCCCAAGAACAAGCCTACGAGTCCATCTAAACCAAAGCTCAAAGCAACTGACAGGACGAGCATTTCAACTATGTCGATGCTGTTTCTGCCAGTGAAGAGTATGGTAACTAAACAGTAGCCTGGGAAAAAAGCTACAAAAATAAACCCGAAAACATAACGCAAAAACGCGAACAATGAGTCGCCGGGAATAAGGTAGGTTACTAATAAGGTAACAAAGGTGAAGACGAGGATAATTCCAAACCATCTATAGTTATTCAGTTTTTTTACACTTCAAAATTTTTTAAACAATAAAAAAATAAAGGAAGGATTGTTTTACATGAACATCTTGTAGATTGGATGTGTTTCTTCTATTGGTCGTGTGCCGAGGTCGCCTGCTGCTGATGCAACGTATGCGTCTGTGACTGCAACTGCTGGGAATACCCATTCTGCTTGTTCTGCTGGCCCAATCATAAGCCAGTTTGCGCCTGCTGTTTGCATGATTGCGTTGGTTGCGGTTCTGCATCCTGGACGGAATTCTTTTGCAACGTTTGCTTTGACCCAACCCATGGTTGTGACAACGTTGCCGCTGCCTAAGCCTACTGGGTGACCATACTTCTCTTTCATGATAGGTATGGTTCTTACTGCAGTGCCCATGTCTGGAGCGAACGCTGGAATGGCAGTGTCAATTAGAGGCTTTGTGATACCGCTTTGTCAGCCAATGCCAATGCTTCTTGGATTACTTTCATTTTTCCTTCAAGAGTGGTATCTTTTGGATCGTCAGCTAGCACTATGGACATTTTGATACCGCTTTCTTTCAGGTTTGCCAATTCAATATCAGTGACACCTTTGTACACTGAGTTATAGAGGCATCTGTCGGAAAGACCCATTTTCTTTGCCATTGTTGCAGCTGTCATGCGTGTTTTTGGGCTCATTGCATCGAGCATAAGTGGTGCATCGCTGTGTTTAGAGACGAAGTCTATGTATTTTTCGAATGCTAAGTCAGTTGTTCCAACAATGTCGAATCCGAATTGGACTCCGGTGATGTCGCTTTGGGTTTGCATTGTATTGATGATTTGTTCAGCTACTTTTGCATCGAAGATGCCTTTGTTTGCGTCTTGAACCATTTTCTGGCCAAGCCAAAAGATAGAGCCAATTAGAAAAGTAGGTAGTTCCCCTGGTTGACCGCCGACTTTCGCTTTTCCTACAGTGTAGATGTTTTGTTTCGTATTGAATTTAAAGGACATTTTTCCTCATCTGATGGACTTATTTTTTGCCGATTGCCTTCTTCGCTAACTCGGGAGCTTCTTCCTTGTTCTTGCCGAAAAGTGCGCCCATTGCATCAGCATCTTCTTTTTTGACTGCTGCACCGCCCATGATTATGGCAACTTTGCCTTTTAATCCGGCTGCTTTGAGTGCTTCGTCAAGTTTTGCAAGGTTGTTTTTTGCTGGAACTGTGTTGACTGAGATTGCGATGATGTTTGCATTGTTTTCTTTTGCTTTGTCCACGAATACTTGTGGAGCAACGCTTTTGCCAACGTCGATTGTCTTGAAACCTGCACGCTTTAGTGACCGTCTGACTGCTTCTTTTGCTGTGTCATGCATGTCTGGTTCGATGTTGCCAATTACAACTATGCCGAGTGGATTTTCTGGTTCTGGAGGCTCTTTTTCCATCATAGATTTAAGCCAAGACATTTAAACACCTTTTTTCCTTTTTAGTTACTCTGGGCTTTTTATACTCGAATTTCATATTTAAGCTTTGACTTAATAATTCAGCAAACATAAAAGCACAGGGTACGGAATGATGGGGAGCGCAGTGTTAAAGGCAAACAGTAAATATATTATAATACTGCTGCTTTTCGCATTCTCATTTATCTATCGTGTAGCCATGATGCTCTGGCAGACTTACCCTTCCGGCGCCGACATTGGCTTGCATAACAGCGTAATCCACTCAATAACGCAGGGTGGCAACACAAACTTCCTCTATAACTTCTACCAGATGGGCGGAGGGTTATCCCTGACTTTTCCAGGCTACCACATTTTTGCCTCAGGAATAATAATGATAACTGGAATGCCCGATTATCTGGCGCAAACATTTGTTGTTGCCCTGTTCTCCTCGCTTATTGTTCTGAGCGCTTATCTTGTAACAAAAGCTGCATGGACAGAATCAGGTGCCCTAATTGTAGCTTTCATAGTTGCGGTTTCACGTTTTGATATTGAAATGCTTCAATGGGGCGGATATCCAAACGTAATAACTCTGCTTCTGATGCCACTGACGTTTTACCTGTTTCTTCAAAGAGGCAGATTCTCACTAGCCCCATTCCTGATTTCAACGTCCGTTTTAGTGAGTTCAATATTTTTGACTCATTCCTTGAGCACAGTTGTTTTTGTTGGCATAACTATTGTTTCTGTGCTCATAATAATAGCTTTACCTAAACTCTTCAGCACCTCAAGAAAACAAGTTTTTTCCTGGTTGCTACCCATCGCTTTTGGGGCAGCTCTAGTTTCACCATTCATTGCCACTGCTGTACCTACATATTTGAGTGCCAATTCCACGTTCACAGGAGTTACAGATATTCAGCGGGCTTTGGTCTCAACCAGAATGCTTCCTCTTGAAATTGTCTTACCACTTTTCGCCTGCGTCACACTATTCTTTGTATTATCTAAAGGGTACAAAGGACGATTCATTTCTGCTCCAGCATTCCTTCTAGCAATGTGGCTTTTGGTTCCCTTAGTGTTAACACAAGGTTACCTCTATGGGCTCTATATTGACTATAATCGGTTCTTGTACTTCCTGCTTTTGCCAGCTATGATTTTGTTCGGAATGTTCCTTGACCATGGCGCAATGTTTTTCGCTTATTTTATAGATAATTACCGTGTTTTATCTAGCCAAGCGCAGAAAACAAAGAAGACCGTTAACAAGTATATCGCCCAGATCTCAAAGCGCATAACTCGCAGAAATCTTTATTCGGGTTTTGTAGCGGGTTTTCTGCTTGTGTCTCTTCTGGTTTTTCCTGTGCTTTTGACGCCATGGCAAGGTGTTGCTGTTGGAAATTTCTATCAATTTATGAATGCTCCTGGTTACGAGGCTATACAGTGGGCTAAACAGAATACCCCAGCAGATTCTGTGTTTGTTTCTGATGCGACTTATGGCTGGTGGCTTGGAGGTTTTGGCCAAAGGCCAACTTTAAGCGCGGTGGACCCTGAGTTCCTAACTGTTTCGCGTGAAGTTAACCCAGCGAAAAACGCTTCCTTGTTGATGGATACTGACTACATGATTGACAACGGCTACATCCAAGTCCGAGAGGACGGCGGATACACAGGCAGACACAACCCAATGTTTCTAGCAGACCTCAACTGGACATATTATCCTTATGCATACTTCCAATTTAACAACGATGAAATTATCCTTGAGTACAAATATAATAACGCGAACGAAACACAATATACTAATTTAACAGATATACCGGTTATCAACATGGAAATATGGGGTGGCCAAACTGATAGCCCATCTATTATTGTTAACAAAGCAAACAGCTTCATTAGCTACACAGAAATAATTACCCTTTCAAAAGGCTCTACTTTTGCAAATATGACCATCGAAATACAAAACAAAGCATCCAATATATCACTAAACACCATTGAATACACTATTTACTCAAAAGGTATATTTCAACCAGGATTCGGAAACACAGTGGCAATGCTTGATCCCGCTATGAAAGAGTGCGGGCAGCTGATTTTTGCAGAAAATCAACCCCGAATTCACAACATTACAAATCAAGACCCATGCTCCACCATTTTAACCTATGATCTTCAAAACAAATCAACCAATGTAATTCAAATTTTAGTTGGAATCTTCCCAATTAGCGTAAATGAGATTGCAAACCCAACAAGCATGGCAGGGCTTAAGGGAACGTTAACAAATAACATGGAAAAGCTACCAACAAAGCCCAACGAGCCAATAGTTACCTTTGATTATAAAACAGCCATGCAACAATACAATGTCTCTTATGTTGTGAATCGTGATCTTGCACTAAACCCCAAATTTGAATGTGACCCAGTCTTTAACCTTGTATTTATTAACAGTGAAGTTGCTATCTTTAAGGTTAAAGCTAACGCCAATTCAACTGGGTGACACCTAATCTTTGATAGGTAAAATAACCAAAGAAAGACAAATTGAAATTGTTTTTATCACCGTTCTTTCAGTGCTGGTTTTGGCTGTTTTCTTCAGTTTCATATCCTTGAATGGGTTGATTTTGGGGAACGATCCTTCTGTTCACTTAAAAAAAGCTCAAGAGTTCCTACAATCTGGACAGATACCTTTAGTTAACCTAGGCTGGATGCCCCCACTGTATGATATTGTGCTCTCAATGTTCATTTCGCTAACAGGAGCCTCCAACATTGGGCAATACATCTTTTTAGTTAAAGCCTTAGCCACCATGATGAATTGGTTGCTTTTCATGTCAGTGTATCTTCTGGGAAGTAAGTTTTTCAACAAAAAAGTCGGCGCAGCAGCCTCTGCACTGCTGTTTCTGTGTCTTCCCATATACGAGCTTAACGCTTTCGGCGGCTATACCACGGTGCTTGGTTTAGCGTTTATTTTATTACTGTTTCTTTACTCGTCTTTGGCAGTTAAGCAGTTTGGTTATCTTATTGTCACGTTTTTTGTTGCTTTTGCGGTTGTTCTATCTCATCAGCTTGCTGCTTTTCTCGCAGTTATAATAATGCTGCCTATCCTGCTACTGATGCTGATAAAATCCAAAGGTGCCAACATCAAAGTTGTAATCGCTCTTGCCCTTGGTGGAGGAATAGCATTCTTCCTCTATTACTTCCAAGCTATGATAGGTTACCTCGACGTGGCTATTTATTACGTATTCTTTGCTGTAAAAACATATACCTACCAGATCCCATCTACAAACTTTAACTCTTTCCTATTTGACTACGGCTTCATACTATTCTTTGCTATGGCCGGTATAGGTGTCAGCTTCTACATGCTTAAGCGAGCCAAAAAAATGCTATACTACATCACCTTATTGCTTAGTTTCCTTGTTCCCGCTTTTCTTCGCCGAATCCTATTTCTTCGGTTTCCTGGTGCCTTTTCAATGGTTTATGTACTATTTGACACCGCCCCTAGGCAATTTTCGCAGCCGTTTTCCTTGTCTTCTTAGCCGATAAACTCGCCATATTTTCCGCTAAGAATAGGGCAAGTTTGCATAGAAATCGTTGGAAAATAGTGACCATAGTGTTAGTGGTTGTAATGTCTGTAATGCTTGCTTTCCGCTCCGATTTAGTGTATGGAGGCATCGTTAAAAACAGTATTTTCTATTCCGCCTCAGATGTTAAGGCCTATGATGCTGGAGTTTGGCTGAACCAAAACTATCCGGGCAACGGAACAGTAGTTGTAACTGAGGATCCAGGATTTTGGTTCTCAACTATCTCTGAAAAAAACGTAATTGCACAAACTGACCACACGGTTGAACGCAATGAAATCGCCGAATCCGTTTTAAGTCTTTCAGATGAACTTCAGACACCTCAGACGCTGCTTCGAGCCTATCAGGCTAAGGGCGATATTTCATCAGAGCTTTACGTCTCTTTAGATCAAGTATGGTACCGCGTTTGCTATAATTCCGGCGCTGGAGAATTCCTATCGTTCACGGAAAACGGTTCAACCTACAAATTTTGGCTCTCTGATTTGAGCAGACAAATTTCTTTTAATCCACAAAGCAGCCCCAAACAGGTAGCGTTCACCTATTATAATGACTACGTCTCGTTAACGCAGACTATGATTGTTCAAAACGAAAGCTACCCAATAGACGTTTCCTGGGCTATCACCCCGTTGAAAAGCGATATTTCCAATGCAACCCTCTATGTAACAAACTATTTTGATTTACAATTCAACTTTACCAAAGCACAAGTACCAGGTCTTATGGATTGGGTTAACCCGTGGGATGTACCTTCAAAAGGCACTCATGGAACCGACTGGGCGGTTGTTTCATTTACTGAATCAACTCTTAGTGACAGTTACATGGGCTTCTATGACAGCCATAAAGACGTGGCTTACGGCTTTAGATTCACCGATTTACCTGATTGGGGAAACATCGGCGCCTTAGCTAGCCACCAAATTGACGCTATAAGATTTGAATACAACTTCAACCAAATCAACGCCAACCAAACAGTTACACGGCAATACCAAGTTCTCACGCTTTCACAGAACAATTTCCCAACAATGCAGCAGCCCAACCAGCTAAAAAGCCTTTTTGATTACAAGCCAAGTCAATTCGCCGTACAATCAAGAGACTTCAGTGGTTACATTACAGCAAACAACATTGAATTCATAGTTTACGATAAAACCAAACTTGATGTAAACATGCTTCACTGCCAATTCTTGCAAATAATCTACTCAAATGATCGATTTGCAATTTTTAAAGTTTTAAGCAGTGGTAATCAAATGCAACCTTGAGGAAAACGTTTGATTAAAATCGACTGGTTTCCTAAAACTAGAATAAGTATCAAAAAATAGATGGTTTTTCTTCATTTTCTAGCTTACTTTTTGGTAAGCGTTATTTCCATTGTTGAAACCATTCGGACTGTTTTTTCCCTCTCGCTGTGGCATCTCAGCAGTTCAGATAGCGATTTTTTCAACTTTAAGGTCTTTTATAAACCTGTTTCTTGCTATCTCAGCGACATCAACTGCGGTGGTTATGGCTTGGCCTCTTGCTTTTAGAGTAATTTCCTTTAGGTTGTTTGCCGAGAGGCTTGTTATGATTGCCAAGACATAGCTCATTGGAGGTTTATATCCGACGAAGATAACACCTGCATTTTCGGTCATTTCTTATATCTCCTATTTTGTGGTTTGCTTTGTATAACGCTACTGTTACATGCGTTTGTTTGGGTAACGGCGGCGTTACTTCAAAAAAACAAATATTTGCTGCTTCCTAATAAGTCCATTGAATAACCACCCATCAAGCAATAAATGTTCAAAAGTTAAAAGGCAATTTGACTGGAAAGGCTTTTTTACAGCTAACCCATAATGAGCTTTAACACCAAAACAGTTGAGAATTAAAAATTGCTAACTAAGCTCAAGAAACAAATACAGCAGATGCTAACCGGGCAAGCAAACGCCGCACATAAGATGGGTTTAACCCCCAATAAAGTAAGTCTCGTAGGTTTCATACTTGCCCTGGCAGCAGCAGGCGCCTATGGATTGGCTTTTTCCTACCCGTGGCTGCTTATTTTGGCAACAGCGTTGCTTTTAGCCTCAGGATTCTGCGATAGCTTGGACGGAATAATCGCAAGAACCTTTCAGCAGGTAACAGTTTTCGGAGGCTTCTTCGACTCCGTACTTGACAGGTACGCGGACGCAGCAGTTTACTCCGCAATAATTGTTGCTGGCTTGAGCAATCCAGTTTGGGGTCCAGTTTGGGGTCCACTCTGGGGCTTAGCGGCCCTATCGGGATCTGTGCTAGTAAGTTATACTCGTGCAAGAGCTGAAGCAGTTGGAATAAAAATGGAATCCGTTGGTTTGGCCGAACGTGCAGAACGCATGCTTATATTGGCTGTTGTAAGTATAGTTGCGTTTTTCTGGTTGCCAGCGGTAGGTTATGGTATAGCCGTGTTAGCGGTTCTCGCAAACTTTACCGTGTTACAAAGGGCAATTCATGTTTACAAAGAATTAAAGAAAAAAGCGGTATAAGCTGCTTAGTATCTTCTTCGGGGCGCTCGTGAGTGCCGTTCGCTTTCAGCTCTAACGTTAACTATGCCTCGGTGAACAGCGCAGGATATACAGTAATATTTTGTATCCACCCAAGAAGCTAGGAACGTACCTTTTTGCCTAAGTTCCTTGGCTAATTGAGGTTCAACAAATGACACCCGCCTAGTAGATCTTTTCGCCTTGTCTCTGGGCACCTGGGCCCCGCAATTTGCGCATTGGACAAGACTGCCGCTTCCTTTGCTTCCTTTTGATCTTCCTCGGCTTTTTCGCTTAGATGGCAATTATTTATAACCTCTTTTAATCCTCAGTTTTCCATTAATTGATTAAACTATCTTATATATTTGCTCGTAACTTTAAGAGAGTTGCAATGTTTGCTTTGCTGTTAATTTGAGGAATGATTTTTCCTTTTGCTGAAGTTAGCAATGTTGTTACTCCAGGTCCATGGCCTGCTGTGACACAGTTGGTGTGAATTACAATACCCACTGAAATGGCACCTTGCCGGTAAATTCTTCCAAATGAGTGGTCAGCGTCAATGATGGCTACCAAGTCTCCAAGCCTCAAACTGTCCAAACCGTACTTCTCAACCACAGATTCATCAAACAATTGGATGTCGTAGTCGCCTGAGTTAACTTGGTTAGCACCTAAACCTGAACCCATGATTGCAGCTGGAACAATATGGGTCACTGGCACCTCAATCTTATCACCGTTAGGCTGAGGATTCCACGCCTCAAGCAACGCTGGATCCATGTTTAATACTTTAATTTCTGGAAAATCCACCAGTTTCAAGCCTACACCAAAAGCCTTAACCAACAATCTATCGCCTGGCACAAGGTTCTCCAAAATTTCCGTAGGAAAATCAATTAGCACATGCTCGATTCCGCCGTGTTTGCCTGTAACGGTTCCCTGTACACCTTTTGCATCGCCGCTGATTAATTTGGCGGTGTTTCCAACGCAAGATAGAACGTTGTAGGCGATGTTTGCTCCTTGTCCCGAGCGCGCGTCGTTTTCTTTGTTTTCTGAGCTTACGCCTGGCTCAACGTGGTCTGCTTCCCAACCACACGCTAGGTCGCCAACACGCAGGTTATATGTGATGCCTCCCATGCCTGGATAAACTACGGGTTTGCCTGTTGCTGAAACATTGTAGATTGAGCGCATTGTTGGGCTTGCTATTTCGCCCATAACTGAGATTTTGATAAGTTTGCTCACGTTAGTTTTAAGCATAATACCTTCTCCGCACTAGGCATGTTGTCCTATCATGATGGTGTCTAATAAAACTTCACCGTGCCTTAGCCGTTTAAGCAAATCTTAAATTCCGCGTTTCTTTATTGTTGCAGTGGCAGCTAAGCCTATCTAAATTGTTAGGGAGTGAAAAATTAGCCATGTCTGAGATTGGATTAAGAACAAAAATGCTCGTCAAAGATGTAATGAGCAGCCCAGTCGTCACTATGGATGAGGATGCAGCTTCAAACAAGGCTGCCGTCGCCATGGACAAGAACGATTTAGGCGCCGTCATAGTTACAAATAAGGCTGGAAAATCAATAGGCGTCATCACCGAACGTGACTTGGTCATTCGGGTTTTGGCTAAGAACGTTAAGCCAGATACTGTTAAAGCGAAAGAAATTATGACAACCCCGCTGGTAACTATTGAACCTGATGCAACAATAAGTGAAGCAGCACGTAGAATGAACAGACTCGATATTAGACGTCTTGGCGTAATTTACAAAGGCAACTTAGTCGGCATAGTCTCAAGCAAAGACATCCTCGGCGTCATGCCTGAACTCATTGAGATAATGCAGGAGCGATCGCGCATCGAAGGAGAAGCTCGAACCGAGGAAACTGAGGAAGTTCCGCTCTCCGGGTACTGCGACCGATGTAACGCATACTCAGACACTCTCAAAGAACGCAACGGACAAAACATCTGCGAAGAATGCCGAGTAGAGCTCGAACAAGAAGAGTAAATTTTATCTTTTTTATAAATCGATAAATAAGTAATTTTCTCTCTCGTCAACGCGGTAGCTTTTAAGAGGCTTATAAGCTGGTCCTCTAAGCACCATGCCATTGGTTATGTTGAATTGCGAGTAATGCCACGGGCAAGTCAAAACTTCCCCGTTTAGTGAGCCTTCAGCGAGCGGTGCTCCAGCATGAGTGCATCTTCCATCTAAACAATAAAATTTGCCGTCAACATTAGCAACAAGCACTTCACGTTCCTTCGTCCGAAACGATCGTAACTCTCCAACAGCAAGAATGCTTTTATCGCATAATTTAACAAACATACCTTTTTCCCTCAGAGGTTAGGTCAAAGTATTGGCCGCTATCTCTTCACATTTGCTTATGTAATCACACACTGATAAGACGTATTCGGCGTGGCTCCAAAGAAGAGGCGTCGCAGAAATAGGTTTACCACTGTATGGGTCAAGTTGCTCAGCTAGGGCTCCTGAGGATAGAGCGTTTTTAGCTGCCCATTTGAGTATATCCATCGCGGGCGCTAGTTGGTCAAGTGAAGAAGCAACGGCAATATGCCACCTCGCCAATCTTAGCGTGGAGATAAACCAAGGGTTGCCGGGCGTTTCTTGTGATACTCGTCTGTACTGGTCGTTTTCGTATCGTGCGAGCCCTCCAACTGGGGTTTTAACACACAGTTCCTTTGCTAACGCTTCCATCGTGTTTTTCACTATACTGTCTTTTGGGTCCAAGACGCCATAGACGAAAACCGTTGAGATGCTACTGTCTAGGGTTGTGTCTTTTTCTCCATTGGGCAATATGCCTTTTATGAATCGTCCAAGCTGTGGGTCGTAGAGGTGTTTAATCATGGCTTGTTTAATTTCTGCAGAGGCTTGCCCTAAAACGTCTTGTCTGGTGCTGTCATAGAACACCTTGGCAAACTTTGCTGCCGCATCCAAAGCCGCACAAACACCTGCCACAGTAGATGTGAAGACACCGACTTTTTCTTCCCACTCATCAAACGTTGGCTTAGGCAGCAGAGTATCAGGGTCACGGTAATTCATCATAAAATCCGCCGCTTTCACCACAAGCCGATCATAGACTTTGGTGATAAACTCTAAGTTGCCGCCTTTCTCAAAATATTTCCAAAGCGCATACACGACGCTTGCGGTTTCATCCTCTTGAATAGGCAACTGCAAACGTCCACTCGCATCGACAAGGGCATGCCAGGTGCTTCCTATTGAGCCATCTGGAAGATATTTGTGCTTGAAGAAGCCGTCTTCGCCGATCACTTGGTTGCAGAAGCCAAAGAACATGGCGGGTACGTCAGTAAATCCTGCATTGCTAAATGCTAGTGCTGCCATAGCGGCGTCTCTTGGCCAAACATACGAGTAAGTGTCCCGATGAATGCCCAGTATGTCTGAGTCAAGCGAAGCCAGAAACCCTCCGTGATTATCAACGTGGGCTCGCATTAAAAGTAGCGACCGCTTAAAGAGGCGGGCAATGTCGCGGGGTAGAAGATTGAGGTCTAGTCTTATTCGGTTTAGCCAGGCGCTCCAGTAATTTTCCACTTCCAGCAGCATCTGCTCAACGCCGATTTGCTTGACCCTTGAATCTAACGATGAGACCTCGCCAAGGGTGGTTGCACATGCAATCCAGTAATGAATTATCCCGTACCCTTGAGGCGGAATATCCAGGTTGAATGATACCGCTGAATCTACTGCGCCCTGGGCAACGGGGTTAGTGCTTAACTGCCCATCTTCCGCGTCCCGCCACGTGCCCTCCTTACCTTCAACCTCTTTGTACCCGATTGCATACTGGTAGAAGCCTTTGCCGCCAGAAGCGCCCCCGACCAGAAAGTACCGTTTCCGCTTGTAATGTATTATCGTCCCTAGTTTGGGCTCAAAAAACGCCGTATCTCCTGCCTCGTAACCGTAAATGTGAAAATCCTGGGCGAAAAACAGGCGAACTTCATGAGATGAATCGCTTTCGTTTGCCACTTTTATTTTACGTAAGAAGATGTCGCTGCCATGGTGAACGGCATCGTTGACTTCCATGCTTATGCCAACCGCCTGTTTTTTTATGAGGTATCTGGTTGTGAGGGTTTCAGGCATGTAAGTCATCGTGATGCTCCAGCCCTTTTCTAGCCACTCGAAGTTGCCGTCAACCGAGATGCCGAAGCGAAACTGATGCCCAACCGCGTGATTTTCAAGTCCCACATAAGGAAAATACAAATCTCTAATGCACGCTTTGTCGTCAAGCATCACTGCAAACCGACCATTGCTTACTAACACTTGCCGTGTCAAGAAAATCAGCTCTAAACTTATACGATATCTATTTCGTTTGCACTATAAATAAATTTTAATTTTTCGGCGTCATATAATTCCCTTCCTTCAATCATGTTACCGTTTAAGGTTTTCAAAGAGTTTTTATTACAATGTAGCTATAGTTTAATGTGAGGTTTTAGAATTGTCTGAAAATTTTGAACTTGACGATTTTAACATGATTGATATGAAGGCCAAAAAAGTTCTTATAGCGCTTTCAGAATCAAACAAAGGCGAATTTATAAAAGGTGAGGAAATCCACAAGAAAACCGGACTAACTCCAGATGATATAAATGAAGCCATCAAAGTACTAGAAAAATCGTTGCTCGTGGAAAAACCGAGTGTCTTTCAGAGATTAACTCCCTATGACTTTCATTCGGTTGAGATAACTGATTTTGGAAGGCAAATTTTAGAAAAATACAAGTAGCAATTATGCGGGGATTCTTCAGATAATCCATTATTGAAAGAATGCTCCAAGCTATTTGATGCCAAATGCCAAGCGAATCCGCTGATAAGCTTTAATTTAAATAAAAAAGTGGGAATGCGGGTTCCACTCAATGGGTAAGGTAGAGCATTCCGTGTTTGATTGGAGGTGGTTTGGAAGGCTCAATTACTAAAGATATTGGTTAAACTGAAGGAATTTTAGGGACCGTTAACTAAAAAAAGTGAAGATGAAGTTTATGTCTCTTCTCGACATGATTCTAAGCCGTAGAAGTATCCGGAATTACAAAAATAAGGAGATACCTCAAGAAATCTTGCGCCAAGTTCTTGAAGCTGGCAGACAAGCACCATCCGCAGCTAACAGACAGCCAATTCGATTTGTAGTAGTGACAGATACCGAAGTCAAAAATGAATTATCGAAAAGTTTGTTTGGCAAACATATTAAGAATGCACCTATGGTTATAGTTGGATGTGCAGATGAAAAGTCTCTCTTAACTGGAAAATGGGCAGTCGTCGATACTACAATTGCCCTGCAGAACATAGTTATTGCCGCTTGGACTTTTGGTATAGGTTCATGTTGGATAGGGTCTTTTAGTGAAGAGAAAGTCAAAGAACTTCTTAGAATCCCAGACAAATGGAGAATTGTTGCGTTATTAACTCTTGGCTATCCTGCTGAGCAGCCAAAAGCAAAAAATAGAAAGCCCTTTGAGGAATTGTATAGTTTCAACAAGTTCTAACACCAATGCTAATACGATTTGCCCGCTAAAAGGCAGACACCTAAATGTTGTTCCCATTGGCTATATTGGAAAAATTTAAGCAGAGAGGCTTTCAGTTAAGCGTGCAAGCATTTCAGGGGTTTACTGACGGTTTACGTTAGGACATTTCACCAGCATCTTGTTGTGCTGAACCCAACTACGTGGTTTGTCCCTTGGCTTACCGCTACTGTTAACCTCTCCAAAAGAAGTACAGACAAAACTCAAATTATTTAACTAATGTTGTTGTATGCGCGTGCCAGCATATCATGTTTGCCGAAGGAGCTCAGTCAGTTTATTTTAACCAAAACTCAAATGATTGCCTTGATAAACTTTAATTAACAAAAACCTTGCTATTTCTCTGTAGCCGTGAACTGATGTGATTGTTGATTCTGTTCTCATAAATGCCAAAGCCTACCTCGAAAGGCAAATCGTCGACTGCAGCATAGCTATAGAGGGAGGAAAAATCCACAAAATAGGCAAAGAAACCCAAATGCCACGCGCCGATGAAAAAATCGACCTCCACAATCTTTTGGTTTTGCCTGGCTTGATCGATGAGCACGTGCATTTACGAGATGAGGGCAAAGCCTACAAGGAGGATTTTTTTTCAGGAACCTCCGCTGCTGCCGCTGGAGGCTTCACTACGGTTTTAGATATGCCAAATAACGAGCCGGTCACAATGAGTGTAGCAACGTTAAGGGATCGGATGTCATTAGCTGCAAGAAGAACCCTGGTCAACGTTGGGTTATATTCTGAGTTTCCAAGAAAACTATCAGAACTACAAGATATTGTGTCTGAGGGCGCAATTGGTCTTAAGCTTTTTATGGGTTCGCAGATAGGGGGCTTAAACATTGACGAAGACGAAGAACTTCAGGATGCATTCAAAGAAGTCTCCCCGCGTAAGGTACCAATAGCCGTTCATGCAGAAGATAAAGCATTACTGTACGCCAACGAAGCAAAGCTCAGGCAGGCCAAAAAAGTCAGCTCAACAGCCTTCGAACAAGCGCATTCAGAAGAGGTCGAATTAAGAGCTATAGAGCGACTAATCAAAATAAGCGCGTCAACTGACGCGAGGCTGCATTTTTGCCACGTCTCAACTGCAAAGGGCTTAGAAGCCATCGTCGATGCTAAGAAGGCTGGCAGAAAAGTAACTTGCGAAGTTACACCTAACCACCTGCTGTTGTCTGCGGCTGATTTGGGCAGGTACGGGCAACTTGTGATTATGGCTCCGCCTCTCCGAAACAAAGATCAGGTGGATGCATTATGGAAAGGCGTGGTCGAAGGCACGGTGGACGCAGTTGGCTCAGACCATGCGCCACATGCGGCAAACGAAAAGGCGGCAAGCAGCGTTTGGGACGTTAAGATTGGAGTGCCAGGTTTAGAAACGACTTTGCCGCTTATGTTAACTCAGGTTAGAAAGAATCGGCTTTCATTTGCTCAAGTAGTTGGGCTTCTTGCAGAGAAACCCGCTGAGATCTTTGGGTTGAAGGATTGTGGTCGATTAGAGCAGGGCAAAAACGCCGATATGTCCATAGTCGATTTTAACGAGAAATTCAAAGTTGACTCTTCAAAATTCAAGTCCAAAGCCAAATTCTCGCCCTATAACGGCTGGGAAGTTGTTGGCAAACCAGTAAAAACCTACGTGAATGGTACCTTGGTTTTTGATGATGGAGAAATTGTTGCGAAAGTGGGCAGCGGCTCAATCGTTAGAGGAGAATTCCAGTGAAGTTCCTTGTGGACAGTATGCTGGGAAAACTTGCCCGTTGGCTACGAATGCTAGGACACGACGTCACGTACGATGTGAAGCTTGAGGACTCGAAGATGATGGATTTGGCGAAAACCGAAAATCGTATCTTGTTAACTAAGGATTTGGAGCTGTATCAGCGTACGGTGGGCAAGGGTATTGATGCTTATTTTGTTGAGGGCAAATCTGAAGCTGAGCGGCTTGCGGAACTTGCCAAACGGTACGGTATCACTTTGGAGATAGACATGGACAAGTCACATTGCCCCGTTTGCAATACCCAACTAAAAGTCACCCCAAAAGAGGAGCTTTCAAGCGAATTGGAGAAGAACACGTTCACTTATTATGACAAGTTTTGGAAGTGCCCTAACTGTGGTCAGGTTTACTGGCGTGGGGCACATTGGAAACAAATAAGTAACACAATGTGCGAGGCGCAAAAGAAATTAGATATATTGAGAGAGAAAAGTTGAAGGGTTAGCTTAGCCATTTCAATGGGATATCTTGGAATGTTCCGTCTGGAAGCGTTCTACGAATTGTTATTGGGAGTATTCCAGCTTCAAGTTCTTTTAGAGCTATATCAATAGGGTTTGTATTCTCTTCTGCATCCACCAAAATTGGTGCGCCCATCGAGATTTGAAGCGCTCTAGCTCCTACTATTCGTGCTTTCTCGAATCGGGTAATTTTTGGTGGTCCGACTGTTATTTTTTGTTCTGACGTATATTATTACTCCATTCCTGGATATCCGCCCATACCGCCCATTCCACCCATGCCTCCCATACCGCCCTTGCCGCCGCCTGCTCCTGGTGGAGGTCCTCTGCTCTTTTCTGAAGCGATGACATCGTCTATTTTAAGTATCATTGTGGCTGCTTCGGTGGCTGATTTGATAATTTGTTTTTTGACTGATAGGGGCTCATAAATGTTAGCTTTTGACATATCTTGCACTTTTCCGGTAAGCACTTCTATGCCAGCCCACGTTTCGCCTTTTTCGTGCCTTGAGCGCAGTTCTGAGAGAATGTCAACTGGGTCTAAGCCTGCGTTTTCGGTAAGCGTAATAGCTATAGATTCAAGAGCATCAGCATAAATTTGGACGGCAAGTTGTTCTCTGCCGGGCATTTTTTGAGCGTATTTGCGAAGTACGCTTGCCATTTCCATTTCAGGAGCGCTTCCTCCAGCAACAATTTTGGGCTCCCTAATTAGGTCTCGAATAACGCAGAGTGCATCGTGGATAGAGCGTTCAGCTTCGGCGTTCATGCGTTCTGTTCCAGCTCTAATCAAAATAGTAACTGCTTTAGGATTTTTGCAGCCTTCAACAAAGGTCATTTTGTCGTCGCCAATTCTGCGCTCTTCAACCAAAGCCGCATACCCTAGGTCAGCAGACGAAATATCATTCAAGCTAGAAACTATCTTTCCGCCCGTGGCTTTTGCAAGCTTTTCCATATCTGATTTCTTGGCCCGTCTAATAGCAACTATTCCTTTTCGTGCAAGGAAATGCTGAGCCATGTCATCAATACCTTTTTGGCAGACAACCACGTTGGCGCCTGAAGCCAAGATTTTGTTAACCATGTCCCTTATCATTGTTTCCTCTTCCTTGAGGAACGCTTCAATTTGGTCAGGACTTTCAATGCTAATTTTGGAATCCATCTCAGTCTTCTCAATTTCTAAGGAGGCATCGATCAATGCGATTTTTGCTTTTTCTACACGTTTTAGCATGCCTGAGTGGACAATTTCTTTGTCTAAAACAATGCCGTTTATGAGGCTGGTATCATTGAGGGATTCGCCTGTTTTCTTCTCAACTTTAACATCATCTACATCCGCTTTGAAGCCGCCGTTTTCTTTTTCAGCGACCGACAACATGGCTTTAACTGCTAAATCTGCAAGATATTCTTTGTATTCTGCTACGATTTTGCTGCCCATTGCGGTTGTTGCGGCTTTCTTGAGGTAATCGGTGGATTTGGGGTCGATGGTTATAGCGATTTTTTCTAGAGTTTCAAGGGCTTTGTCGGCTGCTTTTCGGTAACCGTCAATTATGATTGTTGGGTGAACACCTTTGTCAATAAGTTCTTCGGATTTGCCGAGAAGTTCGCCGGCAATTATTACTGCGGTTGTTGTTCCGTCGCCTGCTTCATTGTCCTGTGTCTTGGCGACTTCAACCAGCATTTTTGCCGCTGGATGCTGAATATCCATTTCATCAAGAATGGTTCTGCCGTCGCTTGTTATTGTTACATCTCCAAAGTTATCGACTAACATTTTGTCCATGCCTTTTGGACCAAGAGAACTTCGAACACTCTCTGCAACAACCTTAGCTGCAGTTATATTGCTGTGCTGAGCCTCTCTTCCACGGGATCTGTTTGAACCTTCTTTCAAAACTAGAATAGGTACTCCACCCGCTTGTGTTGGAAATGATGACAAATCAAATAACCTCCATTTATTAACGCGCGAACAACAACAAATATCACTAGGCATATAAGTTTTTCTAGGCAGCTCATGATTAAGTAAAGCCTAACCAAGCGGTTTTTGCATCAAATAGCCTGCTTTACGGCTTTTGTTCTTTTCATTTTTGCCACAGCTTAATAAACAGATACTTTAGCTACTCCCGGAATCTTTAAGATTTCAGCGATTAACTCGCCAGGTATTTTCTTCTCAACAATTAGGGTGAGCTTGGGTTCTGGCGAGAGCTCCGGGTCATCTACGATTGCTTGCCTGATGCTTAAGCCTGCTCGGTTAAGAATCATGGCTGCGTTAGCCAAGATTCCAGGCGACTTCGCGTTGACAACTGTTATTTCGAGAACGCCTAGGTTGAGTGGTTTGGCAATTTCTTTTAGTGAGGCTCCAGCGGGGCGTATTTCCTCGAAAATTAATTTGAGTTCGGGGTTGGCTTTGATTGTGATTAGCGTTTCGTTGACTGTTCTGCGGTCTACTCCTGCAACTCTTGCTATTCTGATTGGTGGGATTTCGATTTGGTTTAGAGATATTTTGTCGTCGTGGACGCTGAGGCCGTTTTCGATGAGTACTCTGGCTACTTTTAGGCGTTCTGGGTATTCGTCTAGTTGGTTTTTGATTTTGTTCCACATTTTGTTTCTCTTGTGTATGTTTCTGTTCGTTAGGGTATAAATGTGTTGTTTGTCTCAACCGTTTGTTACGTACAGAAGTGTACGCAAAAGCCTTAAATAAAACTTAAACGCACATTTTACTGCTTCAAAAGACAAAAGGCGAAAAATAAATGCCAACAATAACCAAAAAAATCCTATTACAAGAAGACGATATACCGAAACAATGGTACAACATCGTCCCCGATCTGCCACGGCCGCTTCCACCGTTTATAGACCCAGTAACAAAGCAGCCAGGCGTCGGAATAGTCCCAAGAATATTCCCGAAAGAAATTATCGGACAAGAAATTAGTCAAGAAAGATGGATAAACATTCCAGACGAAGTCCGAGAAGTTTACAAAATCTGGAGACCCACACCGCTCATCAGAGCCACACGATTAGAACAGGCGCTCAAAACTCCAGCAAAGATTTACTACAAATACGAAGGCGGTAGCCCAGCAGGCAGCCACAAACCCAACACTGCCGTGCCACAGGCATATTACAACATGAAAGAGGGAACCAAACGCCTCTCTACAGAAACAGGGGCAGGCCAGTGGGGTTCCGCTTTAGCATTTGCAGCTAACATGTTCGGGCTTGAAGCAACAATTTACATGGTGCGTGCAAGCTACGATCAAAAACCATATCGAAAAATGATGATGAAAGCTTTCGGTGCAGAATGCATTGCTAGCCCAAGCAACAGGACAGAGGCAGGAAGAAAAATCCTTGCTGAAGACCCGGATAACAAGGGCAGCCTCGGCATAGCCATCAGTGAAGCCGTCGAAGATGCTTTAGTCAACGAAGAAGAAACTAACTACGCCATCGGCAGTGTCTTTAACCACGTTTGCCTACACCAGACTGTTGAAGGCTTGGAAGCTAAGAAGCAACTTGAAATGGTTGACGATTACCCAGATGTAGTCTACGGTTGCATCGGCGGAGGTAGCAGCTTTAACGGACTTATGTGGCCATTCTACTACGACAAAGTCGCAAAGAAAGCACCTAAAGAAACAAAGTTCATTGCCACCGAAGCCACAGCATGCCCCAAGGTCACCAAGGGCTACTACCAGTATGACCATGGCGACACGGCAAAACTAACACCGCTCGTTCCCATGCACACCATCGGTCACGACTTCATCCCAGCGCCAATCCATGCAGGCGGTCTCCGCTACCACGGAATATCTCCAATCATAAGTGTGCTCGTTACAGAGAAACAGATGACAACCGAAGCGTACAGCCAAATAGACGTCTTTGACGCAGCCAAACTGTTTCTGCGAACTGAAGGCATAATCCCCGCGCCGGAGCCATCACACGCAATCAAAGGCGCAATCGACGAGGCTCTAAGGTGCAAGAAGATGGGCGAGGCAAAAACTATTCTGTTCGTGCTCTGCGGTCACGGCTACTTTGACATGGCAGCATATGACGAGTACTTCAGCGGCAACTTGCAACCATACGAGTACCCAGCACAGAAAGTGGAAGAGTCAATGGATAAACTTCACAAACTCTATCCATGGCTTGAGGAAGTTAACAAGAAATACATCAGCTGCGAACCACTCTAAAACCAACATTTCTTTTTATTTTTTTTCGTTATTTATTCTTTCTGCTTCTTCATAAGCCACCTTTCCAATTCACAGATGAGTCTAATGATTCCCCGTTCCGCATAGGGATTTTGTCACCGATTAGCGCGCATGATATTTCGGCTTTTTCTGCTGTTAGCGACATTTTACTCAAAAAGCGATTCGTTGCTTCATAACTTGAAGCATATGAAGTTTTCAGGTGAGAGAAGTTAATTTGGTAGCGGGGAATAGATTTGAACTATCGATCTCTGGGTTATGAGCCCAGCGGGTTAATCCTGGCTACCCCACCCCGCTATGTTTGCCAATAATTTTTTTGGGTAACCTATTACTCATGTTCGTCGAATATTAATAGTTTCTTTTCGTGTTTTTGCAAAAGAATTTTAGAGGCGACTAATACTCTGTGTGCAGAAGGATGTTTGCTGATGGATAAGTCTTATTTGCGCAAGCTTTCAGAGCCCACTTTGGAGAACCCCGTTTTTGTTCAGGGACTGCCGGGTTTTGGGAATGTTGGCAGGATTGCAGCGCATCTGCTCATAAAGTATTCTGACGCTAAACTGTTTGCAGAGATGTATTCACCTAGTTTTCCAGATTACATATCAATTAGTCCAAAGGGCATTTGCCATTTGCCACGTTACGAGTTTTTCTATGCCCCATTGGAGAAAAACAACCTGGTCATTATGACAGGTGAGATTCAGCCTTCGTTTGATGATGTGGTTGCGCATTACCAGGTTTGTGATGACGTTATTGATTTTGCCGAGTCATTGGGATGCCATTTCGTCGTAACCATGGGAGGTATACCGATAACTGAAGAGAAAGCCCAAGTTTACATTGCTGCCACGTCGCCAAGGATTGCCACGGAGTTTATGGAAAAAGGCGCCGTCATTTACAGTAAAGGTAGAATTGTGGGTGGCACGGGTTTGACGTTGGCGTTAGCGAAGGAAAAGAAGCTTGAAGGAGTAAGTCTGCTGGGGACAACGACGGGTTTTAGGGCTGATCGTGAAGCTGGATTTTTAGTTTTCAAGTTTTTGATGAAAGCTTTAGGAAAAGAGATAAAAGAAGGTTTAGTAGAAAACAATGCACCAGAAGAGTAGGTAAGGCTGGGGTTGAATATGACACAAACTGAACAAACCGTTAATGTTGGCAGTTACTCAAAATTAACAAAAATTTCAATGATGATTATCTCGATGCTTCTGATTTTCGGTGGCCCCACGTATGTACCTTACGCCATGTCTCAAATAGGCATAGATGGCTATGTTCAAGCAGCCGTAGGTGGCGTACTATTCATAGCAGGCATCTTATTCTTGCTGTATATTGTCAACAAGAAAATTATTACAGCGTAAGTTTTGCCTCAGATACCCTAGGGTGCATCATCAAGTCAGCAAATTAAGTTCTTCATCGGCGACCCTCTAAAACTGTAACCTGTTTTATTAAGCATTCTTAGAATTTTTGAGAAGTAACATGAGTCCGAATAAATTTTCAGAATACATAAGGCATATTAAATATTAACTTAGAAATATTCACTATGCAAAACACCAACCGAAGAAGCCCAAATCTGCCAAAAGAGAAAAATGAAGAAGCAAAAAGAACAACCATCATTCTGGAAAAGAACGAACGAGAATTCATTGAGTCTTTAATTAGAGAAGGCAAGGAGCCTGGAATCAAACCACTCATCTCAAAAATGCTTGACATTTACAAAAGCATGATGGTTTACGACTGGCGCTTCCCAGGCGAATACTACTGCGGAATCAGCCGCATAGCGTTAGTCAACGTTGAATTATTCAACATTCTAACGCAGCAGATTCCTAAGGAACGATGGCGGGAAATCGGCGTCAAAATGGGCGACGCGTTAAAAGTTTCTATTCAATCGACAATAGGAATCGACGCAAGCGAACAAAAGAACTGGGAAAAGGTTTTCGAGCGTCTAAAAGTGCAGGGCTTCGGAGATTTTTATGTAAAAGACAAGTTTTTGCTGCTTAAAACGCCGTTTATTAATGATTGTGAGATTTGGAAGGGAATGTTGGAGGGCTTGTTGGATGCCGAGTTGGAAACTCGGAACAGTCTGCCACCGCTTGTTTTTGAGATCAAAAAGCCTAAACAGCCCACGGGTTAGCGTCTTTTTGGGTTTCGACAGTTAAATATAAGGAAACAGATTTATTAGGAACACCGACGTTCAGGTGTCTTTCAGTGGTATATGATGAGGGATTGCGTTCATACAAGGCGATTGCATTCATCTGTAGCAATCCAAACAGCCTAAGAACAGAATCGAATCGTTATTTGAAATTAGGCGCGTCCTCTCGAAGTACCGTTTTAGCAAACAAAAAAACCCTCAGTGGCTATTCTAAAAATTTAGGTGAAAAATTATGGATAAATTAAAATTTGCAATACCAAAAGGCTCTCTAGAAAAAGCAACAGCGGAATTCTTCTCCAAATCCGGCTTCACAATAGGCAAAACAGAGCGCACATACCGCCCGAGCATAAACGACCCCCAAATAGAAATGAAAGTCCTCAGACCCCAAGAAATCCCAGTTTTTGTAAGTGAAGGCTTACAGGATTTAGGCATCACTGGGGAAGATTGGGTTAAGGAAAATCATGCGGATGTTGAAATCCTTCAGAATCTAGAATATGGAAAAATCAAGCTTGTCATAGCAGTCCCAAAAACCTGCGGAAACCAGACGATGGGCGAGTTCATGGAATCAATTTGGAGTCAAGGCAAAAACTTCCGAATAAGCACAGAATACCTCAACATCGCAGCCGAATACCTCAAAAACACGCCACAGTACAAGAAGCGCTTCGGTAGCACTGAGCCCATGCTTGTCACGCCATGGTGGAGAAAAGGCGACAACCCGAGAGCCAAAATCTTCCTTTCATTTGGCGCTACTGAAGCCAAGCCACCGGAAGATTCCGACGCCATAATAGATGTAACTGAGACGGGTACAACAATTGAAGCAAACAATCTAAAAATTATAGACACCGTCCTGAAATCTACCGCCATACTTATCGCCAACAAGAAAGCCCTCGAAGACCCAGAGAAACGGGAGAAAATCTACGACATAGTTGCATTGCTCAAAGGCGTTGTTGATGGGTCAAAGAGGATTCACATTTTCGTTAATGTGAAAAAGGCGAACCTACAAAAGTTGCTGACTGAATTGCCAGCATTAAAGAATCCCACAATCGCGCCGTTGGCAGATGACACCTGGGTCAGCGTCAACACCGTAATCGAAAAAGACTGCCTAATCGAGCTGTTACCGAAAATCCGCAAACTAGCCCAAGGCTTAGTCGTTTACGAGCCACGGCAGGTGCTGGCTTTGGACGAAATAGGCAAGAGAGAGGAGAAGTCGTGCAAACCCAATTCAAAGTAAAAATCAGCAAAGCAGAAGAGCTTTCGCCTGACTGGTTTAAACGGCAGAAAGCAGACCCACAAGCAGCTCAGCAACTTGAAGAAAATGTTAAAGCCATCATTAGACAGGTGAAAGAGAACGGAGACAACGCGCTCATAGAACTCGCAGAGAAATTTGACAAAGCTAAATTGACACATAAAACTCTTGTAGTTAGATCGGAAGAAATCAAAGAAGCCTACACAAAAACCAGCCCCGACCAAATCTCTGCTTTGAGATTCATGAAAGAGAGAGTCAGCGCCTTCCAAAAGCAACTTCTTGCCCAACCCGAAGTAAAAACTATGGATGACGGCATTTCGGTTCAGACTGTTCTTCGTCCAATTGAGAGTGTCGGCTGCTATGTTCCAGGGGGACAAGCCGCTTACCCAAGCACCCTTGTCATGACTGCAGTGCCAGCAAAAATCGCAGGTGTCCCGAGAATAGTGGTCTGTTCACCTTCCGATGCTAAAGGCAAAGTTAACCCGTTGGTTCTTGTAGCCGCTGATATTTGCGGTGTAGATGAAGTTTACAAGGTTGGAGGAGCCCAAGCAATAGCAGCTTTAGCTTACGGAACAAAAGCCATAAAGCCTGTACGGAAAATCGTTGGTCCAGGCAGCAAATATGTGACCGAGGCGAAGGTTCTGGTTTCTACTGATGTTGCTATTGACATGCCTGCTGGTCCAAGTGAAGTTCTGGTTTTGGCTGATGAGTTGGCTGATGCTCGTTTCATCGCTTACGATATGATTTCGCAGGCTGAGCACGGAAGCGACAGCGTGGCTGGACTCATAACTATTTCTCAAAACTTAGCAGAAAACGTTCAGAAGAAACTCACAGAACTTGCTGCCTCAACAGAAAGAAGCGAAAAAATCTCTGAGTCTCTATCAAAATATGGTTTCATAATCGTCTGCAGCAAAGTCGATGAAATGGTAAGGCTATCGAACCAGTTTGCTCCCGAACACTTAGAAATCATGACTGCCAACGCAAGAGAGTTAGCGCAAAAACTCATTGCAGGCTTAATCCTAATTGGATCCTACAGTCCCGTACCACTAAGCGATTACCTCAGCGGTACCAATCACGTGCTGCCCACAGGCGGGTTTGCGCAGTCGTTCTCGGGCTTATCAGCATTGGACTTTATGAGGCGAGTAAGCATCGTTGAAAGCTCCAGAACAGGCTTGGAGAGAGTAAAGGATAGTATGAGAATACTAACTGACGCAGAAAACCTGCCTAACCATTACAAAGCGTTAGCTGCGAGGCTGGAAAAATGAGCGCATCTTACAGAAAATGGCTGGAAAACAGACTTGGGAAGCTTGCGGCAATAGATTGCTATTCTGCGGGAGCTACTCCTGAAACAGTAGCTAAACAAATCGGCGTTTCTCCATCGGAGATTGTGAAGCTGAACTTTAACGAGAGCCTTTTCGTAGACAGAGCCAAGCAGGCAAAGCTAATGAAGGAGTTAGCTGACGAATTCGACTTGCGTTTGTATCCTGAGGATGAAGTGCCTAAGTTCCTCGCTAAACTTTCAGGTTACATCGGTGCTCCCGAGGATTATCTTGTTGTTGGCAATGGCAGTGACGAGTTAATCGACCGTATTGTGCGGCTCTTTATCGAGGAAGGGGAAATGATGCTTTCGTTTGCACCAACGTTTAGCATTCCAAAACTCTGCATTAAACGCCAACAAGGCGAATACACCGCTGTGCCCCTTTTGAGCAGCCTACAGCTTGATGTTAAAGGCATCCAATCCAAGTTCAGTGACAAAACCAGGCTGCTTTACCTTTGCTCACCAAACAACCCCACTTCAACACAGTTCAAAATGGAAAACGTTGAAGCCTTAGCCAAAGCTTTCCCAGGCATAGTCATCTTGGATGAAGCTTATGGCGAATTTGCAGACTACTCATTCGTGCCACGGATACGTGAGTTCCCCAATATGATTGTTCTGCGAACTTTCAGCAAAGCCTTCGGTCTGGCAGCCCTGCGTCTTGGTTACGCGGTTGCAAATCCGCAATTAGCCAAAGTAATCAGTGAAAAGTCGCCGTTGCCATACCCAGTAAGCGGCTTCACTTTGCGGATGGGCAGTAAAATGCTAGACAACATCAACCTAATGAAAACTGCCGCCAAAGAACTCATCGCGGAGCGGGGAAGACTGATAAAGGCACTAAACCAAATAAAAGGAGTGCAAGCTTTCGATTCACAAGCAGACTTCCTGCTAGTAAACATGCAAAAGCCCGCTAACGAAGTCAACGAGAAACTGCTCAAACGAGGCATAATGCTAAAGAAATGGGGCAAAATCCTGCAGTATGAGAACTGTTTCCGTGTTACCGTGGGCTTGCCTGAAATGAACAGGAAATTAATTGAAGCGTTAAAAGAAATTCAAGGTGATTAGAGATGAGGATTGAAGAAGTTTACCGTAAAACCAAAGAAACTGAAGTCCAAGTGAAAGTGAACCTTGACGGGGAAGGAAAAATCTGCGTAGACACAGGAGTACCATTCCTTGACCACATGATAGCTTCATTTGCAACCCACAGTTTAATCGACATAACCGCCTCTGTAAAGGGCGACTTGGTGCACCACATGGTGGAAGACTTAGCCATCAGCCTAGGTGAAGCACTAAGCAAGGCGTTGGGCACACGGGAAGGCATCGCACGGTTCGGTAACGCAGCCGCGCCCATGGATTGTTCCTTAGCCTTTGCAGCTGTGGATTTAGTGAAGCGCCCCTACTTTAAAATTGACCTCAAACTCAGAGGCAAAAAAGTAGAGAACATGCCAACCGAAGACATAGTGCACTTCTTCGAATCCTTCGCAACTTCACTTGGCTCAAACGTTCACGTTTACGTCGAATACGGCAGTAATGACCACCACAAAGCAGAAGCAGCAATTAAAGCCCTCGCCCTTTCTCTGCGCCAAGCAGTAGCCATGGATCCTAGACGCAAAGGCGTACCCAGCTCGAAAGGGGCAATGTAATTGGCGAAAGCAGTCATCTTCGACTACGGCGTAGGCAACCTGCTCAGCTTAAAAACCGCCCTAGATAAGGCAGGATTAGAAGCCTCAGTGGGAACTTCAGCCAAAGAACTATCATGCGCAGATGCGATCGCTTTGCCAGGTGTCGGAGCTTTCACTCCAGCATCAGCGAAACTGGAATCAGTGAAAGAGATACTTATCAACAAAATTCAAAGTGGCACTCCATTGCTCGGCATCTGCTTGGGCTTGCAGCTTTTCTTTGAGCGGAGCGAGGAGGGAACAGGCAACGGCTTAGCCCTCTTTAAAGGCAAAACCGTCCAGCTGCCCAACACAGTAAAGGTGCCCCATATGGGCTGGAACACTCTAAACATCATAAAACAAAACGAGCTCTTCGACGGCGTAAAAGAAGACAGCTACGTTTACTTTGTGCACTCACTCTACCCAGTGCCCGAAGACAAAAGCATAGTTTGCACACAAACAGAATACGGAACAACCTTTAGCTCAGCTGTAGCCAGCAAAAACATCTACGGCACCCAATTTCACCCTGAAAAATCAGGTGACATCGGCCTAAAAATTCTCCAAAACTTCGCTAAAGTAGTGATTAGGTGATTTTTGATGCAGTTGATTCCAGCAATTGATTTAATGAGTGGCAAAATAGTGCGTTTATCTCGCGGAGAAGCCAAAACCGCCAAATTTTACGAAGCCAAATTCGGCACACCAATAGAAGCGGCGAAGCGTTGGCGGGATGAAGGCGCTGGTAAGTTACATATTATTGATTTGGATGCAGCCTTTGGAACAGGAAACAACCTCTCAGTCATCGCTGAGGTTGCATCAAACGTTACTCTGCCCATTCAAGTCGGCGGCGGAATACGTAGCTACGAAACAGCAGAAAAACTCTTCCAAACAGGCATAACCCAAGTTATCCTTGGCGCCTTAGCGTTTAGTGACCCTACAGCCATCGGCAAAATTCAAAAAAAGTTTGGCTTAGACTCAGTTATCGTTGCCTTGGACAATAAGGATGGACAAATTATGGTTGAAGGCTGGAAAACCGCAACCGCAATGACCGTCGATGAAGCACTTGAAAAATACACCACAATGGGAGTTCGTCATTTTCTGATTACTTCAATTGCCCAGGATGGAATGCTTAATGGCCCCGACCTGCAAACCCTCAGCCAAGCCACCCTATACTCCAACGCCAAAATTATTGCGGCGGGAGGAATCGGCAGCGTAGGCGATTTGTCAGCTCTCAAAGACATCGGTGTTGAAGGTGCAGTTATCGGCAAAGCCCTTTATGAAGGACGATTTACGTTAAAAGAAGCCATTCAAAAGATAGGAGACTAAGAAATGCCACTTGCAAAACGCATAGTTCCATGCTTAGATGTTGATCACGGCAAAGTTGTCAAATGCATAAACTTTCTAAATCCCAAGCAGGCTGGCGACCCCGTGGAGATGGCAAAGCAGTACTCCGACCAAGGCGCTGATGAACTCGTTTTCTTGGACATCACCGCTTCTTCAGAGAAACGGGACATTCTTCGAGGTGTAGTTGAGGGCGTAGCTAAAGCAATCAGCATACCTTTCACTGTAGGTGGTGGAATCCGTAATGTGTCGGACGCACGGCTCGTTTTATGTAGTGGCGCTGACAAAGTGTCCGTTAACACAGCGGCGGTGGAAAAACCAAAAGTTATAACTGAACTCGCAAATGTTTTTGGCAGGCAATGCGTAGTTTGCGCCATTGATGCGAAAAGAAACCGCAAACCCAGCAACGGCAAAATTATGATTGACACTGCAGAGGGCAAACTGTGGTTTGAAGTGGTTACTTACGGCGGTCGCAAGCCAACAGGAATCGATGCTTTAGCGTGGGCTTTGCAGGCGGAGAATCTTGGGGCAGGCGAGTTCCTCGTGACTTCTATGGATCGTGATGGCACAAAAGACGGCTACGACATCGAGTTAACCCGCGCCATTTCCGAGCGTGTTAACGTTCCAATCATCGCAAGCGGCGGCGCAGGAACACCCAAACACCTTCTTGAAGTCTTTACCGAGGGCAAGGCGGATGCGGCGTTAGCAGCCTCAATTTTCCATTACAATCAATACCCAGTTTCAGTAGTGAAGGATTACCTTCGCAAAGCGGGGGTGACAATTAGACAATGACAACAAACGAATTGATAGACAAACTTGACTTCAAGAAAGGTAACGGACTCATCCCGGTAGTAGTTCAGGATGCAAAAACTAAAGAGGTTCTCATGCAGGCATATGCAAACCGTGAAGCAGTCGAAAACACAATGAAAACGGGTAAGGCAACTTATTGGAGCCGCAGCAGAAACGAACTATGGGTCAAAGGAGAGACTTCTGGTCACTCACAAAAAATCGTATCTGTCTCAACCGACTGTGACTATGACTCACTTCTTTATATGGTTGAGCAGATTGGCCCCGCATGCCACACAGGCGAATACACCTGCTTCCACAAAAAAATGCGTTAATCTTTTTTTGTTTTATTGCAACAGGCTCTTGTAGTTAATCCTTTTAAACAGAAAGCCCCTTTTCTATTCTTTGAGGATTTGTGGAAGAAATGTCTCTTCATGAAGCCATGCTCTACGAGAGGCAAGAAGAAAACAAAGTAAAATGCTGCTTGTGCGCCCGAAGATGCCTAATTAGCGATGATGCAACGGGCTTTTGCTTGGTCCGAAAGAATCAAGGCGGCACACTTTTCGCACTTAATTATGGCAAAGCCGTGTCGGCTGGCGTTGACCCAATCAGCAAAAAGCCCCTTTCACATTTCAACCCCGGAGCACTCGTGATGTCGGTTGCGGCGGCTGGCTGCAATTTCCGCTGCCAATTCTGCGACAACTGGATGATAAGCCAAGACAAAGAAATCGCTGGCAACCCGTTTCCGCCTGAAGAAATTGTAAAAACAGCCAAAGAAAACCAATGCCAAGGAATCAGCTACACCTATACTGAACCCACTATTTTCATGGAGTATGCCTACGACACTGCCAAGCTTGCCCATGAAGCTGGATTGTTTAATACGTTTGTCTCCAATGGGTACATGACGCCTGAAGCCGTGAAAACCATCGCGCCCTATCTTGACGCTATAACGGTTGATTTTAAAGGAGGTGGCGACCCAGATTTTTACAAGTCCGTAATGGCTGTGCCAAACGTGGAGCATATTTACGAGACGCTCAAAGAACTCAAACTACAAAACGTTCACATTGAGCTGACAAACTTGGTTGTTCCCAAAATGGGCGATTCTATGGATAGGATACGTTCGATGGCTAAATGGATAAAAGATTACCTTGGTCCAGATACGCCCTTCCATTTGCTTCGCTTTCATCCTGACTACAAAATGACTACAGTTCAAGCGACCGACGTTAAAGTCATGGAGCAAGCACTATTAACTGCAAAAAACCAGGGATTAAACTATGTTTATCTAGGCAACATTCCAGGGCACGCTTCTGAGAACACTTACTGTCCCAACTGCGACACAGCTGTAATCAAACGCTACGCTTTCGAAATCTCAGAGTGGAAATTAACCAACGAAATGAAATGCCCCGTCTGTGGTTATAAAATTCCCATAAAGGGCAAAATCTGGCAGAACAACCTACGCTATCCTTACTCCCTGTTCTAATCACGGTCAGAAAATTAACTTTTATTAGGTTAAGGCTTGAACTGCATTGGTGACAGTGCCCAATTGTGACCAAGTACAATGCGTTGGCATTAACTACCAGTTACTGGCGACCAGGCGACAACTATACAGACAAGATAATCAAGGCCTTAGAGAGAAAAGTTGAAAGTGGCGATTTTGTCGTTGTTTCCGAGAAGGCTCTTTGTGTAGCAAGAGGCAATATAGTCGATGAAGCAACCGTGAAGCCTAGCTTAACGGCGAGGTTTCTTGCGGTTTTTTGGATGCATAAAATCTGGGGTTACCCACTTGGCATTCTCGCTGGCTTTGGGCTGCGGCTTTTGGTCAGGCTAAGAAACTACCCTTATGAGTCAGGCAGCCGCCACAAGCAGGTCACTTTGGAGCAGGCGGGGTTATTGCAGGCGCTCATGTTTGGCTCTGAAGGAGGAATAGACGGCTCCAACTTGGCTTACTCTTATGTTAGCCTGCCATTGGAAAATGCGAATGAGTTGGCGGCTGAAATTCAAGGACAAATTCGGGCAAGGCTGGGGAAGAGTGTTTGTGTGTTTATTGCTGACACAGATAAGACGTACAGGTTTAGGAGTTTCTTTTTTACACCACGCCCCAAACCCTTGCGGGGCATACATTCCTTTGGCGGTGTTGTCACGTTTATGGTTGGCAGGGTGCTTGGGTTAAAGAGGAGTTCTACGCCGCTGGCGGTTGCAGGATGCCATGTGTCAGCTTCTGAAGCGTTAACAATCACAAACATTGCGGACAAAACGAGGGGACCTGGTTCAGGCGCTACTGTATGGGATATGGCGGCAAGGTTCAAGGTGCCTGTTAATGGTGTAAGCTGGGACATGTTGGGGCAAATCAAGCACAAACCCATAGTTATCGTTAGAAAGGAACCCAAGCTAATAGGCCATGAGAAGAAACAAATAATAATCTAATTAAAAGAAAATTGTGATATAGGAATACATAAAAACGCGCTTGAAAGTTCATAGCGAAACGGTGAACCATTATGGAAGAAGCCCTACAACAACTACACTCATTCTTTAACCCCCGTTCAGTCGCCGTAATCGGTGCGACAAAGAAAGTTGACAAGGCAGGTCATGTTATCTTTAAGAATTTTGTCACTAACAAAGAACACGGCGTTTTCAAGGGAGAGCTGTACCCTGTTAATCCAGGCGAAGAATCAATTTTAGGCTTCAAATGTTACCATTCACTAATCAATATTCCCAACGAAGTAGAATTAATCGTAATTATTATTCCAGCCAAAATCGTGCCTGAGGTTATGGAGGAGGCTGTTGCCAAAAAAGTCAAAGCTGCCATCATAATCAGCTCAGGCTTTAGGGAAGTGGGGAACAAAGAGCTTGAAGACCAGGTGGTGGCTACAGCCAAGAAAGGTGGCATACGGATTTTGGGACCGAACTGCCTGGGGGTTTACTATTCGAAAACAGGCATTGACACGTTGTTTTTGCCAGAAACCAAAGTTCTCACCACAGGAGAGGATGTTGTGGCTACACCAAGGCCGATGCCAGGCAATATAGCCATGATTACCCAAAGTGGAGCATTCGGCGTTGCTGCCCTTGACTATTTGACAGGTCGCCAAATGGGCGTTAGCAAATTCGTCAGTTTCGGCAACAAATGCGACGTCAATGAATCAGACATACTCCACTACCTCCTACACGACAAAGAAACCAAAGTTACTCTCGCCTATTTTGAGGACATAACGAACGGAAGAGAATTCTTAAGAATAGTGAAAAAAGTAACAGTCAAAAAACCTGTCGTTGTCATAAAATCAGGTAAAAGCTCAGCAGGAGCACGAGCCGCCGCCTCGCATACGGGCGCGATTGCTGGTTCGGATAAGATTTATGATGCTGCGTTTGAGCAGGGCGGAGTCATCCGTGCAAGGGACATGGAGGAGTTTTTTGATATTGGAAAAGCCTTGGCTATGCAGCCTCCAGCCATGGGCAACAATGTTGGGATTCTCACTGATGCTGGTGGACCCGGCGTTATGACGGTCGATGAATGTGAGATTTTAGGTTTGAAAGTTGACCGCTTCAGCGAAGCTACGCTTGCGAAGTTTCAGGAGCTGAAAGACAAGAATGTTATCCTCAAGATTGCCGCCACCTCAAACCCCGTTGACCTCACAGGCTCCGTGACCGACGAAATGTTTGAGATATCAGCCGACATCATGCTTCAGGACCCAGGGATTTACGGCTTGATTTTGCTGGGGCTTCACCACATGCCAGGGCTCCGAGAGAAATACATTGACGGCATCGTAAGAGTCTCTTTAAAGTATAACAAGCCCGTGGTAATGTGTGACATCGGCGAGACAGAAATGGCGCTCTACACACGCTCCAGATTTGACAGGCTATGTGTGCCCTCTTACACTTCGCCTGAAGACGCCGCCCGAGCCATGAACGCACTTGTAAGATACGGGGCTTACCTGAAACGGAACAACTGCATAGACGAGTACATTGCCACCATGAAAAAACTCTGCGCTAAAGACTCAAAGTGACTGCTGCTTCGCTGCCGTCTGCCAGATGCAGGCGCTGACGCAAATTGTGGGGCGCAATAACTTCAATTTCGTCTGACGGGTACTTTGGCACCAGCGGAATTATGATGGCACAGTCCAATCCCGTAATTTTAGCTTTAATCATTATTGCCTTGCAGTAGCCTTTCTCAGGAACGATTTCCAAGCGGGGTGCTTTATCAAGCTTCTTTTTTAGCGCCAAGCTGTCGCGGTGGAGGCGAATGTTTAGGGTGCCAGCATAGGGTGTAAAACCCAATTTTTCCCGTATTTGATGCTCAACCCAGGGCAAAGTGACGAATTTTTTGCCTTCGCCCTTGCCTGTAAAGACTCTACCTCTAAAACTCAGCGTCGCCAAGAGTGGTGCCCTATGTTTTCTGTTCTTTTAGCCACTGTGCAACCTTAAACAACACAGGATCAGAAGAAATGTCTACGACGGGCACAATCATTTTCTCCTTAGTCTCGATTACAGGCAAATATTTTGGCATTAAAGCGTAGCCGACAAAAGTCCAAAACACCTTCCGATGCTCCAGCAGTTCCTTCGCGACTGCGGTTGTGGAAGCAGGCAAAGGGAAATAAAGAAACACAACACCGTCAACCCAGTAAAGCCCTGCAAGCTTGCCGCCTGCAATAACAGAAGTAAACCGCGCAATATCCTCTGCGGATTTAAAAAAAGTTTTTTCCATAACAACTATTTCTTTGAAGGGCTCATAAGAAACATTAACATCAGGATTACTCAATACACTCATCCTCGGATGCTAACCATAAGTGTCAGCGGCTCCCTTTTAATTTTGCCTTAAAACGAAAAGATTATTCGTCAATAGATAAAAGAAGTTGGTTGCCAACATGAAATGTTTTGTAGTTAGTCTTTACTTAGCAAATGTAGCAAGTTATTTCACTCTTTGTAATGAGATTTGGAAAAAGGTTATAGCGTAGGTGGTCATTAAGCCTTCACTTAACACAGTCGTTTGGATGGTTACAGTGTCATGCCTGAAATTCGTGTAGCTCTTGTCGGCGTTGGCAACAGCGCTTGTGCCCTCGTGCAAGGAACACAGTATTACAAGGATGCTAAAGAAAACGAAAACGTGCCAGGACTTATGCACGTGAATTATGGTGGATACCACATACGCGAAATACACTTTGTGGCTGCTTTTGAAGTTAACAAAGACAAGATTGGAAAAGATCTCTCTGAAGCCATTTGGGTTAAACCTAACTGCTGCGAAAAATTCAGCGACGTCCCAAAGCTCGGCGTAAAAGTTTCGCCAGGAATCATTCTTGACGGCGCAGCACCCCACATGAGAGAAACCTTCAACGTTTACGACGACACCAAAACCAGCAAAGAAAGCATCGTCAAAACCCTCAAAGACAACAAAACACAGGTTCTAGTTAACTATCTGCCAGTCGGAAGCCATGACGCAGTTCGATTTTACGCGCAATGTGCAATCGATGCTGGATGCGCCTTTGTGAACTGTATGCCTGAATTCATCGGGTCAGACAAATCAATGGAGTGGCCCAAAAAATTCGAGGCGGCAGGTTTACCTGTTTTAGGAGACGACATAAAAAGCCAGGTTGGCGCCACCATTCTGCACCGCACCCTTGTCAGGCTTTGCCTTGACCGCGGCGCAATTGTTGACGAAACCTACCAGCTTAACTTGGGAGGCGACACTGACTTCCAGAACATGACCGTTGAGAATCGCTTAACCAGCAAACGCATCAGCAAAACCGAAGCAGTCACAAGCCTTGTACCATACAATTTACCAACACGAATCGGACCATCAGATTTTGTGCCTTTCCTAAAAAACAAAAAAATATGCTACATTTCAATGAAAACCCGCGCTTTCGGCGACAGACCAATCACAATCAGCGCAAAATTGGAAGTTGAGGACTCACCCAACAGCGCTGGCGTAGTCATCGACCTTATCCGAGCCGCAAAAATCGCATTGGACCGAAAAATCGCGGGGCAACTCATCAGCATGCCCTCGTATGCGTTCAAGCATCCGCCGGTTCAGGTACCTGATTCGCAGGCACAGCAGTGGACAGAAGACTGGATAGCGGGCAAACGCGAAAGATAAAAACTTTCTCAGCCCCTTATTCTGCAAAATAAAAACACAACGTTCCAAAAATAGCCTGTTTAGTGCAAAAAAGCGTCACCTTGGTACAAATACACAACAAAACCATGACGAAATAGTTCAACACTCAAACCGCTCGCTTAACAATACAAACCGCTTTTCCAAAATCAAGACTGAAATCAAACTTATTAAAACGCCAAGACCCCCAAATTTTGAACCATTTAGTTCAATTTTGCAAAAAAGAGCAACTACATGCTATGTTGCTATTGTTAAAGTCTGGGTGGTTTAGTCTGATTGAGTTATGAATTGATAGCGTATCTTTTTTAGGCGAATTTAATGGCAGTAAAAAAAAGCTAAAACAAAAATCTAAAATCCAAACTAGAAAAATCCTCGATGAAACCTTTTAAGCAACAATTCTCTCAGCATAATTGAAGTCTAAAATTTAGAAGGTTATAATGTTATGGTAAAAGTCGAAAATTACGAAGTCCCAGAAGGCCTCTATTTCAGCAAAGATTTTGAATGGATAAAAATCGAAGGCGACAAAGTCCGCATGGGCATAACAGACTACGCTCAGAAATCACTACGAGAAATCGTGTACGCGGAGTTGCCAAGCACAGGATCCGACGTCAAACAAGGAGAACCCTACGGAACCTTGGAATCCGTCAAAGCAGTTTCGGACCTAGTCGCCGCCATAAGCGGAACCATTCAAGAAGTCAACGAAGAAGCCCAGTCAAAACCCGAAACCCTCAACGAAGACCCATACGCAAAAGGCTGGTTAATCGTTGTTAAACCCTCAAACCTACAAGCCGAACTCGCTAATTTGATGGACTTTAACGCCGCCGTTGAATGGCACAAAGCCCAGACCCAATCAAAATAAGAAGGCACTTGGATGGCTAGACGCGTACTAATTATTGGAGCAAACGCTTCAGGCGTGGAAGCAGCCTCAGCTGCACGCAAAAAAGACCGCACTGCAGAAATCACCCTCATTACCCAAGAGAAAAACGCGGGTTACTCACGTTGCGGCTTGCCATTTGTCATAGGCGGGCAAATCCCCAAGTTCACTGACCTTATTGTTTATCCACCAGCATACTTCCAAATGCTCAAGCTCAACTTGCGCACAGAAACAAAAGCCACAGCAATAAACACAAAAGACAAAACAGTAATCATCGCCACCAAAGAAGGAGCGACCGAAGTTTTAGCTTACGATGCCCTCGTGATTGCTACGGGCGCAGACTCGTTCATGCCTCCGATTAAAGGCAAAGAAAAAGCTGGAATCCTAAGCCTCCGAGGCATCGAAGACGGCGAAAAAATCGATGCAGCCGTTAAAGCAGGCGCCAAATCAGCAGTCATTATGGGCGCGGGCCTCATAGGCTTGGAAGTCAGCGTCGGCTTAATGGAAAGAGGACTCAAAGTTACCGTTGTGGAAATGTTACCGCAGATTTTGCCTCAACTGCTTGACGCTGATATGGCAAAGTTGGTGCAGGAGCATTTAGAGCAGAAAGGCATGCGAATTTTAACCAGTAAAGGCGTCGAAGAATTCCTTGGCGAAGACAAAGTCACAGCGGTTAAAGCTGGCGGCGAAACAATTGAGGCGGACTTGTTCATCAGCGCATTTGGCGTCCGAGCCAACACGAAGCTGGCGGTTGACGCTGGCATACCCTTAGGTTCAACAAGGGCAATTAAAACGAACGGAGGCATGGAAACCGACGTAAAAGACGTTTACGCGGTGGGCGACTGTGCTGAAGCCCCAAACATCATAACCCACCAACCTATGTGCGCCCAACTGGGCACCATAGCGGTTCGGCAAGGCAAAGTTGCAGGAACAAACGCTGGAGGCGGCTACTCTCAGTTCTCAGGAATCTTAGCCTCAGCAGTCACAAGACTGTTTGAAATTGAGGCAGGTAACACAGGCTTAACAGAGACCGCAGCACAGCGCAATCGCATCGAAGTTGTCACAGGAGCAATTAGCAGCAAAACAAAAGCAGACTATTTCCCAGGCGCCAAACCCATCAAAATCAAACTGGTCGTAGAAAAAGAAAGCCAACGCATCATCGGCGGACAAATCATCGGCGGAGAAGAAGTCACACAGCGCATAAACTGTCTGAGCTTCGCAATACAAAAAGGCATGACCGTACGCGAACTCGCCAAAGCCGACACAGCCTACGCGCCACCGCTCTGCGAAACATGGGAACCAATGGTTTTAGCCGCTGAAATGGTCCTAATGAAACTGCGATAAAGCAGTCTTCCTTTTCTTTTTTAGCGTTTAAGGAAAATTTTTTATTAATTATTCAACATAGTGTAATTGGGGAATGAAATGAAAGCTTTGATTGTTTATGGCACTCGTTACGGAGCCACCACAGGTACCTCCGAGGAAATTGCAAAGGTCCTCCGCGAAGAGAGCTTTGACGTGACAGTTGTAAACGCTAAAGAGGAAAAAGTAAAAGACATCTCGCCTTACGAGCTCGTTATTGTTGGTAGCGGCATGCAGATGGGAAAGTGGACTGGGGAAGCAGAGGATTTTCTGAAGCGATTCCAAAAAGAACTCGCAACTAAGAAGGTGGCGATTTTTGTTTCCTCAATGAAAACCGTTACGGAGCGCGAAGGCAAAACAGAAGAAGTAGAGAAACAACGCAAAATTGACTTGGACGACAAAATCACAAAATATGACTTGCACCCCATTGCGGTTGGTTTTTTTGGCGGCGTCTTGGATTTCAACAAAATGAACATTATCACCCGAAAAACGTTCGGTTTTATCAGGCCTCAACTGGAAAAAGATGGTTTCAAAGAGTCGCCGCCAGGAGTTTACGAGCTAAGAGACTGGGAAGAAATCCGCAAATGGACCAGAGAACTCGCAAAGAAGGCACAGCAGTAAATAGGCTTTCTCTTTTTTTGGGCAGAGCATTTTTAAGATTTCGTTGATAATTAGCCAGCCGAGTGGAGAAAGAAATTGAGGAAAAGCATTAAAATTGTGTTATTGGTTTTTGCAGTAATTATTATTTTAGGAGCAGGTTTTTTTGCGATCGTAATTGGAGATGTTGCAGGCAGTCTTGCAACGGGCACTCATCCTTTGCCTAACGGTGCAGCCATTGGCAAAGCAATAGTTGTCTATGACCCAGGCTTATCCGGCGGCGCGAAGGATATTGCTACAAAAATCGGCTATGACTTGCAGTCTTCAGGGTACGATGTGTTGTTGGCTGAAGTGAGAAGCTCAGCTGCAGACAATCTGACAGGCTACAGCGTAGTTGTGTTGGGCGGTCCAATCTATGCAAGCAAGCCAGCGAGCACAGTACAAACATACCTCAACAATCTTCAGCCGCCAGCAAACGCAAAAGTAGGTGCCTTTGGCTATGGCAGCGTCAAAGTTGACAACGCAAATTCAACCTTAGTCCAGCAAGATGTAGCTCCGCGCCCAAGCAACAGCCAAGTAACCCTCAACGCGGTGGTAAAGATAACTTCCAGCGACAACATAGACAACCTGTGCCAAAGCTTCGTGACAAAGCTCCTGGAATAATTTCTCACTACCCTTTTTGTTAACCAACAGAGGATATTTGCGGCTGAGTAAAGGGCTCAGTCATGCCGACTAAGAGTTTGCCGAAAGTGTTAATGTGGGTTTCCTCGTCAGCCAAAATCTCTTCAAGCAGCCGCCTTGTGGTATAGTCGCCCTCTTTTGCGGCAAGCTGGGTTGCCTCTTTGTAGATTTCGATGGCTGCTTCCTCATCCTGCTCATCTTGCCTTAGCATTTCGATGAGACTGCCGCCGACAAAAATGGGTTCAGGAGCAGTTGTAGGCACGCCGTTAAGGTAGTCCAGGCGCTCTGCGAGGCGTTCGGCATGCTTCATTTCAGCAATCGCGGTTTTGCGGAAAATGTCCTCCACGATGGCACCCTCTGTTCCTGTGACTTGGACGTGCTGCCACATGTATTGTATGCTGACTTGTAGTTCACGGGCTATGGCTTTGTTTAAAAAATCGATTAGCTGGTTAGAAACCAAAAGTATCCCTACAAAAAAGAGGTGGGTTTAATATTTAAAGTAAGCTCCTAACCGTCAAATCTAAAAATATGAGGGCGGCTATTTATCGGAGGATTGGCGCTGGGCTTGGAGAAGCTAAAAGAAACAAAATTCTAATATTAACCGTCTGCAATTCATAATTCCAAACAGCACAAATCAAGCTGCACACAAGCAAACTGCGGGGGCCGGTCGTCTAGCCTGGTTAGGACGTTGGCTTTACGAGCCAAAGGTCGCCGGTTCAAGTCCGGCTCGGCCCACCAGCTAAATTTTGCCAACTGGAAAATGCAAAAATTGGTCAGTGATTTTTCGAAGTTTGATTGAAAATTTTTGAAAGAAAAATGGCAAACAATAACTAAAAAACATGGTTTGGTTGGCATATGCGAATTATAATTAACAAGGTAGCAAAGTGTACTTCTCAACAAATCTTATTATTCAACACGTTGTACAATCGAGCGAGGAAGAGAATTTGCTTAAAAAAAATGCAAAACGAGGGCCTCTTAGACTAATATTCATACCCGTTGTAGTTATTTTTTGGTTCGCCGGATGGTGTCTATCCTTTATTGGTTTAATGGAAGGTCGCCGGAAATCATTAATTAGCAGACCTTCGAAAACCAGCTTAAAAATACCCGGCTAAAGCTTTACGAGTCAAAGGCACGGTTCAAGTCCGGCTAAGTCCACCGCCCGATTGCTTGGGAACACCATGTTTCAGCATTCTAATCAAGATTTCTTGACTAAGGTTAGTCAAACTTTCTTGACCAATAGTGTTTAAAATCCCCAACACTTCACGGATAACAGGTGAAGAGATGATCAAGTTATCCTTAAGTTCATTCTTAACTAGTATGATGGTTGTTTCTTTGGTTTTGGTTAGTGTTGTGCATTCTGGTGGGGCGCAAACGGTTGGTACAAGCTTTAGTGGCATAATAGTTTCAGACACAACTTGGACACAAGAAAATAGCCCATACACTTTGATTGGAAATGCTCTTGTTAGCAATGGGGCAACTTTAACCATTCAACCGGGAGTCACTGTGAATCTCGGCAGCTACTACATGATGGTTAACGGTACTTTACAAGCAGTGGGAAGCAGCAACACCCCAGTCACTTTTACCTGCAACTCAAACACTTACGGTTCCCCAAGTGGAGGGCAACTTACTTTTACAAAGTTCTGTAACGGATGGAACAGTGCCACTTCGACCGGCTGCGAACTATTTAATGCAATAATAAATTGCCCTCTAATAATTAGTAATTCAGTAAAAATAGCCCAGGACAAGATCCTTCAGGGCATCAACGTACAATCCGAATTAAATTCACTTCAGATAGGAACACCTGTGATTTCAAACAATCTCATCAAAGGAGGAATCACAGTTGGAAGTGCCCTAGGAAGCGCCATAATCAAAGACAATAATATTACGGGTGGCGGAATTTCCTTCGGTTCGATGAATCCACCCAACATTACAATTTCGGGCAACACAATATCAGGTTGTGGCACAGGAATAAGCGCTCAATGCTGGGGTGGAGGCATGAACAATATAGTTCAACTAATTGAGGACAATTTGATATTCAATAACAGCCAAGGGATTGTTCTTTCTGATTGGACAGGCGGTTTAGGCCCAATTATCGAACACAATACAGTTACAAACAATACAGTTGGAATCTGCGTTAGCTATCCCTGGGGAAACAATTCGCCAGTACTTAACGCAACTATACAGTACAACAATCTTGACGGTAACTCTAGATATGCTTTTCAGAATCAGCAGCCTACAACCGTCAATGCGATTCATAATTGGTGGGGAACAACCGACACACAAGCCATAAGCCAAGCAATTTATGACTACTATGACGATTTTAACATCGGCCAAGTTACATATTACCCATTCTTAACTTCACCAGATACAGGAGGGCCGACTTATACACTGCCAACCCCAGTCACATCTACACCTACCCCAGCTCCAACATCCAGCTCGTCGCCTACACCAACACCAACGACTGAACCTACAAGACAAAACGCGACAACTTTGCCAGTGACAACAGACAAGGGCGCAATAGTTGACCTTTCCCTCAGCGGAAACATTACTGGTTCACAAATGTCGGGTGTCATTATTGCAACAAATCAATCAGCCACTACAACCATTGTATCATTTACTTTAACAGGGCAAAGTGGCACAACTGGATTTAGCAACTTAACGATTGCAAAAAACGCAGTGCCTTACGGGAAAATACCTGCTATTTACATTGATGGGCAATTGGCTGAAAACCAAGGTTACATGCAGGACGACAAAAACTACTACGTGTGGTACACTGCACACTTCAGCTCACATGAGATATCCATAGTCTTTGCATCAGGAAACAGCGTGGCACCTAAAACAGTTCAGGCTCAACCTAATTATCTGCAAGCTATCTATGGAGTAGCCGCTGGCGCCGCAATCGTGGCAGCAATAGTGGTTGCGCTAACCTTGCTGATGAGGTCTAAAAAACAGAAAACGATTTAACAAAAGCCTAAAGAGCTAAGGTCGCTGCAAACTTGGCGATCACCACTCAATTTTCGTTACCTTTAGCAACGCCGCTATCTAAATTTTCAGCTATCAGGAATTTGAGATACTGCTTATATTCGCAAACCCCAAACTCGACTTATTAAAGCAAACAAGGCTTAAAGAGGCAGTTGCATGGAAGTAGAGCAAATAATTGAAATGTTTCCGAGTAAAAACGAGCAAAGAATAGCTCAGAGAATAATTGAAACCTTAAAAGTTTGCCCTGACAGCAATGCCATACAAATTTCCGACACCATATCGCCAAATAAATCAGCAAGCGCCAGAATGGCTGAGTGCAAAGGGCTTTCCCACATTTTGGACGGGCTACGAGCTTTAGGAGTCATCAGTCGTACAGTAGATAACTTTAGCTTAATTTTTGAAAAAGAGGCGGCGGCAAGTCGTTTTTTTGACTCACGTAAGGCTAAAACCCGTTATGCGCCTGTTAAGAGAGGGCAAACGCAATATGTCGTTTTCGTGTGCGAGAACTGTGGAACAGCAGTTGGTAGCCACAGTTACCAAAGGTCCGCCACTTGCAAAACATGCAACCACAAAAACAAAATTGATAATGAGCACAAAGTTCTCCTAAGAACAAACAGTTTTCTTGAGTTGCAGTCGGCAATTCAACAAGCTAAGTACCAAAAAGCAGCAAACAAACTGACATTATGTTAGGGAAGCACTTAAGTTTTCTCGGCATGAACACTGGCAACATTTAACACCTTTTTTCACCTTTTCTAGCCTTTTTGTATCTTCTTACTCCTTTCTTTACCTCAACCTAAGCTATATTCAAACGCTGAATCAAAAAAGCAATCCAAAAACAGTCTTTTCCTTAACGGGGATAGGCCTATAGTATTAACGGAAATTACCTAAACAAAAAAAGGAAGCAAACAAACTAAAAAGGGTCCGACAAAGAAACGAAGAAAAAAAATTATTTAAACTCTTTCTTTGGGAAGTCTTTGCACACGTAGATTCGCAGTTGCCTTTGCGGTTCAATGCGGCAGCGTTTGCGAGCATTTTTGCGTCTTATCAGTGGGGCGAATCCAAAGAAGGGACATTTGGAGCAGAGTGTACTCGTAGCTTTCGCCTCGTTACCGTGTCATCATTCGTCTGAATACTGGAAGTGCAATAGCAATCATGACTACGCCGAACACGATCAGTATAATGAGTTCTGTGGATATCTGTGGGATACCTGCGCCTATCACCATGACTTTTCTTAATGCGTCAGCAGCATAAGTTAGTGGTAGGAACTTTGAGATGTCTTGCATATACCAGGGCATTTGCTGTATAGGGAAGAACACTCCGCTAAGGAACATCATAGGAAACATTAATGTCATCATCAGCATCTGAGCTGTTTCCTGGTCTTTAGTGAAAGACGTTATGACTATGCCTAGACCCACGAAGCTAAACACACCGAGCAGCAGTAATGCGAACACTAATACGATGCTTCCTTGAATGGCAACGCCAAAGATGCCTATTGCTAACGCCAAGATTATGACTCCTTGGATTAAGCCTCTGCCAGTTTGAGCTAATGTTTTGCCCAGCAGTATTGACAGTCTGTTCACTGGTGCAACCATCATGCCGTCCATTGTTCCAATTTCTTTTTCCTGCGAAATCGCAACAGGTAGTCCTGTCATTACGCTCATCATCACAGTCATAGCCATTATGCCTGGTGCAATGAAGTCAAAGTAGCTTGGGTTGCCTGATACTACGCCTTGGGTTTGCACGTTAAAGGGTTGAATAACTGCAAGCGCATTTGTGCTTGTTAGGTTGAGTTGATTGCGCTAAATTTTGCTGAGCAGCAACTGTTCCCATTCCATTGATCACTCCTTTGAGGGCAGCATTAATGGTTGCTGAAATTTGCGGGTTAGATTCGTCACTGACGATTATAAGAGAGCCCTGTTGCTCAGTCATCATGCTTTGGCTAAAATTGCTTGGAATCAAGATGCCGCCTTCAAGGTCGCCTCGCTGCACCATATCCTTTAGGTCCGCTATGCTGGATACATTAGTCATTTTGAGCAGGTGTATCTGATTGTTAATTGCTTGTAAACCTGGAAGGAAAACTTGATTTGACATTGATACTCCGTTAAAGCCTTCATCTTGATTTACCATGCCAACTTTCAGGTCAGTAACTGTGCCATTGGACGGGTAAATGAAGCCAACCATAACCATCATGAAAAGGGGCATTACAATTAAAAGAACCAAGCCTAGCCTGTTGCGGAAGAGTTCTGTAAGGTCTTTCTTTGCAATTCTAAAGCTATGATTAAGAATAGTTCTTGCGGTCATCTCTATCACCTTACTCTCCTTTGCGCTCCGCCAAACTTTGGACCGTGCTCCATTGGGATTTTCTGATCGGCGCTATCTCTAACTTCATGGCCTGTAATGTGCAAAAATACGTCTTCAAGGGTGGGCTGCAAATTAGCCATTGATGTTATCTTTCCATTTTTCTTTCTGACTGTGTCAATAATGGAGTCAAATGCTTCTTCGCCGTGAACGATAATGTGAAGCTGTATTGAGTTTTCCTGAGTTGCTGCGTCTACGCAATCAAGCGCTTTTATTGACGCGGTCATGTCAGGTGTAAGATTGGCTATTTCCAATTTAATTATCATTGTATCTGCTCCTGAAATTATCTTTTTAAGATTCGTCGAAGTGTCAAGTGCTATGATTTTTCCATGATCAACTATGGCTATGCGGTCACAGAGCAAATCCGCATCAACCATCATATGCGTAGTTATGATAACAGTTGTGCCGCTTTCTTGGTTGAGCTTTCTTATAAATTCCCTGATTTCGACGGAAGACTGAGGATCTAAGCCCAAAGTCGGTTCGTCTAAGAAAAGAACCTGAGGCATGTTAAGTAAGGCGCGGATAACGTTCATTCTTTGCCGCATGCCCGTTGAAAATGTGCCAACTTGAGCATTCTTCCACTTTGTAAGTTGAACCAACTCAAGTAAATCATCAATTCTTTTGTTTAGGACGTCCTTTGGAATGTTAAAAAGGCTGCCGAAAAACCATAGGTTCTCTTTAGCGGTTAAACGGTTGTAAATAATCATTTTTTCTGAAACTATGCCGATTAGCTTGCGTACTTCCATATCATTCCTAACCGTATCATAGCCGCCGATAGTGGCGGTTCCCTTGGTTGGTCTTGAAAGAGTGGAAAGCATGCGCAAGGTCGTGCTTTTACCAGCACCGTTGGGCCCCAGCAAACCAAAGATTTCCCCTTTTTTGACATCAAAGGAGATATCATCAACAGCTGTGAACTTGCCAAACGTTTTAGTAAGGTTTTTTACGTCGATTATAGAATCACTTGCCATTTTAATAACCAGCTCATCTACATATAATTCAGTGCAATATATTGCGGCAAAATATAAGTATTCCCCAAATACAATAATAGATTCGACAAACAATGGCAGCAGAAAAAGAAGAAAAGACAACGGCAAACTGGCTTAAGGAAGCACAGAAAGGCTACATACGCATGGGTGTTTTAATCCTTCTCAACAAGAAGCCTTCCCACGGATATGAAATCATGAAAGAAATCAATAGCCGAACCAAAGGTTTCTGGCAACCAACAGCAGGAGGCGTCTACCCAATTCTAAGAGACCTAGAAAAGTCAGGGTACATCAAAGGCCATTGGGAAACCCAGAAAAACCGTAAATTAAAAGTCTACCGTATCACCAATTCGGGAAAACTAATTTTGAAACGCGCGATCGTAAAACAAGCCGAAATTTCTACCAACATTGGTAATCTTTTCCATGAGTTTGCCCGAGATGTTCTTAACATTCAAAAAAGGACGTCCATGCCTGATATGCCTTCAATGTTTTCTGCATTTCTTGAGGAAAACCCCGTCAGTGAACTAAACCTCAAAACTCTTGAGCATGAGCGAAGGCGCGCTTATGAAACCGTAAAGTTGATGCAGGAAAAAATACAGCTTATGGATAAACGGATAAGGGAATTAAGAAAGCAAGCTGAGAAACCGACTTCTGAAAACTCAAAGTAGGTAAAATAAACTGCCACACGCTTGGATGCTAAACAATTAAAAGTGTGACCAAAGTATTTCCTAATAAGAAGGAATCCTAAATGTTCCGTGTTAGAGTAAACAAAATCGAATCAACCCGCGACTTAGACGGCAACCTCGGAAAAAGAATCGAGCTTCTTGAAGAACGAGAAGTCAACCCATACGTGCTAAGACCACAAACCGACGAAGCAAAAATGGCCCAAGACATCATGCAAGCACTCCAACAGCAAATGCCGTTCCTACCCCAAAAAGCCCAGCTTGCAACACCAAAAATCATCCTGTTCCTAACTGAACAAGAATACGACAATTTAGGCATAAGCTTTGACGTAAACCAAGTTTACGAGGTCGCTCTAGAAAACCAAGCTATCCGTTTCAGGAAAGTTTAAGGATTTCTCCCCTCATCTGCTTGAGCGCCAAATGTTTAGGGTGAAACGACAAAACAAACATCATACTTCTCAATGCAGAAGATATCTCTTCTAAATCCGACATTTTACCCTCATCACAATATAGCGGAATAGGCTCATCATCACCTGATTCCTCGTAGTACACGTAAATCGGGAAGGCAGCTCGGTCTACTTTCACTATTTCAAAATCTAGTTTCAACCGCTTAGCTGTTTCCTGTACGGCGGTTCTAACTGAATCCAACCGTTTCCTGCCTGGAAACCCAGTTGACGCATAAACCATCAGTTTTCCACAGTTTCCCTTAAACATGGCATACCACAACATTGAGTTGCGAAAAAAAGCTTTTAAGGAGAACTTTGAAACGGCGTTTTCAGACAGGAGAGGGGTGGCTGAAAGTGAAAGCAAATTGTTGCTGTGTAGAGGTAACCACATTGGCTTAAATCCCTCAAAAAAGCCCAATTTACTGTGAGGTGAAAAAGAATGGTTATCGGCGAGAAGCTATGGGAAGGCAAAGGTAAAAGCGGAGCAGGTTTCATAAAGTCAGTTGGAATGGAAGGTGTAACTTCAATCTACACATGGACGGCACAAATGAAGGGCATGGGGAAAGCTAAAGGAGTAGACTGCAACCTAAATGTGACAGGCAAAAGCAAGAGTCCGCCCAAAGGCGTCGCCTGGTCAAAAGACCAGGGAATGATGATGACGATGACTGGTAATATGGGCATAGTGAAAGGAGTTAGCCTGATGAAAATGGTAATGGGCAAGAACCCAACAAGTGTAGGCTTATGGACCTTTATGACAATGTCAGAGAAACTTGGTTGGCTCAACGACACAATAGCAGTTGTCACTTTTGAAGCAACCGACCCAATGTGGACAGAACTCAACATCACAATCTGGGAATGGAAGTAAATGCTGAGATGATTTTAATGCAAGAAGAACAACATTGGCAAATGCCCGATTGGTGGTACAGAAACGAGCGCCCAACCAATGACAACGTCTACTTTGAGAATATGTGCAGAGTCATTTTTCAAGCAGGCTTAAACTGGCATGTAATCGACAATAAATGGCCCACCACTCGGAAGTCATTCGCAAATTTTAATATCGACAAGGTTTCACGCTTCACAGATGCAGACGTAAGCCGACTCCTTAATGACGCTGGAATCGTTAGGAACAGATCTAAAATTGAAGCGGTAATTTACAATGCAAGAGGATTCAAAGCTATAGAGCAAGCCTTCGGTTCATTCCAATCCTACCTAGACAGCTTAGACAAATCCAACAATTACGCAAAAGTAATCAAAGATTTAACCGGCAAATTCAAACATGTAGGTCCAGCTTCAGCAAGCCTTTTCCTGTATACAGTGGGAGAAAAAATCAGCCCCTGGGGATAACCTACCTTTCTCTTTTTGGAAATCAACATTTAAATTATCTTTTTCTAATATTAGCGAGAAAACAAATGGCTAAGACAAGAGTACACATATTTGTAAGCGGCAGAGTGCAAGGCGTCTTTTTTAGGCAAAAAACAAAGCAACAAGCAGATAGCCTCGGCGTTATGGGCTGGGTAAGAAATTTGGATAACGGCAAGGTAAAAGCTGTTTTTGAAGGTGAAGAAGAAGATGTTAAAGCGCTTGTGGATTTTTGCCAGAAGGGACCAAGAGGCGCAATAGTGACGGGGTGTACCGTGGATTGGGAACCGTTTTCAGGCGAATTTAATGATTTTGAGGTAGCATACTAACTGTTTTTTATGTAGCTATGCATTTATTCCAAGGGTGAGGCGTTATTCTTGAAGGTTCTTGGTTTAGTTGGAAGCCCACGGAAAGGCAGCAACACAGATTTGATTGTAAGTGCAATTTTGGATGGGGCAGATCAAAGCAATCATACCACCGAAAAAGTATACCTATACGACGTTGACATCGCGCCCTGTGTGGACTGCAGAGCATGCAAACAAGGCCACTTCAAATGCGCCCTTCAGGATGGGATGCAGACGCTTTATCCAAAAGTGGAAGAAGCCGACGTTATAGTTTTTGGAACGCCACTTTACTGGTACGGTCCCTCAGCAAAAATGAAGCTTCTCCTTGATAGACTCCGTCCATTTATAGCTTCGAAAAGACTTCGTGGCAAAAAAACGGTTATTGGGTTCCTTCGGAAGAGGGAGCAGACGCCTGCAACTTCACCGTTGGCATATTCAGCTTTTCCTTCAAGTATTTGGAGGTGGATTTGATAGGTACATTACTTGCTAAAGCCTCGGAAAGAGCGGAAGTGAAAGCGCAACCTCAAGTGCTTAGCAAAGCGTTTGCTCTTGGAAAAAGCCTAAAATAATCTAGGTTAGAGTATTGGGTTAAGTATCAGTTTATGCTTTTTTCTTTGGCACCCTAAAATGTGAATCTTTACCTGCACTGATATATTCTCCGCCCATTCCTCGAACGGCTGAGGCGATTTTTGCAAAGTTCTCTGAACCCAAAAACTGCTTGGGCTTAATGATTATGTAGTCACCTTTCTCCTCAAAGCTCAGTCTTGCTTCGAGTTCTTCTGGGAATGACATACGAATATCGTCAAGCGACCTCAATTTAGAGCCTGTAGACGGCGCTGGTGCAGACTGTGTCTGGGCGGCGGCAGCGGTCGGTAGCGGCTGAGTGATTTGACCCACCGCAAGAGACCTCATTGAAGCAGAAACCGAACGAAGCTCCTCTGAAACCTTATTTAAAGTTACTGCAAGCTCATCAACTTTAGCTAATAGCTGGTTAAGCTTTTCTTTGTCAGTGCTCATTCCCCTAACATTCCCTCAAACTCCTAAATAACCCCTGACGCTTATTAATTATTTCGTAAAAGCCCTTCAAAACCAAGCTTGGATGAAAAAATTGCATGATGGAAATTGACGGCAGCCAAAAAAGCGGAAGCGGCACAATCCTGCGCTTATCCGTAGCCTTAGCCGCAATAAAAAACCAGCCGCTGCATATCTACAACATCAGGCAAAACCGTCCGCAACCAGGCTTAAAACACCAGCACCTAGAAGCAGTGTTGACCGCAGCTAAACTATCAAACGCCAATGTGAAAGGAGCCACCTTGGGTTCAAGAGAGGTCTGGTTCACTCCACGGCATATAGGAGGCGGTAACATTGAAGCGGAAATCCAAACCGCTGGAAGCATACCCATGCTACTACTGGCAGTCCTGCCCATCTGCCTATTTGCTGATAATCCAGTTCACCTGCATGTAGGCAAAGGCGGAACAGACACCACCCACGCACCAACAATCAACTACATGCGAAACGTTCTATTGCCAACGCTCGGCAAAATTGGAGTTGAAGCTGAGATCACTGTTCAAAAATACGGTTACTACCCCAAAGGAGGCGGCGAATTAACAATGAACATCAAGCCAAACCATGCATTAAACTCTATCAAGCTTGAAGCGTTTGGCAAAATAGAAAGCGTAAACGGGGTATCCGTCTGCACTTATCTTGCTAATAGGCAGGTTGCTGAGCGGCAAGCAAAAGCAGCCCAAAACGTTCTCTCACAGAACGGGTACAAATCGTTTGTAGATGTTGTAAATGACGAGTCGAACACTTACCAAAAAGGAAGCTCAATTGCTTTATGGGCTAAAACAAACAGTGGAACAATCATCGGCGCCGACGCAATAGGCGAACTGCGTAAAACCGCTGAAGCGGTTGGGAAAGAAGCAGCAGGAAAACTCATAACAGAATTAGCCGCGAAACCTACGGTTGATGTTTACTTGGCAGACATGTTAGTTCCCTATATGGCACTGACTGAATGCAAATCAGCCTTATTTGCCAGAACAATCACTGAGCATATTGAATCAAATATTTGGCTCATGGAAAAAATGCTAAAGGTAAAATTTACAGTAGAAAAAGAAAACAATCTCTATAAAATAGAAAAAAGCTGACTTGCATGCCCAAACCAGCCCTCTGCATCAAAATTCTCAAAAATAAAGGACAAAAAACCATTGCCTTAGCCAGCAAGCTCGGTCTTTTCGATAAATCGCTGGAAATCCAACGGGACCAAATCAGCCTCTGCATTCCCATAGTTAGGCAGCCAGATGAGGCTGAGTCGGCAACGCTAAAAGCTGAAGTGCCAGACTATCAATTGGCAACCATAACTGTTACCGAGAAACAGGTTCAAGCCGAAACCCTTGCTCAAGCAATCCAAGACAGGTTGCCTTCGCAGCTGCTGGAAAGTTTGCCTCAAGCATTAGACGTAATCGGTGACATAGCGATCGTCGAAATCCCAGAAGAACTTGTACCATACCAAAGCCTCATAGGTCAAGCAATATTGCGCACTCACAGAAACGTTAAAACTGTTCTGGCAAAAGCAGGCGCGATAAGCGGAACCTACCGAGTGCGCGACTTAACTTTTATCGCTGGAGAAAACAAAACCAGAACAATCCACAAAGAGTTCGGCTGTCAATACCACGTTGACGTCGCAAAAGCATATTTTTCCCCAAGACTCTCGCACGAGCATGAACGGGTAGCTTCACTTGTGCAGACTGGCGAAACCGTGGCGGACCTATTCGCTGGTGTTGGTCCTTTCTCAGTGCTGATTGGCAAAAGAAACACCAGCGTGAAAGTTTGTGCGGTGGACATTAATCCTGACGCTATTGAACTGTTAAAGGTCAACGTGAGGGTTAACAGGGTTCAAAACAGGGTTTTCCCAATTCTAGCGGACGCGAGACAAATCAGTAAAGGCAAATTGAAAGGCCTCGCTAACCGTATCATAATGAATTTGCCCGAAACAGCCATCGAATTCACAGATGCCGCATGCCAGGCACTGAAAACAGAAGGCGGAGTGGTTCATTTTTATGCTTTCGTTCGTTCGCCTGACTCTAATGAAGATTTGAAGCGCCGCTTTTGCGAGGCGGTGGAGACATCAGGGAGAAGGGTCGAAGCGTTTCTTTATGTTAAGAGTATTCGGGAAACGGCGCCTTTTGAGTCACAGGTTGTTTTAGACGCCAAAATCGCTTAGCAGGACTCGAAGAGTTATGATGATTTTTTGCTTGGGATCCTTTAGCTTCTCAACAAGTTGCCGCGATAAATCGTTTGATGATTTATCTGCGCGGATTGCCAGAGTCCGGTCGGAAATGAAATCGCTCTTTCTAATCACTATGTCGGTTGAGTGTGTTAAGACTAGCTTGGGTGAGCCATAAGCTCGGATTGTCTCGATTAAGTCTGCAGCTTCTATGGTGATTGTTAGAGAAGTCTCTTTTTTTAGACTCTCCTTAAAATTTTCGCTCAAATCCATTAAGCCCTTATCCGCAGCTACGCCAAGAATGCAGTCACCATTTGTCGTCAGGTGCTTCTCTTTTGTAAGCATCAGAGTTGAAGGGTGAGTGGCTAAAATATTTTCATGCCCAAACGCTATAATGATTTCGCGAAGCTCTTTGGTGCTCAATTACTCGTTAACCTCAATAGAATCGACTTTGCCATCGCCATCCAGATCAAATCCGTGAATCACAACCGCAAAAGTGTTTTCGCCCTTGTACTTCTCAAGCGTTTTTTTCCAAAAATTAGTTAACGCCAACACACACGCCTTGGTGCCGACGGCTTTGTTTCCTGCTAGAACCACGATGCGCTTGGTTTTGTCCCACGGGTTCACGATTTTAGCGATTAACCCTGAAACATCCGAACTGTAAACTTGCATCGTCTTCTTTGATGACAAACCACCCAGCAAGAAACCCTGCGAGGAGGATTGCATTATGAAGTTTATTGGCAAGTAATCGTTGATTTCCTGAGTTAGCAGGTTTGTGCCGGGGCCTCCGACAAGAATTAAATTATTTTTTTCTTCTTTTTCCACTTTTACGTCAACGTCAAGTTTCACGGCAAAATCTGTTGGCATCTTAGCAAACTGCCCGAGAAAAAGCGTTAGATGCGCTGCATAATGTCCGTCCCGTGCGCTGGTTTTGAACGGCCCGTGAGGTTGAGGGCTACCAACAATAATTTTTCCGTCAAAAACGCCATCTTTTATGAACTCCCTAAAAAAATCCTGCAATTTCTGGTCTATGCTTGTGAGGCAGAGGTTTTGGATTGGCTTGTAGCCTAAGGGGAATTCAATTCCGAAAGCTTGTGAGACGATTTTGTAGTATTTTGCTGTTGCACCTTTCTTTTTTTCTTCCCGCTGAACGACGATGGCACCGGCTTTAACTAGTTTTCTTATATGATAGTATACTTTTTGCTCATGCATGTCTAGTTGCCGAGCGATTTCCAGAGGGTACATTTCTTTTTTTGAGAGTATTGTGAGGATTTTCCAGCTTAGTTCGCCGAGGATCATTTTCAGTTTTTGTGAGTCATTGATAATGATGATTTCTTTTACTTCTTGGTTGCTGCCGTTGTCTTGGAGGAGCATTTTTTTGTCCATGTAGCAATCGTGAGTATTTAGGTAGGAGTACTATAAAAAAATTATTTATAATAGTCCAAGAATCCTTGGTTAAGAATGTGCCGCAAGTTTTAAACAACGTTAAAAAGTAAGCTTTGAACCATTAACAAATAGTTTTTAGCGCTCAAAAATTTATGCTAAAAAACCTTATAACAAACACCAGCTCCATAAGCCTATACTACGAAAGCGAGGCATTACAATGTGTGGAATTTTTGGTTGTGTTTTAAAACAAGGGGCTGCCGCACCACTTATACATTCGTCACTCAAACGGCTTGAATACCGCGGATACGATTCAGTGGGCATAGCGACAATTTCTAACGGAAAAATTTTTATTAAAAAAGACCAGGGAAAAATAGATGAAGTCGATAAAGCTATCGACCTTGACGATATGCCGGGCAGCATAGGGATTGGCCACACCCGTTGGGCAACACATGGGGCACCATTAAAAGTTAACTCTCACCCCCACTCTGACTGCACTGGAGAAATCATTGTTGTTCACAACGGCATCATTGAAAACTTTATGGAACTCAGATCAGAACTTCAAAACCTTGACCACACCTTCGTCTCCAAAACAGACACCGAAGTAATTCCCCACCTCATAGAACAAACCCTAAAACAAAATCCTTCCCTCCCGTTTATCGACGCAGTCCAAGAAACGCTCAAACGCCTTGAAGGCTCCTACGCCCTTGCCATACTCTCAACAAAAGAACCAGACAAAATTATCTGCGCCAGAAACGAGAGCCCACTAGTCATAGGAGTGAACGGCAACGGTGTCTTTTGCGCTTCAGACATACCAGCATTTTTGCCAGTCACAAACAAGGCAATCATGATAAACAACGGCGAACTCGTCATCCTATCATCAGACGGCTATGAAATCAAGCGGATTCAAGATTTAAGCCCCATCACCAGAGACCCCGTGACTATCGAATGGACAGCTGAAATGGCTGTTAAACAAGGGTATCCGCACTTTATGATTAAAGAAATCCATGAGCAACCAGAAACCATACGCAATACCCTGCGTATGCAAGATCATTATTTGGATTTGCTCTCGACCTTTCTTGACCGAGCCAACGAGGTATTTCTTGTCGCTTGCGGAACAAGCTACCACGCATGTTTAGCAGCCTCGTACATGTTCTCCAAACTCGCATTTCTGCCAACACATCCAGTTTACGGCTCAGAATTCGTAGAGCAACATGGCAAATCCGTAAGCATCGACAGCACAATCCTTGCAGTTAGCCAGTCAGGCGAAACAGCCGACACCATCGGGTCCGTTACTTGTGCCCAGCAACGCGCTGCAACAATACTGAGCTTAACCAACGTTATCGGTTCAACCCTAACACGCATTTCAAGAGTGTACATAGGCACACAGGCAGGCCCAGAAATCGGGGTTGCAGCAACCAAAACTTTCACCTCGCAACTTTCAGTTCTAGCCCAACTTGCACTCAGACTATCAAAGAAGCGCGGCAAAATTTCCCAAGACGAGATAGACAGCCTTGAGGAAAAACTTGAGCATCTTCCAGAAACTGTGGACACGATTGTTAAGACACAAGAACAAAAAATCAGGGAAATAGCCAATAAATACAAAGACGCCAAAGTTTTCTTCTTTCTTGGCAGAGGCATCAGCACAGCAACGGCGTATGAAGGTAGACTAAAACTAATGGAAATCGCATACATCCCATCAATAGCGTTCCCAGCAGGCGAAAGCAAACATGGCCCAATCAGCCTCATTGAAAACGGTTTTCCAGTGATCTTCGTTTGCCCCAAAGATGAGACGCACAAGACGGTGATTGGAAACATTATGGAAATGAAAGCCCGAGGAGCCCACATAATCTCTGTCATCGAGCAAGACGATGAAGAAATCAAAACCTTATCAGACGACTACATTGAAGTTCCAAAAGGCATCCCCAGTATCCTGTCTCCAATACCCTACGTGGTACCCCTGCAACTCCTAGCATACTATGTTGCGCTTGAAAAAGGGTACAACCCAGACATGCCAAGAAACCTGGCAAAGTCAGTTACTGTAAAGTAACTTTTCCTTTTTTAACCGAACCATTTCTCAAGCGAAACCTTAGCTTTCTGTTTTTTGCTGCCCTCAAGCATGCGCTCTACAGATTTTCTAACGCGGTCTTCCGAAAACTCCTTTTCACGGCACATGAAGTCGATGATGCCTTCGACGTTTGGCTGCTTCCATTCCAGCTTGTAATTGTCAGTTATTTCTGGATGCAGGAAGATTTGACGGATGCAGTTGGGCTCAACTGGAAATGTCGCATTTTTTATCTGTGGCAAAGCGTTTTCCAATGTTCCGTATTGCTTGATTAATTTAAGAGCTGTTTTGGGTCCTAGCCCTTTTATGCCGTCGGGGTTGAAGTCTGTGCCGATAAGTATGCCGACGTCAATTAATTGCTCGTATGTTAAGCCTGTCTCACTAAGTGCTTTTTGGAGCTCCATGACTTCAGGCACAACTTCGATGTAAACGTTCCCTTTTCTACGTCTGCCAGAAATTGTAATGTTTCTTAACATTTTTGGCGCTCCAAAAAGTAGACAATCATAGTCTTGGCTGGCACAATAATCTGCATTACCTTTCTTGGTCATGTGAGCTGCTTGGGCTTCTCCTTCGCTTGGTGCCTGAACCCACGGCAACCCCATAAGCTCTAAAAGCCTGTGGCTATCATCCTGCATGTAATCTTTCATGCTTGTTGCCGCCTGCGCAAACATCCGCATCTTATCTGTGTCACCTGTCGCTGCTGCCTTCTCATAGTTTGCTATCGCCTGAACCTTGACTTGCCTGCGCCGTTCAACTTCAGCAGCTTTCAGGGTTGGCGGGATGCCGTCGAAAACGTAGACTGGTTTAAGTCCCATCTCTATGAGGTTGCTTGTGCGATAAAATAAGCCGCTAATGTGGCTGGTTATTTTTCCCGTGCTGTCTTTGAGTGGAGTGCCGTCCGGTTGGCGGATGATAGATAGGAACTGGTATATGGCGTTGTAAGCATCTATGGCTATAATCTTGCCGCTTAAATCTTCCAGTTTGATTGGAGTTTTTGGAACGAGGTCCTTGAAGTCTACACCCAAAACTTATCACTGAATAAAATAGGCAAAAAAGAGTTTAATAAACTTGCGAAACGAAAAATTGAGCTTCATAAGTTATTGAGATAATGTTGCAAATTGCTTGCTATTGACTGTAAATCTTAACTCCATATAGACAGAGTGGAGTGCAAAGTATTTGATTTCCAAGGTGGAATCGTTGAAAAACTAGAGGTTAAGGCAATATGTCAAGCATAGCAGATATAAGGAAGCCTTACAATTTAAAACCGCGAGAGATGTAAAGTTATGACTGAAAGAGCAACATCACTGTCTATGTTTACATGTACAAGTTGCGGCAAACCGATTCCTCCAGGAAGCGAATCAACAAAATTCCTCTGCCCAAACTGCGGCGAAATCCAAATCAAACGAGACGGCAAATGCCGTAAATTCGGCAGATTATACAAATGCCCGAAATGTGGATTCCAAGGACCATAGAAGGCGAAATTAATGGGCGCTATCCTTGTAGTCTACAAAGTTTTTCCAGAGGACATAGTTCAAGACTTTGAGCCTCTTAAAGTAAAAGTCAAAGCCATTCTTCCGGTATCCAGCTCAATCGAGGGCTGGGGTGAGGAAGAGGTTGCCTTTGGACTCAAAGCGCTACTTGTTCAGGTACGTTTCCCGGAAGACAAACAGGGTTTAGTTGAAGAGTTTGAAACTGCACTGGCAAAAATTCCAGGCGTAAGTCAAGCTGAAGCCTTTAACATCCGCCGAACAAGCCGCGACTAAACACGGTTTTTTACACAAAAAAACCCTCAAATTCCTCTTAGGAAGCACCTGAATGTTTCAGGCGCTACGCTTTAAAGTTTATATAGTTATAAAAGTTCTTATCAACCAATACCTTTAACACCAGATTATTTGGAGGATTCTGTTTGAGCGAAATTCAACTACGTGTTGGAGACGCACGGCAAAGAGATGTGGGTAGAGGAATAGCCCGCATAGACCAGCGAACCATGCAGAAACTAGGCATTAGCGCTGGCGACGTAATCGAGATTATAAACAAACGTACAACTTCAGCTATTGCTTGGCCAGCGTATAGTGAAGACCAAAATCGCGATATTATACGCATTGATGGTTTCACACGCAAGAATAGTGGTGTAGCAATAAACGAGTATGTAGTTGTCAGGCCAGCCAAGGTCAAAACAGCGCTCAGCATTACACTTGCGCCAGTTGATATGCGGCTGAACGTTGATGAGGATTTTACTAATTTTGTTAAGAACCGCCTTATGGAACGAACATTGGTTGAAGGCGACACAACCCTAGTAATGATGTTGGGCCATGCTATACCGTTCACTGTGTCAAAAACCAGGCCACACGGCATCATAAAAGTTACAGCTGAAACACGCTTAACAATACTAAATGAACCCGCGCCAGAAGGCAAAGGCTTACCCAGAACCACCTACGAAGACATCGGTGGCTTACACGAAGAAATCCAGCGCGTTCGAGAAATGGTTGAACTGCCACTTCGCCACCCTGAACTATTCCAGCGCTTAGGAATTGAACCCCCAAAAGGAGTGCTACTTCACGGTCCTCCAGGCTGCGGCAAAACCCTGCTTGCAAGGGCAGTCGCCAACGAGTCAGAAGCCAACTTCTACTCAATCAACGGACCAGAAATTATGAGCAAATTCTACGGCGAATCCGAAGCCCGCCTGCGAGAAATTTTCCAGCAAGCCCAACAGAACGCTCCAAGTATAATCTTCGTTGATGAACTTGATGCCATAGCGCCTAAACGAGAAGAAGTCACAGGCGAAGTTGAAAGACGAGTCGTCGCGCAGCTTTTAGCATTGATGGATGGCCTCTCAGGCAGAGGTAACGTCATCGTTATCGGAGCAACAAACCGTCCAGGCGCCCTTGACCCAGCCCTACGTAGACCAGGAAGATTTGACAGAGAAATTGAAATCAGTGTACCAGACAAAAAAGGAAGATACGAGGTTATCCAAATTCACACAAGAGGTATGCCGCTTGCCGAAGATGTAGACCTCAAAAAACTCGCTGACATGACCCACGGCTATACAGGAGCCGACTTGTCCGCTCTGGGCAGAGAAACAGCCATGAAAGCACTACGCAGATATCTACCGCAAATCAACCTTGAAGAAGAACGCATTCCACCCGCTGTCTTGGAAAAAATGGAAGTAAAAATGGATGATTTCGTTGGGGCGTACAAAGAAGTTACCCCAACAGCTATGCGTGAAGTCTACATTGAAGTAACAACAGTGCACTGGGATGACATCGGCGGTTTAGATGATGTGAAACAGCACCTCAAAGAATCCGTCGAATGGCCTATAAAAACTCCTGAAATCTTTACCAAACTTGGAATCAGACCACCAAAAGGCATCCTGCTTTACGGTCCACCTGGATGCGGCAAAACCCTGCTTGCAAGGGCAGTCGCAACCGAGAGCGAAGCCAACTTTATATCAATCAAAGGTCCCGAGGTCTTTAGCAAATGGGTCGGAGAATCTGAGAAAGCTATCCGCGAAGTGTTCCGCAAAGCAAGAATGGCAGCACCCGCAGTCATATTCCTAGACGAAATTGATTCATTAACGCCACGGCGAGGCATGGGAATGTCCGACAGCGGCGTCTCTGAACGAGTCATCAGCCAATTGTTAACAGAAATGGATGGCATAACAACCCTGCAAGACATAGTTGTTATCGCTGCAACCAACCGCCCGGACATGGTAGACTCCGCAGTAATGCGTCCAGGACGATTCGACAGGTTAATTTACGTGCCAGAACCAGACGAAAAAAGCCGCCTGCAAATACTCAAGCTTTACACTAAAGGCATGCCAATCGCTCCAGACGTTGACTTAAACCAAATTACAATTATGACCAAATACTACAGTGGCGCTGACATAGAATCTCTCTGCAGAGAAGCAGCCATGCACACGTTAAGACGAGATATTAATTCGCAGATTGTCACAATGAAAGACTTCCAAGACGCCCTCAAAGAAATGGGTCCGTCCATCTCTCCCGATATGGAAAAATGGTACAAGAGCTTCATGCAACAAATCCGACAAGTACAAAAGCCAGCAACGCCAGTTGCTTAGAAGGAAAACGTATGCCTGCCGTAAAAACATGGAAAACCCGACCAGTATACTTCGTTGCTTTAGAAATTTTAGCAAAGAAAGGCGACATGTCAGATGACGATCTATTCAACCAGCTAAAGGGCGAGTTTGAGGATTTAGGCTACAAAGACCTAAACGAACTGTTGCTCAAGCTCGAAGTAAGCGGGAAAGTCCGCACTTCTTCCATGTCTCGTGGAAAACGCCGCGTTGAACTAGTTCAGTAACATTAACGATGACCACGCATACTGCAGTCCAGTCAACAGACACCACGCCAGATGCTATAGTTATTGGAGCTGGACCTGTCGGTTCCTACGCAGCCTTAAACTTGGCCAAACTTGGTGTCCATGTCGCTGTTTTTGAAGAGCACCCCACAATCGGCTTACCATCTCACTGTGCTGGGCATATAAGCATCCGGAGCCTCTGCAGCGTCGGCTTATATCCACTTCCAAACGGCATAGTCGAGAATACCTTTAAAACCGCCAATTTCTACTCACCAGTCGGCACAAAATTTTCTCTCCACCTCCAAAAGCCCGTAACCTGCGCCTTGAATAGGGCACACTTCGACCAGTACCTAGCCAAAAAAGCACAAGAAGCTGGAGCACATTTTCACCTCGGCACTAACGTGCAATCCTTGATTTCCCAAGATGGCTTTGTGAAAGGCGTCAACATGCAGCGAAACGGAACAAAAACCCAAGAAACAGTTCAAGGCAAAATCGTTTTGGATGCGGAAGGCGTTTCCTCCAGGCTTCTTAGGCAGGCAGGGCTAAAGGCACTCAAACCTGAGGGTCTGATTTACGCGGTTGAAGCGGAAGTCGACAGCATCCAAGACACTGAGTCTGACTCAGTTGAAGTTTACTTTGGCAAATCTTACGCTCCGGGCTTTTATGGGTGGCTTATCCCAAGGCTTGATGGAACCGCCAAAGTTGGCTTAGCAACCAACCAGGGCAACCCTCAAGAATACCTAAAACGACTCATGACAAGGCATCCTATTGCTTCTAAGCAGCTCAGGAACGCCAAAATCACCCAAATCGGCTACCATGCCATAACCCTAGGTGGACCGATAGAGCGAACCTATGGAAACGGCTTTCTCGCCATTGGTGACTGCGCCTCACAAGTCAAACCAACAACGGGTGGTGGAGTAATTTTCGGTTTAATATCCGCCAAAATCGCGGCTGAAACCACAAACCAAGCCCTGCAAAGAGGCGATGTTTCTTCCGAGGCATTACAGGGCTACCAGAAACGTTGTTCTGATACCATGAGTTTTGATTTCAGAGTTATGCTTAGGCTTAGAAGATTTCTTGACTCACTTTCTGATAGCAGGTTTGATGATTTACTGCGGTACTGTGACAAGCTGGGCGTGGACAGGGCACTGAGCGATGTGGATGAGATTGATTTTCAAGGGAAAATGATTCTCACAGCTTTACGCAAGCCTTCAATGATTGCAGCGCTAATCTATTTTGCCTTGTTGTATTTGACTGCAAATCCTTAAAATCTTGGAGTGCCCACATAGAGGCGGGATAAAGCTAATGGGCGAATTTGATTACAAGCAGGTTCTCGTTTTTCGAATCGATTTGAAGATGAGTAAAGGGAAAATTGCAGCGCAAGCAGGTCACGCCGCGATTTGTTCAGCGCAAGCAGCTTTTCAAACACATAAGAAATGGTGGGAAGCCTGGATGTTTGAGGGAATGCGCAAAATCGCAGTTAAGGTACCAGGAGAGAAGGAGCTTGGCGAGTTGGAAGAGGCTGCAGACGATATGGGTTTGCCTCACGCGATGATTATTGATCGTGGTTTAACTGAGGTCCCTGAGGGCACGGTAACGTGTCTTGGGATTGGCCCTGCTCCAAACGATAAGATTGATAGGTTAACTGGCAAGCTGCCGCTACTTTAGGCGATTGTCTTGTCAGTGTCGCTGCTTGATCAAGAACTTGGCATGGAAGTTTACGCCACAAAAAGCTTAGGCATCGGCGGCAGCATTCGTGAAGAAGTTGATGATTTTAGGGTTGAGGAAGTTCTGGTTGACGGCTCAAAAGCACACATCGAAGGCGTTGCAACAGCCAAAGTGCTGAGTTCAACTCCTCAGAAGCAAAGATTTTTGCTTTGCGTTTTGGTTAAGCGTAACTGGGATACTTTTATCGCAATCAAAAACGTTGCCATCGCTCTCGGTATAGACCAAGGCAGGATTCAGATTGCCGGGATTAAGGATGCCAAAGCCATTACAGCGCAGCACATAACTATTGACGGCGGCGCCCTGGACGATGCTATCAAAGTTAACGTTAAGGACATAAAAGTGATGCCCATTGGCTACGTTCGCGAAGCCCTTTCCACCTACTACCTGCTAGGCAACAACTTCACTATAAACATAAAAAAAATAAAACTCAAAGAAACATCCACAAAAACCAGAATCACAAAGGCAATTAACGAACTTGAAGCCTTAGGCGGCATTCCAAACTATTATGGACACCAACGCTTCGGAACCACCCGTCCAATAACCCACCTCGTTGGAAAAGCACTCGTTCAGGGCAATTTTGAAAAGGCAGCCATGCTTTTCCTCGCCAAACCCAGCCCTCACGAGCATCCCGCTTCAAGGCAGGCGCGCCAGCAACTGAAAGAAACATTGGATTTTCCGCAGGCAATGGTGAATTTTCCAAGGCAACTTCGTTTCGAAAGATTAATGATCAGCCACCTGTTTGATTGTCCCGGCGATTTTGTTGGCGCTTTCCAGCGTTTGCCAGTGAAGCTTCAGGAGCTTTTTGTTCAAGCGCATCAATCCTATTTGTTCAACCGTTTTCTTAGCGGGCGGCTCAAGCGTGGCTTGTCTTTGGGCAGGGCTGAGGCTGGGGATTACGTGGTTGGTGTCGAGCGAAATGGTTTACCGTTAACTAACGTGGTAAAAACGGTGGAGAAAGAAGCGGTGGCGGCGGTTAATGAGCAGGTTAAAGAGGGAAGGATGCGTGTTGCTTTGCCTATTATTGGGAGACGGCAGAAGCTTTCGCAAGGGCTTACGGGGCAAATTGAGGAGGAGGTTTTGGAGCAAGAGGGAATTAAACTGAAAGATTTACGTATTAACGAGTTGTCACGGGTCTGCGCCAAGGGCGGTTTGCGGGCGGTGCTTGCACCAGTGAGGGATTTCAAGCTGCAAAATATCTCAAACTCTAGCGGCGAGTGTGAAGCGCAGTTAAGTTTCACATTGTTAAGAGGCTGCTACGCAACCGTACTGCTAAGAGAAATAATGAAGCCTTCGAACCCAATAACCGCAGGATTCTAAACGTGGTAAAAACGCTGATAAGTAAGTTGTTTGTTTACTATTTTGTAGGAAGCTTATTTTTATGGAAGAAAAAAAGCCGCAGGTTGAGCCACCGCACTGTATTATATCACTTCATAAACCAAGCCTTAAAGAACTGATATTCTTCCTTATTTCAGGCATTGTTATCAGTTTTCCTTTTGCATTGTTTTTTGAGCAGCTTTCTTCCTTTGTCCCAGCAATCATATCCTTAGTTGTTATGGCTCCGCTGATTGAGGAGCTAGCCAAAGTTTTTCCTTTGTTTTATAGGCATGGTGAAACTGAGCGGTCTATCGTAAATATAGGTGTTTTGCTGGGGTTAGGATTTGGAATTACTGAGCTCATTGAATATGTTTTTCTTTTGGATGTGCCATTTGTTGTGCGCATTCCAGGCGTTATTTTCCATGCTTCAAGCGCCGCCATAGTCGCTTACGGCATAGCCAAAAAAAATCCCCTGCCCTATTATCTGTTAGCTCTAGCGCTTCATTTTGCGAACAACTTTTTAGCTGAATTCACAATAGTAGGTTTTGGTTTGCTTGCTAATTTGCTAGTGCTCATAATTACTTATCTGTTGGCTTGGCGATTTTACCATCAGTCTTCCAAAGAAAAGATTGTGGTTTAGCAAACCGTGTCGGTTCTGGCTAAATCTCTAAGTCTGTTTACGCCGTCGATTTCCTTGATGAAGTCAGCGACGCTTTTAGGAACAAGCTCCGTCCAACTGTCGCCTTCCAACATTTTCTCCCTCACAAACGTTGACATGTATATCTGCCTGTCAAAGAACGGCACAGTTACGACTTTGTAGCCTGATTCCATAAAGAGCCTTTTTGTCAAGGGCTCATTAGTGAAAACAGCATTAAACTTTGGTGTGTACCCTTCAAGGGCGCTGACCCAAAGCATGTGCAAATGAACGTCTGGAACGGGCACAATCCAAACTTTACTATAATCCACATTGGCGTCTTGTAATGCTCGGCGAATCATAACAAGCCGTTCGCCTGCCGTGAATGGGTTGTTAGGTCTGTGGCTGTACTGGGCGCTGCCGATAACTATGACCAGTTCATCTACCTCTTTTAGAACTGACTTGATTGCCCGCAAGTGCCCTAAATGAAAGGGCTGAAACCTGCCAACATACAAGCCTCGTTTAACCAATACTTCTTCCTCGTCTTTCTCGTTAAGCCTACAAGCTTTTATCATTTACGCAACCAAAAAAAAACGGCGGCTACTCCTTCTGCTCTTTTAGCGGCTGAAGGCAAGCGCTGATAATATAGCTCGTCCGTCTATTCTCAATTTAGAACGGAAAATATCAGCTAAATGAGTACTCCTAAGCCTTTTAGCACGCACTCAACAGGAAAAACCTCAAACCCACGCCCATTTACCACTATTCTCTTAGTCTCCGAAAAACCCTGTTTCTCCCTGTTCAACAACTCAACTTTAACTTTGAAACCTCCCAAACCATAGCCCCCAACCTTGAAACCTGCCCTGACAACCCTGTGGCAGGGAACAATAGGTGCAAAGGGGTTTGAAGCCATTATGTTTCCAATAGCCCGAGGCCCGCCGCCCACTGCTTTGGCGATGGCACCGTAGGTTGTCACATAGCCGAGCGGAACATGCAGGGTTGCTTTGAGCACTTTTTGGGTATAAACAGGCAACCTGCCCAAGGCTAAAGAGAAGTCTACGTTAATCGTTTCTGCATTATAGAGGCTTTTTAAATTTGTAAGAGCTGTTCTTAGCAAAGAACGAGGTTTCATGAAAAACTTGAAACGGCATGTTAAATGGTATCGTCTCCAAAATTTTGGCGATTACGCTTTTCTGTGTTGGACCAAACGAAGATGCGACAATTTGTTCACGGGCGCAGGCAACGCTGAACCAGACTCCGTCAAGGTTTAGACTGTAGACTTCTATCATCCAGTTTCCCTTGCAGTTTGCCACGTTAAAAAAACGCCGAGTATGTTAAAAGTTTCCCCGGTAAAAGCTAGTTTTTGCCTCTGCAATCCATGCATATAGCAACTACATTAACATTCTCCATAGGCTGCTGGATTCCCAGTAAACCCTGTCCAAGCACAGTTATGTAACCTACAGGTTTACCGCATTTTTGGCATCTCACGGGCTTAGATTCACTCATGCATGGGAACCTCACTTGTTTAGAATTGGTTATAAGTAAGCTTAATACATTGTCTTGTGTAATAAATCGGGAAAAGGCGAAAATTATGGAAAATTACGGACCACAACTCCCTCAAATACCTCAAATTCCACAAATGCCAGAAATGCAGCCAAGCCAACAGCAACAAGCTCAGCAAGGCGGAATCGGTTGGATGCCAGGCGCTACCACCGTCGGAGTAGTCTTCAAAGACGGAGTAATCTTAGCCGCTGAAAAAAGAGTTACATACGGTTATTTCATTATGAGTAAAGGCGGCAAAAAAGTTTTCAAAGTAACAGACCGCATCGGCGTTGCCTGCGCAGGGCTCGTCGGAGACATGCAGATACTCGCAAAAGAAATGGAAGCACAAGCTAACCTATACAGCATGGACGTAGGAAGAGAAATCAGTGTAAGGTCAGCATCCAAACTAATGGCAAACGTTCTATTCAACCGCAGATACGCACCCTTAATCACTCAAACAATCGTTGGCGGCTTAGACGAAGAAGGACCATCACTCTACGTGTTAGACGTTTTGGGCTCGCTTTTACCTGACAAGTATGCGGTTGTAGGTTCAGGAACAGAAATCGCAATCGGAGTCATCGAAGAAGGCTACAAAGAAACACTTACAGCAGAACAGGCAAAGGAGCTTGTGACAAGAGCCATAAAATCAGCCATAAGCAGAGACTCAATGAGTGGCGACGGCATAGACTTCCTTATCATAACTAAGGAAGGCATAGCTGAAGAATCAGCAAAGTTTTAAACCAATTTTCTTTTTTAATTTTAATGTAGCTGTTAAGCTTCGATCAGTCAATACGCTAGTAGAGGCAAATGTTATGTCGTTTGAGTTAACCCAGGAAGAAGGAGAATTTCTAATTCACCTAGCAAGAAACACGGTTAAGCAGTACCTACAAAACGAGGAAAAACTTGAGCCACCAAAAGACACAGCTAAAAAACTCTTCGAGCATTGCGGTGTCTTTGTTACCATTAACAGTGTCAGGGGTGGCGAAAAGGAGCTTCGTGGCTGCATAGGCTACCCTTACCCAACAAGTCCTCTCGTCGAGGCAGTTATTGATTCGGCTATTAATGCTGCAACACAGGACCCGCGGTTTGAACCGTTATCTCTTGAAGAGTTGGACGGGGTTGTTTTTGAAGTAAGCGTGCTAACGCCTCCAGAGCCAGTCCAAGTCGTGAATCCGAAAGAGTACGTCAAATCGATTAAGGTTGGCGAAGACGGTTTAATCATTGAGAAGGGCTTCTACAAAGGCTTGCTTTTGCCTCAGGTGCCTGTTGAGTGGGGTTGGTGTGAAGAAGAATTTCTGTGCCAATGCTGCGTTAAAGCTGGGTTGCCACCAGATAGTTGGTTAACTAAAGGTGTTAAACTGTTCAAGTTCAGGGCAATTATTTTTGAGGAAGAAACGCCAAACGGCACAATAAAACGCATGAGCCTTACAAAATAACGTTATACTAATCCATCAGTCCTTCAATGATTGAAACTGCTCTATCTAATCCTCTGTACCTACGAGAGTACTCGCTGAGTTCCAACACGTTCTTGTCAAAGGTTTCCAGTTCTTTTTCCATTCTCTGAACCGCTTTTTCCAGTTGTTTCTTGTTTTTAACAGTTATTGAACAGTTTAAGTCTTGAAGCTTAGCTGCGTTGCCTAGCTGTTCAGGCTGTGTTGGAATGCAAATGCTTGGTTTTCCATATTTGACGGCTTCAAAGCAAGTTGCGTGTCCGCCGCTGAAAATAACGAACTTTGCGTTCCGCATAGCTTCTTCTCGTTCTTTTGACGAAAGCCATGTGTGAAGTTCACAGTTGCCAATTTTCGCAGAAACTCTTTTCCCAGGCGTACCAAGGCTAATTACACATTTAGTTTTTAACTTTTCTAGCACGGGCAAAAGGGTTTTGATTAGTTTATTTCTTGTTCCCGGTGGTCCGCTGATTGGGGCGAAAATGTGTTCTTTGCCACCTCTGACTGGTGTTGTGTCGATAAAGCTTCCGACGAATTCAACCTTCTCACTTAACCCCATTTTATTGACGTCTCCGACGTTGTACTGGGATATTGTATATGGAGGAGGATTGTCGGGAATAATAATTTTGGAGCACCCTTTTACATACCTTTCAACCAATCTTTCGCCTGGATTAAGAAAAGCCGAAAAACCATAACTGGGTCTAATCATATTCTCAATGTAGACCGAAGGAAAATGCCATTTCTGCGCAAGCCTAAGAGCGTTTATGTCCCCATCTGAAATAAGCAGATCAGGCCCAATTTCGCGTATATTTTCTCTTAAATCGTAGTAGCGATGGATAGTTTCCCATGCGTTCGAGTTTTTTATTTCAAGTCTATTTTTCTCCATATTAAACAGAGGAAGAGGAAACAAGAGATTGATCAGTGAAGCAGAAGTGAGAATACCATAAGCGTTCTCATACCAAGAAATCGGGGTGCACTTACGAACATGAGGGAACTCTTTCTGCAGCATCTCGTATGCTTTGCCCCCTGAAAAAAAAACCATTTCGTGGCCATGTTTCTCCAGACGTTTACCTAACGGAATTATCCTTGAAACATGACCTAAGCCGATTTCTGCACAGCTTAATAGCAATCGCATATGCCATATTGGTAAGGTAGCGATTTATTTTAACCATCCCTCAATTTAGGCAAAAAAAACAAGCAGTTTAAAAGCTTAAGCGGTAAAATACAAGTATGTTTGTTCCAAGGAAAATTCTGGAAGATAAGCTAAAGCAGATACTTACCGGTGACATTGGGCAAGGAGACGTAACAGCACAAGCCATAATTCCACCTAATTTAATGGTGAGGGCGATAGTTTTGGCTAAAGAGGCTGGCACAGTGGCTGGTATAGAAGAAGCTGTTATTCTCGCTGAATCTTTAGGCTTAAAAGGTACAGCCAAAGTTACTGATGGCTCAGCTGTCGAAAACAAGCAGGTTCTAATGGAAATCTCAGGCGACGCTCAAACCCTCCTCTGCCTTGAGCGAACACTACTAAATGTGCTCTCTCGCATGAGTGGCATTGCAACAGCAACACGAACATTAGCACAAAAACTTCAAGAGACCGGATGCAAAGCGCGGATTGCTGCTACACGCAAGTCAGCCCCAGGGCTGCTTTACTTTGACAAAAAAGCGGTATTGATAGGCGGCGGCGACCCGCATAGACTTCACTTGGACGATATGGTTCTCATAAAAGACAACCACATAGCTATCATAGGCAGCGTTGAAGAAGCAGTTAAAACGGCAAAAACAAACACCTCTTTCACCAAAAAAATTGAGGTAGAAGTCACAGACTCTAGTGACGCGCTCAGAGCGGCGAAGGCAGGAGCTGACATAATAATGCTCGATAATTTCGAGCCAGCACAAGCTAAAGCCACAGCGGAAATATTATCTCGGATGGGTTTCGGCGATGTGCTGCTGGAGATTAGCGGTAACGTTACAGGCGAGAACCTGCTGGAGTATGCTGAGGCAGAGGTTGACATAATTAGTTTAGGCGCTTTGACGCATAGCGCAAAAGCTTTGGATATCAGCTTAGAAATAATAAAAGAGTAAAAATTGCTCTTCTGCAGACAGGTTAGACTAAGCTTATCAGCCAGACTTCCACTACGGCGCCAACAACTAGTATGGCAGCGCAAATTCCGATGAGTATTGCCGTGTTTTTAAGTTCCAGCCAACGCTTCTGCAACAATCTGCGGAACAGCCAGATGCTTTCTGCCATTGCAGTTGAATAAGCCGCGAACTCAAGCCAGAACACAGGAGTTAAGATCAAGCTTAGTAAACCTAACTCTACGGGGTAACCTTGCACGGAACTGATTGCACCTAGTGCGACGCCTGTCTCAAATAGTATAAAAAGACCAAGTACCGGCCCGATTATGGGTACAAACATTAACAGGCAAATTTCAAAGTTGTTTAAGAATATGTATTCGGTTAAGCTGCCGTTTGATCTGTGAGTTCGCAGAGTTTCATTGAGTTGATTACTTATTGTTGCTGCGTCACTTTGGCTAAGAGGAACAAAACTTCCAACAACTGTGACTATAACCGAAACAATAAAGACGAATAGGATAAAATAGATTCTCTTGCGTTTAGATGAAGCGTTTTTCCAAAATGAAAGGTCAATTTTCATAGCAGATACCTTTACTTTATATAATTTAATGTAAGAGCTCGGAATCCTAGTGCAAAAGGTTTAAGGTTTCTGCCAAATTAACTTTTCCCAACATTCCTTCAACATCAACTGCAAACCCTTGAACAGCATGTTAGTATTGTCAATAAAGGAAGAAGCTTAAGGATATTTTGGCAACAGAAAGTCGTTTAAAAACCCATCTATATGATAAACCATCGTGGATTCAATAGCAAACCGGCGTTTTCGAGTGAAAGCCTGCAACCGAATTGCGGGAGCTTCCATTTTTACAATAGAATTTTGTTGTAAATACTAGACCCCTCCTCCTTCCCTTATATGATTTCTGCGTCCAAAGAAGATAGCGAAGGGGTTAAGTTTGGTTTATGATTCCTTACGTGTTTGGTTAGCTGTAAACTTCAAGTTCTCTTCTGACAAAAAGGATCTGTTGAAAATAGGTATTATTCTGTTTCTTCTTTACCTTTCAAACCCAACGCCAAAATATACATTTCTGAGCTTTTAGATCGGCTAGCCAGAGGCTTCACAATCTTTACGTTTTCGAAGCTTGCTTTTACGGTTTGGATGAAATCGTCAAGTAAGTCGCCTTGGAAGACTTTGACAAAAAAGTTACCACCTGGATGCAGAATACACTGCGCTATCCCGAACGCTTTTGTTGCTAAGTCGATTTGTTTAGCGTGGTCGACTTCCCATACTCCCGTTATGTTTGGCGCCGCATCACAGAGCACCGTATCGGCTTTGCGGGGCAAAAACGAGAGAATTTGTGTAACTATGTCTGGCTCCGTCATGTCGGCAATGATAGTTCTTATGTATTCTTGAGTGAAGGGTTCTATCGGTTTTAAATCGACGCCTAAAACGTAACCATGCTTGCCGGTCATTTTTCTGGCTGCCTGAATCCATCCGCCTGGTGCAGCGCCTAAATCGACTACTACATCGTTTCTTTTTATAAAACCGTATTTCTCGTTTGCTTGAGCTAGCTTGTATATGGCTCTTGAGCGGTAGTTTTCTTCTTTGGCTTTTTTATAATAATACTCGTTTTTTCTTTCACGAATCCAAGCTTTCGGCATCGGAATCCTCTTTCTGTTCTATGCTTTCAATGCTTGCACTGCTTGGGTCAGGAGCAGGAGTGTCTATAGTTGATGCTGCGGTGGATGCTTCCGTCGGTTCCTTTCCTAAGTTTAGTATCCAATCGGTTAGTTTAGGGCAGCTTTTAGGAGAAATAGCCGTTGTTGGGTCGCATCTTGCGTTGTCTGGGCACAGCAGGCAGGGGCAGTCAATGATGGTTTCTATAGAAGCTGGAAGTCTCTTGGGGTAAAGCCGATATGTCCATCTGCCTTCTTGTAGTTCTTTTTCTCGCCGGATAAGCCCTTTCTCTTCCAGTTTAATTGAGACGCGGCTGCCTTCTCGGCTGCTTGCGCCTAGTTCACGCCATAAATCCGATTGAAGCACACCTTGATAGCCCGTGTTTACCACATAATGGAGTGCTTTCTGTTCAAGGTCATTACGCTTAGGCATCTTATCAATTCCAAATAATGCAATTAGATATAAGCGTTGAATCCAAATAAAAATATGTATCCCCCACAAAATGTGCAAAACGATGGAAAAAACCCAGAAAAAAAAGCAAAACGATTCAGAAGCTTACTGCTTAGGCATAGAATCTTCAGCAGATGACTTTGGCATCGGTATAGCAACGTTCAGTGGGGAAATTCTGGCTAATAAATCTGACAGCTATATCCCAGCGGAAGGTGGAATCCACCCCAGAGAAGCCGCAAGGCACCATGCAGAAGTCGCAGACAAAGTGCTAAAAGATGCCTTGACTATAGCTGATTTGAAGCCCAAGGATTTGTCGGTTATCGCGTTTTCTCAAGGTCCAGGCTTAGGACCTAGCCTGCGCACGGGAGCTACTGTCGCCCGAGCCTTAGCCTCATATCTGAGCATACCACTTGTCGGCGTCAACCATTCAATAGCGCACATTGAAATCGGCAAATTAAAAACAGGCGTAGCCGACCCTGTGACGCTTTATGCCTCGGGTGGTAACACCATGGTAACTGCTTTCGAAGCTGGACGCTACCGCGTTTTCGGCGAAACCTTGGACATCGCGCTGGGAAACTGTCTGGACGTTTTTGCCAGAGAAGCGGGGCTTAAGCAGCAAAAGGGCGTGCCGCTTGGAGCAGCCGTGGAAAGGCTGGCGTCTAAAGGCAAAACGTTTGTTCCGTTGCCGTACGTTGTTAAGGGCATGGACCTCTCGCTTAGCGGTCTGCTAACTGCAGCGTCAGCGCTTGCCACTAAGGGCAATTTTGCGTTGGAGGATTTGTGTTACAGCCTTCAAGAGACCGCTTTCTCAATGGTGACTGAAGTAACGGAGAGGGCGCTAGCGCATACAGAGAAAAAGGAAGTCTTGCTCACAGGCGGTGTTGCTGCGAATAAGCGGTTGCAATCCATGCTTGCAGTCATTGCTGAGGATCATGCAGCTCGATTTAATGTAGTTCCTCTGCAGTTCGCAACTGACAATGGGGCGATGATTGCGTGGACTGGAGTTTTAGCTTACAAACATGGACTCAGGACATCGATTGAAGAGAGTCACGTGAAGCTGAGGTGGCGAGTGGACAAGGTGGATGTACCATGGATATATTAACCGGGCCAAGGCTGCTGAAAAAAGGAGCGGAGGCCAGCCTCTACCTTGCAGATTGGCACGGCAAAAAAGCCATAATCAAAACGCGAATCCCAAAAAGATACCGGCCACCCAACCTGGATTTGCAGATTCGAACCTACCGCACAATACACGAACCGCAACTGATGCATGAAGCCAAAACTGCAGGGGTTCCGACACCTTTAATCTATATGGTTAATGTTCCAGAAGCCTCCATAACCATGGAGTATATAGAAGGGCAGCAAATCAAGCAGATGCTAACCAAGGCTCCACATGAGCAGCGGCATGAAATCTGCGTAGAAATAGGCACGTTAATCGCTCGTCTCCACAGCCATGGCTTAGTCCATGGTGACCTTACAACCTCAAATATGATACAAAACAAGGAAGGCAAAATCTACTTTGTCGATTTTGGCTTAGGCGAAAAAAACAGTGAAGTGGAAGCACAAGGAGTAGATTTGCACCTGATGAAGCGAGCTCTGCAAAGTACTCATTACCTATTTTGGGAGGAATGCTTCAAAAACATACTTTGCGGTTACACGTCGGTGTTTGGCGTTGATTGCGCTGAAAAGGTTTATGAGAAAATAAGGGAGATAGAGAGGCGAGGCCGCTATGTTGAAGAAAGAAAACAGTAACCGCATCTGCACTCCGCCGAGCAAAGTCGTGTTTTTTGCAACGGGTAACATTCATAAATTCAACGAGTTGCGAAGCATTCTTAGCCCGCTTGGCTTCACGGTGGCGATGATACGAATGAAGGGCAACGAAATCCAGAGTGAAAGTATAAAAGAAATAGCGCAGGCAGCGGTGATAAATGCCTTTAATCGTACTGGGCTTCCAATTTTTGTTGAGGATGCAGGTTTATTCATTGACGCCTTAAGCGGTTTTCCGGGTCCATACGCGGCTTACGTTTACAAAACTATCCATAACAACGGCATACTCAAACTCATGGAAGGCAGGGCAGATAGACGGGCAAAGTTCCAGTCAATAATAGCATACCTTGATCAAACTCTGACCCAACCGGAATGCTTCTGTGGAGAATCAAAAGGCGATATAACCAAAACTGAGCGCAAACAAGAGGAAAAATCAGGCTTCGGGTTTGACCCAATATTTCAGCCAGATGGAAGCGGCAAGACGTTTGCGGAAATGACTATCGAGGAGAAGAATGGTTTTTCGCATAGAGCAATGGCAATCCGGAAATTCGCGGAATGGTATAAACAAAACAGTTAGAGTAAACTTAACGCTTCTTAATTAATGAATGTTTTACTGAACGTTTGTTTAAAATACTGCTAATGCTTAGGTTTTTGCAAAAAAAACCTCAACCTGCAAAAACCCCGGTTAAATAGAGATCTATAACGAAAAAAATGGAAAGAACCGCCAAGGATTTTTCGGCTTTTCTGTCTTAATGGGATTACTTTTAAATATCGGTGGCGTGTGGTTTAGGTGCAGTTTAAGGTGTAACATTTGCCAAAGCAGGAAAAAGGAAAATCTCATTCAATGCGCCCGGTAAGCCGAAGGCCTCCAAGCTGGTGCAAGTATCAGCCGGAAGAAGTAGAATCATTCATAATAAAACTAGCCAAGGAAGGGCACTCAATGAGCAGCATAGGCACAATTCTGAGGGATCAATATGCAATTCCCCTTGCAAAGCCTATAATCGGTAAAAGCATAAGCGACGTGCTCCAAGGCGCCGGGTTAGCCCCAACAATGCCAGAGGACCTATCTAACCTCATGAAGAAAGCACAAAGCCTCGCAGTTCACATGGACAAAAACAAGAAAGACCTACACAACAAACGCAACATGCAAATCATCGAGGCACAAATCCACAAGCTCTCACGGTACTATAAGCGTGAAGGCGTCATTGCAAAGACATGGAAGTACGAAGCAAAAATCGCTTCCGTAACTTAAATGGTCTTTTCTTTAATTTTATATTTTACTATTTCTCTTTTTGATAACCGCAGCTTTAAAAGCAATTAGCCCCTTTAGGCAAAGAGTGACCTGCAATGGCAAATCAGCTAACCTCCAATGAGCGCTTTCTCGCTTCAGCCCAAGAAGCGGCAAAAGTTATCCATGAGACAATGCAGAAAGACGGTGTTATCCATATTTACTCTCATTTGGACGCTGATGGAATTGCCGCTGCAGGCATAATGGGCAAAGCATTAATTAGACTTGGGGCAAAATTCAAAATCAGAATCACCCAGCAACTTGACGAGAAAATCATTGCCTCAATAGCCACTGACAAACCGGAACTTCTGATCCTGACTGATTTCGGCAGCGGATACATTGACGTCTTAAATGAGAAAATCCCTAATTTTAAAGCCGTAATCCTTGATCATCACCAATCAAACGGGACTGCAAGTAACTCTAATTTTGTTCAGGTTAACCCCCACATGTTCGGCATTGATGGAGCCTCTGATGTTAGTGGTTCAGGAGTTGCGTACTTTACTGCTAAAGCCGTGAATCAGGCGAATGTAGATTTGGCGCCTATAGCTTTGGTTGGTGCTCTAGGTGACATGCAGGACAAGTATGACCAAAGAAGCCTACGGGGTCCCAATGAGTTAATAGTTAATGATGCGGTTGCTGCTGGCTTGCTTAAAGTTGAAAAGGACCTGCTCTTTTTCGGCAGAGAAACCAGAGCCATCTATAAAACTTTGGCTACTTCGACTAACCCGTTTATTCCAGGCTTAAGCGGAGAAGAAGACAAAGCATTGGCTTTTCTGTCAAGCTTAGACATCCCTATAAAGCAAGGAGACAAGTGGCGTGCACTTCGCGACCTAAACGATAACGAAAGAAAACGCTTGTGCTCTGCGTTGGCTGACCATTTGCTGTCTAAAGGGCTGCACTTGGCAGTTGACAACTTGATTGGGTACGTTTACGTTTTAACCAAAGAAGAACCCAACACTGCCTTGCGGGATGCAAGGGAATTCGCAGTTGTTTTGAACTCGACAGGGCGCATGGATCGACCCAGCCTAGGCATCGCCATTTGCATGGGCGACCGCAAAGCAGCTCTTGAAGAATCCAACAAAATCCTAGAAGACTACCGTAAAAACATCAACAAATACCTCGGCTGGGTAAACGAAAAACCAGAACGCATGCGTGAACTCCAAAACATCTACGTCATCTACGGCGAGAATTTCATCAACGAAAAAATCATCGGCACTGTCTCATCCATAATAGTTTTGAGTTTAGCCAACAACGAGAAACCGCTTATAGCATTTGCGAATGTGGATAAGGAGCAGGCTGCCAAGTTTTCAGCAAGAACCACGGAGGCAGCAATACGCAAAGGCGTGAATCTGGGCGAGGTAATGCAGTTAGCCTCTGAAGCCAACGGCGGCAAAGGCGGAGGCCACAACATTGCTGCTGGTGCCCAAGTGCCGTTAGACAAGCTTGAAGGCTTTGTTAAAACAGTTGATGAATTGGTTGGTAGGCAGTTGCGGGGTGAAAAGGTTGGAAGCAGCAGTAACGCTTGAATACAGCGACCCAAAGACAGCTGAAGCTGTGGCGGCTGCGGTTTCTCCTGACAACTTCAAAACGCCGGTCGGACTCCGCGTCAAAACTGAGTTGGAAGGGTGTAAAGTGGTGACCCAGATTGATTGTGAGGGTAAACTTGCCACTTTCACTGCAACGATTGATGATTTACTTTTCAGCGCCACTACAGCGGAAAAGACGCTTCACATCGTGAAACAGACAATCCCCATGCGATACAAGCAAAAAGTAGCACAAAAGTAGTTTTTAGCTCCGTAAAACTTCAGTTTTCCATTTGCTTTTGGGTTAAGCTCTAAATATCTCTTTGTTTACTGTAAGGTAACGGTTTGCCAGAATGTAACTTATACTTTTTATTGTTCTGTTTCATGTTTTTCCTCTCGGATTTCTTTAAGCATTTGCTGCTTTAGAGCGATGCTAAGTTGGCGCAATTGGCTGTTTTCAAATTGTTCCTGTCCGATAATGGTTGCATTTGGATTAGCCATGGCTTCTTTTGTCAAGATTTCTTCTGGGTTTAGACCCCATGCACGCATAATTTCCTTGATGGCATCGATTTTGTTGGATCGCATTTTGGGCTTTATGCTCAAGCCGGATGCTGCGTATATGCCGCGTAAAAATTCGACTCCTTTCATCTGTATGTCATGGTAGGTGCTTATGGTGTGCCCCATCATGTATTCTATGTAGTCTGCCTGAACGTTTAATGCCATAAGTTGGGTTTTGAAGTATTTTCGGATGCTATGAACGCAGATGTCATACCGTCTCCCAAGTGACTGTTCGGGCGAAATTAATCCTGCTTGCTGATAGAGCTTATGAATTATCGTATAAACAGCTGAGGTTGATATTGGAACAGGCTTTGCTATTCGAGTGTTTCTTATGAGCGGTGATTCATCGTGGATGTTTTCTGGCGGGATTTTTCTCGTACCTTTGCGTCTCAATTGCAGGTAAAGCTTGAGGTAATCAACTGCTTCTTTGCCAAGGAAAGTGTCGTAGTCATGGTATTTTCCCTTAGTAATTTCTGCTTCGACGTGAATGTGGAGCGGAATTATGCCATTTTCTAAATCTCGCTTAACGTGACGATATTTCAGGTTTGTCAGAGTTCCTTCACGGAATCCGCCGAGAGCAAAAACGCTGATTATGACATTGTCTCGTAGACTAGCAATGTTTTGGATATTTTGCAGTTCTTCAGGTGATGGCGCTCTGGGTTTGTAGAAGGCTCGGTTTGGCAGGCGATAGTTTAATTCCAGCTTTAGTCCGTTGCAGCGGAATAGCGATTTTACTCCTTTGATTAAGCCGTTCACGCCGCCTGGAACGAGATTTTGTGCTTGGAGTTCTCCGACATAATCGTCTAGCAATTTATTGTATTTCGATAATGCTTTGGGGTTTGGGTCTCCGTCTTGGTCTTTGCAGCTTTGGATCATCTGGTCAGGTTGAGTGTTGAGATAATTGCTAAAGCGGTAGACGTCATATAAGTATAGTTTTAGTGTTGCTTTGCTCCCTGTTCTATAGCGTAAAAGGTATTTGGCTAGTTCCATTGTTGATTGATTGCTGAAGGCAAAAGGTAACAGCGCGGGCATTTGTGCGCTTAAGCTATCGATTATGTATTGTTGAAGTTGTTTTTCGGCTGCTGATTGCGGTTGTGGAATTGAAAGCGCAATTTGTTGTTTCTTGCCGAGAGGCATCTGGTTTATTGTTTGCGTTTGCATTGTTGTTTGTCCTTCCCTCTTTGATTCTGGGCTGAGTTTTTCGCTCCGTTGGCTTGGAGCGCATACTCAGAACTACTGTTAGTCGTTGCTGAATTTAAATGGCAATAACAATTATTTTGTAATGGTCCAAGCCTCTTTAACTCCTGAATATCAGTTTTTAGGACAACAAGCCCTGAAGCCTTTGGGTCCCCACCTTTCAAAGTTGGCGGTTCAGAATCTCGATCCCACGTCAAAGTAACGTAATAATCGCATTCATACACCAACCAACCCACAGCCTCTCTAACCTGAGGCTTCAAAGTCAAAGCCGACGCCCGACTAAAAATCACGTGGTCAAGATAACGGACAAAAATCAACCCCTCAAACTCAGAAGGAATAGTAGGGCATCCGAAGACAGGTTTTTCTGTTTCTACAGGAGCAGTACTTGAAGAATTGCCCTTCATGTTTTAAGGAACCTCCTCCTCTTCAGCGATACATTTGTAACCTGGGCATTTCAACGGAATCTCAGCGTCATCACTTCTCCCAAAGGGGTTAGGTGCCGTACAAAAACGACTACAGAAATTCTGACAATCATCACTACAATAACGCTCCTTAGAAATACCTTGAACTGACGCAGAATTTTCTGTCTGAGATGTCAGAGTTGTCCTACTATTGTCCAAAACTTCTTGCTTCCTATCGATAAATTTTTTATCCGAGACTTTTTCTGAAAGGTCTGACAGGTTGGACAACTCAGACACCTTCAAGAAGCGCCATGCTGAAAATCGTGGAGAATCCTTAATGTCAGGGTTAATTTTTGCTTTAGTTTGCTCTGCTCCAGGTGCATACGATCTTATCGCTTTAGTAAGCTCACCTTTAGAACGTCTCGTCAGCTTATTAGTGACGCAATACGCAATGTAGATTCTGAACAGATCATCTGATAAAATCAAATCATTTTCATTATCCGTATCTTTTACATTCTCAATAACGAAGGCACGGCAACTATCAGAACGTTTGATGTATGCTTTTCTTGTTTCTTGGATTGGTAACTTTGCTGTAAAATCGCCTTGCTTTCTGAGTCTTATCAGCCCTTCTAGAGCATAATTCAGGTATCCTGACATTATAGGTTCGGTACAAAGTTTATCTCTTAATGCTTTATCTTCTGGATGTTCTGGGTCGTTAGGGCTAAATGTAATAGGAAAATCCCAAATTAGTATTCGTCTATAGGTACCTGTATGGTCTTCAGAAGGGTCTATTGCAGGGGCTTCATTACAGCTAAACATCATGCCTATGTTTGGTTTCCATTTGAATAAGCCACCATATTTGACTTGAGAAGTAATTTCGTCGCCAGCCGCTATCATGTTGATAACTCCCATGTGTTTGAGCATTGTACTTGGTAAGTCGGCACAGAAATTGGCGTACTTATCTTTTAGGTTCGCTGTTGCGAATTTATCATAAATTAGGGCTTGCAGAGTTTGGTTGCTGACGTTATCTTTTCCTAAGAAGTTGGTATCAACATCTATTAGAACGGATTTGCCGTTATTTCCTTCACCTTGCATTATTCCGTACTCATGGTGATGCTGATTTTCTTTGCCTAAGATTTTTCCTAAGAACTCTTGGTGCTGAAGCCTGTGATTCTCGTTCGGCATGGAAACCTCTAAGAATTTTTTTATCGCTTGGCAATCAGCATCTTTGATGAAGTCATGCGGTATTTTGTTTGTTAAGTAGAAGCTAGGGCTAAAATTTTCCAACTCTAAAATATCTAAATGAAGAATACCATTCTTTACCGCTATGACGTTTTTATCTGAATTAAATTCTACCCTTGGAGTTTTGGGGTTGCTTCTCAGCCAATTGTCAACTTCAGCAAAATACTTAACTCTGGTCTCGTCATCCAAGATATTGCAAATTTCCATTTTAATTAATTGCTCGGTTCCAGCTGTGTAAATGCCTTCGTTTGGATCATATACATAAAGCAGGTTAGTTCCTTTTTCTACTACAAAGTGAAAATTTTTTTCAATAATTTTAGCAATATCAGAAATAGGGTTAATTCTGTTCTTTTCTGTAGAGTTTGCTTTTCTGCAGTCTGGTTTTTGGGTTAGAGGGCAATCAACAAAGCACAAATTCATTTGGGCCAAAGTCTCTTTCAAGTAACGATAATTGCCTTCCTGAGCTTTGCTTATAGTATAGGTTACTTGGTCATCGGTATATTTTTCATCGTATTGGTGTTTTGGCTCCGGTTCCCAGGCTTTATTGTCATGGAATATCTCAAATATTTCTTGATCTGTCCTACCACAATAATGCAGTTCATAGATTAACGCAACTTTTTCTAAGTGTTCCAAGTGTTGCTTTTCCATTAATTTTGCAAAACAAGGTCTTATCGGTTTCCTACTACACTTTTTAGTAACAGCTAAAACCTTTCTGATTGAAGCCCTATTTCTCTTCTGAACCAATCCAACTTTCTCAATTGCATCAAAAAAAACATCTTCTGCGTTTTCAACAATAGTTGGAGTATTATCGTTTAATTGGCTATACCCTTTTGAGGGATAAACTACGCATAAATTACCGGTTCCTAGAAGTTCCATGCCTATCTCATTAAGTTTCTTTCCTTTAACTGGCATTTTTGAATAATAATAAAGGTGTTCCCCGCCATTCATTGAACCTTCAGTTCTTGTGATTCGCATTTCTTTTAAGGCTAACTTGCTTTTTTCCTTAATATCTTCAGTAATCTTTGGGTCTTTGATGTCTCGGTCAACCGCAATAAAATGGCATGTTTCATTATCTATGATTACTTTTGTTCCCATGACTGCGCCAAAAAGTTGAATTTCAAGAATGATAGGAAGAACAGTCTTGAACTCCTCATCCGTCTGCGGTCGGTCTTGCCACTTTCCCCATGTTTCTATGGCGGGCCGTTTTTTGCCATCGATGTCAATTTTAAATGGTAAAACTGGAATCCCTAAGCTGCGATATTTTTCAGCCGCGATTTTTAGTTCTGACTGATTCACTATTTAGTCACTTCTCGGGCAACTTGTCATGCCTAAAGCTTTCTTACTATCATCGGAAAGGAAGCCTATTTCCGCCAAGCGTTTCCTTATTGCTTCTCTTATGAAGTCGCTGCGGTTTATTCCCTTATTCAATGCTATCCTGTCGATAACGCTGACGAGTTTTCGTTCTTCCCTGAAGACAACCCATTTTTCCTTTTTTGCCATTGCTAATCACAACGTATTGTATGTGTGATTAGCAGATTTGCTTTGCAGGCTAGATTTTGATATAAACTATTAATATAACAACGTGATACTTTGGCAATATATCATGACACTGCAAACAGAGGCGAGTCGTAACGTCAAGAACAAAAGCATGCTTAAACAAACATGGTATCTATTTCGAATCTTTCAAAGCCTTTGAAAAAGAATTAAAAGGAAAATTCCAAAAAAGGAAAGATCTTTTTACGTTGACAAGATTGAGGAAGGCTACTGGAATGCATCCTGACCAACTAAAGAAATATCTTGCAGCTGCAATTGAACTCCACAAAATAAGACGTTGTGACGCTTATTTTCTTGGTTGTTCTCCTACGGAGTTAATTATGATAGATTTTGGTTTCGGTGAGATGGCAATTTGCCCTAATTGTAACCATGATGTATTATTGCCAAATGAAGGTTCAATTGTATGTAACTGCGGAATACATTATGTTAACTGTGCTCCATCTCGCTGGATTTACGAGCCTCAAGTAATATTTCAGGGAAGAGGTGAATGGAGAATAGAGAGCTTTTCGACACCAGGCCAATTTTATACAGTAAATCCGTTTGAGAGAGAATGCTCTTGTCCCCATCATGTTTATCGAGCAGAATACTGCAAACACTTGAAAAAGGCTGCTTCTCTAACAGCTATCAGTATTCTTAATGAAATAAACTTTGAACCTAAATCAGATGAAAGCATAGCGCTTATTATTGCCGCTATCAGACGATGGTTTGATCCTCGAAAATATAATCAAAATATTACTTACAGAGAGTTGAGGAATGACATTGAGAAAATTAGCGGCATAAGATTAACCACGCAGCGGATGTCCCGCATAGTTTCCAAATTTGAGGACAAGAACGTTCTGGAAAGAAAACACTCTTGTACTTTTGAAGGCAAAACGTTGATTGGAGTCAATGAGCAAACTTTAAATCATTTCCACTACGAAAATATCCAAGAAACTTGCCCGCCATTTTCACTGGATGAAATTTCTGGCGATGAAAAACCCTTTTTAAAGCTTGATAGCGTTTATAATGCAAGTATAATGTTGCCTCAAACAGAGTTCTGTGTTTATGTGAATGTAAATTATAGACTTACAAAGCCTACAGATATTCAGCTTGTAGTACAAGATTCTGAGAGCCACATGGTTACAGGTTCCGTATCAGTACGCTTAAACGGTGAAGACGTAACAAGTCTTAGTCTGACTTCAAAGTCTCTAGGAAAAAAGTTGTGGACCCCTCAAGTACAGCTTTATAGTCTAAACGATAACAACGAATGGCATCTTGCTGATTATTATATATCAGGCAGAAAGATTTTCTCTCCTGAGATTAAGACGAAGAATAGCAAAGAGGGAATATATGAGGTGGAAAGCTTTAGTGAAGAAGGCAAATTCTATCAGGTAGATATAATTAGAAAGCGCTGTTCGTGTCCTGACTATATGTACAATCACGATCTTTGCAAGCACCTTCAAGTCGTTGAAAGAATCGAAACCAAGCAAGGCAGAGCTGATAGTTAGGCATCTAAAATGCTCAATACATATCCATTAAGATGTACTGCGGTCGCAACGCTAAAGCATTATTATTCCTCCACCACGTGTACCGACGTGGGATTTGTACGGATGCACCACGTAGGAATAGCGGGTGAGTTATTGACGCTCGCTTGGCCGCTAAATTGAATCCAAATTTACAAAGGCGACATAGAAGTAAAAACAAGAAGACATTAACGCTGACACTTAGGCGCTAAAATAGATAAACTACGATCTCAAAGAACTTTAAAGTTCTTTTCGAAATTCTATTTCTGCTTTTGTTTGTTTCGTTCTTGCAAAATAATTTTTTAAATACCAAGTCTTAAAAAAGATTAGAGTCAACTACACTGTAAGCTTGGAGTTGAAAATGATGCCACATGCGACCGAAGATACTATTAATGATATAATGGCTTCGTACTTAAGAGAAAAAGGTTTTAAGATTACAACGCAAATATCAGCGCCATTATACTCTGGAAATAAAAAACCAGATTTTGAATTGTCGAACGGCAAGTTGCTCTATGGCGAGGGTGAATGGAACGGTTCATACCTCAAGGGAATGACACAAGCGATAGAGTATGGTGATATTGCGGGGGCATCCGGATATTTCTTAATTGGTTATCCTGAGTCTCTAAAATTGAAGCTACGTTCTAAACAACTACCATTATTAAATCCAGAGAAAATATTTGGAGATACAGAATTTCGGGGTTTACTAAAACTTAAAGATACGCCCTCCAGCATTTTTAGGGGCAAAATTGAAGATATTAATAAATGGATAAAAGAGGCATTATCAAAGAGCATCAAGAAGGATCCTGATGAATATGTAAGAATTATGCACGATATTGTCCAAGAGCTATCTACTTACATTGAGGAAGAACCGACTCATTTTGAATCACTTTTTGAAAACGTGGTAACTTCAATTGCTGGGAAAGAAGGAAAGAAAAGTGCAGCCCGAAAAGCCGCTGCTTATTTACTATTGAACCAAATTGTTTTTTACCATGTTATGTCCAAAGAAGGTCACGTACCTGAAATCGATGAGAAAAAACTGAAAGTTCCGACTCAACTTTTCACAGAATATTTTAGACCAGTGACAGACACTATTGACTACCATGCTATTTTTGACTTTGATGTCGCCTCTCTTTTTCCAAAAAATTCAAATCAATTCATTGTCGATTTAGTTCGAAACATAAAAGCGCTCGAACCAGAAGATTTTACAAGAAATCTGCTAGGTTCAATTTTCCATAGACTTATTCCTCAGGAAATAAGAAAACCGCTTGCTGCATATTACACCAATCCCGCTGCGGCAAGTTTGCTTGCAAATATTGCGATTGCAGAACCTTCTTCAAAGGTCGCTGACCTAGCTTGCGGTTCTGGTACTCTGTTAGTAGCCGCCTATAACAAGAAAGCAGAGTTGAGCCAAGGACAAACCACTGAAAATATCCATAAACGCTTTGTTGAAAGGGAATTAACTGGAATAGATGTTATGCCCTTTGCCGCGCACTTAGCTGTGGTTCAGTTAGCGCTGAAGAATCCAGGTTATATGACTGACAAAGTTCGCATAGGAGTCTGGGATTCAACACTTCTAAACTCCAAATCGATAATTGATCCTATTCACTCAATGATGCCTATAGGTCAAAGGAAGATGGCAGATTATCAGGAAGAGAACTTAAGCAAGATTCGGAAGAAACGAGGCGCTATTTCGGGCAAAGGTACTGGAACATTATTTTCAATGGGTAAGTTTGACGTAGTTCTGATGAATCCTCCTTTTTCTAGAAAACAGAACATAACAAAAGAGCTTAGAGCCGAATTAACTGAAAGATTTAAGGATTATTCACATTATTTGTCGGCAGAACAAAACTATAACGTATATTTCACTTATTTAGCTGACCGATTCTTAGAAACATCTGGAAAAATAGCAATGGTTTTACCTGCGAATATGCTCAAACAAAAGAGTTCTAAGGGATTTCGAGAGTTTATTACTGAAAAATATTCAATTGACTTTGTTATAATGAATGAGTTCCGTTCCGCATTTTCAGAAGATACATCTTTTCGGGATATGCTTTTTTTAGCTTCCAAAAGAGCGCATAATTCAAAGCAAAATAGTGTGAACACTATTTTTGTCATGTTAAAAGTTCTTCCATCAACTGTAAACTATAGGGAGATTTTAGAAGAACTCAAAAATTTTTCCAATAGTCAAGGACAAAAAGTCAGTAGCAATTTGCTTAAAGCGACAAAAGTAAGTCAGGATAAATTAAAATTACAGGATGATTGGTACAAATTACTTCCAGGAGAGGTTAATCAAGAATATACAAAGGAATCATCGAAAATGGTAAGCCTTGACAAAGTTGTGGCAAAGGTTATTCAGGGTTTTCGGTTTGAGAGAAACAGCGAATTTGTTAGTACAAAAGATACGCTCATTTCGTTGCCAAGAGAGAAACGAGTTCGAATGAATAATAAAATTCTGAAGGTTAGAAGTTCCAACTTTGTTGTTCAAAATCCAAACAGTGATGAAGACTTAATCGTACCCAAAAATTCAACTTTTCCAGCTATTCGAACTGCTTCTTGGCAAAAAAATATTAAGATTATACATCCTATGGATTTTGTAATTGTTGAAAGGTTTGAAGGCGATCAGGAATTTTGGAGTGAGTTAGATATCGACCGGATGCTAGTAAGACGTCGGGAACACATCGATTCGCGGAAAGCTAATTTATTAATGGCTGGATATGGGAACATTGACTTATCTTCTCCAGGAACTTTTTTTATAGCATTTTGTTCTGAAACTGAAATTGCGCCAACATGGTCATTTTGGGCTTTGCCCTGCTTAAAATATGAGGATTCTGTTGTAATGGCGCTTTGGCTTAATTCCACTTTTGCGTTGTCAAATTTACTAAAGAGTAGGACTGAGGTGAGAGGAACTAACATTAAATGGAGGAAAAAAGACGTTGAAAATCTACCTGTGGCCGCTGTCAATAGCTTGTCTGAGAACGAAATTAAAATGGCAAAAAGCTTACTAACAGAATTAAATAGAATGGATTTCCCATGTTTGATTGAACAATTAGAGACAAGCTACATTGGAAGATATAAGATAGATTCTTTTTTTGCAAGAATCTTGGGCATGAATATTACTGACATTGAAATTATCGACCTCCAAAAAAATCTAGGTGCACGATTAAGAAAAATGCAAAAAATGATGACCAGAGATTGATATAACTAAAACCACCTTTTAGTTATGAGAAGAATACTAACAGTTTTGCGTCTGTATAAGCGGGTCCGACGGGAATTGAACCCGCGACCCCCGGATTAAAAGTCCGGTGCTCTAGCCTGACTGAGCTACGGACCCGCGCTTGATTTGACGGCTATGGAGAACGAAGAGAGGCTTTTGTGCGTTTCGATTGGATTGGAATGAAATTGAATCCGACGTGCAATTTAATCGATTTCTGTGGTCACTTTAGTGCCGATAGCTGAAATTGACTTACCTTCTTGCGAATATGTGTTTTGACTGCAATGCCAACGTTCAAGATGTTCGGGCGAAGCTAAGATTTCTGGTAAAGAGTGGGAGTATGCTGTTTTTCATGTTAAGCAGTTTGCTTGTGTTGTTTGTGAAAAGAAGTTTATGGAGTATTATAGGCAGGGCAAACTCAGCCATACTATTCCAAAGGCAAAGAAATAAATTTTTCACTCGATTCTAAATAATTTGCTAAGTATTACGATTTATCAAAGATGGTTCAGCAACTTCAATTTTCAATTCTTTTATTTCATAATTCACTTTATCTTGATGAAAAAGAGCTGTATGGTCTGCGCAGAGGAAAAGCTTGCCAAGATTGCGTTCCCGTTCATATTTGTAAATGGACCCCTTTTCCACACGCTTAACTTCGTAAACATCAACTTGGAATTTGGCTTCTTTGCAACAATCCTCAGAACGCCTATCACACTTCGTCGCGTGGTCATCTCCTTTCCAGTTCTTTACAATTATAGGTTATATCTTTGATATTGCCAATCTCGAAATATTCCCTCTAATAGGATAGGAAATTCCGCCATCAGTTACTTTCCAATGCAACGAAGAAACTGTTATTCGTTTTCGACTAAGACTACCGCGGATTTCATTGTTTATTCGTGTGTTGCCTCTTCCTTTGCCTTAACGGTTAGATGACTCACTGAGACGGGGGATATGGCAGGAATCGAGTATACGACTTCGCTCATTTTTGTTCACCAAACCATTTAATAAACCACTTTTCTCTTTCCAATGTTCTCTCGTTCATAGCTTCACAGGTTGCTTTCCACTCAGGGTTTTCGTATTCTATATTAACCCATTTTTCGGTGAAAAGCGGCATTTCATTTTCTAGCTTCATCAAAAATTTGCTGTATTTTAGCATTTACAAGTTCAGGAGTATTATACCCTTTATAAGATAATTGTTCAATTGGAATTAATTCTTCATAAAGTCTGCCTTTATTCATGTTCTTACGCCTCTTTTCCTTATTTGCTTAAAATGATTTTAAGCATTTGCATTTATTCTTGTATGTGAATTACGGCACATTAACTACGGTAATTTTTCCCTTAAGGATTAAAATTTAATGCACACATACATAGAAGTAACAACAGAAAAATAAACATTCAATTTATTCATCCATTAGTCTCGCTAGTTTTTCCAGCAAAAATTTTAATTGAGCGCAATAGGTATTATTCAAAAAGAGGACAGGCAATGTCTGACACTTCAAACATAAAAAGGGTAGGTTCAGCAGAGGTAGTGAGCAAAAATGGCGATGATTTATGGGTTCGTATTCGGCTAAGTGGCACTCCAAATGTGGAATGGTTACAGAGTTTTAGAGATCCTATCAGTTGCGAACTAAACAAAGCACATCCGTCAAATGCCAGATTTAATTCCGATAATACGCTTGATTTTGAATCAACGATGGGTGGACTTAAAAATGACATTCGGTGGATGGATAAATACTTGGAGGAAGCCAACGCTGCCTGTATCGCCAAGAGAACCAAAGAACTTGCGGAAAAAAAGAGAAAGGAAGACTTGGCATATGCGAAGATAGAAGAAATTAAGAAGATAAACGAATCTATCAAAGGCTTATGAACTAAAATTTAATCCAACCAATAGAAAGCTTGTAATGAAAAGCAAACTTTAGTTGTCAAATCAAAGGTTGGTTGCTGTTTGGAAAAAAAGGGCGGAAATACATTTGCTGATTATTTATGGAATTTTGTCAACTATCTGTTTGACTTCGATTAAATTGAAAGCTCTCATTGTTGTAGTTTCTTGATTACCTGCTTTTGCAATAGCTAGAGTGAAGGCAGCAGTGGTATAGTCATCTGGGAACTCAATTTTAGCTACCGCATCATATTGTCCCATGGTAAGGTTCCAATCCAACATTTTCCCACCAAACTTTTCAATAGCTTCACGAGCTGACTCAACATCATTAAGAAAATTCTTCGGATTGGCAACTCCTTTTTGAGTCGCTTTAATTAAAACAATATACGCTGGCATTTTTCTATTTCACCTCCAAAAAGGTAAACGAGTTACAAATTTCTTCTAGTAAATCGATTATTAAAATGCTTGTTTAAGCAATTATCGCGGTTTTGTTTTGCAAAAACAGAATCCTCCGGGTGGCAAGTTTGTAGGGTTGTCTTACCATTTATCATACAGACCAACAACTAAGGCACCAAACGTTGATTCTCTTGCTCCCTCGCCTTTTGAATACCCAAAAATTACGCAGTCACAGCTCTTAAGATTCTTAACTTTAAGCCAACTGCCAGTTCTAAGCCTCTGTTCATAGAGGCTGTCTTTGCGTTTGGCAACCATGCCTTCCAGATCATGCTCCAAAATTGCTTTGTAGAATTGTTCACCTTTCTCGTCGACGTAGTCATTTATGATTATATGTGAGCCTTCCTTAACTGAATCTTTTAAGATAGTTTTTCTTTCCATTAAGGGCAAGCCAACAAGTGGTTTGCCACCCTTCTCTAAAATATCAAATATGACGTAGGTTGCTGGTGACTGAAGAGATAACCGTTGAATATCTCTAACAGAAATAAGATGCCCCCTTTCCTGAAGCGAATGAAAATCAACTTTGCCCTGTTTCACCACTACGATTTCGCCATCAACAACCACGTTCTTGGCTAATTTTTTAAGTTCGCTTAATTCAAGAAAGGAATACTTTAGCTCCTTTGCGTTGCGGCTTTGAAGAGAAAAATGATCATCAACGTAAGCTATCGCTCGAAAACCATCCCATTTAGTTTCAAAAATCCAATCCTTGCCAGAGAAGGGCTTAGAAGTAGCTAAGGCAAGCATTGGCTTATAAAATTGGACCATTAACCTCGGATATAAAAAAGCTCTGTAAACTGATTAATCTTTTCAAAGACTAAGTCATTCCAAAGTGTTTTAAGGCTTCTCTGATGCATACAATTTTTTCTTTTGGGGTTGCCACATTGGGCTGGTATGATGTTGCCGTGGCAGCCTTGGAGCTAAGCTTTTAGAGAGCTGATAAAGCCAAGAAAAATTACATACCATATCAACGATTAAGAGGAAGTTCTATAATGAATTTTGTTCCTTTACCCTCTTGGCTCTCAAAACTAATAGTGCCATCTTGAGCCTCAATTAAACGTTTAACCACAGCTAACCCCAAACCCTGACCTTTAGATTTACTTGTAACCATAGGCTCAAATAATCTGTGCTTGAAGTCCTCTGGAATTCCTATACCCGTATCTTCAACGATGATGAATACCTGAGCATCATTGAAGTTTGCTTTTATCGTTAATCGTCCACCATCAGGCATAGCTTGAACAGCATTATTTACTAAATTAGTCAATGCGCGTTTCAACATTGAGAAGTCAGCGACAAATTCTGGAAAGCCCTTCTCTATATCGATGATAACTTGGTGAATAACAAAAACAGGCACGAGCAGCATAACCTCTCCAATGAGTTTATCGATTTTTATCTTCTCAAAATTCGGCTTTTGAGTTTTAGCATAATCCTGCAAATCCTCAACAATTTTAGCTATATACATCAAATTACCTTGAATACTATTGACGCTTTCTTGCAAGCTTTTCTTCGTTTCATCATCTGGCAAAGAAGCAACATCATTATCTATCAAATACAAATCTCCAGCAATAGCCTGCAAAGGATTTCTAATGTCATGACCAACCATACCAGCGGTTTGCCCAATGGCTGCCATATGTTCGTGGTCTTTAAGCTTAGAGTTCAAATTCTTGAGGTTGATTGTCATTTGATTGAAAGAGTTGGAGATTTCACCGATTTCATCTTTTTTGTTGGACTTTAGTGAATAATCGAGATTTCCCGAACCGATAATTGCAATTCCCGATTGAAGCTCTGAAATTGATTTCAAGGTGCGTCGGTAAGTTATTAGATAGCTCAAAAAGAGGAAGAACGCGAAAGTTACCAATAATGCAAATATGAGAATAATATTCGACTGATGTGTCTGGTCAGTTTGGTTTAGTAGTAATTGGGAGAGTTGAGCTGAGTCATTGGAAAGTGCCTGAGTTTTGTCGGTTAAATTACCCCAAACTGTTTGAAATTCAGGCAATACTCTTACACTTTGATTCCTAGGAGCTGACTGAAGATAGGATATGGTATGATTAAAGGCAATTTCTGCATTTTGGGCATCTTCCCTGATAACGCTTATGATTATGTTTTGATGAGGGTCTTTCATAGTTAATTGTGTCAGATTTCCGTAAATTGCAGTAATGTTAGTTTGCCAATATACGAGTTCATAATCTTCCTGATACAGAAAATAGTTATTTGAAATGTGACTAAGGTGTCCAACTGTGCTTTGGATATTACCCGATATATCTTGTTGATTTGATAGTTGAGTTGTTCGCTCATTAGTGTAAAGAATTGATGCGCTGATAATTATTAGCACTATTGCAAAGCTGACTATCGTTGCGAGCAACTGGTATTTAATCTTCATAAAACAAGCCTGATTTGATTTAATGTTTCTCGTAGTATTTTAGAATGCTGATAAAACCTTTCTTCGTGATAAAAATATTCCCTCTTTTTTACAATGAGCAAGCAAACGGAATGTTCACCCGTTAATCATTTAACATAATCGGGTTTCATTTTTAATTGAAAAGTACCCGAATGTGCCCATTTTTGTGGGAGCAACCTTATTTCTTTCCCGTAAGCCTCCTTTTTCAGAGACTAACCTTGGAAGCTACAAATCGATGTTAGCCAAGAGTTTTCCTGAGCATTTTTCCCATGAGGATTGGCTTTTTACAACAAAAAAAGAAGAAAATCTTCGGCTAAACGAGAACGCCCACCTGTTTGATTCTGCCAAACACTTCTTTGTTGTGGGGAGCGACTTTAAGAGCTTCAGTGAGGTCTTTCCCTGCTTTATGAGCGCCCACATGATCACCTTTTTGCCATAAACTGCTATCTGTGACATCGTAAACTTTTCCTTCAAACACTAAGTAAGCAGGTTTTCCCGCTTGACCATTAAACTGCTTTAGTTCTTCCAAAGTGAACTTTTTGAGTTCTTCACTCGAAGTCTTCGTATTTCCTTCTGAAGCAGTCGGCTGACTTAGCGACAAGGATGCGGTTTTAAGCTCTGTAAAACGTGTCAAAACTGTTTTGAGTAACTCATTTCTCAAATCTTGATCCGTAAGTTCCATTTTTATCAGGTCTATTCTTTGAGACAGCTCCGGGTCGCCCAAAACATCCTTAATCCACTTTTGGAAGTCTTTACGCTGGAAATGAAAACGAATCGATTGCGGCTCAATTACTCTGAGTTCTTCATAGAAACCTAGACAAATCGATTGCTGGTTCGCCAGTTTCTTTGCCTATGTCAGTGAAAAAGTGGAAACCTTTTTCATAGCTTACGGAACTTAGGATCCTTTGAGCTTCTGTTTTGTCAACAGTAGTTTTATTTTTTAAGGGTTTTTCTTTTGCAGCAGATACCATGTATCAATTCTCCATCTCTACTTATACACCGAAACATCACAGTTAAGACTGTGTGATCGCACAAGTGAGCCAACAACTAACTTCAAATTTATCTTGGAAGATCAACTATTCTTAAATGAAAATAAAGAATTTGAATTACACTTATGAACATTAATTATTGGGCAGCGAATGCTATGCAGGTGCAAGCTCTATCGGGTGATTGCATTTACTTTGTTATGATGTAATAGTTCAAGGCATTCGAGGAACAATAGTTAACTGTGCCAGCGAACAAGGCCCAGTTAAATAGCTCTACCAGCGACCAATTTACAATCTAAAACCAAATTTTCAATCTCCTTTTTTTGTGTATTAAAATTTAAACTAAAACTTTTTGGCATATATTGCAAAGATACTGTTATGCGATTTCGGCTAAGGCTACTTCGGATTTCATTGTTTATTCTCGTGTTTCCTCTGCCTCTGCTTGCATGTCCGAAACGGGTTATTTTCCAGTTTTCCATATTTCCACGTATTATCTGAGGGTTACTAGTCAGGATATAAAATGGCACTTTGGTTTGTGAAGTGTAGAGTTCAGCTATAAAGTTTAGGAGCCGTTTTCCAACTCCTATTCCCTGATAATCCGGTAATACAACTAATCGGCTTACTCGATAGTATTTTGCTTTCATTCTCACGCAAGCGACAGCAATGAATGCAACTGGTTTGTCTTGATAGATTGCCGTGTAACATCTGACTCCTGCACCCAAGGAGCCGTTTAGATAGTGATACTGCCGAAACATCTGCCAAAGATTAGTGCCGCACCGATAGATTTGGAGTTCAACGGGCGGCCTGACTTCTTTTTTTCGGCTAAACTCCATCGTGTCAGTGCAGAAGACCCAATCTGGATCTAACCAATCCACGACATCATAATGGCAAGTTACTGCTATGAACTTTCTTGGAGCATCTGCGAACTGCTTTGCTGATGGCAAAGGCGCTGACTTTTGCAATCTCCCTATCCACTACCGAGGTGAACTCATCGAAAACCACTAATTGCTTATCTAAGCAAAGTGCGCGGGCGATGTCAACCCGCATCTTTTCGCCCTGGCTTAGGCAATCGTACGCCTTTGAGCCAGTCTGGCGGAGAAGCAAAGCCGACACTGCATAGCATTCTCGTAATTTCCGAGGTTTCAAGCTCTTGGGGGAAATCATCAAGAACACACTTGTTGCGTATACTCGAAGCCTCGTATGTAAGCGTCTGGGAAAAGTTGTTTTGCTATGCTGGTTTTGCCTGAGCCGCTGCGCCCAACGATTACGCCTATTTGCCACTCAAAATCTTCCAGCGGCAAAGAACCTTTGAAACGCTTCTCTAACTTTACATCGTTAAGGGTGTAGCTGCCGACGACGCTTTGTGCCCTGAAACTGTCGGATTCTTCCCAGTGTTTTACAATGTTAAAATCCGTAGCTTGTAACCCTCCGATTTTAGCTTCTCAAAAATTGCTTTTCTGATTAGCTTCATCTTTGCACTCTACGATTATTTCGTAGGTTGCTGGAATAGTGACTGAAAACTCACGATCCAAAAGTTCTTGTGGAAGCCTTTCGCCCACCGATGCAAGAAGAGCTTTCAAGCCTTCTTTTTCACCCATCTCTGCTATGCGCATGTATTCGGCGGCGTCGAGTTCTTTGTTGTGTTTGCCTTTGAGCTTGTTTAGAATTTGCCTAAGCATCCGCCTGTCAACGTCGCTGACTGGCAAGCGAAGAACTGGAGCAAAAAACTCGTTATGCTACTATGCAAACTTGCGCTCTCTGCTCACCATCAACGTACGTACCATCTTTGTTGGTTACGAGTTGGGTATGTCCAGCCGTATTTCTGCAGACTCTTCCAGATTTGCTCTTGCTGATTAATCGTGGTACGGTTTGGGTTCTGTTGGTCTCCTGAAGAAGCCGAATATCTTCCAGAAGCGGCAAATATGCATCTGGGACTTTAATTGTTGTTTTCTTTTCCATCAAACTCTACCTCAGATTTATTTCTTCTTAACTTTGGGTTCTAATTTTACATCGCGCAGGAAATCTTCACGGTCTTTCTTTGACCATTTCTTCAAGTTCTTTTGGCACTCAATCCAGTGCTCTGAAGAACTCGTGAAAATGAAACTTGAAAGAACCACTGCTCAAGCTCATCAAGCATCATCGCCCTTGGCATTGCAAATAGGAAAAGCTCGATTACTCGGCTTATGACGATGTGGTTGCACTTGAGGATTAGGTCTTTGTTTTCGATTATGACTTCATGTGTCCATCTGCCACTCATACTTTTCGTTAAGCTCAAAATTCTTGAGGATAACCAGTTGTTCAGGTTCTGTGAATGAGTTAAAATCTAAGCGAATACCCTCAGACGGCACGGGCTTTAGTTTCTCTGATAACTCTTCAATTCTTTTAGTTAATTGTGAAGGCTTCATGATTTAGGACTCCCGTTTCCGCTTTGATTTTGGATTGTTGGAGGCGGGTATCTTTTCAACCGAAACACCCTGTCTAACAAGCCCATTTCTCTGCGTTCCACAAAGAAGCTCATCTCGCTTTTCCTTTGGCATTTCACGCAGCTGCTCAACGCTGCTCAAGCCAGTCAAGCATGAAATTGTGGAAGTATATTTTGAAGTACCACTCTTCAAGCTCATCACAGCAAAACGATGCAGGCACGACTTCAACAAACAGTTCGGTTGCTCGTCTGCCAAAGATTTCCAAGCCTTTGTACCATAAATCTGCGTTCTTTTCTATAACATCTTGAGGCGGATTGTGCAGGTGCATACTTTTCGATAATTTCTTGAACTTTGTCAAGGAGTTTCCGTTCAGGTTCACTTAAGCAGTTCATATCGATTCGTGTCTCTGTCTTGGAGCTGAATCATGCTAACTGTGATGAGAGACTGTTTACTCTTTCTGTTTAGTTGCCAGGGCTTCAAGGCACAAACACTCCTTTCTTCGCTTTATCCTCTAACTCCTTTAAGCGACCCAGAACCTCAGGCAAAACCGCAGTTTCACACATCAAAGAATTAGCCTTCAGCATTATGTTCAAAGCAGCCATCCGAGCTAACTCATTAGATGTTGTAATAAACCGCAGGCTTGCTTGACGATAAATCTGCTCATACCTATTCATGACTTTCAACAAAACCCCATCAGGCTTAACTACACTCTGCAAAACAGGCTGCCAAACCTCACGGGACTCAAAATCCTTATACAAAACTCGCTTAGAACAGGCTAATTTTAGGCTTAATTCGTTCACAATCTCAGCCTTGAGAAAAGCCCAATCCTTCGAGCTTTAACAATTCCAACCTTCTAGTAACCGTATCCAAGCTAAGGCACCCCCCTAAAAATGAACAAAACTTTCACATTTTCTAAAACTGAATAAATAAGCATGACTTCTACGGTATGTCTATTTAGGCAAGATCTTATTGACATCAGATATTATGTTGTGTCCAAGTTTGGTTTAAGACTAAATTCATTTTTTCTTTTAGCATAAGCGAGACAATCTGGCGGCGTCAGGAGGGGGATTCTAGCCCCAATTTACCAGTAAAAAGATTTTAAGAGTGGGTCGGACAGGGCTTACCCCAGAGATTGTGTGAAAATTATTTTTATCTTCAGAAAATTGCTTTAGTTCGTTAAAATTAGTGGATAGCCAGCCAATGTTTTTGAATTAAAGGAGCAACTTCTAAAAACAAATTTGAGTTTTTACACAGTCTGAATCGGGTATGAGTCCTTATGGTTCATTTGTGCGTTTACACATGTTTCACGGCACAGAACCACGGTTTGGAACAGCGGGGTAGTTTCAATTTTGAGATGTCACTTATTGAAGCGAATTGCTTGAAGAGATAAAGTTGAGATTTCAAGCACTATGACCCGAATGGCACAGACTTACTCCATTACATTTTTGTCGATCCAACACGCAAGCACGTTAAACATGAAATCTTTTTTTTATATCCTCCTACTTTGATGTCGTTTCTAAAGTCTAACACGAGACCCTGAGGGCTCTTGTGAAGCTTAGCTACTCAAACGCGCTTAAGACCCCATTTTTACGGCTACAAATTTTGAAGGTAATTGATTAGCTGTTGAAATTCTCCGGTTTTTTTCATCTGCTCCTTTTGAAGCATTTCTACTATGCTGGACTTGATGTAGAGTCCGCCAGGAGGATACAGCTGACGGGCAACTAAGGTAAAGACTTTGCAGTTTTCTTTTCCTATCACCTCTTCTTTAAATCGCCATTTGTAAGGAGTTCCGGGTGGAAGTAGCGTTTCAGAAAGAACGATAACAGCAAAATTCCTTACATTGGTAGTTCCTTCAAGCTCATTGAATTTAACGCGCAGCACCTTGTTAGGGTCTTCCCGCTTTCCGTTTTCCATAGTTTTGCCGCCGACGGCGTTGTTCTTAATCTCTATTACCATTTTCACATTGTCAGATGCGAAGGTTTTTTGGTTTGGGTTTACGCCGTTCTTTAGAAGAAGCAGATCGTTTTTGATTTTAGATCCTTGAATTGTGACGTTTGGATTCATTGAAAGGTTAAGGTTTCTTCTTAAGAGGTGATTGCGTATGACTATTTCCGTTGCATTTCCAGATTTCTCGCGAGTTGTTTTGTCGATTTTTTGTTTCTGAAATTCTTCACTGACTTCGATTAGTATCGTGTATTCTTCATCATTAGCCGTTAGTATTGGTTTCTTGGAATAATTGGACATGAATACAACATTATGTCTTTAACATAAAAAAACTAACGTAACTCTCCTACACAAATTTCACAATAAATATTGCGTGTTCAGAGCTTACTAACTCAAGATGTTTCCGAGTTTTAGACAACAAGGCGCCTATAAAATTAGAAACGGAATTATTTAGTTATCTAACTTCTATCTGGACTTTTGTCTTTCAAGTCTAGCAGATTTTTTATCCTTGCGTTTAGCATCTCTATCCTTCTTCTTCTGAGGCTGAGGTTTTCCCCGATCTTGCTCTCCGGTTTCTCCTTTCTTACTCATGTAGCTATCTCCTTCTGATAAAAGAAATGACTCATTCTGGTTCATGAAGTTATCTTCGTGTGCGCTAAAAAGTCAGTGACTTACCAACTCTATTCTTAACAAATTAGAATTTAGAAAATTAGAAACTCAAAATCGATTAATCAAAAGGTCTTTAATTGCTTCGAATTAGCCAAATCCCAAGTAAAACACATAATACAAATGACGAAAACTCGATGATCGCTCGCTTTGGCTTCCTGTATACTTGTTATAGCTGAAACCGACGCAATAAAGCGAAACTTTTTGGATGGTGCAAATTTCTCGCAAACATGAAACACACGTTTGAACAAAACGTCTAAGGAGAAGTTATGCGTGATGAACAAATCGAAGACCCGGGAGGTAAAACGGATAAGGGCTCAGGACAGCTTGATAGTGCAGGAGGGGCAATCAAAATAAAAAGCAAAACAAAAAACAAACCGAAAAACGAAACAAAAAAGGAATGGAAGCCGAGATAAAAAAGCAGTGAAAAGAAAAATGACAACGCACGCCCAAAATGGGGCGAAGTCACACTGAAACATTCTCAGGCTGCTCTGTTGTTTAATCGCTTTATAGGGCAGTAACGTTATGATTAAATGGTGATGGATAAATGTCGGAAAAATCAAAAATTGTTTTCGTTGGAAAGAAAATGCCAATGGACTATGTTCTAGCGATTATTACAGGGCTGTCGGCGAGCGATGCTAAAGATATAACCTTGAAGGCTAGAGGACAAGCAATAACTACAGCTGTTGACGCAGCTGAAATAACGAGAAATCGCTTCCTAAAAGATTTGAAAGTAAACAAAATCGTGATAGGAACAGAGGAGATGTCGCCGAGAGAGGGCGAAACCAGAGCACGTATGGTTTCAACAATTGAAATAATGCTTACAAAAGCGTAGGAATACTTTGTGAAACAAGCGCCAAGTAAACATAACGGCGAGATACGTTTTGGTCTTCTGTCGCCCGATTGAAAATCCCATTGAAGAACCAAGACAACTTTGCTTTTCTCTGATTAGACGCGCCACAGATTATGTGGCAGTAGTTAAAGATGGAAAACCCAACGTAAAGAAAGTCCAACTTAAAGAGCACATTTATGAAAACGATGACTTTGGTGAATTGCTAGATAGGGGACGTGGCAACATGACTTTGAATAGGAGTAAACCTTGGTGTAACTATGAAATGTCCTGCTTGCGATAAAATGCTTAAACGAATAGAGGGTGTATGCGGCGAGTACATCTGTATTAATCCTGAATGCCTTGAAAACAAGAAAGCACGCGTACATGAATACGCAGAGTTTTACGGGCTTACCCAAGCAGACATATACGCAAACTATCACATAGCACTTGCCAAAAAATAGGAAGCAGAAATAGCCAAACACCAAAATAAGGTAAATAAAACATGAATAAGGAGAATAAACAACCTGTGAAAAACTTGAATAACGTTTTAGGTCCAAGGTGTTCTTATTGTGGTAGCACTCACCTTGAAGAAGATGAAGATGTCGTTAAGTGTCTTGATTGCGGCATGGGGAAGTATAAGAAAGGTAGGCATAAGAAGTATTGTAAATAATTGCTAAAGTAATGAATTGAAAAAAATGGAGAATTTGTACATGTTCGAATCTATTAGAAGTCCGCGTAGTAATTGGGGAAGCAATCAACCTTATGAGTGTCTTCGGTGCGGAGCAACCACGATGGGTGAAGACATAGAGGAGAGAAACGGCTTAATCAAATGTATCGTATGCGGATACAGAGTTTTAAAGAAGACGAAGCCCCCAGTTGTAAAGAGAGTTCTCGCAAGATGATATAAGGCTGAATCGCCGTCAGCGTAAATTGACGTTTATCTGTCCCTTCCGGAATTACACTACAAAAGGCGCAGGCTTCTGCAGCCTTCGAACCTGATTCATAAAGCTCCTGTACCAATTCTCAATTTCTGGCAATATGCTCGGGGGAACCTCTTCCATAGCTTTCTCAAAATCGCTTAAGGTAACCTCTTTTGCGTTGTTGTCTCTTCTTAAAGCGTTCATGGCGGCCTCCCTGCATACGGATGATATATCGGCGCCGGAGTAACCTTTCGTCATGCGATGGGCCTTGATGTCCACATCATTTGATAGTGGCATGTTCTTTGTATTAATCTTGAAGATTTCAAGTCTGGCCGCTTCGTCGGGTTCTGGAACATAAATTAGCCGATCGAATCTGCCTGGCCTTAATACGGCTGAGTCGACAATATCGGGCCTATTTGTCGCAGCTATAACTATGATGTTTTCTAAGGGCATTATTCCATCCATTTCTGTTAAAAGCTGGCTGATGACGCGTTCAGTTACTCCGGTGTCGCCGTCACCCTGCCCCCTTCTTGGAGCAAGAGAGTCAACTTCATCGAAGAATATGACCGCTGGCGAAGCCATTCTAGCCTTCCTGAAGATCTCTCGAATCGCCTTTTCAGATTCGCCAACCCACTTAGAGAAAACCTCCGGGCTCTTAATCGAAATGAAGTTTGCCTCGCTTTCAGTTGCAACAGCCCTAGCCAGCATTGTCTTCCCACACCCAGGCGGGCCTATTAACAGTATACCTTTAGGCGGATGAATCCCCATTCTCTTGAAGACTTCAGGATTTTTCAGCGGCCACTCAACAGCCTCTTTTAACTTTTCTTTAACCTCCTCCAAGCCTCCCACTTCATCCCAATGAACAACTGGAACTTCCACAGCAATCTCTCTCATTGCCGTAGGGGTAATCTCCTTGAATGCGTTCAAGAAATCATCTATCTGAACCTCCATCTTCTCCAGGACGCTGGCAGTTATTCGCTCTTCCTTCAGATTTATCTCTGGAAGATACCTAAGTAGAGCTTTCATAGCTGCCTCTCTGCACAGGGCGGCCAAGTCAGCACCCGTGTAACCATGCGTCCGCTCAGCAAGCGCCTTTAAGTCAACATCACGGGCTAACGGCATACCTCTGCTATGAATCAACAATATTTCATGACGCCCCCGCTTGTCTGGGGGGCCTATCTCTATCTCGCGATCAAACCTCCCAGGCCTCCTGAGAGCTGGATCCAAGGCATTCGGCCTGTTTGTTGCACCTATTACTATGACATTTCCTCTACCAGTCAATCCGTCCATGAGAGATAGAAGCTGAGCGACAACCCTTTTCTCCACTTCACCAGTAACCTCCTCACGTTTGGGCGCGATGGAGTCCAACTCGTCTATGAGTATGATGCTCGGAGCGCTTTTATGAGCCTGTTGAAATATTTCTCGAAGCTTCGCCTCCGACTCCCCATAGAACTTACTTATTATCTCAGGCCCGTTTATTGAGAAGAAGTTTGCGTCAGACTCATTCGCTACTGCTCTAGCTACGGAGTGTCTTTCCGCAGCCGGGTGGACCGAGCAGTAGAACCCCTTTCGGAGGATCTATTCCAAGCGTCTGGAAAATCTCAGGATGCCGCATTGGAAGTTCAACCATCTCCCTTATGCGTTGAATCTCCTCCTCCAAGCCTCCTAAGTCCTTATAGGTGATGACGTGGTACACCTTTGGTTTCCGCCGCAGGTTCAGTCAATATCTGCAATGTAGTATCGTGGGTCATCTTTACTATTCCTTGGGGCTGCATCTTCGCTACAGTGAACTGAACAGAATGACCAAGCATCATAACGGACGTCGTGTCTCCCTCAACAAACGTCCTATCGATAAGTCTGTTCTTCACAAAATTTGCAAAGTCTTCGTCAACGTTCAATCGCATATCTACTGGAGCAAGCACTATGCTCAGGGCATTTTTAACTTCAGCCTTGCGAACTACAACGTAATCGTTTATTGATACGCCAGCATTTTTACGTAAGACCCCATCGATTCGTCATAATGTTTGGATCCTGGTCTTCAGAGTACGCTGGCCAAGCGATCGCGGACGTTTTTTTCTTCCCTGAGAACTCTATTACGTCTCCAGATGAAACCCCTAACTTTTGCATTGTTATCTGGTCTATTCTAGCGATTCCTCTTGCCACATCTCTCTGTCTGGAATCCAGAACTTTCAGCTGAACTTCGCTCAATTTTCAACGCTCCATTAAACATATTTCTGATAGAAGCACTAAATCCGTTCTCTCAACATCATTAGAACATATTGTGATTCGGTAAGGGTGTCAGGACACTTTCTTAGATATAAACTTGGCAATTTTCTGAAAGTGAAGCTAGTTTTCAGCGCACACGCTGATTAGTTTAATTCAATTTTTTCTCGGTTGTTATTTGGCTTCACTCTTCTTAGTTGTTATTTACTTTCGCCCTTCTTCTTGGTGTCTATGTAGGTTTTCTTTTTCACTTTCTTTCTAATCGGGCAATTAAGTCGAATAGACGATTTGCACCTGCGGCAGTTTTTAACTAAACCTGCTCTTAATTGGCACATTTTCATTTACCTCTTTTCCATGTTTATACTCATTGCTCGTATGTTTATACCATTGCTTTTTTTTAGCTTAATTTTTTATTTTTGCAATAGTTAAGCAATAAATTAAATTAAATATTCACTATATTTGCCAAACTCAGATTTTAATTTGTCTCGGTGACTTGGTTTAGGCTTTTCTGGTTGCTCTGTCTCACTAGCCCATGCGTTACAGCCATAACCTTTATCCTCGGTTTTTTCGTATTGAGGTTTCAACTGTTCACTTTTGCCTTTGCTCATAAATTCATTTAAACTTGTGTTATTGCGTAAACTGCTGTCTAAATTAACAGCTAAAACCTTGCCCATTACTTTCTCTTCTAGTTTCTTTTGCTTTAGTTCCCTTCTTTGGACTATCATGTTTCCATTTCTTTTCCTACCGTAAATTGCCCCACACTTGTTTGAATGGTACATTTTTTTTGGATCATACGTTTCAAATACGATGCCGCAGGCGCAGGTTCTAATGAGAACTTTATTACTTAATCTTTCAAAGTTTTCCATACCACTCTACCCAACAATTTTTACATTCAAGGAACTTAAGAACAGCCTTATCCACATCATTATACTCAACGATTAAAGATAATAATTCCTTCTTTTCCTATTCGATATTCCATGGATGCTCTTTTTCGTTAGTTCTTCTCTGGAATGGTAAGTTTTATTCGTAGAATATGAGGTTTTGTTCCTCCAATATTACATGAAGCTTATGCACTGCGTCATAAACGTCCTGTTCTTTCTTCGCCCCGGTACAAACAAGGCTCCCGCTTGCGAATATCAGTATGACCACCTTAGGCTCGTCCATCCTGTAGATCAAGCCTGGAAACTGCTCCGGCTCATACATCGTTTTTCTAAGCGAGGAAACTGTCTTCTCCAAATCTACCTGTCCGCCTAGACTTGCAGAAGCAACGATGTTCACAACCTTCAAGTCCGGCTTGCTAACAATGATTATTCCGCCCATTTTCAGTTCTTTAACAACTTTCATGATTGCTCTGCGGGATTCCTTTCCCGATTTTGCTCCTGTACAAATCATTTTACCAGAGCTAAAAATCAGCGTGGCTGTCTTCGGTCTCTTAAGCCTAAACACTAATCCGGGAAACCGGTCCGGACGATATTCTGCGGTTGGATAACTCTTCACAACCGCGTTTAAGTCAACTTTCTGATTTAAAGTGGCCGAAGCAACAATGTTCTGAATCTTAATTATGGCTTTAGTCTTCGGCATTAAACATCTCTTCCTATACTGTAGCGGATGCCTAAATACCCTTCACAAAAGCCTTACGTTGCCAGTATAGGGAAGCTTCCCGTACGTTCCCTATTTTTCTCTGATACATAAAATTGGCTTGAAGAAGGCTTCTTAGGAGGATAAGCAAGCTTTAACAGCGATTTCCATTCTATAACGGCTGGAGCGACGACATCAAGCGACGAGACGGTCGCGTCAAAGAATATTTCGTATCCATATCATTCACCGCTATAGCATCATTAGCTTTTTATAATATATTTTTTGCCTAACTACCTTTTTGACTATTTTAGCATGAACAAATAAAGCATGGAAAAATGCAAACAATCATAGTTTCCATATATTTACCAGTCCTCTTCTTCCCAATCTTCTTCGGTTAACTCTTCTTCCCCTTCTTCCTCTTCCTCAAACATGCCTTTTTCAACTCACTTTTTAAAAAATCGTAATAGTTACTACACTTATAAGGTTTAATTGAAAAAAATTAAGAGATCCTCACCCTAATCCCCAATTATTGCGAATCCACCTGCCAAGAGTATGATGGCATCTGACTATTTCATTTTCTTTCAAGCTCTTGAAGTACGCGATGTCTTTCTTGCTCAATTTTTTTCCAGTTCCGCAAACAACTTTTCAAGATTGCTGAAAACAGTATCTACCTGAGTTAGATGTTGTTTTGGGTGTTCGTGTGGGATTTGTTCCGTTCATGAAAATAGGTTGCATCAACCCCTTGGCAGAAGCGCGCTAAACCTATCCCCCCAACGCTTCAACACACTCTTGTAGCATCATCCTCTTTCTAGAGAGCCTTAAATGCTTCAAACCATCTGTCGTAAAGCGCCAGCATGTCAATGGATACACTGGGCTTTCTTTCCTCGAGTATCTGCCTGAAATCCTCCATCGACAACGGCCGTGGCTTGACCCTTCGGTCGCTTGCCTTACCTGACTCAAAGAATTCGCCGATGAGTTTCAGCTGTACCGACTGGTTGAAATCTCTTATGTCACTTCCCGAGAATCCCTCTGAGAGTCTCGCAAGCTCCCGCAACTCGACATCTGGAGCAAGTTGAAGACTGGCAGTATAGAGCTTGAACATCATCAATCGTGTATGGCGGTCAGGCAGTGGGACCAGAATTCTTTTCTGAAATCTTCTTATAAAAGCCCAGTCCAAATCCCAAGGCTTGTTGGTCGCTCCAATCACGTACACGTGAAGATTCTTGCCCTTGTCTACGATACCGTCCATCTCTTTCAAGAACTGGTTGCGAACACGGATTTCGCCGCCTACCTCATTTGCGTGTTTTCCCATCAAAGAGTCAAGCTCATCGACGAAGACTATTGCAGGCTTTCCTTTCAAAGATGATTTTCTTACTTGACCGAACAGGCGTGCGACATTCTGTTCAGCTTCACCCAGCCATTTTGACATTATCGAAGCCGCGTCAATTGAGACGAAAGTAGCGTCTATTTCCGTAGCGACGGCTGCTGCCAGCAATGTTTTCCCGCAACCTGGCGGCCCGAAGAGCAATATTCCCCGTGGCCATCCTAATGGAAACAGGTCGGGTCTCTGAACAGGATAGATTATTGCCTCCTTCACCGCCTTCTTTGCGTGGGTCTAGTCCAACGACTTCCTCCCATTTCACGTTGAGCTTCTCTGTGACTATCAGTTCTTCGTAACTGGACTTGCCGCCTTCACTCTTTTTGGTTTCACCCTCACTCCCGCCGTTTCTAACTTCTGCGTGAGGTTGTTCGCGCGGCACACCTACGGCGCCTTGTATCGCCTTTATGCGTTCTTGGTAGATGATCGCTTTTTGCACGTAGACTTTGTTCAAGTCGTATTCAGGATAGAGTTGAACAAGTTGAAGTAGACTTTCTATGGATTTCTGGTACATGATTATTGCCATGCCCCTTGAGCCTTGCTTGTCCAAGCGCACTGCTTCCAACGCGTAGTTGGTTGCATTCTTCTCAAGCTCTTGGGAAGCACTCATAACCTCTATTCCCCCATCTGCAATTCAACTTTTATTTTTCCTTTCGACCCTAAACTTTCAAGGTGCACGTGTGCTAAGCTGAAAAGTCTACGTTTACTCACAAAGAACTCGCTAATTATCTAATATGCACAATCAACATTTCAGTTTTTCCTAAGCAACAAAGAATCATCACAAACATTCTAAGTAGTCCATATGGTTCTTATCTGATAAGGGCAAGTTACCTGAAAAACTCGTTATGTCAATCATTGAACAGGTGGTGAATGTATGAAAAATATTGCGCTTGTAGCACATGACAACAAGAAAAAAGATTTGACTGAATGGTGCGATTTCAACAAAGGAACATTATCTCGTTATACTTTATATGCAACTGGTGGTACAGGAAAGAAGATTGTCGAAAAAACATCTTTGGAGATTAAGCTGCTTAAGGGTAGTGCACATGGAGGAGAGATGGAGATTGGAGACATGATTGCTAACAAAAAACTAGAGCTATCTGATATTTTTCTGAGATCCATTAGAATCTTTACCTCATGATGTTGATATTAAAGCTCTTCTCAGAATGGCTGTTTTATATAATATTCCAACTGCTTATACTTTGGTGCATCACAGAATAAGATCATCCGGTATTTTCCAGGAGGAGCTTCAAATCGATAATCAGCAAAAGAATAATTGGGATTAAAATTTAAGGCGAAAATCCAGTATGCAAGAATTATTTCAGTATTTCAACTTCAGAACTCAGCCTTGCCAAAGCTGTAAGATACGCATGGCGCCAATGAGGATAAACACGTCAGTATGAGCGGGGATTTCAGTTAACTTCTGTTTTCCCCGAGATGAATTGCTACAAAATGGAATCTGAGGCGCCTTCCACAATTAACTTGACTTGACTAAAAATACTTATTCTATAAAGTTATTTGTATTCAATGACACCTCAAGAGCTTATGAACTGGATTCGTGGAAAGACTTTTTGAGGAATTGTCAAGAATAGTCGAAGCTTGTGCTATGGTGAGAAGATGAGTGATGCAAAACCAGTCAAATGTCAAAAATGCGGAAACCCTATCGGCTACATGACTGTGGTGGCAAGAGGCATATCGCCTTTTCAGCAACCCGTACCAAACGTCAAAATAGTGGCCCTCTGCATGGGATGTTCTCGTAAAAAAGAATAGATGCGTAGCCAGGCTACTAACCTGTGGTCGAAGTAGTTGCTCTAGTGAATGAATAAGCATTTTTGCTGCGCAATTTAGACACGGATAAAAACAGCCAAAGATGCCCTAATCGGCGTCAGGGGCGTAGCAACAGCTGTTTTTAAACCTAAAGGTGAAGTACACGTTTTGGGCGAGTTCTGAGAAGCCACCGCAAAGACACAGCAATAGCCGCTGGTCAAGCCAGATACTCTTGATTTTGCCACTTGATTTATTGGATTGATTCTATATCTCTGTTATGAAAAGTCTAAAAATACTCCATTTTTACTGGTAAAAATTTTGTAATGATTTCAGAAATATTAGCAAATAAGCCATAATTACGCCTATTTAGTAAAAATAACCTCAAATACTGCCTTAAAAAATGGCGCCGGGAGGGGGATCATAGCCCCAATTTACCAGTAAAAAGATGTTGAGGATGGGTTGGACCGAACTTACAGCCAATTTGGGCCTAAAGCCCCTTATTATAAAACTTGAAGGATTATTTTTTTTCAAGTTTTAGAGCAGGCTAAGTCCGCCGAGTTGCAGACCTAAACGGGTTCAAATCATTTTCAAGAATATCGGTGGCTATTCTTAGCCTACTTTTTAAAAAGCGTTTCGTACCACGGGTATTCAAAAACAGTTTCAGTTATGATTCCAACAAAGTTACTTCGAATTTTAACCCAGTTAATAGTGGTTTTTTTTGAGAGTAGGATCCTTGTAATTGTTGTTAAGGGGTGTTAATATTGTGGGGGCATACCGCCGTAGCCGCCGCCTGGCATTCCACCAGGAGGCATACGTGGAGCTTTCATCTTTCCAGAGGCGATGACGTCATCGATTCTCAGTATCATTGTGGCCGCTTCGTTGGCGGACTTGATTGTCTGTTTCTTAACTGCTAAGGGTTCGTAAACTTCTAGGTCTTCCATGTCTTTGATTTTTCCTTCTAAAACGTTGACGCCTGCCCATTTTTCACCCTTCTCATGTCGGGTTCTGAGTTCTAATAGAAGATCTATGGGGTCAAGGCCTGCGTTTTCGCCTAATGTTAATGGTACGATTTCCATGGCTTCGCCGAAGCTTCGGATGGCAAGTTGTTCTCTGCCTGGTAGAGTTTCAGCATAGCTTCTTAGTGCTCTAGCGATTTCCATTTCTGGAGCTCCCCCTCCTGCAACGATCTTGGGTTCCTGAACTACATCTCGGACTACGCATAAAGCATCATGAAGTGATCGTTCAGCTTCATCAACAAAGCGTTTATCTGCACCTCGTATGAGTATAGCTACTGCGTGCGGGTTTTTGCATCCTTCGATGAAGATCATCTTGTCGTTGCCTATCTTTCTCTCCTCAACAATTTCTGCAAAACCTAGGTCGCTTTTTAAGAGGCTGTCTATGTTATTGACAATTTTCCCACCGGTGGCTTTTGAAAGTTTCTTCATATCCGACTCTTTGACTCGTTGTACTGCTAAGACTCCTTTTCTAGCTAAGAAGTGCTTGACCAGGTCGTCTATTCCTTTCTGGCACATAACGACGTTGGCGCTTGAGGTAACTATTTTTTCAACCATTGTTTTGAGCATATTTTCTTCTTCGTGTATGAAAGATTGCATCTGTTCTGGACGTTCAATGTTGATTTTAGCGTCGAACTCGGTTTTTTCAATTTCAAGTGCGCTTTCTAATAATGCTATTCTTGCTTTTTCCACGCGTTTAGGCATGTCTGAGTGAACGACTTCTTTGTCAAGAACTAACCCTTCGATGAGTTTGGTTTCAGTCATGGATTCGCCTGGCTTTTTCTCCACCATGATATCGTCTAAGTCTACTGTATAGTTTTCTCCAACTTTTCTGGCCACGTGCAAAACGGCTTTAACGACTATTTCTGCAAGCTGTTCTTTGTTCGTAGCTACCAGCTTACTGGCCATTGAGGTTGCCGCAATCTTCATCAAAAACTCTTTTCCTGTAGGTTTAACGGAAAACGCAATTTTTTCAAGTGTTTCAAGAGCTTTGTCAGCTGCTTTGCTGTATCCTTCGACAATTAGAATGGGATGTATGCCCTTGTTTATCAAGTCTTCAGCTTTTCCTAAGAGTTCGCCGGCAACTATGACCGATGTAGTGGTTCCGTCTCCCACTTCCGCGTCTTGGGTCTTAGCTACTTCAACCATCATTTTAGCAGCTGGATGGTCAATATCCATCTTATCAAGAATAGTTCTTCCGTCACTGGTGATGATGACATCGCCAGAACTATCCACCAACATCTTATCCATGCCTTTAGGACCTAACGAACTTTTTATGGCTTCCGCGATTGTTTTTGCTGCCATAACATTGCTGCGCAGTGCATCCTTCCCCTTGGATCGTTCAGATCCTTCTCTCATAATTAGAACAGGCACGCTACCTGCTTGTGATGACAAAAGTTATTCCTCACTCATATAATTACAAGTGATGATTCAGTTAAGGCTTTCCTAGTTTTACTCCAAGCTAATTCCGCACTTATTCTGAGTCAATTTCTAATAAACAAAGTTGCATTTAAATAGAATGTCCAAGTTTGCTTATGGTTTATATCTTAGTTTTGAATATTCTTTGTTTTGAGAGTTTTTTATGGCTATATTTTTGATAGTTTCTAGACATTCTCCTGAGAACTGCCCGATAAACAATGAAAAGATGAAAAAAATAACACTAGAGTTGCCAGAAAAATTAGGCACATTGGAGGAAAAGCATGGAATCAAGAGAATTGGCGCGTGGACTGTGATTCCTGAACATTTGACTGTGTGGGTGTATGAAGCACCAAGTTCAGAAAGCCTCCAGAAATTTTCCATGGAGCCTGAAATGATAAAATGGATGGCTTGGAACACAAGCGAAATCAAATTAGCTATAAGTCTTGAAGAGAGCATGCAATTGCTAAATAAGCCAAACATGACTCATAGGCCTGAAATGTAAATGATATCGAAATAGTAAACGGGTAGTGAAAAGTAGATCGTGACTTCGCCCTTGTCTCTGTTCGAAAGTGGGAAATAAGGACAGAACTTAAACCCACTTCTGTGACAAGCAACTTGTTGTCATTTGATTTCGATTTGTTTGTAGATAAAACTGTGTTATGCTGAAAATTTCGACAAGGAAGATAAGTGTTTTCAAGTTTGCAGTGTTCTTGTTAAAAGGTTTTCTTTACCGCTTTTCTGCCCGCGCGCCACTTGCAAGTTGCAGCTGAGTTGATGACTTCAGATTCTACACTTCAAGAAACTTTTCCACACTTATCTTTCCTTTCACTCCACTTGGCGCACTTTTTGGTTTTGCCCAGCCGTCTCTTTTGGTTATTGTTTTAATGTCATTAATTGTAGTTCTTTGCATAATCTCGGGCGAAATTGCGAAAAGAATATTTTACAAGCGGGTAAAATTCTGAACCCTAAATCAATTACCTCTAAGCTTGACTCCAAATTTGAGAAAATAGGGTTTCAAGATATATCAAATTCAGATCAACAAGTATGGCGATAACAGAAAATACTTAGAAATTGCTCGTTCTCTAAACGTGTTTAAATCCCTGTATGGCTATATATAAATTGCAAAGTCAGCGGTTTTGGAACATCTGGAACAGTGGTCAAGTGTCCAGTCTCTTACTGATCAAATCACCTTATTCGGCACGACTCTAAAAGTTGAGCGAGACCCAATTTCTAAAAACGCAGACATTGCTAAAAAAGATTATTTATAGAAAATATTGAGGAGATAATAACATGGCATATTTAACGCAAACCCAAAGTGGTCAACCTGTACTCATCTTGAAGGAAGGAACCACTCGAAGCAGAGGCAAAGAAGCCCAGCGAAATAACATTATGGCAGCCCGAGTAATCGGTGAAGTATTAAAAACCACCCTTGGCCCACGCGGCATGGACAAGATGCTTATCGACAGCCTAGGAGACATAACCATAACAAATGACGGCGCAACAATTCTTAAAGAAATGGACGTGGAGCATCCAGCAGCTAAAATGATGATTGAAATCGCCAAAACCCAAGATGACATGGTCGGCGACGGAACCACAACCGTTGTGGTGCTAGCCAGCGAACTTCTCAAAAAAGCAGAAGAACTTCTAGAACAAAACGTCCACCCAATGATACTCGTTGCAGGATACCGCAAGGCAGCACAGAAAGCAATCCAAATAATAGCGAAAAACGCGGTCATCATTGACGTTGAGGATAAAAATATGATGATGAAAGTCGCTCTGACGTCCATGGGAAGCAAAGCTGTGGGTGGTGCTAAAGAGCACTTTGCAGAAATAGCCATAGAAGCAGTAAAACAGATAGCCCAAAAGCACACAGACAAGACGATAGCCGACATAGATAATATACAACTAGTGAAGAAGACGGGAAAAAGCCTCATCGAGACGCAACTCATTAGAGGCATCATCGTAGACAAAGAAGTCGTCAATCCAGGGATGCCCCGAAAGATAGAGAACGCGAAAATCGCACTTTTAGATATAGCGCTAGAAATTGAAAAAACCGAAATAACCGCAGAAATACGCATACATGAGCCAAACCAGATGAAAGCTTTCCTAGACCAAGAGGATAGTACGCTCAAAGAGATGGTGACCAAGATCAAGGCTTCAGGCGCAAACAGTGTGTTCTGCCAAAAAGGCATCGACGACATGGTCCAACACTTCCTCTCCAAAGAGGGCATAATGGCCGCTAGACGCGTAAAAGAATCTGACATGGAGAAACTCGCGAGAGCAACAGGCGGACGGGTAACCTCCAACTTGAACGATTTAAAGACTGCAGACTTGGGTTTTGCCGGCTTAGTGGAAGAGCGCAAGATTGGCGACGACAAAATGATCTTCGTTGAAAAATGCAAGGATCCTCATTCAGTGGCTATATTGATACGTGCAGGACTCGAAAGAATGGTGGATGAAGCTGAAAGAGTAATAATCGATGCGTTGTCAGTAGTTTCAGATGTTACAGAAAACAATAAAATCGTCGCTGGCGGTGGGGCAATCGAAATTGAAATAGCTAAAGGACTACGCAGCTACTCAACCAAAGTCGGTGGAAGACAGCAGCTTGCAGTAGAAGCTTTTGCAGATGCAGTTGAAGTAATTCCACGCACGCTTGCGGAGAATGGGGGCTTAGAACCAATCGACATACTCATAGAGTTACGTCAAGTGCACGATAAAGAGGATGGCAAGTACATTGGCATTAACGTGTTCACTGGTAAGCTACAAAACAGCATTGAAAACGGCGTCATCGAACCAATCGTCGTTAAAGAGCAAGCATTACAATCAGCAGCCGAATCAGCGGCCATGATCCTACGCGTAGACGATATCATAACAGCAAAATCTCCAAAAGGTGGTGCAAGTGGTCCAGGCGGAATGCCGGGCGGCATGGGCGAAGAATAAACCTTCCACCTCTAACTCTTTTTAAAAATCGAGTGTTTTTCTTGCTAAAGCGATGCCCCTGTTAATTTGTGATAATAGTTACGTAGCTGTTTAGGTTTCTTGGATTTCTCTCTCTTTCTCTATGGGGCGCCCACGGAATTCTTAAAGCTTTAGTTGTCGGTCTTCGCTGTAGTTTCTGTCTTCATGGGCTTCCTCTTCCTCTTCATCTTGCCGTTCTTCTTCAGCTTCGCTTACTTCTTCTCCTTCAGCCTTTGCTCTATCTTCAGCTTGACCTTTCGGCGGATAGGACTTATCTAACCAAGTTTCAAACTGGTTCTTGTTTTCAGAGCTAGACAATGCCCATTCGCACAATCCATCAATAACCTTACCGATGTCAATCTCGTGATCGTCCGCTAAATTCTTCAAGCGCTCTTCCCAATTTGCTGATAAAGACACTGAAAAATTACCCAATGCAATCTCCACTACCATGTTACTCCTGAGGAATATTTAAGTTTCAATTGGCGCCCAAAAGATAGAGGTGAAATGCGCCTCCCCGTTAAGTATTCATCCACTTTAAGCAGTTGAATAAGAACCGAGGCAATGGGCTTAATACCCAAATGGGTAAGTCCGGCGGTCACTCTTCAGCTTTGACTTTCTTTCAAATTGCACAACGCACACGCTAGGACCTGATAAGGAATGGGACTTTGATCGATTCCGAGTCAAGATGTATAAGTGTACTAAATGTGGGAATCAATTTAGAGAATTTTTCAAGGAAAATACGCTGAAATTTGTTTTGAGCGCACACAATGGTGGTTTAGGAAAGACCCGAGTGAGCAAAGAAACAACGGACAGGCACAAGTCCTATCAATGATTCTTTTCTCACTCGAATATTGGTTCGTTCTATTTGCAACCTGATTTTTTGGCTAAGCTTCAGGTGTTTGTAAACTAAATTGTGGCAGCGGAATTAAGTTGACAAGTCTTATAAGAGTTCGAGACTACTTACAATACGGCAGCGTTTAGCGGTTTGGTAGTATCAAATCCTCTTTGTCCATGAATTTACCGCAATATGAGAAAGAGCTGCTAGATTCTGCTTTTAGGAAGAAGTATGAAAAATACAAGATGAAAGGAGGTGAAAAAAGTGTTGAGATTTAAGTATCCTATCGAGTATGAATTGAACCCTACGGAGATAGATAAAGGATTGCAATGGCTAACATTGAGACTGAAAAACGCAGGAAATGAAACTCTTAAAAGACTTGACGTGGAATTGCACTCTCTAGATACCTTTCCCCTTACCCCTCTATTTCTTCCTTATGGAACAGGACATTACATCGGAGAGCTTAAGCCAGATGAAGAGAGAGAAGAGGTTTTCCGGGTTAACGCAACCGGAGCAGCTGATGTATACGTCACTATCATCGCACGTAAGGATGGAGAAAACTTCTGGTGGGAATCCGGTTTTACGCATATCTCTGTAAGCGAGGAGAAAGCAGAACTCGAACGCCTAGTAGTGCTTTCACATCCGTATACGACAATTGGAAAGACCCTCTCGGTCGAGGCAACCATTAAGGGCTTGAGAAAAGGTACGGGACTGAAACTGGAATTCTGGGTGGAAACCCCCTCAGGAAAGTTTGAAGAGCAGGCCAAAATAAATATAAAGGAACTTTCCGCTGGAGAGGAAGCCCGCTACACCGCTGAGTTCACACCCCATGAAACAGGGCACTACAGCCATACACGCGTATTTATCCGATGAATGGATAAGAATAGGTCACAAAACAGATTTTATCTTTGCGCAGAAAGAGTAGCAGTCAGCCAAGCGGACTTTGAAGCGCACCGCGCTAAGCACTTGGTATTATTTCTCCTCTGAAGACATGGTAGCACCTGTCTGAGCAGAAGCCTTGAAAATCATTGTCTGGCATGAACAGTTTTCCACAACCTTTACACTTTCGCTTAACCCTTTTCTGCATTCACTTCTTCCTCTAATCAGAAAGCTATCTTGACTGGTTACATGTTTAACCATAAGGTGAAGGTTAGCGTGGGTGCGAGTTATATGCCTCAGCATTATAATGGGGGTTCTTAGTCCCGCAGGTTCCACAGAATTTCTCCGTTATGTCTATAGTTTTCTTGCATTTTTCGCAATCGTAAAGTAATTGCGTGCCACAATTCGTGCAGTATTTCTTCTCCATGCTATCTGTTCCGCATGAGCACCGAACCATACTCCACAACTCCATTGTTGGTATCTGCCCGCGTCTTTTAAGTTATTCTACAATAGTCGACTAATGTTAAGACTCAATGGAGAGACTATCAACAGAAACTGCACAGAAAAGTTTAGTCACAGCTTTCCTTGTGTTCTTGCCTCTTGTGTTAAAAGAAGCAATCAACAATCTCGCACTTACTTTTTCTTTGCTTCCCAGTATTCTTTTGCTTCCCTGTATTCTTTTTCTTTTTTGGCTATCCCCATTTTGGCACTACATTCCTGACAGAAACAAGTGCCTACGCGCTGCACATACCGGGTGTAAAACACCTTCCCGCAATTCTCGCATCGGTGATCACCCATAATTTCGCCTCTGTATAATGGTTATCTTCAAAGGATTTAACTGGTTCCACACTATTCCATTGTCGTAGAATATCTCATATGAGAAATCAGACGCGTTTAGCAGTTACACCAGATACTGTTAAGTTAAGTTGAGTTACCTAATTTGGTCACAGAAGCCTTTGAGCAGTTTCTTAATTTCAGGATCTTTTGCGGCTTCTTTTCCCAATTCAGTAAGTTCACTTTCGGTAAGATTTAGTGGTCGGGCAATCAGTTTTCCAGTGTTATCACAATATCTGAATCTGAGGTTAATTTCGTCTTTATGGGCATCATCTGTAAACTTCAAAATGTGAATAACAGTTACCAAGTTTTATAGTCTACTCTTGTTTCGTGAGTTACTATTCCATACCCGTTTTCCTTAAAATCAAAAAGCTTACCAACATTAGAATTCCTTGATGCCATCTTCAAATCACCCAAAGGCACTTCCGGGCCTTAAATTGTTAAGCCTTTCGATTAATAGACAGCCCGCGCGATGAGGTAAACATAAAAGCGGCAGATGTTTTGGAGTTTACTAGCGGGATGAGTTAGTTGACAAACGTTCTTCAAGCAAATAAATGGGAACCCGACGCTAGAACAGAACCTGAGCCGAGAAGAGAACCGTTGCCTAGAACAGAGCCAGAAGCCCGAACCGAACCAGCCCCTAGAAACGGTACCAGCTGCGAGAACGGAACCATTGAACAATAAGATACTGTCAATCAAGTGCCCTTCTTGCGGTTATCTTTTGGTAATTTCCAAAGGAACTGAGAAGCAAAGTATCAGATGCACAAAATGCGGAAGCGTCTTCCAAGTAGAGTAGGATCCATTCAGTTTTGAGTTTGGGCGAGGGTTTTTTCTGACAAATAACGTAGCGTTTGTGACTGCTCTGAACCACTGCAGGTAGCTTAACTTGCAGTGCCTAAATAACCCGCGGAAAAATAGGGTATTGCAATCCGGCATCCGGCGCTAACATTTGTGATTCGAAGTTGCTTTGGTGTTTGCTTGCTTGTTAAAATTGGGATTCGCTTAATGTATTAAGCACATCCCATCGAACCCGCTTCCTTAAAAAATTCATCAAACGGTTATTTTACTGGTAAATTTGGAGCTATAATCCCCCTTCCGGCGCCATTTTACCGTTTAGTCTTCTGTTCTTGATTTCTCGTATTCTTCCTCAATTTTAAACTGTTTTTTAGCCTGTAACTTTTTCATCAATTCCGAGCCTTCTGGGTTATTAGCAACTTCATTTAGCATTTCCATCGCTGGCTCAAGGTTCTTGTTAACAAACTTGTACATTTCGCTAATTTGGTCTTTCATTGTTTTGATTTCTTCTTTTTGGGCCTTGAGCTCTTTGAAGCATGGGTATCGGTTAGCCGAAGAATGTTGCTGCAATTTCGTAGAGCTTTGGATCAACCATCTTTCGCTTACCGATGACGTCCTTCAAAGGCACGGAGACCATTGTGTTTCCTTGGATGGCAACCATATGGCCGAATTTGCCTTCATGTACTAGGTTAATAGCTGCGATTCCAAATCGGGTAGCTAAAACTCTGTCATACGCGTTCGGAGAGCCACCGCGTTGAAGATGCCCCAAAACCACTGCCCTTGTGTCGATATTTTCAAATTTCTTCTCTATTTCCTTTCCTATGTAGTAGCCTATGCCGCCGAATCTTGCGTGGCCAAACTCGTCCACACCGCTACTGTAAACAATCTCTTCGCCCCCTTTTGGTTTGGCGCCTTCTGCGGCGACGATTATGCTGAAGTTTCGACCGCGTTTTTGCCTCTTCCTAATGGATTCGCAGACTTCTTCAATATCGAACGGTCTCTCAGGAATCAGTATTGCATCTGCCCCTCCAGCAATCCCTGCCTCCAAAGCTATCCAACCAGTGTATCTGCCCATAACTTCAAGGATTATCACTCTGTGATGCGATTCAGCCGTTGTATGAAGCCTATCAAGTGCTTCACAAGCAATAGCAACCGCCGTTTGGAAACCAAAGGTATAGTCAGTGCCAACCAGATCATTATCGATCGTTTTGGGAACTCCGATCACCGGAAACCCCATTTCGAATAGTTTGCTGGCTACGCCAAGCGTGTCATCTCCGCCTATTGCGATGACCGCTTCAATGCCTTGTTCAGAAACGTTTCTCAGAATACGGTTTGCTCCGTCTTCGCTCTTGAACGGATTAGTCCTCGACGTACCTAGCATGGATCCTCCCTTAGGAAGCAAACCTACAAGAGACTTCAAGTCTAGCGGGATAAATTCACCTTCAACTAATCCTTTCCAACCGTCCTTAATGCCTACAGTTTCATATCTATAATCTCGAATTGCCTTCCTAACAATAGCTCTCAAGACGGCGTTAATTCCAGGCGCATCTCCTCCACCGCTCAAAATACAGACTTTTATCTTAACATCTCTCCTTCCTAATTATCATTTAGTTTCTCTTCAACAAAGAGTACCGTGCCACTATTATAGATGAGTCCGCTTGTCATTAATCCAAGGAAGTCATAAGTTTAGACCTACAGAAATATCCGTCCCCTACTGTTAAGAAGCAATGCAAGAGACCTATTCTCTAATTGAGATATTGCTTAGACACTATTTGTCATGGAAAAATGGTAATCTGTAACCTAGTAAATTGAATCACCTGACCTATTATTAGGGGTGGTAGGACCTAGGGGATTTGAACCTGGGACAAGGTCTGCAACTCGGCGACCTTATTCTTGAGCAGAGAATTACTGTTGACGAAAGATTATTTCCAAGCCCTTTCTGCATATTCCCTTAACATTCTGTTTGCATTGTAATAGGAAGCTAATGAGATAGAATATTTTTGCATTTCGATCCATCTTTTTTGGTTACCGTAAAAGGTTGGAATTACCTTTTGTTCTAATACGTTATACAAGCCATGGGCATCCTGAACATCTGTTTCATATTGATAGCCGAAAGCCCATCCCATGGCCCCTTCTTTGGTTTTGAATTCTTCATCTATCCATCCATCCCAGGAACTAACATTTATGACGCCGTTTGAAAGCGCTTTCATTCCGCTAGTTCCGGATGCTTCATTGGGTGGTCTTGGTGTATTCAATAAGACATCAACACCCGCAATCAAGGTAGGACTGATTTCCATTCGGTAGTTTTCTACAAAAAATGTTGGAATCTCCTCACTCATTATTTTGCTTTCTTCATAAATTTTTTTTATTGCCTCTTTGCCAAAGCCGTCTCTCGGATGGGCTTTTCCAGCCATAATAATTTGCATTTTTCCTGATGCAATAAGTTTAAGCCTTTTCTTGTCAGTGAAAATTAATGTAGGTCTTTTGTACTCGGCTATCCTTCTAAACCAACCTAAAGTTAGCTTATTTCTATCCAGGTCTGCGCCGTATTCATCTTCAATGAAGTCTAGTAGAATATTCTTGTTCTCAAGGTGAGCCTTCCATACCTCTTCATCGGGTAATCTCATAGCGTCTTTTAGTTTTTCAGGGTTCTCTTCCCAACCAGGGAAGTGCCTATCAAATAATCCTTTAAAACTGCCGCTCGTCCATGTCCCAAGATGCACTGCATTCGTTATATAATCTATGTTTTTATTGGGAAACATGTCTCTGGCAGCATAAGCGTTTTTCTTAGAAACCCCATTCTGATAATCGCTTAAACCCATTGCAAGTTTTGTCATGTTCAAGCAGCCTGCTTGTTCACCGTATTCTTTCACTTTGTCCAATGGGTAAGAGTTACCTAAAACACTCTCCACCATAGCCATAGAAAATACTTCGTGACCTGCAGGAACCAGAGTATGAGTTGTGAAGCTGAATCTTTCTTTTGTCTTGTTTTCATCCCAATTATTCTTATTTGCTACTTCTAATGTTGCGAGCGCAGTATGACCTTCATTCATATGGTACTTTTTAATATCGTATCCAAGCTTTTCTAAAAATCTAACTCCGCCGATTCCAAGGACTACCTCTTGTTTGAGTCTGTGTCTTTGGTGCTCTTCGTACGTAGTAGATTTGCCCATCCAATAGCATGTCTCGCTAATTTCCCTATCCTCTACTTCATTTTCGTTTAGTCTAGTTTCAAGAAAATATATGGGTACTTTATTGCTATTACCATTTTTAATGATATACTCTTCTGCTCCAATTACTACGTCTCTGCCTTCAATTCTTACCTTGACCCTTTCATCCCTTTTTCTCAAAACACCAAATGGATTGGATCTTTTTAGAACTTCTATTTGCTGGCAATTTTCAATTTCTTGTTTAAAATACCCTTTGTGATGTCTCAATGATACACCTACTAAAGGAATATTCATTTCAGCAGAACTTTTTATCGTATCGCCCGCTAGCACTCCGAGTCCCCCACAACACGTGGGGAGTTGAGCATCTACCCCAATTTCCATTGAGAAGTAGGCGATCTTTTGTCTCATTAAGTAGGCTTCTGTCTCAACCACTTTTTCAGATCCAATGGACGAGAATATTTTATCTACTAGTGAAAGAAGCTAACTGATAAAGCCTCCTCAGTGTGAAGGACTTTATATCAGCCAGTGATTCGGTAGTGTTGCAAGCTGAAATTGGCTTCTTCTCTTTGGATCTGTTTATGATGGTGGATCTTTTGGGTTGGACATAGAACAAAGGCAAAGCGAGCGGGGAGATAGAGGCTGAGCACGTGTTGAGTTTTTGCCTCTGTATTGGTCACAATTGTGAAGTGGTTCTGTTGGGGTACCAGCCGGCCGTATCCCCCGTATTTTGGTGCATCACAGTCTAGGATCATCCGGTACTTCCCAGGGGGAGCTTCAAATCGATAATCAGTAAAGGATTGATAGGGATTGAAATTGAAGGCAAAAATCAATGATGTGACAAGCGATTTTTTGCAACAATTTTAAAAATCCAAACTGACTTTTTACACAGTCTCAAAAGGGTACGAGTCCCTCTCACTCGATTAACCGTTTGGGACTTTCTTCCTGATTCGAATTAAAGGTTAGGAGCTGCTGCTCCCAGACCAAGCTGGTTTGGAAACTTGAACTTCCGTCCAGAAAAATGGAAGAGACCTATCTTAAGTTCAGGGAGAGGGATCCTAGCCCCAATTTATTAATAAAGGACTGTAAGCTCGATCATAGTTATTGCCATTTCTTCCTTGATTTTGGGTAATTGTGTGTTTTTCCTTTGTCGCTGCGTGATCCATGTTTGCGTGCTTTAAACCCCTCGATTATAAAATCTATCTTTTGCTCCATTTAATTAGCCTCTCAATTCTTGAAAAAAGAAAAAGGGAAACTGTTAAAAAGTATGAATTACATTTTAGGTGCCGCTTACTGTAAGGTAAATAAATAAGCGGATATAACATTAAAGAAACTTTGACTCTGGTGAATTTAAGTGAAGCGAGTCTACGCGACATTCATGTTTACGGTTTTCCTCCTGTTAGTTTTAGTACCACTTGCCATGCCTATAGGCAGAGTTTCCGCCCAAGGCAACTACAGCATTAGCCAAGTTGACCATGTAATCGAGGTCATGTCAACAGGGCAAGCTGTCATTCGCGACACAATCCATGTTGCTGGACAAGTAACCGATGGCTTCATGATCGGTTTACCATCCAGATTTGGCGCAGACGTACTCAAAGTCGTAGCCTATGACGATAATAACAGTTACCCAGTCAACACTGGAGTTCAATTAGGTGATCAAACAGGATTTTACGGTGTATCCGTAGATTTTAATGGACACTCACCAACCAGCTTCACTGTTGCATTCCTCATGGGCAGCGACATACTTCAATATCAAGATTTCACCCATTATTTTGTGCTTGATTACCCAGCGTATCCAAGCCTCACACAAACCGCTGCTGACTGCAACACAACCATCTCGCTTCCAAGCAATCCGGGAACATTTAACATTACCAAAAACGACGGCTTCGTAAACGGAAACTACTATAACAAACAAAACTTGGCGCCTTACAACACCCTCAATGGATTAGCGTATTTTAACATAGCATATGGAACCCTATACATCGCAGACATCAGCCAACTGAGTCGTGACATAACGGTTAATCCAAGCGGTTCTATAACAGCTTCAGACAAGTACACAATTACAAACAACTCAACCGTCACGATGGCATCGTTTGTTTTAGATGTGCCTACTAGTGCCACTAAAATTCAGGTAACAGATCAATTCGGTAGACAGCTAATAACAGAAGTTGCTGGAACAATAAATTTTGGCAGCAGCGATGTTAGTCTTGACTCTCTTTTAATCAATGCCACTTTGGTGACTTTAGTGCCAATTGGTCAAACCGCAATCCTTACAGCTATCTATCAATTGCCAAGCGCAACTCTTCAAGGCTCAGACTATGTGTTGAAAAACTTCAGGCTTTACCCAGACATCTTCTACTACGTTGACCATGCGATAATAACGATTACTCCGCCCGAAGGAGCAACAATTGTAAGCCCACAAATTTCAAGTCTTGACTCATCTGCCTCATTGACGAGGAGTTCCTTCCAAGATAGCCTCACCGTCGTCAAAGACAAAATAAGCTATTTGGATTATGCAGTTCCAAACAGTAACACCATACAGTTCTCATACAGTTATAATCCAGTTTGGGTTTCATTTAGACCCACTTTCTGGCTTTCACTATTGGCAGTAGTTGGCTGCGGAGTTACATTCTTCTTTAGAAGACGCAAACAAAACGAAAAAGACGAAACCGTAGCCAAACTCGAAAAACTGCCCGCAGCAAAAACAGTGCAAGCCATATCTCCACAACAAGGAAAAGCCGCTGAATCAGCGTCAACTCAGCATCTAACAACGGAAAATATCAAAGAATTCGCGGGTGCTTACGAGGAAAAGAAAGAATTAACCGCTGAATTAAGAATCCTGGATTCAAGAGCTCAAAAAGGAAAGATTCCACGCCGACAATACAAAGTGCAACGCAAAACCATAGAGAACCGTTTGGAAACCTTATCTGCAAACATTGAAAACCTCAAAGAACTATTCCGAAACGCTGGGCAAGCAAATGCAGAGTTAATGCGCCAACTTGACTCTGCCGAGGAAGATTTGACGGATGCTGACGAAAACATCAATAGCCTTGAATCACGCCAAAAGAGCGGTGAAATCTCGCTGGAAACCTACAAGGAAGAGATCGGTGACTACCAAAAGCAGAAGGACAAAGCTGAATCAACCATAAACGGGATATTGCTACGTTTACGTGAAAAAACACGCTAAAACACCTAAAACCTTTTATTTTACTCAATAGCTTTTCATGAAAATCAGAGGTAGACAAAAAAATGGTAAAAATAGTTGTTGACCCCAAATGCACCGGATGCGAAACATGCGTAAACACTTGCCCTGTCGGCGTCTACGAAATTAAAGACGGCAAATCAAATCCGAAAAACTCAAGCGAGTGCTTGGTTTGCAGAGCATGTGAAGCTCAGTGTCCTGAAGGCGCAATTCAAGTAATCGAGTAAGCTTACAAATTATTGCGCGTGTTTCTCTCAGTCATTGATTGGGAGATTTTTCCCTTCTTTTAATTGAACCTTTTGGTTTTAGTTCTTTTATGTTTTAGAAAACTGGTTAATCTTGTTCGATGTCTCTTAAGAATCGCAGGATCCTTGAGAGTTCTACTGCTGTACGCAAGTCTGATTTCTGTTCTTCTTCTATGTTGCTGAGCTGAATTGAGGTTACCATACCAGAGCGTATTGGCTATTTGCGCTATAACAATTATGTTGAGGGATACTTCGAAGTTCGAAGTGACGGGGCAACCGTGTTTAAACGTTTTAACACTTTCATGTTTGTTTTAGTGGTGCCCTTAAGGTTAAATTGTATTGTAAGCTTCATAACTTTCTCTGTAGCGCCTCTGAAAGGGCCAAAGAAGCCCTTTTCGCTCCGAATTTGCCTAATTTCGCGGGTAAAAGTTATATGGCGAAGCCGGTACACTTCACTTTATGGTCGATAAAGTTCACTGTGTCCATATACTAGTCAAAACAGAAACGGAAGCCAAAAACATCAAAGCCCGGCTAGATAAAGGCGAAAAGTTTGGCGCGATAGCCAAAAACGTCTCCCTTTGCCCATCCGCAAAGAACGGGGGAGACCTCGGCAGCTTCACAAGAGGCAAGATGGTTAAGGAGTTTGAGAAGGCTGCTTTCGCGCTTGAGAAGGGGCAGGTTTCTGAGCCTGTTAAAACTCAGTTCGGGTACCATATAATTAAGCGAGTTGAATAGTTTAGGGTTATCTCGATTCTTCTCGCAGTGAGTGTTTAGAGGTATCGAGGGCTAGTTTTCTTTTTGTTTCAGTTTGTTTTCGTTAAGGTTAGTGGTTGAGAAGATATATCTTTAAAAAAAATATTTAAATGAAAATCACGCTCAGCTACAGTAACGAAAACCAGCAGAGGGAAACTATGAGCATCCTCTCGGGGAAGCAATCGTGAAAAAGGCAAACGAGCAAACAATTGAAGTCACCGACCCAGAATTCTTCAACTCGATACCCGGGCTTGGCGTCGATGTAGACTACAATGGAACCCACGTCTTGTTGGGTAACCGAAAACTCATGCAAACAAACAACATCCCCGTCGAATCCTTAGAGGCAAAGATGACAGCAATGGAAGAGGCAGGAAAAACCGTCATACTCGTTGCGGTGGACCAGGAGGCTGTCGGATTGATAGCTGTCGCCGACACTCTAAAGGAGCATTCTGTCGAGGCTATCGGAACTCTTCAGCGTATGGGTCTTGAAATAATCATGATTACGGGCGACAACCAAAGAACGGCAGACGCCATCGCGCGACAAACAGGCGTAAACCGCGTGCTATCTGAGGTGCTTCCTGACCAAAAAGCCTCAGAGATTAAGCGGCTGCAATCGGAAGGCAAAGTTGTCGCCATGGTTGGGGATGGAGTTAATGACGCTCCCGCTTTGGCACAGGCAAACATCGGCATTGCGGTTGGCAGTGGAAACGGGAGATATTGTGCTGATTAAAAATGATCTGCGGGATGTTGTGGTAGCGATTCAGTTGAGCCGAGCTACGATGCAAAAGATTAGGCAGAACCTTTTCTGGGCATTCTTCTACAACATTGCACTTATCCCATTGGCTGCAGGCGCATTTTATCCATTGATACATGTGCTCTTTGACCCTGTGTTCGCGGCAGCCGCCATGGCAAGCAGCTCAGTCACCGTAGTTTTTAACGCCTCACTGCTGAGACGATTCAAACCAAAAATCTAAGTAACACTTTATCCACATTTATGGAGGTGAAAAATTTGGCGAAAGATTTAGTTTGCGACATGGATGTTGACGAGAAAACCGCGAAATGGAAAACTTCCTATCAAGGAAAAACCTATTATTTCTGTGCTCCAGGATGCAAAGCTGAGTTCGAGGCTAACCCGCAAAAATACGTTGGCGGCGGCTCAATAGGGCACTCGCATTCAGCGCATGGCTGCGGTTGCGGCGGACACTAAACTGACCATTTAGTTCCTCCTTTTTGTTTCTTTTTCAGATCTTTTTCATTGCCATCCTTTTATTTTGGGCCATTTCTGAACAACACATTTATATGAACAATTATTCATATGAATATTAATTCACATGAAGGCACTTAAATGAAAGAAGGACTAACACAAATCTGCTATCGATTCTTCACAAACTTAGCGAATCCAACCCGACTGGACGTACTCGAACAGTTAATGGTCAAACCACTCAGTGTCAGCGAACTCGCCACTGCCATCGGACAAGAACAAAGCATGATCTCACACAATCTAAAGCCTTTACTCGAATGCAATCTCATCGAACTAAAAAAACAAGGAAAAAAACACGTCTACATCATCAATGAAGAAACCATACGACCAATCTTCCAAGCAGTCCAAAATCATGCCGAACGGTTCTGCCCAACAGGTGGAAAGTGTCTAAGAGGAGAAAGTTAATGATAAAAAGAAAAATAGTCAACATAAACGAAAATCTCTGTAACGGTTGCGGAACATGCATTCCTAAATGTGCCGAAAGGGCTCTGCAGATTGTTAATGGTAAGGCAAAAATAATCAAAGAGACCTATTGCGACGGTTTAGGCGCTTGCTTGGGGCAATGCCCTCAAGGAGCAATAACTATAACCGAACGGGAAGCCGAACCCTTCGACGAGACGCAAGTGCATGAACACCTGAAGAGCACAAAACCAACAAGCACACAAACCAACCTGGGACCACAAAAGCCCCAGTGGCCTGTAAAGCTAAACCTTGTCCCGACAAAAGCACCGTTCTTTGAAGGCGCCGACCTGCTGCTTGCCGCGGACTGCGCTCCCATTGCGTTCAAAAGCTTCCATGACAAGCTTATGCCTGGAAAACGAGTTATAATTGGCTGCCCCAAATTTGACGACGCCAGAGCTTATGCACAAAAAATAGCTGAAATATTAAAACAAAATACTATTTCATCTATAACCGTTGTGCATATGGAGGTGCCATGCTGCACGGGTTTAAAATGGGCAGTTAACAAAGCGATGGAAATGTCAGGCAAAAGTGTTCCCACTAAAGAGTACGAGGTAAAAATTGGAGGTGAAATAATTGAGCTCTAAAGATAAACCAGTCGAAAAGAACCCACAAACTTGCCCCGGACTGCGGGACCTCCTACAACCTAAACCTGCTTACATCAAATGTCATGTTTGTGGTGGAGACCTTGAAATTTGGAGTGATGAAGACAAAACCGTCTGCCCTGAATGCGGCGCGGAATGGAAACGACCAGACAAAACAGCCGCGTGCTTGGAGTACTGCCAATACGCCGACAAATGCCGAGGCATAATAGAATCCAGAAAGCCATAGCGGAGCAATAGACTGCCACTAATTTTTATTTTTGAATTGAACTTTTAGAATGCACCTAACAGCACGTTTTCAGCGAATAGGTCCTCGTTGAACGCTCCGACAAAATCTACCTTGCCATTAACAATAATTTTTGGGACGCCGATAACGTTGTTTTTCATGGCTAAGTCAGGGAACTCGCTGGTTTCAATAATGTCGGAACGAATCATTGGGCTTTCAATCGCCAGCTTGTGGGCAACGGCGGCAGCGGCTGGACAGTGTGGGCACGTTAACGTAACGAATACTTCTATGTGAACTGGATTCTTGATTTCCGACAATATGGACTTGGTCTTGTCGGATAAATCCGTTCTGCCCTTGCCTTTCGACACGTTAATAATCGCCTCAATTAACGTTTGAAGCTCATATCCGTAGGGGATTCCGTAAATTCGCACGCCATAATCTTTAGCACCTATTATTGCTATGGCTGGGATCTTGTCAATGCAGTACTCTTTAGCTTTCTCAGCATCTTTCATGAAATCGTAAACTTCCACCGATAGCTTGTCACTCAAGGGGGCTATGGTCTGCACTAGCTGTCGGGTGTCGGCGCAGAATCGGCACTCCATTTCTTGAGTGAACATGACAATTTTTACTGGGTCAATTAGCTGCATTTTAAAATCGTTTTTCAGCAGTTCCTTTTTATCGTCAGGGATTAAACTCACAAACTAAGCCTCCATAAACAGCGCCAAAGCGGCATTAAGTGTAAGTTGATTGTGGCATATAACGATTTTTTATTTGTCTCCGGGGTTAAGGCATGTGCTTGTTAAAGGTTCCAGTTGGTAAATAGAAGTAGCCCTCTTCCCTCAATCTCTATGTCAATTTAGTGGCAGGAAACGTTAACAAAATTGACACCCCTTACTCCTATGCGCACTTTAGACTATTTCTTAACTAGCTGAAACTGCTCACTCTATCCTCATAAAATAATTAATAATAACGAATAAAAAATAAAAGGAAAATTTAGAATTTGATCCCTTGCGAAGGATCTTCAATTACTTTCTGGAACTCAGCCATCAACTTCTTGGTGACAGGCCCCGGTTTGCCCGTGCCTATTTGACGCTTGTTGATTTCGCGTATTGGCACAACTTCCATGGCTGTTCCTGTAAAGAACGCTTCGTCGGCGGTGAACAACATGAATGGCGTTAGATTAGCGACTGTAAGTTTTATTTTGAGTTTTTCTGCGAGTTCTCGTATGACTTCAGCTGTAATACCTGCTAACGCGCCTGTTGATGTCGGTGTCGTGAAGAGTTCGCCATTTTTGACGATGAAAATGTTTTCTCCGACACCTTCTGCCACGTACCCGTTGCTTTCAAGGCAGATGGCTTCGTCGATTCCGCATGCGTTTGCCTCAATTTTGGCTAGGACGCTGTTGAGGTAGTTGAGCGATTTTATCTCATGTGTTGTTGCGTCAACGGGGTTTCGTCTGACCCAGCTGAACATAGTTGTAACTCCTGTTTCTTTGGCGTTGCCTGCATCGTATGTTAATTGTGTCGGTGATGATTATAATTGAGGCTTTGGGGCATTTGCGAGGATCCAACCCGAGGTCGCCAACGCCTCTTGTGACTATTAAACGAATGTAAGAGTCATTCATGCTGTTTTGGCGCAGCGTTTCAACTACAGCGTTTATTATTTCTTCTTTTGTTAAGGGAATTTTTAGTGTTATTGCATGAGCCGAACGATAAAGGCGGTCAACGTGCTCTTTGAGTTTGAACACGGTACCGTTGTAGGCGCGGATTCCCTCAAAAACGCCATCTCCATAGAGAAAGCCGTGGTCAAAAATGGAGACTTTAGCCTGGGATTTAGGATAGTAGGCTCCGTCGATGTAGACAACTAATTCATTATTCATCTTGTTTTCACTCTCTTGTGATTATTTCATACTGCTGGATTGTTTGATATATTTTACGTCGATGAACCGTATGATTCATTTATCAACCGTGGAACTGCGGCCTCTTCGACAGGTACAGAGGCAAGGGCAGGGGCTTGAAGGGTTTGCCAGCGATTTTCTCTGACACTTTGGCAGTCAACTGCTCAGTAGTCAGGATTTGCTGTTGACCTTTAAGCTCACGATCACGAACAGAGAGCGTTTTTGACTCAACCTCTTTCTCTCCGACCACGATGATGTAGGGTACCCATTCCTGTTCAGCCTCTCGAATCTTCTTCTGCAAGGTCGAAGAGCTGTCGTCTATGTCGACGCGGATGCAGTGCGAAGCGATTTGTTGTGCGAGCTCTCCAACTTTGTCAAGGAACTTGTCGGATATTGGAATAAGTCTAACCTGTGTTGGCGACAGCCATAGCGGCAGCATCGGTGCTTTGCCAGTCATTTGTTCGCGGTAAGCCTTCTCAAGAAGCGCGTAGATGTCTCGTTCAATTGCGCCGCTTGGACTGCAGTGCAGAATCAGAGGGTACTGTTTTTCGCCTTTCTCGTCAACGTAGGTGATTCCGTACCGTTGAGCGTTTTCAACGTCAATCTGGTCAGTGCTCAATGCTGCGGCTTTGTCTTGGTTGTCAACAAAGTTTACGTCCCATTTAAGCGCGAAGTAGAAGAAACGTTCATTCCACACTTCTGCAAGCATTGGTTTACCGAAAGATTTCGCCAGTTCCGCAATGAATTCTTTGTGCTCCTCATAGAAGCTTTTTGTGAAACGCATGGCAATCTCATAATCATCTTTCACCAAGCCAATTTTGTCAAGCACGTCGAGGGATAGGGCAAAGCGGATCATGAATTCTTTTTTAGCTTGATCAAGGTCAGCACAGAAGGCGTGGCAGTCGGGCATCGTAAAGGCTCGTAACCGTTTTAATCCGACCACTTCGCCGCTTTTTTCACGTCTAAAACTGTAACGTGTAAGTTCGTAGAGTTTGATTGGAAGTTGCTTGTAGCTTATTTGGGCATCGTGAGCCATTAGGAATTGTCCGAAACATGCTGCAAAACGCAGGAAGAGTTCTTTGTCTTCGGATTTGAGCACATATTGTCGTGCTGGAAAACGGTTAAGATAGCTTTTCAGGCTCGGATGGTTGAAATCATACATGATGGGTGTTTCAACTTCCATGCCGCCGTAAGCTGCTACACGAGCTGAAACATACTGTTCAAGCAGCGACTTTATCATGCGTCCTTTTGGGTACCAACGTATGTTGCCAGGGTCGCTTCCAGGCTCATAATCCGCAATTTCAAGCCTCTTCATTAAAGGCACATGTGGAGGCATAGCCGTAACAGCACGAGCCTTTTTGATTTCGTATTGCGAGAACTTTTGTAGGTTATTATGACCTTTAAATTTGAATTCTTCAATTGGCACCAATGAACCATCGGGCAAAATAACATGCCAGAATGACTGCATTTTGTCTTCGGCTTTGAGAGCGGCGGAGACAGGTTCTTCTTCCTTTTTGGGTTCACATACACCGCTTCTGTTTTTGTCTCGACAGCAACTGTCGGAGCATAACTTCGGGCTTGTTCGGCTAGTGGATGTCCTTTGATGGATATTGTGAATTGCTTGGTCCAGCCAAACGGGGCACTGTAGGTTTCTATGCATTTTTCTTTGGCGTATGCTTCCATGTCTTTAATGATTTTTAGAGCTTCTGACGGCTGGGAGAGATTGCTGCTTAGGTGGGCAAAGGGGTAGAGTAAGGATTCGATTGGCTTTTCTGTTTGCCAAGAAAAGCTCGTACATCATCAATGGCTTTTCGTCCCGTCTAGTTGTTGTCACCTTCTTCAATAGCGGTGAATAACACAACGACTTCTTCTACGCGATTTTCTTTTTGTTCCGCTTCCTCGGCTATATTGATTTCTTTTTGGACTGGTTTAAAAACTATAAAGTTAGAATGTAACTGTAATATTCGCATATGCTTTCACTTCTGTTTAGTGGCCGAAACGCCATTTATCAAGCGTTTTATCTTTTTTTGTTTTCTTTTTGTATTCTTTATAGTGTTCTTTGCAGATGTAAGCACGTTTTTCGTCAGTGCTAACTTTTAAGCCTGCAGCTTTGACTTTGTCAGCGGTAATTGAACGGGCAGCTTCTCCGCCACAGCCTGAAACACTACATTTTTGTCCTTTGTCTATACGTCCCACAACTTTAGCCTCAATGTACATTAGTTCATTTATCGTAAATGTGATTTATTGCTTAAGTTCCTTTTCATACAAAATTTTGGCTCTGCCGTAGATTTCTTCTTTTTTGCCAAAGTAAGTTGGACCAAGACCTTCAACGACAACCGAAGCTGCAGCTGAACCTACGCAGGCACACCATATTGATTCTCGCTGCCTCAAATATTCTGTTAAGAAGCCACCTATGAAAACGTCTCCTGCGCCTGTTGGGTCAACAAAAACCTGTGAAGGGCAAGCAGCAATATTGTATTGTGCTCCTTCAACTGAGAGTATGCTGCCTTTAGCGCCCAAAGTAACAATGACTGTTTCCACGCCGAAATTGTGAAGGGCCTTTATTGCTGGCTTTAATTCGGATTTGCCTGTTAAGGCATAGATTTCGTTTTCCGAAGACTTGTAAATATCGATTAAGCTGAAAATACGCTTGTCAACTTTCGCGTTTTCAGTAACGTTTCCTGCTTCGTCGAATCTTCGAAGTAAACCTTGAGGGTCAAGTGAGAGTACGCCTGCACAATGTTTTAGGTGTTCAACTACTTCGAGGGATACTTCGTTTGCAATAGGTGCAATATGAATGGCTTTAGCATGAAAATGAGCTGGCAAATCTGCCAATCCAATCGGTGTTCCTTTGCTCTTTAAGTTCAGAGTTCTCTCAGTCAAGTCTGCACTATAGTCTAACTCAAAACGAGTTGTTGGCTCCTCTGCATGTTTAGTAACACTAGTGATGTCTACGCCTTCTTGATTGAGCCACCACAAGTACGCATCCGGGAAGTTTGCTCCGACTTTAGAAATAACTGAAGCAGTAGCATCGAGTCGTTTTACAGCAAACGACGTGTAGGTTGTCGCTCCGCCTAAAACCATAAAAGGGGCTGATCGGGTGGGCAGGCGAATCGTGTCTATTGAAAAATGACCAACAACTGCTACATCTACGTTTTGAAGCACTCGCCCAATTCCCTTCAATCTTGATTAATAGACATCGAAGATATAACTGTTAAAACTATGATTGCAAAAGCAAGATTGCCTTCGCCAAATCGCCATTGACATTCCTCAAGAGCTGTCCTTTGCTTTCTCAAAGCTTTTGCCTGTCTGGTCAGCTACCAACCTCACATCCTCCTCAGAGAACGCTGGCGCCGCAGCCGCTCCGGTTAGACGTTGTGATGGGGCTTGCTCAGAAACTTGGCCGCCAACAACTTGGTACATTTTTTGTCCCTGAACCTCCAAAATTGCAACCTCTGGCTCGTCAATTACGATGTCTTTGCCTGCTGTTCGAATAATAACTTGCTGGACATCCGCCACTTGATCCATGTTCATGCCCATACGCTGCATCATACGTTTCTGCTCACGAGGATTCATGCGCCTATTCATAACTCTCACTTCTACCGCCTTATTTCAGTAAAACTTGATATAAACTTAACTTTCTTTTGCGCCATGCCTGACCTTAACGGCTACACCAGTTTTAAAAGCCGTCATCTCGACGCTTGAAAGCATAGCCCGTCCAACTGCCAAAACTTGTCCTTCTTCATCCAAAACAACAACTTCATCCTTTGAACGGATAGCATCGTCAATTTTTACTACGTGTACTGCAAAAACGTCACCACCCTTGGCAATGTAGGATGCAACATCGTTTTTATGGTGACAAAGCAGTGGGCAACTTGGGGTGTTTTCTGCCATGAATTTCGCAGCTTTTATGCTGAGCGAGAGCAAACCGTCTGTTGGGCGCAGGGTAGCTAATCTTTCGCCATCTAGGTTGATGTATCGTATTCTTCCTGTTCGTGGAGATAGCTGGACTTTAATGTTTTCTGGGAAACAGCTTTATCGCCTACGCCTTTGCCAAATTGGTAATCAGCGATTGCTCGGAGTTTGCCAAGTACGTTCTCCACTTTTTCACCCTTAAATGGCCAATGTTTGATTCGACAAGTATAAACATAACATAATAATAAACACAATAAAAGGTGAAACGTTAATTGAGATGCGAAGTCTGCGGACACAAAATACACACAGAACCAGTAACGGCAATTATTGAAGGGGCAAGGCTTAACAGTCTGCGTTGAATGTTCAAAGCATGGAAAAATACTTCATTCAAGAAGAAATCAGCCCTCCCAAGATAGCGATCGCCACCTCCAAAAAACCGCAGGCACCCATCACGATGGTTCAGAAAAAACCGCCGACTGTCAAACGTGCAAATCACCCAAGAAGTAACTGAAGATTACCCGAACAAGATCCGAAGTGGCACGGGAAAAATTGTGCTAACTCATGAGGAACTGGGCAAGAAAATAAACGAAAAAGCCTCCGTTCTGAGAAATCTTGAAGCTGGGAAAAATGGCTCCAAACAATCAGCTTGCCTCAAAGCTTGAGCACATGTTAAAAATCAAGTTGCTTGTTCCAATCACTGAGGAGAAAGCTACAACCCTTCCTAAATCCGCCAACCAAGAAATGACTCTGGGCGATATCATTGAGTATAAGGATGATGGGGAGACGGCAACACAACGAAAGCAATCATTGTTCAACGTCGCTTGAACCGTGAAGAGTCAAGTTTAGATGAGCTTAAGCGACTCGCAGAATCCGCAGGCTACATGGTCGTTGGAACTATGGAGCAGACCCGTCCGCCTGATGCACGTTATCAAATAGGCGCTGGAAAAGTTGAAGAATTAGCCCAGATGGTGCAAGAAACAGCGCGGAAAAATAATTTTTGACAACAACCTCAAAACCCGCCAAACATACAACCTGGCAAAAGCAACAAAGGTCGAAGTCATCGACCGCTTCCAACTTATTCTTGAAATTTTCACTAATAAAGCTACAACAACTGAGGCACAACTTCAGATTCAGCTTGCAACGGTGCGAAATGAGCTCAAACATGCTAAGGAAAAAGTGAAACTGGCAAAGGGCAGTGAGCAACCTGGCTTTATGGGTCTTGGTGCATACGAAGCAGACGTTTATCGAGACGCCATAAAACGGCAAGTCCAAACTATTCTCAAAAAACTAACAAAAATCCGCGAAAAAAGAGTCCTCCAACGCGAGAGGAGAACAGAGCTCGGCTTTTTGACTATTTCACTTGCTGGCTACACTAAGGCCGGAAAAAGCTCCCTGTTCAACGCCTTAACCGAAGAATCCGTAGAGGTGGACAAAGCATTATTCACCACTTTATCAACAACCACGCGTATAATGGAGTTTTCAAACCGCAAGTTTCTTTTAACCGACACTGTCGGATTCATTGACCGTTTACCTCTGCCTTTGATTGAAGCGTTCCTATCGACTCTTGAAGAAACAATTTTCTCCGACCTCATCATTCTGATGCTTGATTTAAGTGAACCAATGGAAACAATCGAGAAAAAATACAACGTCTGCCTGGAAACAATCGACCGCTTAGGTGCATCGGACATACCCACTATAACCGCACTAAACAAGATTGACTTGATAAGTGATGACGAACGAGAGCAAAAACTGCAATTTCTCAAAGAGAAAACGAGAAATCCCATTGCCATGTCAGCTAAATGCAAAATAAACCTTGACTTGCTCCGAGATAAGATCCTGAAGATTCTTGAAAACTATGTTGAAGCTCAGTTTTCAGTTCCGTTAACGGGCAAGGCTATGCCTTTTATTTCTTGGGTTCATCAAAAAACCGAGGTTAAGAAAGAAAACTATACCAATGACTCCATTGAAGTTGTTTTCGGAGCTCCGTTGGAGTTAAGTGAGCAAGTTAAAAGAAAAGTGGAAGACTTAAATGGAAAATTCCAAACCAACCCTGCACCCCAGTGACCCCAAAATCGTCGTGTTACGATGGGGGCATCGCCCACAGCGCGATGTCCGGTTAACAACTCATGTTGCCTTAACCGCAAGAGCCCTGTGGGCCTCGGGCTTTATTCTAGCAGATGTGCAAGATAACAGCTTAGAACAAACCGTAAAGCGAATAATGGCACGGTGGGGTGGGGATTTCCAGTTTGAAATGGGAACCCCGTGGAAAAAAGCTGTTCATGATTGGAAGGCTCAAAGCGGGATTGTTGTTCATTTGACGGCTTACGGCGAAAACATTCAGAGCAGTGACGTTTTGAAGCGAATTAGAGGCTTAAGGAAAAATGTTCTTTTACTTGTCGGAAGTCAGAAGGTTCCAGGCGAATTCTACTCAAGCGAGGTGTCGGACTTCAACGTTTCTGTCGGAAACCAGCCACATTCCGAGTGTTCCGCGCTTGCAATTTTCCTCGATAGATATTTTGAAGGTAAAGAGTTAGCTCAAAATTTTGAAAAAGCCAAAATCCGCATTGTTCCACATGAACGAGGAAAAGAAATCAAAACCGATGATATATCTGGTTAATGGTGTGCGAAGAGTTTTATTGAACCATGTTGCAATATTAGGTATCTGGGAATATTAGAATATGTTATCGACAATTGATGATGCAACCCTCAATAAAGTGGCTTTAGCTTTGGGCAATGAAGAAGCCGTTGTACTTATCGCTCACCTAAAAGGCGTAGATGAAATAACTGATGATGAAATAGCCAACAAAACTGGCATTAGGCTTAATTCCGTCCGCAAAATTCTCTACAAACTCTACGACCACTCACTTGTCAGCCTCAGAAGAACAAGAGACCCAAAAACTGGATGGTTCATTTTTCACTGGAAACTTCAACCAGACCAGCTTGAAGGCTTCATTCTGAGCCAAAAACGACGCGTTCTCGAAAAACTCAATGTCCGCTTAGAATACGAAAAGAACCACGACTTCTACTACTGCGACAGCCCAGAGTGCAAACGCGTTCCCTTCGAAGAGGCTGTTGAACTGGTTTTTCACTGTTCCGGTTGCGGCAAACCCCTTGTGCATTTTGCAAACGAAATAATGATAACTAAACTCTCTGAAAAAGTCGATGTGCTAAGGAAGGAACTCGGTGAGTAAAGAGCTTCCTTCAAGGGAGCAAGCAATCCAGCTTCTACGCGAACATAACTGTCCATTCGTGGTTATTCGCCATTGTGAAATAGTGGCAGATTTGGCTTTAGAAATCGCGACCAAACTTCAAAATAAAGGCTGCAAAATCAACCTTGAACTTGTGCAAGCAGGCGCGTTATTACACGATATTGGCCGATCCAAAACCCATAACGTAGACCATGGACTTGTCGGCTCGCAAATTGCCAAATCTGAAGGCTTGCCAGAACCGTTAGCGAATATAATTAAACGGCATGTTGGCGGCGGAATTACAACTGAAGAGGCCATACGGTTTGGTTGGCCAAAGGACGACTACGTGCCACAAAGCCTCGAGGAAAAAGTTGTTTCATACTCGGACAAACTTATTGACAGAGAAAAACAGGTCCCAATTGATTTGGAAATCCATAGGCTCAGCGTTGGACACAAGGAAGCTGCGGAAAGAGTGAGAAAGCTTCATGAGGAAATAACCAGTTTACTAGGCAATTGAAATGACCATCCTTACTCTGTTTGCTAAAGCTTCTAATCCTAAGCAGTTAAAACAGATAGATGACCTGTTAAAGTCAGAGCTTGGCGATTTGGATTTAGAAGTAAGAGTTTTGGGCAGCCCCATTAACAAGTGGGTTCAAGTCTTTCTTTCAGGCGAAGACGAACCCATTGCAACCAGTTACATTAACCAAAAAATAGGCGTTTGCCCGACAAACATAAAAAACATCATTAAATTCTCAGTGCTAAAAGGCTATATTTCCAAAGTCGACACCGTAAAACAAGAGCTGCGAGTGGATGTCGGAGTTTTTGAACCGAAAATCACTCAGACAGCAGTTCCTCTGTCTTATTTGCAGGCACAACTAGCGGATGGCAGAAGAGTTGACCTAAAAAAACTCACAGATACCTACGGTTTTCAAGAGGGCTTGCCAGTAAGCATTAAATTAACCAACCTCGAAGGTGACAAAGATGGGTTTTTGAGGTCCGAGTTTTCCGTTGAGCAGCTTGACAGAATTCGACGTTGGCAGTTGTCTTTGTTGGACAGGCTTATTGTTTTAGGCGCCTCTAAAGCAGAGGTTGCTTTAGTGCTGGAGAGAACGGGGTTGAACAGGGATGTTATTGAGGTGGGGGCTTTGGGCTTGTTTGAGCATGCTTTGACTTGTAAGTTGGGGACTGATGCGGCTGGGTTGGTTTCGAGAGTGGGTAGGTACATGAGGAACGCTCGTTTTATCGTGTATAACGCCAGAATCGTGGCGGATTTTATCGGTGAAAAGGCATTAAACTTATAAGCGGTTTACATTATTAGGTAAATAATCTATTATCCGTATAGGACAGATAAGAGAGGGGGAGAAGTTTACGGAACCACAAATCGAAGATAGAGGAGATAAAAGAGACAGAAAATATAGAATAGACATAGGCGCTTATGGCAGCATAGGCATTGAAGCGCCAACCAAAGAAGAATGTTTAGAATTATTCAAAGAAGTCACAAGAACCAAACGCGACTCGAGAATCGACGAAGCCATAAGGTAGGGTAAAAAAAAGCTTATCTCAATCTCTTTATTAATTAGCCATAAATTATAGCGGTAACAAAATAATTCAGCTCTCAGCATGAAGCTGAGTTTTCACTCTTTAAAGCGCCGAGGTTTATTGAAACTTTTTTAATGCGGCTTCTAATCCATCAAAACTTTTCAAAACCACGTCGGAGTGTCCGATAATCCAAGGGCTTAAACACTCAGTCTCCGACACAACAATGATCTGTCTTCCTTTGCGTTTAGCGTAGAACATTTCCATGCAAGCTCCAGCCGACAAAATAGGCAAGTAAACCACCATTATGTCGCATCTGTCAGCGTCATCCAAATCGCGCTGAATAAAGTCAAATGCCGGAACTTTATCCCACCAGCATCGCTCATCACCATTGTAAAGCACCTTTTCACGATTCCACGGGTCGATAACTTCAAAGCCCGCAGTTTGGATGATTTCCGTGAGTTTTTGCCTATAACCTTGATTTTTCTCCATGCCCAGAATAGGCCCAGAAATAAACACTTTCTTCTTCATCGCAATCAGCATCTTGGGAAATGGCTATAGTTTCTTCCTGATAATCCACGTTGGCTTTTCTTAAATGTTATTATTACATTTTGCTTTGGTTTACGTTTGTCTTTTTAAAAAACCCTGATATTTTAGGGATAAAACATATTTACGTTGAATAGCAGTTTATATTAGGGATTTAATTTGAATAAATTTTATCTAGTTTTAACTTTCGCAATCTTCTGTCTATTAATCAGTTCATTTTTTGGATTAGCCGTGAATGCTCAGGAAGGTGATTCTTGGACCATGTTCCATAACAACCCAGCCCACACCGGATACTCAACAGCGACAGGACCCAGCAGCAACCAGACGCTTTGGGTTTTCAAAACAAACGCTGCAGTCTGGTCCTCCCCAGCCGTAGTCAACGGAGTAGTCTATTTTGGTTCTTATGACAAAAACGTCTACGCAGTCAACGCTAAAGATGGAAAACAAATCTGGAGCTTTACAACTGGAGCTAGAATCGCTTCTTCGCCAGCTGTTGCGGACAACATGATTTTCATTGGTTCAAACGACTTCAAGGTGTATGGGCTTAACGCTCAAAATGGCGCTTTAGTTTGGAACTACACGACAGGCAATCAGGTACAAAGCCCTCCAACTGTTTTAGATGATGTAGTGTATGTGGGTTCAAACGACCATAACCTGTACGCCCTAAACGCAACCAATGGCGCCTTGATTTGGAACTTTACAACTGACAATAGTATCATCTCCTCCCCCGCTGTAGCCAACGGGATCGTGTATTTTGGCTCGTACGACGATAAAGTCTATGCGCTTAATGCCCAAACAGGTCAGCTGAAATGGAGCTACAAAACTCAGGGCGTCGTTGAGTCCTCTCCTGTAGTTGCAAATGGCATGGTTTACGTGGGCAGTTATGACCAGCAAACCTACGCTTTAAACATGGAGACAGGCGATTTCGTGTGGAACTTTACAACAGGCTACGACATGTGTGTAATGGCTTCACCGGGCTTTGCCAACAACTTAGTCTACACTGGTGGCGCATTCAATAACAAAGTTTTTGCGTTAGACCCAGCGAATGGTGCGGAAAAATGGAGTTACACGGCGGGCGCAGGCATCTTCTCTGCTCCAACAATCGTTGGAAACACCCTATACGTCAGCTGCCTAGACAACAAAACCTACGCCCTAGACGCGCAGACAGGCAGCTTCCTTTGGAGTTACCAAACAGGCGGCAACCTCTACTCGTCCCCAGCAATAGTCGATGGCGTGGCTTACTTTGGCTCCTACGACGGCAACATGTACGCGGTCGGGCAAGCAGCAACCAGCTCAGGTGTCCCAAGCTTGGTGTATTATTCAGTCGCCATTTTAGTCATAATAATCGCCATAGTCGTTATTTTGGTTCTGCTACTAAAGAGACGCCGCTAACACCTCAACCCTGTTTTCTTTTTTTTAATCTATCCATCAATTTAGAAATTGTATCAAGCTACGGAGCAGCCGAATCTCGCTTCATAACCCAGTCCCCTAACCTATTAGCAATGAAGCTTCAACTATGACTTGGTAGGCCGTTAAGGAACAGGAATTCTTCCGTTTTTCAAAAATATCTCGAAACATATTTCAGTCAATAACTTTTCCTTCTTTCGCACGACGATTTGGGACAGTTTAGGACAATTTGAGACAATTTGGGACGGCTGTTGTAAACGATTTAACCTTTGAATCAAGAAAGCAACCTAAAACAAACTTGTCACTGCCACACAAAAAACTCTTCCCTTCTACGCTATCCGATTTAGAGCCAAACTTACCTCTCACTAACCTATTAGCAGCAACCTAACGCCCGCCTGAACGTTGAAAACTTGCTTTTTGGACTGTTCGCACGTTAAAACCTGAAAAATGTTTAGTCAAGAAAGTTTGACTAAGCTTAAGTCAAGATTCCTTGACGAGAACCCTTTTTACAATAAACGGCTGGGTGATTTATTTGAGGAATCTGGATGGGCAAATGGGTCAATCTCGGTTTAGACTTTGATCTTGAACAAACTCGGCATGATTTACCTAGAATATTTTTGGAGGAGGCCGAGCAATGACCACAATCTTATCACCTACAATAAAGGCTGAAAAAAACCGCAGCCTCCAAGGAACTTTGCAATCACTTGAAGCCCAATGCAAAAACTGCACACCGATAACACCCTTAGAATGCATAACCCGATGCCACGTGTACAAACTCAAAAACGAGCTGCGGCACCTTAGCGAAACAATGAACAAACCCAACTATACTAAAGAGCTTTTCAACGTACTAAAGAACGAGACAAGGCTTTTCATTATGCAAGCAATATGTAACGAGCGGTGTTCTTTGGACAAACTTCAGGGGCAACTGGGGAAGGGAGGGCGTTTCTACAGCCAAGACACTATCACCGAAAAATATCTGCGCCCCCTAATAGCCGTGGGTTTAGCCAATGAGGCACGCGAGGAATACAATGCCACTTCCTTTGGCACCCGCATAGCCAATGCGCTAAAAAGTTTTCCAGAATTTGATGGAAAGCTACGGGCTCACTCAGAATGCCACGAAGAAACGGTTTTGCAATACTTGTTATTTGAGCCTAAAACATACCAGAACATTGAGGATATTTTAGGTCTAAACATCACTTCAAGAGTTCTTGAACGCTTACTTTCAGCAGGTCTGATAAAAGCGCCAGAAGAACGGGAGTACATATTTTTCTTTAAATCAAAGCGAGACCCGACTAGAGAAACCTTGACAGTCACTGAACAAAAAATCTACGATGCACTCGGCGAAGAGGGGGTTGCTGCTGGGAAACTAGCAAGTAAAACGGGACTTTGCATCCGAAGAATCTACAAGTACATAAAGCGGTTAAAGGGTAAGAAATTGGTTTTCTTAAGGAGAACACCGAAAACTTACAGCTTAACTTGCAAAGGGCAAAAGTTAGCGTTGGTGCTACAAGAGATTAAGCAAATAGTGGAAGATACCTGGAACTCTTCCCAGCAAGTCATCCATTAAACCCAATTAACAGTCCCATTTTTCTTCGGCCTTTCTTTGGCCTCTCCTCTCTCCACCACTCCCTCCCCCGGTCTATTGGGCCTATAAAGCGTCTATTAGGCTCCTAGTATGCCAATAAACTGTCGCCAAGGTTAATTGAGAGTTTTCTTTCTCTATTAGCGCTGTTTTTTGGCGTTGGTCCCGTTATGGTTTTATATTCAGCGCGCGTAGAACTCCAACCGAGAGAAAGGTTATGTCTGACACTGGGATTACCGTTAAAAAAAATCAAGACTTCTCAGAATGGTATGTGCAGGTTGTTCAGAAGGCACAGCTTGCAGACTACGCTCCAGTAAAGGGATGCATGATTATTCGAGAAGACGCCTATGCGGTTTGGGAGAAAATCCAGGAAATCCTCAATCAGAAAATCAAAGCTACAGGCCACCGAAACGTGTATTTCCCGATGTTTATTCCCGAAGCATTCCTCAAGAAGGAGGCTGAGCATTTTGCGGGTTTCACCCCTGAGGTTGCATGGATCACTATGGGCGGCGATACCCCTCTTGAAGAAAGACTCGCGGTTAGACCGACCAGCGAAACAATAATGTATGATACTTTCAACAAGTGGGTGCGTAGCTGGCGGGATTTGCCGATTAAAATTAACCAGTGGTGTAACATTGTAAGGTGGGAAACTAAGGCCACAAAACTGTTTTTGCGTACAAGAGAGTTCCTCTGGCAGGAAGGACACACGGCACATGCTACAAGTGAGCAGGCGGAAGCGGAAGTCATGTACGCCCTGAGCGAGTACAAGGACATTATTGAAAATTACCTTGCCATTCCAGTGCTGATTGGCACCAAGAGTGATAGTGAAAAGTTTGCAGGTGCACTCTACACGACTGCTTTAGAGTCTATTATGCCTGATGGAAAAGCATTACAGATGGGCACCAGCCACAATTTGGGGCAGCATTTTGCTAAAGTATTTGACATAAAATATATCGGCGAAGACAAAGTGGATCACTACGTTTGGCAAACCAGTTGGGGCATAACCACCCGGCTGATCGGCGCTATGATTATGGTTCACGGAGATGACAAAGGCTTAATCATGCCACCTAAGGTTGCGCCAGTCCAAGTTGTCATTGTGCCAATACTGTTCAAGAGTGCCGAGGCAGAAGCAGTCAGCGCCAAAGCAAAAGAAATTTCTGAAAGCTTAAAAGCGAAGGGCTTCAGCGTAATTTTAGATGACCGCGGTGAGTACACGCCTGGCTGGAAATTCAACCAGTGGGAACTCAAAGGGGTCCCAATCCGAATAGAGATTGGCCCGCGGGACCTCAAACAAGGACAAGTGGTCATGGTACGACGGGACACGGGACAGAAAACGCCAATTAAAGAAGCAGACATACAAGCTTCCGCCGAAAAGCTTCTCTTGGAGATTCAGGATAATCTGTTTGCAAGAGCCAAAGCAATACTCCAAGAAAAAACCATTACAGTCCAGACCTACGACGAGTTTAAAGCGGTCCTTTGTGACAAGGGCGGATTTGTGAAGGCGGCGTGGTGCGGCAGCGCGGATGATGAAGCTAAAATTAAGGAAGAAACAGGCGCTACCATCAGGGTTCGACCATTCCAAGCAGAGGAGCCGACTGCGCCTTGCGTTTGCTGTGGGCAGAAGGCTAGAGAAATGGTGTATTTTGCACGGTCGTATTAACCAGAGGCTACTCTTTTATGCTAACGTAGCTGCAAAGCTGCTTTGCCTCCTCAACTAGGCCCAGCTGATCAAGGGTGGCTTTGGTTGGTATTCCACGTTCATCCCAACCCCTTTTCTCATAATAACTGCTAAGCATATTGTTGTATTTTTGCAAGTCAAGCACTGAGCCCTTTAATGCACCTTCGGTTAAGGGTTCTTTAAACCACCTCATCGGCGGTACATCCAGCTCACGGCTCCAACTCTCCTTGTATTCTCGAACCCAGAAACACCGCATTAAAGTCAAGATCCTATCGCTGATACGATTTAGCTCTTCCAGCGAGAAATCCCTGCCAGTGGCTGCTTTGAGGTATTTCTGATACCATTCAAGCTTCAAACCCAGCGAGTTGTAGGGAAACCGGCAAACGGTTAGAGCTTCGAAGAGTCCACCTCGAATAAGCTGATTTTTGATGACAAAGTCTACTTTGCCTGAGTCATAGTTGCCTCTGCCGACTTTCATTTCCCAAGTTATAACCCAAGCGTCTTTATGGTGAGCGCCAATGCTGTTGGTGCCGTATGCGAGAGCCATTCCTGGCGCTGCGTGGCAGTCGTAGGCTGAAACTTCTAAGCCTTTAACGTGCATTGCCCAATCACTCGAGCCTCCGCCGATCACTTTGGAGGCAGAACGCACGCCATCAGCTAAAATAGCGCCTAAATCACGCCTGTATGCAATATCGGTAATCATTATCTTGGTTTTTTCGAAGTCGCCCCAAACAATCTTATCTTTCACAAGCCCTTTTTCTGAGGCTTCCATCGCGAAGCCGATTACGTTCCCAAGCGAGATGCCATCAAACCCATATGAGTCGGCTAGACGGTTAAGTGTGCTAATTTCTGCCAGGTTTCCCATGCCAATGTTTGAACCCAACATAACGACGCTCTCATAATCTAGCTCTGAATCCTGTCCCTCGCTGTCCTTGACTACGTTGCCGCAAGTCATGTTGCATTGCGGGCAACCGCGGTTTGATGTCTTAATTTTCTCCATTGCAAAACCGCCAATGTCCTCAGCTTTGTTAAAAACTGCTTGTCGATAGTTGAAAGTGGGAAGTGCGCTGTTTTCCTGTGACCACTCAACTGTAGACATGGTGCCTTGCCGCTTCCAGAACTGGTAGAGTGGTTTGGTTAGGACATCTTTGTAGCCATCGGCAGCCAGCTTTCGCATGCCTTCCGGGTCAGCGAGCGGGATTGGTCCCGTGCCTTCAATTATGACGGCTTTTAGGTTTTTGCTTCCCATGACTGCGCCCATTCCCGGTCTTCCACCTGAGCGTCCCTCTTGGGAAACGATGGTGGCGAATTTGACCAGATTTTCGCCTGCTTGACCAATGGAGAGGGTACCTGTTGTGCGACCGAATTGTTGTCTCAATCGCTCTTCTGTTTCAAAGCTACTTTTTCCCCAGTACTCTTTGGCGTCTATGAACTCGGTGACTTTATCTTTGATTTGCACGATGACGGGGCTTGATGCTTTGCCTTCAACGACTATTGCGTCATAGCCTGCTTTGCGCATGTGCACAGACGCTAATGTTCCAATGTTTCCATCGCCATAGCCGCCTGTTAAGGGGCTTTTTGACGCAACGACAAGTTTGCCACTGTTCGGCAGTCCAATGGCGGTTAAGGGTCCAGTTGCAAAGATAAGTTTGTTCTCAGGTGAAAGTGGGTCCGTGCCCTGATGCAGGGTGTCCCAGAGTACTTTGACGGCGAAGCCGCGGCCTCCAAGAAAATTAATGGCTAAACTTTCGCTGAACTGTTGGGGTTCCGCTTTGCTTTTGGTTAAGTCTATGTTAATAAAATTACCTGTCCAACCAAGCATGCTTAGTCAAAACCTAAGTGTAACAAGAGTGTTTGGGAAAATAAAAATGTGCTGAGAACAAGCATTTATTCTTTTTTTCGCAAGGAAAATTGAGCCATGTTCAGGGGGTTTAACGTTAGGAACCTTTATTTTTTCGGTTGGCAAATGGTTGGGTTACAGGTAACAGGAAATTGGTGCATGTCAAAGTAACCAGCAGAGCATCAAATATTGAGTATGCCATACGAGACGTCATACCCTATGCTGAGCAACTTGTTAGAGAAGGCAGAAAAATCTACTATCTAAATATCGGGGACCCCGCAGCCTTCGACTTCCAAGTGCCCCCGCACGTTAAAGCAGCCCTCTGCAAGGCCCTGCAAGAAGACAACAATTACTATTCGCCCTCCGAAGGGCTCCTGGAGCTTAGAGAAGCGGTTGCCCGCAAAGAAAAACGCGTCAACAATGTTGACATAACTCCGGGCGATGTCCTTATTACAGAGGGCATTTCCGAAGGCATTCAGATGTCCCTTGCCGCCATCGTGGAGAGAGGCGACGAAATCCTGTTCCCCGGGCCAACTTACCCACCTTACAGCTCTTACACCAAATTCTTCGATGGCACACCAGTTGCCTACGAAACCGTAGAAAAAGAAGGCTGGCAACCCAACGTAGATGACCTACGAAAAAAAATTTCCGAAAAAACCCGAGCACTCGTAATCATAAACCCAAACAATCCGACAGGCGCTGTTTACGGCAGAAAAATGATAACGGAAATGCTCGATGTTGCAGCAGAACACAAACTACTAGTACTGTCGGATGAAATCTATGACCAAATTACATATTCCGACAGTTTCGTGAGCACTGCCAGCTTAGCCAAAGACGTGCCAGTGTTGGGTTTTAACGGCTTCTCCAAGGCTTACCAAATGACTGGGTTGCGTCTTGGTTACTTGTACTTTAAAGGCGAAGATGGCGTGCTTGATGAACTCAGGCAAGGCATCGAGAAAGAATGCCGAATCCGCTTATGCGCCAACACTCCAGTGCAGAAAGCCGGTGCCGCAGCCCTCAACGGACCACAAGACCATATCAAAGGCGTTGTTGAAAAACTGCGTCAAAGAAGAGACTACTCATGCAGGCGACTAAACGAGATTGAAGGCATAAGCACCACCAAGCCTGAAGGCGCATTCTACATTTTCCCAAAAATCCACAACGTAGGCACACGGTGGAAGACGGATATGGAATTTGTAATTGACCTGCTAAAAGAGACTGGAGTCCTCATTGTTAACGGTTCAGGCTTTGACCCACAATACGGCAAAGGACATGCCCGAGCAGTTTTCCTGCCACCGATACCAGAGCTGGAAGCAGCGTTCGATGCGTTGGAGCAGTTTATGAAGAAGAGCAAAAACAAGAAGTCAGCCAAACCGTAGAAGCCTACTTTTTTGTCATTAAGCCTGTTATTCAAATATACTCCCTCGCTATACCTCTTTTTAGGCAATAAAAAACGGCTAAAAAGCCTACCCTCGCCGCTGTAGATAGTTGACTGTGTCACGGTGCTCGGTGAACACAACGAGCTTCTGGCGGGGTGAACGAACACCGTGAGGTACCGTCGCGTCGGCCTGGACGAAGAGGCGTCCGGATTGCCGCCGGCTGCGAATATCTCTCCGAGAAGGCTCGCGAGCTCCCGCCACTTGCGGTCTTCGCCGCTACGCCTCACGGTGAGGGCAAGCTCTTCAAGGTGCACAAGAGTGGCGATTTCGGCTTGAAGCTCGTAATGGTGCGGGCCGCTGTGGCCTGGTCGAGGACTTCTTCGGAGGCGATCTCCATCTCGTTGTCGGGCGCATCTTCGAGATCTTCGACGTCCTCCTCATCGAGCACGGGGCCCGCCGTACGCCAAGTCTCGCGCGATTCTTGCGCCTCTTTGCAGGAGCTCCATCTCGCGGAGGCGGCTCTCGAGTTTCTCGCGCCTGCGCCGGAGCGACTGGTAGATGGCTTCGGGTGACGATGCGAGGCGACGCTGGAGGATCGTCAGTGCGAATCCGACCGTACCCGCGCGCGTGTTGTTCTCCAGCGCCTCGGCGCGGTTGAACTCTTCGCGCACGTAGGTGGTCACCGCCCGGTAGAGCTGGGCCTCAGCGTCGGACAGCTTGTACGGGACGGTGTACGCGATGCGCTCGGGAAATAGCGGCGTTGAGTCGAACTTCAGCAACTTCTCTTTGACCATCCGGCGCATCAGGTCGGAGACATCGGCCGTGTGAACTCCGTCACGGAAGCGGCCCTCGAAGCGGTCGCCATCGAGCAGCGCCATGAACAGCTGAAAGTCCTCTTCCTTGCCGTTGTGCGGAGTCGCGGTCATGAGGAGGAAGTGCCGGGTCAAGCGTCGACAGCAACTGCCCGAGCCTGTAGCGCTTGGTGTACTTGATCTCGCCGCCGAAGAACGTAGCGGCCATCTTGTGCGCCTCGTCGCACACCACGAGATCCCATCTGCAATCAGGCGCCGCGAGCTTGGCCTGGACATCTTCGTTGCGTGAGAGCTTGTCCAGCCGCGCGATGACCAGGTTGGTCTCGTAGAACCAGTTGCCGGTGCGGGCCGCCTCGAGCTTGTCGTTGGTCAGGATCTCGAACGGCAGGTGGAAGCGCCGGTACAGCTCGTCCTGCCACTGCTCGGCGAGACTCCCCGGGCAGACCACGAGGCACCGCTGCAGGTCGCCACGCGCGATCAGCTCCTTGATGAGCAGGCCGGCCATGATCGTCTTGCCGGCGCCCGGATCGTCTGCCAGAAGGAACCGCAGGGGCTGCCGCGGCAGCATCTCCTCGTAGACGGCCGTGATCTGATGCGGCAGCGGCTCGACCATGGATGTGTGGACGGCGAGCACCGGATCGAAGAGGTGCGCCAAGCCGGATGCGGTGCGCCTCCGAGACCAGGCGGAAGAGCGCACCGTCGCCGTCGAAGCTCCAGGGACGACCCTGCTCCGACGACCTCGAGCCGCGACTCGTCGTGGCGGTAGAGCAATTGCTGGTGAACACTACCGTCCGCGGTCCTGTAGACGAGCTCCAGGGCCTCGGAGCCGAACCAGCGGACGCTGACAACGGTGGCGAGCCCTTCGGGCAGGATTCCGCGTACGGCCGCATTTGGCTGCAGGTCTTCGAGTTTCATGGATACGTTCACCGTCTTGCCGGTTCAACAGCCGCCGCGGCCGATCGCTGAATGACAGCGAAACAGTCACAATTCACCAAGCGGATGTCCGGCCTGATGATAGCACGAGCATCCGCACCACGAAAGTCACGAATGCTCGGTGTCTCGGGGACGGACCCGTAAGGGATAACTCCGCGACGCGCTTGGTCTTGGGGTGCACCATGCCTCGTGTGTTTAGCACTGAGTGTGGAGGAGTCAGAGGGTTTGGCGTTTCCGTGGTCCTCTCCTGAGCCCCGCCCCTCCGGAGGGCCTCGAGGCGCCCGGCCTCCCTGCCCGGCGCGCCTCAGGCCGTGCGCTTGGCATGGCGCACTCCGCTGATCTTCTGGCACGTAGTGCCGGAAGTAAAACTGCCCACCGTTACCGGACGGAAGGGCGACACCAACAGGGCAACTGCACGGCCGAGATGCCGTGTGGGGAGGAAGCATGAGGTAGAACCTGCGTACGTAGCGCACAGCGAACCGGTTAGATGGCCTTGAGGGTGGGTCGAGCAGGCGTGAGCGAGCGAGACCCGGTATCCGGAATCAAACCCTCAGGGTGAAGCCGGACGGCATGCGGGGAGGCGGAGCGCCTTACCCAAGGAAGCCCTCCTGCTCTGGCGCCAAAGCCGCAGCGAAGGTGTCAGAAAACCGAACCGCAGAGGAGACCCCAAGGCGGGGAGGGAGCAGAGGGTGGCAGATCTACGGGTAGTACTTACGATCCGGGGCCTGAGAAGCCTGGTAACAGTGTGGAGGAGAAAACCCCGGGGACCGGCGAGGTCGGCAGTGAGAGTCGGGGAGGGAGAACCCGCCATTGATGACGGCACCACACATCCCGATCCGCCTGAAGCTGGCCGAGAAACCAAACCGGGTGCCGCGTGCGAACGTCCGCCGCGGGCACGGAAAACCGTAGACGAGAGACGATGAGGACGACTCAGGTGAGCCGAGATAGCGTCGCGATGCATGGACCTGGAAAAGAGATGAAGGGCAACGTAATACCCGAGCTTCCCCCGGAAACGGGGAGACGCCGAACGGGGAGACCCTCCAAGAGGTCATCAGGGGCCCGGTCCGCGGCACAGCCAGTCACGACCCGGCAATCATCGGAGGAAGAAGAAGTCCCGAAGGTGTCAGAGAATGAGAAAGTGACCGAGGTCTTGGAGCGGGTCTACAAACCGAGACGACTGCTGGAGGCGTGGCGGCAAGTGAAGAAGAACGCCGGAGCGGCGGGGATAGACCACATGAGCGTCACGGAGTTCGAGGCGCGCAAGGGCGAGCTGCTGAAGCTTGCCCGCGAACGGGCTTCGAGCCGGAACGTATCGCTTCAAGCCAGCCCGCAGGGTGCTGATCCCCAAGCCGGGCAAGCCGGGGAAGTTTCGAAAGCTGGGCATCCCGGTGGTGATGGATCGCGTGGTCGGCCAGAGCATGCACGTGGTGCTCGGGGAGATCTTCGATCCGCTGTTCACCCGGAGCAACTTCGGATTCCGGCCGAGAAAGAGTCAGCATCAGGCCATCGAGCACGTACGTCGCTTGGTGGTCAAGGGGTACCGGTGGTGTGCTGTCGATTGACCTCAAGAGCTTCTTCGACGAGATACCGCACGATCTGGTCTTCAAGCTCCTGCGGCGTCGGATCGCCGATGAGCGGCTTCTGACGCTGGTAGCTCGAGCGATGAAGGCCGGGGTGGTGGTGGAGGGGAAGTTCGAGAGGACCACCAAGGGGGTACCCCAGGGATCGCCGCTATCGCCGATCCTTTCCAACGTCGTGTTGAACGAGATGGACCATGAACTGGAGCGCCGAGGCCTGAAGTACGCGCGGTGGGCCGATGACTTCGTGCTTCTGGCACGGAGCCGGCGCGCGGCACAGCGGGCGATGAACAACGTCAGTGCTTACCTGGAGAACGTGCTGGGGCTCCCGGTCAACCGGGACAAGAGCGTGGTCGCCAAGATGTCCGAGGTAACGTTCCTCGGGTTCCGCATCTTCCGGCGAAAGATCCGCGTGAGTCCCGAGGCGACCGAGAAGTTCAAGCACCAGGTGAGGGAGCTGACGCATCGCAACAATCCGCTGTCGATGTTCGCGGCCATTCAGAAGCTCAGCCGGTATCTGAGGGGCTGGGCCGCTTACTTTCGGGTCCAGGAGTTCACGAAGCTGTTCGAGGAGATCGATTCCTGGATACGCAGGCGGTTGCGCTCGATGCAGCTATCGAAGTGGAAGAAACCCAGGAAGTTCCAGAGGCTGATGATCTCGGCGGGCTTCTCGCCGGGGGAGGCCCGAGGGACCGTGGGTGGCGATGAAGGCGTGGCGTTCGTCGCGCCGCAAGGAGGTCCAGATCGTTCTGGACGCCCGGTGGTTCCGCAAGATGGGGCTGGTGTTTCTGAGTGACCACACACTGGCACCAACTTAAGAGACATGGAAGTCAAGCTTAGTCGTCGATCGAAGAGCGGCTTACCTGGCCGGTACGAGCCGTTCTGTTGGGAGGGGGTGGTCGCAAGGCCACTCCCTACCAGATAGAGGCCGCCCGGC
>CAVRZF010000007.1:0-40632 GCA_963725715.1 Candidatus Bathyarchaeota archaeon
GAATAGGTCGCCTTTCCTGTTTTGTTTCGTGCGCAACTCTGAGTCCAAGACATAGTATTGACGGAAAGCCTGCTCTCTCCCAGAACGAGCCGTTTCAAGCTCTGAAAGGTCAAAATTGCCAATCTCATACTGCACACTATCGAACTGCACTTGCAATTCTGCTTCAAGCTTCAATTTCTTCGAAAATTCACATGACAGGCTCTTCAGGTTACCTTCTTCCTCGTTCAAGCGGTTTTTTAACTCTTCAGCCCTTGTCAGGCAAGCCTGCAAACTGGAATAAGCCTCAAAAGCAACAGCCTTTGTCTTCTGTAAGTCCTTCAATTTCGATTTTTAGCTGGCTAATTGCTTTTTCGCGCTCACAATTGTCATGATCTATTCTTGATAGCAGGCTGCTTTTGTATTCGCCTTCCAGTGGTTGCACGCAAAGCGGACACTTGCTTTCCTTTGAAAGCTCTCCAACCCGTTTTTTGTCTGTTAGCATGTTCCTTGATGTGGCTTCTTGATCTGCACGCAAGTTGCTGATTTTGTCATCAAACGTAGCCAGTGAAGAACGCAATGATTCAGAGGTCTGGTTTGTTGGCAACCCTGCCTGCTCAAGTTTGCTTAGGCATTGCTTAACTTGTGTGTCAAACGAGACTTGCCGTTGCTGCAGGTTGCCTAAAAGTGTTTTTTTGTCTAAGAGCTTTTGAGTTATAGATGCTAGATTGTTAGTCATGTTTCTAATGTCTGATTGTAACCGGGCTTCTTTTCGCTTAAGATCCTCAATTGCTTGCTTTCTATCCTCTTGCCTCTTGAGTTTGAAGTCTGCTTCATCCAACGCCTTCTTGGCAATCATCAACTTTTGTGAAGAAGTCTCCAGATCCATCTCCAAAAGCGTGTATTCTTCACTTGCTCTATTGTATTCATCGCTGAGTTTTTCAAGACTCAATACATCGGGGTCTTTCTCGTAAATCCGCTTCTCCGTCTCATAGTCCCGTTGATACTGAGCAATGTTGCTCCATGCCACTTCATAATCTGAAAGCCCAAAAAGTTCATCCAAACGTCTCTGCCTATCCCTTGGCGCCGCATCAAGCAGCTCCTTGAGGTGCTCTTGTCTGAACCAAATAATCTCCCGATAAAGCTCTTTATCTAAGCCAGTGATGGCTTTGAACTGCTCGGCGATGGCGTCGGTTTTCATGCTGGCAACAAGGCGGTCGTCTTCCCACAGCTTGAGTTCTTCAAAGTTCTGTGTTATACTTTTGCCTTTGCGTTTTAAGCCTCGGGACAGCTTGTAGATGTTTCCATTATGCTTAAACTGAACTGTTACTCGTCCCCAATCTGCACCTTCACGCAACAAATACTCAAAACTCCGCCCTACCGCGTCGCCGAACATGGCAAAGTCAACTGCATAGAGCACGCTGGATTTTCCGCAGCCTAAGCCACCTACAAGGCAGTTGAAGCCGCCTGTGAAGGGAACGGTGGATTTTACGTGGCTGCGAATATTTTCAAGCTGGACAATTTCGATTTTCATTTTGCCAGCTCCTCAATAGCTTGCTTAACTTTCTCTTCCTGTTTCTTGGTCAGGGGTTCGATGAGGCTTAGGGCTGAATGTGCGATTTTGTCAGCTTCATCACGACTGTACCGCGTTGAGAATATCTCCACAAAATACTCAAACGCTTTAGTGCGCAAATCCTTGAACTCGCCTTCAAAAATGGAACGTGCCAATTCATCTGACACAGCAGTTTCTTTTATCTGCACAATTGGATGAACAAGCAGAGCCTTTTCAGCTGCGCTTCGGATTTTGCCAATATCAATTTCAGCACGACTAGCCTCAGCAGGTAGTGTGCCCCTCAGCACGGGAATTATTATTGCACCTTCCAAATCGTTTTCTTTAACCGCTTGTACAGCCAACTCCGTGATTTTTGCGGATGACAAACCCGGAAAATCTTGCTCAAAAACGATAAATTTTCTTGTACAATCAAGCTCAATTGATCGTGGAGTTACTTCGCCTTTCGCGTTAACTGTCACCTGGAGGAAACCTTTTTGGTATTTAGCCTCTCTGTAATCCGCTGTTTCCGTGCAGCCGCTGTATGCCAAGATGCCTGCTTTAAACTTGCCTTGGAACTGTTCATGGATGTGTCCGGCTGCATAATAGTTAAAACCTTCAGGCAACTCGTCTGGGAGAATGTCAGCTTCAATGTACGGCGGTCTAACATTAGGCAAGTCCAAACCACCGTGGAAAACAAAAACGTTACATATGTTCTCGTCAGGTGCGGGTGGGTTTTCGGCCATGAAATTTGGTAGCGCCTCGTGAGTTTTGTGTCTGTTATGAAAGTTTGGGATACCGTAGACATAGCAGGAGTCCTGTTTGCGCCAGCATGCACCGCTGTGCCTTGGTAGGTGATGGATTAAGCCTGCGCTGTCCAGCGGGTAGAGGATGGTGCCTGTTATCGTATTTGGGGCTGAATCATGTGATCCGTCAACGGTTAAAACTGGGATGCCCACGTCTTTGAGCCGCTTGAAGCTTTTGATGGTATTTTCTAACGTGACATTTGAGGGACGCGGCTGATGAAACAAGTCGCCAGCAATAATCATGAAGTCCGGTTTTAATTCGATAGTTTTGTCCACGAGCGCTTTGAATGAATTGTCAAAATCCTGCCTTCTAGCCTCCAGTCCATACTGTGAGTAACCTAAATGCAAGTCTGCGGCGTGAACAAAGCTGAAAGGCTTCAAGTCTGCTATTGACTCCTCTTGTTTCCTCTTACGCCACTGATTAGTGTTACCTTGTTTTAAGCATTATTGCATTGTTTGGTGCTCAGTTTTTTCTATTCTTTAGGGGAAAAATTTAAAGCATTATGAGAGTTTTAAGTTGGGAAGGCGCTTTAGTCGTAATGAAATGCCACGCATGCAATCAAGAAACACTCATGCCATTCCGCTGCCCGTACTGCGGCGGACAATTCTGTAGTGCCCACCGTCTGCCAGAGAACCATGCATGCCCACGCATTGATTTTGCCCGCTCCCAAACCCAACAGCAAGTTATGACACCCCAATCCTACAACAGCTATCAGTATAGCTACAATGTAGGTCCACAACCTCGGCAGGCTAGACACATAACTACTAGCCCAAAAGAACTGAAGCACATTGGGATTGCAGCGGCTCTTGTAATAGGCATCGGTTTCTCAATGGCTTGGTACAGTTTCTTCTGGAGCTGGATTGTCATGGCTGCTTTCGCTGCTGTTATGACTGTTTCTTTTCTGGTTCATGAAATTGCCCACAAAGTCATGGCACAGCAAGCAGGATTATGGGCAGAGTTTCGCCTAACCACATGGGGCGCAGTATTAACGCTTGTCTCCGTGTTTTTACCCTTCAAAATGATAGCTCCAGGAGCTATGATGATTGGCGGTCAAGCAACTTCAGCGAAGGATATGATAAAAATTTCGGTCGCTGGCGTAATCACAAATATGCTTTTCGCCGCCTCATTTCTGAGTTTAGCTTTTGGTTTACCTATTAACGAATATTCGGGTATGCTATTCTTTGCAGCATACATAAATTCGTTCATGGCTATTTTTAACTTGATTCCCTTTGGGGTTTTGGACGGGTACAAGATATTTGTCTTAAACAAGAAAGTATGGTTGCTCGCGTTTATTCCTAGTGTTATTCTCACAGCGATCACTGCTTGGGTACTCTTTTTCTAAAGAAACAAAAATGTAGTTTCAACTTTAACAATTCATAATCCAAAAAAAGAAGCTTCTAGAATTAGATAAATCGTTTAGAAAACAGGTTTGGTTTAGATAAGTTCGATTGTTACGTGAACTTCTTCAGGAACACGGATGCGCATGATTCGTCTCATAACTCGTTCTTCTGAGTCTATGTCGATTAAGCGTTTGTGAATGCGCATTTCCCATCTGTCCCATGTCGCTGTTCCCTCGCCTGACGGCGCTTTCAGAACTGGCACGCGCAAGCGTTTTGTTGGCAGTGGGACTGGACCGTTGATTTTTACGCCTGTTTTCTGAGCGATGCTTCTGAGTTCTCCGCATACCTCTTCAAGTTTGTCGTAATCTGTGCTTGTAAGGCGTATTCGTGCTTTTCTTACCATTTTGGTCCATCAATCCATTATTTTTCTGTTTAATATATGTTGGTGCACCTATCAGACTTCAGAGGAACATAAAAACCTATCGTCCCCTTTTTTAGTCTTATCGTCTAGTTTTTTATTGCTCTGACTCTTCCAACTTGCGATAGAAACGCCCATTATATATGGTTTAGCCCTCCTTCATTGTACTTTTACAAACAAGCCTTTACTTAAGAATCTCCTTAGTGCTTCCGCTATCTTGTTTGCTGATTATAAAAAATGGTTGTTTGGCATTAAAGCCAATTATTTTAAGCTGCTGCTACTACTTGTTGTGAGAGGAAGTTGCCGCCTGCTTTTGTTGTCACAGTTAGTGTATATGAACTGCCTACGGTAGGTGCAGTTGATGCAATGCCGGCTACGGTTGTCATTGCTCCATTTGCTAGGGGCGCCAAAGTTGCTGTCGGTGTTGTGGATGGTGATGGAGTGTTTGTTAGTGCTGTTATGACGCCAACGGTGCTTCCGGATGTGTCTTTAATTATGATGCTGTTTATTGTTGCAGCTGGGCCGGCTGTTTGTTCAAGGTAGACTGTTACAACAGATCCTTTGATGCTTGCTCCTTGTACTGTAATTTTTTCTTGTGCTGCGGTGGTGCTGCCGGTCATGGTTGCTAGGGTTCCTGATGTGAACATGTAGACAACTACGCCTGCTATAACTGCGATGGCGATTAGAATTAGAGTAGCAAAGATAGGCGATATTCCTTTTCGATTCATTCTAAAGTTTTTCATTTTTGTTTTCTCGCCTCCGTTTGGGTTCAAAGGTTATATAGAATTGCATTCCAGTAGAGGCTTTATATACCGTGTTTTTGATTTCAGGAAATTATTCTAGCTTGAAATAGCATTATAATCCTGTCACGTAGATTCTAAAAGCCAAAACCGGCACAACAACTAAACCAAACAGCACGGCGGTTGCTATCATCACTCTTAGAGCCCGGTTGATGTGGTCTGGCATGATTCCATGATCGTCGCCCAAAATGTAGCAGCCCTGCTTCTCCAACTGCGTATTCAAGGCACCTGCCATGGCAGAAATGGTCCAACCTGCGTTCACGCTGGTAGTTTTACCCTTGTCTCTCTGCAAAATACTCCATGATTCGCGCCAGTTTTCCCTTGAAAGAGCAGCCGCGGCAACTATCAAGTAAGCCGTCAACCTTGCAGGAACGTAGTTAAGTATTGTGTCCATATTCGCGCTAAACCAACCAATGTTTCGGTACTCCTTGTTCTTGTAGCCAACCATAGAGTCAAGCGTATTAATGACACGGTAGGCAAATGCACCTGGGACTCCAAAGATGGCAAAAAAGAAGAATGGCGCAGTGATGCCATCGGTTGTGCTTTCCGCAATTGATTCGACTGCCGCCGAAATAATTTGCCGTTCATTAAGGGTGTTGGGGTCACGGCGCACGATGTAGGGGAGCCATTTGCGTGCTTCCGCTAGGTTGTTTTCTTTTAAGGCTTTGGCGATTGGTTTTGTATAGTAGCCCATGCCTTTGATTGCGAACGTTGATTTGAACAGGATTGCGCCCAGAATGATGTAGGCTATTTCGCCGTAGATGTCGAAGCTTTCTCTAAGCCAAAAAAGCAACACAAACACTGGAAGCGCAACCACCAGCACAGCGACTATGGCAAGGAGTACGCCGTTGGACTTCTCGATTTTGGGGTTTTGGTTTTTAGCGTGGCGTTTGAGGTAGGTGATTATTTTGCCTATGCCCACGGTTGGGTGAATTCGGTCAGGGTACTCGCCCAAAACTAAGTCAATCAGAAAAGCTATGATAAAAATTAGGATAGAGTCTGTAAAGAGGGACAAGTCGAAGGCAAACAACGGCTAATCAAACCCAGTCATGCTAGTTCTTCACTGCCTGCCGCAACGCTTCTATCAACCGTAAATTCTCGTCGTGCGTTTTAACGGCTACCCGAACATAAAACTTGTCCAGTCCACGAAATGAAGTGCAGTCCCTAATCAAAATTCCTTGACTAAGAAGCCTTCCAGCCAACTTTGCTGCAGATAAACCTGTCCTGCGTGTATCTATAAAGAAAAAGTTCGCGTCTGGCGGGTAAACCTTGGAACCATCAATCTTTCTAAGTTCCGCGGACAGCCAGTTTTTCTCTTTTTTGATAAGCTGCCTTGTAATCTTCAAATGTTCCTCATCACCAAGAGCCGCCACAGCTGCTGCCTGAGCTAAACAATTAACGTTCCAAGGAATCTTAGCCCGCAACAGTACATCCACAATCTCTTCTGATGCTATGCCGTAGCCAATGCGCAAGCCAGTTAAACCAAAAATCTTGGTAAAAGACCTTAAAATAAACAAATTAGGATAGTCTTTAATGCGATTAGTCATCGAGAGATCTTTTTCGTCTTCCACAAACTCCAAAAAATCCTCATCCAAAAAAACTAGCGTATCCTGTTTTAGGGCGCTGTCGAGCAGGCGGGTTAGGGTTTCTTTGGGAATAAGCATGCTTGTCGGGTTGTTGGGGTTGCAGAGGAAAACCATTTTGGCGTCATGCATCTCCCGTTCCATGGTTGTTGGGTCGACATTGAAGTCCTTGCCTAGCTTAACAAATTTCGTTCGCTCTCCAGTTTTGCGTATGGCACTCTCGTATTCGCCAAAAGTTGGAGCTGGAATTATCGCTTTGTCGCCATTACGCATGAAAATATCAGCGAACAAATACATCAGCTCAGTCGAGCCATTGCTACAAATAACATTATCTTTAGTCAAACCCACGAAGTGACCGGCTATTGCCTGCCGAAGAGCATTGCTGTTTGAGTCTGGGTAAGCTGGGATTTCTTTGAAGCTGTTTTTGACCGCTTCCAACGCCCGCTTGGAAGGCCCCAAGGGGTTTACACTTGAGCTAAAATCCAAGATTTCTTCGCGTTTGAGCCCACTTTTGCCTGCAGCATCCAATACCTCGCCGCCGTGAACGCAGGGTTTGAGGTTTTTTATGTTGTCTTTAACCAGGGTTTCAATGGGCTTCAATTTGGGTTTCAATCCTATTAGCCATGGATGCTTGGAATACTTAGGTTTCAGTTTCACGGAAATCATATAAATGTTTGGTTGAATAATCCATGCACATATTACGTAAGAGTTTTGAGAAAGAACCCGTAAATATAGCGTGAATAGGAAGGTAGATTCTACAATGAGCGATAAAACGGATAAACATATGATTGAGGAACTTAAGGAAGCAATCCAGAAAAAAGACCCAAAAGAACCTGTTGAGAAAACCTTGGCCGTATTCTGTTCACGCACAGGAATCTCAATGGATAATTGTCGAGTTTACTACAACAAATTGGTGAAGAAAGGCGAAATCAAGGAAAAATAACTTTTTAGTGTCAACTACTCACTATTGCAAAGGGCTCACATTTGAATGAACTTGTCTTCGTCGGCTTGGGATTAAACGACGAGCGGGGCATTAGCGTTAAAGGCTTAGAAGAAGTCAAGAGCGCAGATGCGGTTTTTATGGAAACTTACACCAGTCTCATGCCTGACTTCAGCTTGCAACGATTTGAGGTCTTATGTGGCAGAAAAGTGCAGATGCTCGAGAGACGTGACCTTGAGGATAAAGGCGGAAAAGTTATTCTCCAAACAGCGAAAGTTGGCAAGGCAGTGTTTTTGGTTCCAGGCGACCCTTTCATAGCCACCACCCATGTGACACTGCGCATTGACGCAGAAAAACAGGGCATCCAAACCCGCATCGTCCATGGCACATCAATTATGTCCGCAATTGTGAGTCTCTCGGGGCTTCACAATTACAAGTTCGGAAAAACTGTAACGGTACCCTTCCCCGAAAACTGGAGCCCAACACCATACAACGTTATAGCCCAAAACAAGCAAGCGGGTTTGCACACGCTGTGCCTCTTGGATTTAAAAGCAGCTGAAGACCAGTTTTTAAGCATTAATGCCGCCCTCAAAATGTTGCTCGATATTGAGGAGAAAAACAAGAAAGGCGCAGTCACCTCCGACACAGTGGCGCTTGGGGTGGCTAGGGCAGGAAGCGACAGCCCCACTTTGAAGGCTGACTTTGTTGAAGACTTGTTAAGTTTCGATTTTGGGCATCCTCCCTACAGTCTCATTTTCCCAGGAGACTTGCACTTTATGGAAGTTGAGGCTCTGATTGCTTTTGCTGGCGCCCCAGCCGCTTTTAAGAGGTTGTCTAGGTGAGTTTGGAAACCTTAACAGCCAAGTACATCAGCTCAGCCGAGAAAGTGCTCAAAGAACTGGTGCAAACTAAAACTTCAATCGTCATCACCGAAGAAAAAGTGGCTGAAGTTCTAAGTTGGGCAGCTGATTATTTGGAGGACGCAAAGTATTATAAGGCTCAAGGAAAATTGGAAACCAGCTTAACCTCAGTAGCTTACTGTGAAGGGCTCCTAGATGCCTTACGGTTGCTGGGCGCAGTGACGTTTGAATGGCCAACAAGTCAAGAAAGAAAAAAGTTGTCTTAGCCTCAGGGGTATTTGACCTGCTTCATTTGGGACATGTCAAGTTTTTAGAGGAAGCCAAGAAAGCAGGCGGACCCAATTCGGAACTTGTCGTTATTGTTGCCAGAGACAGCACCGTTCAGAAGACCAAAGGCAGGCGTCCGATTATGTCTGAGGATCAGCGATGCGCCCTTGTCGAATCCTTAAAGGTGGTTGATCGTGCGCTGCTTGGTTTTGAGACTCTTGACATTGGTGAAGTTATTGCCAAAGTGAAGCCTGACGTGATAGCTTTAGGTTATGACCAGGAAGAGATGGCGAGGGAAGTTCGTAGCTACGTGGAAAAAAATAAATTGCCAATAGCAGTCCTGAAGATTGGGAAGTTTGGGGAGAATAGTTTAGATAGTTCTTCAAAGATTAAACAGAAAATAATTGATAAACTCGCTAATTAGACAGGTCCTGTTATGCCTAACTGCATGAAATATAAGCCTACATACATTCTCATCGCCATAAACGTTGCAGTTTACATTTATACTTCAATCGTTGGCGGAAGCGCCCTGGTTACAGGTAATGAACCAGTCTTCATGTGGGGACAAGTTAACGCATTAGTTTTTCAGGGATCTTACTACCAGCTTTTCACATCTCTATTTATCCACGCAAGTATTGCGCATATTGTCGGAAACATGCTATTCCTATTCATTTTTGGTTTGCGCGCAGAAGAAATGTTTTCGCTGCCTGAATTCCTCGGAATCTACCTATTAGGCGGCTTAGCAGGGAACTTATTATCGTTATCGTTTGGTCCCTACTTTGTTTCAGTAGGCGCTTCAGGAGCTATATTTGCCTTGTTTGGTGCAGTCGTGATTTATGCTAGGCGTTCCGTGCGGCAATCCATTCTTGGAGCGTTAGTTTTCGCCGTCTTTCTATTTATCATCAATAGTGGTGAAGGCGTCAATCTTTTAGCTCATTTGGGAGGTTTAGGTTTTGGTTTGCTGATTGGATATTGGTTAGCTTCAAGGCGTAAACCGCATGAGCAGTATTCAGTTAAGTACTCTCCTAATTCAATGCCGTTTTAGCCCCTGCTTATGGGAGAATGTAGATTTCGACTTTAACTTTGTTTCCGTCTTTAAGATTAAGTTGTTTTCTAAGGCATACTGGCGCTATTATTTCCAGCACTGACACATCATAGTGGCTACGCAGTGCCGTGATTAGGGCGCCTTTGACCTTGTTGTCAATAACCGCGGGATAACACTTCACAAGCCCAAACGTGCGGTCCTCATTTTTAAAACCAGTAATCTCAACGGCAGGGTACGATTCAATCTCCATCCGCGTCTTAATGTCATAATCGCTGTTCAGTTTTAAGTTCAAAGTGCCCGGGTACGGTTCAAAACCTAGTTTTTCAGTAAATTGTTTGCGATAGGCTTCTTTAGAAATATAATAGGCTCCTTCCCCTAGACCCGTGAAAACGGTGCCTTCCAACGTGACAGATGGCGGGTAAGATTTTTCAACTAAGAACTTGAGGCTGCCATAAAGCTTCTCAAGCTCTTTTGTACCAAAATCCTCGATTTTTATTAGGCTACCTTCTGGAGTAATGTCGCGCGATATCCAACCTTTGCGTTCCAACTCGATTAGGTAACGCGAGGCTGTCTGCTGAGAAATGCCAAGTTTGCCAGCTAAATACTCTGTTGAAATTTTGGCGGTTCGCTTGTAGGCACCCATTTCGGCGAGTTTTAGGAGCATGTAAAGGTGCTGCCAATCGTGCTTTTCACTCAAGCAAAGTTTCTCCAGTAGGCTAATAGGATAAGAAGGTTGGATATTTAAGCGGCTCGAAATGCTTTAAGCAAACTATCCAGCGGAGAAAGCAGGAAGAGCTAAATCTCTATAAACGAACGATTACTTAACAGAATTTTAAAACTCGAGGAAAACAAGCGGAAATGAATGTTTTTGATGAAATGGGCGAGTACTGGTCTGAAATCGCCGATCAAAATCAGACTGAATGTCAAGTTAACTTCCTAAAGAAAATGTTAAGCCATGAAGCACGGGTCTTAGATTTTGCCTGCGGGACTGGACGACACCTGATTCATTTGAGTCAAGAAGGCCATACAGTCATCGGCTTGGACATTTCTGTGCGTCTTCTTAAGATTGCGAAGAGCCGGTGGCATGGCGCAGAGCTGGTTCGGGCGGATATGCGGTTTCTACCTTTCAAACCCCAAGCATTCTCAGCGGCTGTCAGCATGGACCAAAGTTTTGGTTACTTGCCCTCCGACCAGGATGACATCAAAAGCCTCAGCGAGGTCCATGGAGCGCTTGGCAAGGGCGGAGTTTTGATTGTTGACTTGTTTAACCCTGAACGCTTAATTAAGCGAGGCAGTGTTAGTGGCCCGCTCAAGTGGCGGGAATACCCAAGTTTTTTTCTGCAGCAGAACCGCATGGTAACAACAGACGGGGGTGAACTTCATGATTCATGGCTTATCCGTGGTAAGTCCAAAGGGCGTAAGAGGGTTTTTGAGCATATTTCCCGCCTCTACACACTTAATTGTTTTCAAGAATTGCTGAAAAAAGCAGGCTTTAGAGTAACATCGGTTTACGGTGATTATGCGCAGCAGGATTTCAATGCTGATTCAAGTAGGCTTATCTTTATGGCTGTTTCAATTTAGCCCGCGCTTTTTTTGCAATAATTAAAATGCATGCCGATGCCACTGCTAACGTTATAGCCAAGCCCAAAGCAGCGGAAGCTGTAGGGAAGGTTTGAGGCTGCTGTGTTGCCACTGGTTTGGGTAAGGCGACTGTAAAATTGATTGTTTGGCTTGTCGTTCCTCCCCATTTGTCTTGCACGTAAAGTGTTAGGTTATGCGTTCCGTCAGTTAAGCCTGTGAGTGTTCCATTGCCGTTAAAGGTGACGTTGTTTTTTCCATCAAGGTTGTAGATTGCTTCTATAATGTTTTTGTTGGAGGTAAATTGCAGGGGCAAATCAGAAGTGTTGTACGTGGTTTCCTGTATTGACAGGTTGTCTATTGACAGTGGAGTTAGTTTGTTATCCGAGTCAATTGTAAAGTATACTGTGCCGTCAAACTCTGGGTTTCTGGTTTTAAGCTGTGTAGCATACAAATAGACCGTTATGGAGTGGGTACCATCTGGTAATGGAGGCAAATCCACTGTTGCAACTGCAGGATACATAATATGAGTCTCTCCATTGTTTATTACCTTATAGGGAATTTCTCCTTGATGTTTTCCATCAATGTCATAATTCAGCAAATATTTCATCCAAAAACTTTGAAAAGTTAGATTCAAAGTAAGATGCCTTGAACTGTAAGTTGTATTCAGTGGCGAAAAAATGGTGAATGCTTCGAACTGTGTGGGCTTCTCTGAATTCAATACGAGCGAGGAAATCATATCTATAGTGTTGGTTGTGTTTACTGTAAAGTAGACCGTAGCGGTGTATGTTGTGTCTCGGACACCTGACATGTACACAGTTATGGAATGCGAACCCTTTGACAGCGCGGGCAAATCAAATTTTGCAGTGGCAGGGTACTCAATATGGGTCTCATTGCTCCTTTGGACTGTATAGGGGATGTTTCCTTGGTATTTTCCGTCTATGTCATAGAATAAGACATATGGCATTACCATGAAAGCCTCAAAACCCAAACTCAAAGTTATCGGGGTCGAGCTATATGTTAAGTTAAGAGGCGAGTACAAGGTAAATGCTCCGCCATTGCTAATGATAGGCTCCTCTGAATCTGCCTTACCTGCTTGAATGACTCCTAAATTGGAGATTAACAAAAGTGCAGTTAGACCTGCCACAACAATTGCGTGGCATTTTCGAGTCCATTTTCAGTGTCATAGCGCTTCACTACCCATTCTAAGATGGACGGTGTCATATTACTCTCCCATTGGAACAGCCTGTTCCCCAAGAAGAACACTATTTCATCTTCTTGCTGGACAGGTGGTTTTTTGCCGCGTCTGCGCATAAAAGTTATAAGCGCCCGTAGAAAGACAATGAGCAGTGACCGATTTATGAATGCTTGGAAGCTTCAGATTTCTATGGCTGGAACATTAGCCATAATCTTTGGATTGTCAACATTGGTTTTTACAGTTGTCTTAACTTTGGCAGGCATAGGACTTAGCCTAGTAACTATAGGGATACTTGTAGTAGCCATGAACGTTGGTCAATGGCTTCTGGGTCCATACCTCGTTGGCTGGATATACAAGGTACGTGAACTCAAAAGCGACGAAAGACCAGAACTTCACCAAATGGTTGATGGCCTTAGTAAGAGAAGCGGAATATCCCCGCCTAAACTTATGCTCGCCCAGATCCCACTGCCCAATGCGTTCGCCTATGGTTCGCCTCTCTCAGGTAGCCGTATCGCAGTTACACAAGGGCTTCTCGATAATTTGGACAGCGGCGAAGTTGAAGCCGTGGTCGGACACGAGCTTGGTCACCTCAAACACCGTGACGTACAAGTTATGATGGTGGTTTCTTTTTTACCTGCCCTATTCTACTACATTGGCTATTCGCTGATGCTCTCAGGAATGTTCGGGGGAGGCGGCGGGGACAAGAAAAGCGGAGGCGGAAACAACGCGCTTATCGGAATTGCTTTCATGGCTTTCAGCTGGGTCTTAACTCTGTTCACACTTTACCTAAGCAGACTGCGCGAGTATTACGCTGACAGGCACAGCGCCCAAGTAGTTGAAAACGGGGCGGAAAAACTCTCCACAGGCTTAGTCACTATTGTAGAGCTAAGCAAGAATCCAACTAAAAAACAGCAAGAACAAATGAAAAACAGCAGTAGCTTCAAAGCACTTTGCATCGCTAACCCGAACCAAGCCAAAAACGACGCGGCGGATCTGCATTCAGTAGGAATAACAAATAAAGAAGATCTCCTTAGACAGAAACTCGCTGAGAAACCAACAAGTATCGACAAATTTACTGAGGTATTCTCAACTCACCCAAACATCATTAAACGCTTACGTGCGCTTGAAGAATTGAGAACCAGCCCTCAAACTGCAGCCTAAAAAGACCCGTTGCTAACCAGAAAGGGGTTAATCCTTTTTTCTTCACCCATAATAGAGGTTGGTCCATGCCCTGGATAAACCAGCAGCGTATCGGGTAAATTCATCATTTTCTGCAGTGAATGTTGCATTTGGCTGTCTGAGCCTCCCGCGAAATCGGTTCTGCCAATGCCTCCGGCAAACAATGTGTCGCCTGTGAAGGCTATGCGGTCGCCGATTAAGCAGATGCTGCCCGGCGTATGTCCGGGAGTATGCATAACTCTTAACGTTTCGTTGCCAAAACTGATGATGCTTCCCTCCTCAAGTAGGATGGGGTTGGGATGGCTGTCTTTTTCCATATCCTCAAGCGCTGATGAGTCGAGTTTGTGGATGTAGATTGGGATGTTATATTCTGCCTGAATTGTGGAGTCGCCGCTTGTATGGTCCTGGTGTCCGTGTGTGTTAACAATTAATTTGGGTTTTAATGCTGCTTCTTTTATATAATCAAAGATTTGCTGGGCTTCCGTTGGCAACTCTAAGCCAGGGTCAATTATGATTGCCTCTTTCGTTAGTTGTGAATGTGCAACGTAACAGTTCGTTGACAACAAACCGACTGTGAAGGTCTCAATTAGCATAGACATCATAGAAAATACTATTGAATAGGTGAAATAAGTATTGCCCAAATTTCGGCCTAAACTGAGGCGAAACATCTGAAAAAATGCTCTGAAAAGAAAATTCTAATTTAAGAAGTGGTTTCTCAGCGATTAAATAATGGTTGCTCAAGAGTCAATGCACTGTTGGAAGCCTGTGAGTTTAATGGTGGTTTTGCATTTGCCACATGCTATAACCAGTTCTGATAGATCATCACCGACGACTTTAGTGTCTAAGATCTGATAGTTGTTTTCTGTTTCATCTTCTGGCGAGATTGACATTCCGCATTTGGGGCATGGAAAAGAGCCGTCGTCTTCAAGGGTCTCTAAGTTGACTGTGTATTCGCTTTCTCTTTTGCTGAGCTTTTTCATCATCATTTCTTTTTCACCTGTTTTCTTAACGTTTTCTTTGTTTGTTTTTATTTATTAACCGTTGTGAATTGTTAGTCAGTATGCACAGTCCATTTAAAAATTTTCACCCAAATTAAGGGGAAATTAGGTCATCTTCTCTTCGCCTTTTTCGAATTTTTCGGGTGAAATATAATCGCCGAATTTTACTTTAGCTTCCAATAAGCGTTGACGTTGCAGATACAGGATGCCGAACAGCTCTAGTGGCGTGTCAGTGACGTTTTCTTGGTAGAAGCGTGATACACGTTCAATTTTTCCTAAGTTCTCAGGCACTCGTATGGTGAATTGTTTAATGTAGTCTTCTTTTGTGTAGTTTTTGCCAAGTACTGATTTGAAAAGTTTGCGCAAGTCCTCGTATTTCGGTATGTAGCCTGTTGGGGTTGCTATGGCGTCCACTTCGTTATGAACTCTTAGTTCCATCCATTTTATCCAGACATGCTTGTCCTGTGTGCTGTTGACGTATTTTCCGTTGCCGACTTCCTTGAGGAAATAGTTCACGCCGAAGACGATTGGTCGCTTCTTTAGTTTGCGCCCAAAGTTCAGGTTATTGTGAACGTTTTTGCCCATTGGGATGGAGATGAAATCTTGGATGCTCATCATATTAATTTCTGGAACACCCTCTTTGCCTACCGTTGCAAAGGTGGTTTCTGTTTCCAGTGAGGCTCCGTAAGCGATTATGCCATGTTCCCAGCTGAAGCTTTGTTGAACAGGCACGTATGCCTTTGTGTCGCGACCGCCGTACATGATGCCCCCAACCTCCACACCTAGTGGATTATGAAGTTCTAGGTCACAGTTCTCTAAGGCCTTTAAAGCAAGTGTATAGCGTGCGTTTTTGTTTGCTGGTGGAACATCATTGCCGGCTTCGTCTTTTTTGCCTTCATACCATGTGCCTGTATAATTGCAGCCTTCTTTAGGAATTTCTTGTCCCATCCCGAGCCAATATGGCTTGCCATCTTTGACTAAGACGTTGGAGAAGATAATTTCGCCTGGGTTGGTGAGTAGCTTCCAGATTAAAGCGTCGTCTTTTGGGTTTACATCTTGAATTATGCCAAATATGCCTGATTCAACATTGACTGCACGTGCTGCAGAATCGACATCTCGTATGTAGGCTATGTCGTCGCCAAGGATTGTTTCTCCTTGCAGCATGGCGGTGCTGGTTTTGCCGCATGCGCTTGGGAAGGCACCTGCAAAGTAGGTTTTGCGTCCGCCGGGACCAAATACGCCCATGAGGAGCATGTGCTCGGCTAGCCATCCTTCACTGCTTGCCTTGCGAATTGCCAGTCGGAAGGCTAGTTTCTTGAAGCCCACCGAGTTGCCAGCGTACTGGGTATTGACGCTGTAGATTGTGTTGTCCATGTGGTCGATGTAAATGCGTTTTTTACCGTGGTCAACGCTGACCATGTCTCCGTTGAGTTGTCCGGCGGAGTGAAGCACTCGGAGGAAGTCGCTTTTGTGTCCTGCTTTTATGAATTGGTCGTATCCTGGGCGGTAGAGTAGGTTTTCTGAGTGGGCAACGTACCATGAATCTGTGCATTGCAATCCCAAAATTGTAAAGATTGAGTCTTGTGGGCCTAATGAGATGAAGCGTACTATCATGGTTTTGCCTTGCATGGAATCACGTAGCAAGCTGATTACTTCGGCTAAACCTTCTTGGCGGTCCATTTGGTTTAGTGCTTTGCTTAGGAATACACCTTTGGGCACCAGGTACTTCGTTGCTTGGCGGTCCCTTCCCTGGTCGTATTCACCGTCGAAATGTACGGTGTGGCCTGAAATGGTTAAAATTGCTTGTTCTTCACCTGTGGCTATTGCCTGTTTTTTAATGTAGGCAATGTCCTCTTCTGAGTCACTGCAGATGAAGATTTCTTTTGGGTGGCAAAGATCGTTTTCTTTGGCTATAAACTCGTGAACTGTTGGGTTATCTATGGCGCTTAATTTTTTGAAGTCTGATGCGCTAAGTTTAGGTTGAAGCGCCTCGAGATAAGGGTTCATTATTGTCAATATCTATCGCTCTCCTTTGCAGTCAGTTGCATAAGTAAATAAAAACTTTGTGCAAGGAAAAGAAAAGAAAAAAAATGTAACAATCCCCCGCTTGTTTCTTTACACAGTATTAAAGTTCATTTACAGTTCCGGGGATTCTTGGGAAAGGTTGACACTCGCCAATGTGCTTAACGCCTGAAATCCAGCCAACTAACCGCTCCATGCCGATTCCTCCGCCAGCCGTGGGTTTTAACCTGCCTTCCTTTGCCATCTTTAGTACCAATGCATAGTTTTCTTTCTTTACTTGGTCACGCTCGATTTTCTTTAGGATTTTGCTGTACTCATATTCGCGTTTGGCGCCTGATAGTACTTCGCCGAACTGCGGCAGAAACAGGTCATAGTTGTCCCATTTGCCCGTCTTGAAATCTTCAAAGTCGTAGAATTCTCTTGGGATGTTCATAACCCAAACAGGCTCCGAAATATCCTTGGAGATGCCTGCTTCCCAACCGTCAGCGCCATATTTTGCTTCTAGTTCAACGCGGTTGTAGACTTTGAATGGTGCCTTAGGATTTTTCAAAGTGTCACAGCGGCAAAGCGTTGTTAATTCGCCATTCATTTCTCGCTTCAAATCTTTAACCAGTGTGCACAATGCTTTTTCAACAAGAGTCATTACGTCTTTCGAGGAAGCGTCTCGGGCTTCAAAATCAAGCTGTGTAAACTCATAAATGTGTTTGCCTGTTTTGGCGCGCTCTGCTTTTTCGATGCGAATGTTTGGCGAGAGGATGAAGAGTTTGGGGTAGGCTGTGGATGAGGCGACGAGTTTATGAATGATCATGCTTGCAGTTGTGCGTACCGGTTTGCCGTAAATGTCAACTTCGATTCTTTTTTCAATGGATGCGCCAGGGTCAGGCCACAATGGATCAGTGCTTTGGCTAAGGGCTACTGGAAGGAGCCATTGGAAGCCGTCTCTCACAAAAGTATTGGTGAGGCTTTTGAGGGTGTAAGTCATTACTTTTCCAATGCAGGCTTTTCTTTCTAGCTCTGCTGGTGTGAGTTGGTCTAGTGGTTTTGGAATTTCTATTGAGACTGTTTCTTGTTTCACTTTTAGTTCCTTCGGTAAATTGGTTGGAACTACAATTGCGCATACCGGGATATAAAATTATTATGAAAAAAGGTAGATAAATTACCAAAAACACAACGTTTTATTCTAAGTACTTGTAATATTTACATATGAGTGCTAAACTAGATGAAAAAGACCGAGCCATCTTAACCTTGATACAAGAAAACAGCAAACTTACAGCCAACCAAATTGCCAAAAAAGTCAACGCCCCAATCACCACAGTCTTCGCAAAAATAAAGCGCATGGAAGAGGCAGGCGTAATAAAACAGTACCGAGCAATCTTATCACCAGAAAAACTCAACCTAGGTACCGCCGCTTTCATCCTAGCATCAGTATCCTACACCACCACAAAAGCCAATGGCATCCCCATCTCCCAAAGAGATGTTGCAGAAGAAATCGCAAGGTTCCCCGAAGTGCAAGAAGTTCACATAATCACAGGTGACTATGATTTACTTGTTAAGCTGAGAGCCGAAAACGTGGATGCAGTTGGCAAGTTTGTCGTGGATAAGTTGCGTCGCATTAAGGGGCTGGAGAAAACATTGACATGTATGGTTTTTGAAACCGTAAAAGAATCAACAAGCTTACCCCAGCTCTTTTGGCACAACGACATAAAGCCAATTAAACCGTAGTTTCAGCCGCTGTAGTGTAGTAGAGTAGTGGCAGCGCGAGCAATACAGTGTTTTTGCCTTTAGCGGTTAGTGAGTACTCTACTCTAAGAGGTGGGCCAGCTGTGACTTTTCTGGTTATGTAGCCGTGGGTTTGGAGCATTTTCAACTTGTCTGAAAGAGTGCGGGAATTAACGGTTAAGATTCTCTTTATTTCTCCAAAGCCAATGGCGTCTTTAAGCATAAGTGTATAAAGGATTTCAAGACTCCATTTTTGAAATAATAGGTTGAAGCTTTCTTCTAAACTATCCAATTCCGCTTTCAGCTCGTTGGGCGTGATTTTCTGCGTTTCGATTATTTGATAGAAGGTTTCTTCAACGCCTTTGAGAACCTGGTTCATTCGAGCTTCTACTATTTTGCGAAACTCCGCGCTTAACGTTAACGGGTGCACTCACATGGATCACACTCGGTGTACTTTGGCTTACTTCACAATTTATAAGGGTTTACTAATACAACAAAGTATACAAATTACACTAAATTGGAGGAAAAGAAGTTTTGGAAAAGTTTGACACTATAGTTGTTGGCGCAGGAACAGCAGGCTGCCTTGCAGCAAAAACCTTGGCTGAATCAGGATTAAAAGTCACAATAATAGAAAAGAAACCACGCACAGAAATCGGAGAAAAAATCTGCGGTGACGCTCTAGGCGAGCATCACCTAAAATTTTTAGGGCTGGAAAAGCCAACAGGCGGTGAATTGGAAGCAAAAATTGACGGCATAAAAATCTATTCACCAGACGAAAACACAATATTCACAATCGCAGACAAAGACTTCGTTGGTTTCCTCCTCAACAGACGCCTCTTTGGACAATGGCTGCTCAAGAAAGCCACCGATAAAGGTGCCACTCTCCAAGATTGCATGAATTTCCGTTCACCTATAATAGAGAAAGGCGCAGTAGCAGGCATAACGGTGAAAAACATGAAAACAGGCAAAACTTTGGAGCTCCGTAGCAAAGTTGTAGTTGATGCTACTGGCTATTTTGGCATGGTACGCAAGCAGCTTCCAGCCGAGATGGGTATAGATCGCGAATTAGCAAACGAAGACGTTGAAGCTTGCTACCGCGAAATCCGCCAACTTAAACAGGAAACAGAAAACACCCGCTTTTGCGAAATCTACCTCAACCAGAAAGCATCACCTGGCGGTTACATCTGGATTTTCCCCAAAGGCGGTGCACGAGTAAACGTTGGCATCGGCGACCTGCATGCGGAAAAACTATCCTAACCCCAAAACACAGCTTTATGAAACAGCCTTCAAAAAACCAATTTTCGAGGGCTCCTTGGTTTTGACTGGAGGTTCATGGTTTGATCCAGTTCGCAGACCCTTAGACAACATGGTTTCAAACGGCGTCGTGATGGTCGGTGACGCTGCTTCATTGGTTAACCCGATTCACGGCGGCGGAATCGGGCCTTCAATGCTCAGCGGCTACCTTGCAGGGCAACAAATCGTTGACGCCTTAGGCAAAGGTGAACCAACAAAAGAGGCGCTCTGGGGATACAACAAGAAATATATCGAAACCTACGGCAAAAAACAAGGAACACTTGACATTTTCAAAATGTTCCTCCTCTCATGCAGCGACGAAGACCTCAACTACGGCATGAACGAGAAACTCATGACAGAAGACGACGTACTCAAAGCAGGCATGGGCGACGACTTCCACCTAAATATCACTGAAACTGCAAAAAGAGTCTTCCGTGGCATACGACGAGTCGGGTTCCTCAATAAATTGCGTTTGACCGTGACTATGATGAGGGGACTTAGCGCACACTACAATACTTATCCAACTTCGCCACAGAACTTCGAGCCATGGCGCTTGCAGACGGTAAAATTGATTGAAGACGCTCGAAAGAAACTCGTAGAATAAGCTATTCCATAGCCCTTTTCTTTTTGTTTTATCAAGAACGCTAAAGGCTTAAATCAGAAGCAAACATGCATTATTTATCAGTGAAAAATATGGTTTACTGTTCAAATTGTGGGACACAAATAGCTGATGACTCTTATTTCTGCCCTAAATGTGGCAAAAAAACTCAGGCAGGCAAAGCCGCCAAAGTTAACTACCCCTCTGATGAGCTTCAAGACGCTTTCTACCAAGTAGGTATTGAACTTGAACGTGCCTTCAATATGGCAGCACGTGAAACTCACCAAGCCATAAAAAATGCCCGTTCCAATTGGCAACAAAATCATAAGCCCTCTCAAGAGCAAACGATAACCTGCCCCAAATGCGGAACAAAGAACCCAACGGGCTCAATCTTTTGCATCAGCTGCGGAGCAAGGCTTACACCCGTTGAAGAATCCCATGGCAGTGCCTAGAAATGGCTGCAAACAAGACTCTCGTAGTTTACCAAACCAAGGGTGGAGTAACAGGGGAGTCGGCGCGTAAGATTGCGGATATTTTGCGCTCTAAATACCAGTTAGAGGTTGATTTGCTTGATCTTAAAGAGGAAAAAACCCCTGACTTAACACAGTACAAAAATGTGGTCATTGGTGGCGGCGTAAGAGCTGGTAGAGTATACGGAAAAGCAGTAAAATTTCTTGAAAATGACCTTACCGGCAAAAAAGTCGCATTTTATGTTTCTTCCACTTGGGCAGGTACTCCTGGAAGCTATGAAAATGCAAAAGCAAAATTCGTAGAAAACACACTTGCTAAGTACCCTCAGATCAACGCTGTTAGCATAGAAGCCTTCGGCGGACGCATAAGATACCTAAGAAAAACCATGGTTGACAACACGGATTTAGCTAAGGTAGAGGCTTGGTCAGAAGAGCTTGGAAAAAAATTCACCCAATAAACCAGCGGGCACCAAAGCAAACGCATTGTTGTGCCCAACTTGCTGCGTCGAGTACATTGAGACACAGTTTGATCTTGAAGTTGATGGCGAAATCTTGCATAATGTGAAAGCTCTTAGGTGCCCCTCGTGTGGTGAGGAGCAGTTTACGCCTGAGCAGGTTGAAGCAATCAAAAAACAAACAAGCGAAAACACGCAGTAAGTTTTACTTTTTTAAAGGGTAATATAAGCGTAGACTCTATTTGATGTTGGATGCGTAAATAAGATGTCAACGGTAGTTACTGTGCTTTCTGGTTATGAAGAAAACGCCAAATGGCTCAGCAGCAACTATGAAAAACTCAAAAAACAATACAACAACCAATGGGTCGCAGTTTTAGACGAGAAAATCATAGACCACGACACCAGCTTGGCAAATATCGTTAAGCGCCTAAAGAAAAAGTACGCTAAATTCTACGGCCAAATTGCACTAGACTATGTTGCAGTCAAAGAAATAGAATTGGTACTTTAGGAGGCGGTGGCTTGCAGATTCACTGTTTTTTCAAGAGCAGTCCTGTTGAGGGCGCGTATGTTGCTGCTATTGTTGAGTCTGAAAAACTGCATCTTTACGGTACGGTTGAGTTTCTGGTTGACACGGGCGCCACAAGAACAACAATTAGCGACAAAGATGTGATTCGGCTGGGCTTAGACTACGCAGAAATGGATAAGCTTCAGGGTGGCGTGGTTGGCGTGGGTGGAACCGTTGAAACATACATTTTAGCGCACGCCAAGCTCATGTTCAACGCAGAAAAGACAATACGGCAAGAACCCCTCGAACTACTTTACGTTCTAAAACATAGCACCCTTAACGATAAAATCCTGCGAATCCCAAGCGTCCTAGGGCGTGACATATTAAACAAATACGCGCTCATATTTGATAATCGGCGAGATCTAGCCTACATTACGGACAAAAAATCGCCAAAGTAGCCAGCAAATTTTGCCTTATCCGTGAAGCGTTTTTAATGTTTAATTCTCCAGCCTTTTTTGTCCAAAATGTCTTGCACTTCAGGCAGCTCTAAAGCAAATTTCGTGTGTTGGCAGTTGCTGGATTGGCAATAATCGCACCAAACTAAGTTTGGTTTGAAGTAGACATCAATGATTCTTCCACCCATTGTTTTGCTTGCAAGGGTTCGATCTAAAATTCTAACGCCGTCTTCATCTATGTTAAAATGCTCCAGCGGGGGCAGCTTGAGTTGAGGCTGTTGGGTTTGGAGTTCTTCGAATCGTTTTCTTACGGCTTCTTTTACGAATTCAGCTCGGCTCTTGTAGCCTCGAGTACCTCGTTTTATTATATCGTCTATTTCATCCATGATTTCTTTGGGTAATCGGACTGTTGTGTATTCATCTTGGTTAGTTTCCTCTGTCGTAGGCATGCATGATTCATTTGTGAGTCACATGGATTTAAGCTTAACTATGTAAAACGGCGCAAGGTTGCAGGGGACGTTTGAGTAGTTGGTGTTGGCAAAAGCTAAATACTTTTTGCGACAAGTATGAGTCAAGAGTGACATGATTGACAAGCTACATAACAATAAAACTCCCAAAAAAACCTCGTAGCCGAAATCGACGCAGTCTTCGAAAAACAAGGCTACGCCAGCCGCGCCGAGCTTGTCAAAGCCGCCGTCCGAGCCTTCCTCGCAAACACCAAACCAAACAAACCTCATCAATAAACAGACCCTCTTAATCTAAACTTCCTTTATTCGCCGCCTCTGAGTGGCGCTACAGGTGATTCTATTTATGCCACATAAACGAAACAACACTAAACATCAGCAGCGAAAAATCCGCGGAATCATACTGCACGGAAGCTTCTACGACCGCAACCACGGCGAAGTCGTCTCAACCATGACTCGCGTCGACATCATGGGACTGCTAAACGAGCCTGTTGAGGTTCACCTTATCCCTGATATAGAGAAAGGCGAAGTCCTGATTGATCCGCGAGGAAACGGTAGCATGCAAAAACCGTAGAGGCGAGGGGGAGGGTCTATCAATTTTACTCCCTATTTTTTGTTGTTAAATTGAATCTTTGAGGCGGTCAAAATCATGCGTTATAGATTGAATATTAAAATTAGGGTAAGCAGACGAATTTGCAACTCAAGACGAATTCTTTCGGTTGATACTCAGAGGACAAGGAAGAAACTGATTTCCGAGCTGGAAGCGATTTTTGAATTGTCAAGTATGTATGCACGGGGTAGAATAAAATGGGTAACTGGGGACGATGGTAAGCCAAGACTTCTAACGATCATTGAAAGACAATTCTACGCGAGAATCGCCGCTTTTACAGTCGAAATAATCAACAGCGTCGCCAAAGCTATTGACGAACGGCAGATTGATGCGGATTTGGACAAGCTTGAGCAGATACTAAACAAACTTCCTATAGCGGCAAAGACCATGGTCGAGTTATAGGATTCCTGCTAGGACGTTAAGGCCCTTGTAAACCGAGTTGAAGCACTAGAAAATCTGCCAAGTCATAATTAGCCAATAGGAACGTTCCATCTAACAATTCTGAGAACGATAAAGGTGGTGATTTTAGACATGGCTTTTGATAAAACTCAGGGAGCTCCTGATTCAGTAGTCATGCAGCAAATCGGCATGTTGAACCTGCGCATTAATGACATGATGACGCAGCTTAACGCTGTCATGAAGGCTTTGATGGATGAGAACGCTTCGCTGAAAAGGAGAATTCTGAATTGAAAGTGAAACAATAAGCCAACCAGCTACGGATGGCTTAACCTTTTTCCCTTTTATTAAATATTTCAAAAAATAAATCAAGAAAAAATCCAGAGTGGATAAAACTTAGGTGAATTGGTATGTTTGATTTTGAACCATACGTGAGTTTACTATTTTCAATAGTTACTGCAGTTGTGTACGCGGTTATTGCTTGGAAAATCAGCGGCGAATCATATAGCCAAACCAAATTTCTACGCACCGTTGCCCTTGCGTTTATCGTAGCACTCGGCATTAGCGTTTCAGGCACACCGTTGAATAACGTTTACGCCTCGCCTTTCGCGTCAACCCTTACCGCTGCTCTGATGAGTAAATTCATTAACAAACAGCAGACAAGAACCTCCGAAGCGAGATTTCGCCAGAATCAAGAAAATTGGGAGTGAAAATGTGGAACAAAAAAATGTAAAAAAACAACTTCGCTCACTAAACCCGGGTGACCTAGTTTCCGTAGAATGGTGCGATGCAAGCGTGGGCAAAAGCATCAGTAGCGGTGCTGGCATTGATGTGCCTGTGAAAAGCTGGGGAATATACATTGGAGTTTTGGGAACAAAAGTTAAGCATATTGTTTTGGCTCAGAACAGTTTCCGCTATGCCGATGGCCTCTTTGACTTGGATTACACTGCGATTCCTCTAAGCTGGACAGTTGCCCTCATATTGCTTGTTAAAGAACATATTGAAAGGGAAGCCGCAGGCAAGCTTGTTAATAGTTTTTTGATGGGCAGTAATCATGCTCTTAGTCACCGTTCAAAAAGTTTTCAGCTCAGGGTTTTTCAGCAGAGGTTAAGTGTAGATGGCAGACCTGATTAGGCGTGCCCTGACAAGACGGCGTTTCCAACGCAATAAAATCATCGTTGAGGAAGCAGACGACTCGGTTGTGTACTTGGTAAAGTTTGGAATCGGCATGACCGCGTGTTTAACAGCCTTAGAAATTGCAAACTTGGCAATATTGGGCAAATGGAACAGTGAAGTTTTTGCATCTATAACTGCTTTATCTGGCATCGTTTTGGGCGTTTTTGTTGGAAGAAAAAAATAGCAAAGCAGCGCTATAACTTGGAAAAAAGGTTCTTGTTAATATTTTTGACTTGAGTAGGAAAAACGGTTATTAGTTAGGAAACAAGATACGCATACTCATAAAGAGCTAGTGTAAGGGTAAATTGCGATGGCGGCTGCTAAGAAAATCTTGAGGTTCGGGAGAAAATGAAAGGATTTAAGAAACTTCTATTTGGTCTTTTGATTGTTTTTATAACAATTTTAACGATTAGCACATTAGTTGGGTCAGTAAAGGCAGCTGGAAATGTTAGTTTCCAAGCAACCATAAATACGAACAATCATGGCGTTGCAGAAGATGCACTCTATACATTTACAATTAATAACACCGGGACAGCCCAACTTGGTGATGTGAACATAACTATTCCTGCAGGTTACACTAATATTAGAGATTTTTCTATAACTCAGCAATCTTCTCAAACATGGACAGTTAATCAAGTAGGCAATTATCTTGTTCTTTATGGGGATTCCCAAGGATTAAGCACGGGACAGAGTATTTCTTTTAGTTTTAACGCTAAAAACCCAGTTGTCACGGGCGATTACACGTGGATGCTTGGAGCGAACGAAAGCACAGGTACCGATGGACTAAACGTACCGGCATACACAGTTACACTTACCACCGCAATTTCCATAACTACACTTATTGCAGCAAGCATTGTTTTTGCAATTGCAGCTGGCATTGCGATATTAAACACTGCTCTTAATCGAGTTTTAATCAACTATTTCATCGGTTGGGAACAGTACCGAGTAATGCAGAAGGAAATGAATGAATACCGTCAAGAAACCATGGCAGCAGCAAGAGCCAACGACAAGAAGCAAATGGAAAGACTCAAGAAGAAACAATCTCAAATTACACACATGCAGTCAAAGATGATGAAGCCCCAAATGGTTCAATTCGGCTTATCATTTCTGTACATTTTCGTTTGGTTCTTCGTGTTAACACCAACCTATGGGAATATATCGTTGGTTTTAGTTCCCGGCTTCGGTCCTATAAGTGTCATTTACTGGTATCCAATGTGCTCGTTCTTCCTAGGCTTATTATCATCACGTCTACTAGGAATAATGCCCATAGAAACCTAACCCAAAAAGGGTGACGAGCAAAATGGCTAAGAACACAAACGAATGCTTCGCGGATAAAAAAATCGTAATCTGCATCTCAGGTATGGCTGGAACGGGAAAAAGCACCCTCACAAAAAAACTTGCAGAGAAATTCAGTTTAAAGTGCTACTCGGGTGGCGATGCATTAAAAGAACTGGCGGCGACAGAAGGCTATGATGTGGCACGTCAGGGCTGGTGGGAAAGCCCTGAAGGCTTAAACTTTCTCAACGAACGGCTAAACGACTCTAAATTTGACAAAACCGTTGACGCCAAACTTTTAGAGTATGCTCAACAGGGAAATGTTCTTCTTGACAGTTGGACTATGCCTTGGCTGTTTAAAGATGGCTTTAAGATTTGGTTGCTGGCTTCTCTTGATAAGCGAGCGGCAAGAGTTGCTGTGCGCGACAAGATTAGCGTTGAACAGGCCTTCAAAGTTTTAGAAGAGAAGGAAGGGCGGACAAAGGCAATTTACAAGGAGCTTTATGGTTTTTCTTTAGGCGAGGATCTTTCGCCGTTTGACTTGGTTTTAGATACTGATAACTTGAATGCTCAGGAAGTTTTTGAGGTTCTCTGCAGAGTTATCGGAAACGTGGTTCTTGCGGTTCCTAAAATATAGACAAATTGACTTTGTTTTTAGTTACTTAATGCTTCCAACTTCTAGAACGGCACATAAAAGGACAATTATTAATCGTTAATGATTCTTGGAGATCTAAAACAAGTCAATATCAAAATGAAATAGTGCTGCTTTCAATCTAAAATGAGTTTATGAACGCTAAATCAAGTCAGAATTGAAGCTTATTTGAATAGAACTTTTGCGTTTTTCCACTGGTCCAATGCAACTGAAACATTTCCATATGCGCTTCCTTGAACAGAATAGAACACATAACAAAGATAGTTGCATTGGGTACATTCATGGTACGTTTTGCGTAAGCCCTTAAATTCTTGGCTATCCCATTTTTCTGGCAAATCAAAAATTGATCCAGCAAAATTGTGGCTGTGGCAGCCTGCAATTCTTCCCAAGTGATCAACGACCAAAAAATTGTTTAACGCTTGGCATTTCCAAGTTCTCTTGTCCTCCAAATAAAGACTCTTGACGGTTTTTAGAAGTTTTTTTGTCATCAGGACTTGGTTATTCTTCTTTTTCATTTCAAATAACTCATCGCAGAGTTTAACCATGCCTTGCTTATCAGTTATGACAAAATCGTCGTTTTGTTTACCAATCCTAAAAAGCTGTCTTTCATCTTGAGATGTGTCAAACGAATAAATGCAATACCAAACTGGAATTCCCTTATTAGTGAAATAATTCGTTAAATCAATTATTTCATATAGGTTTCTCTGAGAAATCGTTGGCGTAACAGCAACATTTATCCCTTTTTTTTGAAGTAAGTCAACGGTATCCATTGCTTTTTTCCATGAACCCGGCGTAGATTTTATTTCATCATTTTTTGCCTCGTCAAGGCTGTCAATGGAAATAGCGACAAAATCCACATTTTTCAGATAATCTATTTTTTCTGCAGCCATACTTCCGTTGTCACAGACAGTTGTGACGAAAAGTTTTGAGGCATAATAAATTATTTCTCCAATATCACTTCTGAGCAGTGGGTTACCGCCTGATAACACAAGGTCAACGACACCAATTTTTTTTAGGATATCTAAACCTTTTTTAACATCTTCTATTGGAAGCTCTCTTACATCTTGCTCCTTCCATACATTACAACCTATACAGCGGTAGTTGCATTTTCTTGTGATTAGCCATTGAGCGTGATGCGGCTTGCCTGGAACAAGTGAACGTCTAGCAATGGATGCCATTTTCTTGATGCTTTCCGTCGTCAAATAAGTATCACTAGCTGCCAAGAGTTGTTATAAACAGTAATTTTTACTGCAGTATAAAACCGTATCCGAAAATACCGCTATTTTTTATCAGGGTTTTCCGGCGACTCTAGAGAAAGTTTTGCATGAAATCGTATGGAACTTTTTTAAGTAGTCTTTTAGGCAGTCAGTTTTGGGGGACATTAAGAGAGTTTACTAAGCACTTTTTGTGGGAACAGTTTTTAAGATTGATGTTTCTGCTAATGATAGAACGGTTTCGCCCTCGGCTAAGTGAGCACTGGCGGAGACAAAAGTGGCAGATGGCGTTCATAGAAATCCAGAAATATTCAGAGTCAAAGAGAATGTCACCGTAGCGAAGCCGCCCATAACCAATGAAGAAGTCTTAACCCTTACGCCAAATGAAGTTATTTCCCGTTTAGAAACAAGCACGGAGGGTCTTAACTCTGATGAAGCAGTTCGTCGTTTAGAGTTGTATGGCACCAATGAGTTGGCGCATAAGCAGAAGCGCACCGGTATAGTTAGTTTTCTTTTGCATTTTAAAAGCCCGCTTATCATAATTTTGTTAATCGCCGCCTCAATAGCTGGAGCTTTAGGCGACTTATCGAACTTCACAATAATCTTTGTTATTGTCATAATCAGCGTTAGTATTGACCATTATCAGGAATCTAAAGCTGAAAACGCAGCGGAGATGCTTAAAGAAAAAGTCTCAACTACAACCACAGTACTCCGAGACAACGACAAGCAAGAAATGAAGTTGTCACAAATAGTTCCAGGAGACATAATATTTCTTTCAGCGGGAGATATAGCGCCTGCAGACGCACGAATAATCACCGCCAAAGATTTTTTTATAAATCAAAGTTCATTAACCGGCGAATCTTTTCCAGTTGAAAAAACCGCTAATCCTTTAACTTCTATAAACATGCAGCACGGCTCGATTAATGAATGGAACAATTACCTTTTCATGGGAACGTCGGTTGTAAGTGGCTCTGCAACGGCGGTGGTAATAAAAACTGGCGGCATGACAGAATACGGCAAAATTGCTAAAAGACTAGTTGCGAAACCACCAGAAACCGAGTTTGAACGAGGAATAAAAGGTTTCAGCTATCTAATCATGCAGATTACCTTTATTTTAATAATTTTTGTTTTTCTAGTTAATGCACTATTTAGGCATGGGCTTGTTGAATCACTGTTGTTTGCGGCTGCCCTCGCCGTTGGTTTGACGCCTGAGCTTTTGCCCATGATTATCACTATGAACCTTTCCCGCGGCGCCATTAAAATGTCGAAGAAGGGTGTTGTGGTCAAGCATTTGCCATCAATAGAAAACTTTGGCAGCATGAACGTCCTCTGTACCGACAAGACAGGAACATTGACAGAGAACCGCATTACGTTGATCTTACACATTGACTTAGATGGGCATAATGACAATAAAGTACTTCTGTATTCGTACCTGAACAGTTACTATCAAACAGGCTTAAAGAGTCCCTTGGATGAAGCCATCCTTGTCCATAAAGAATTAATCATTCAGGGCTTCCAAAAAATAGACGAGGTCCCATTCGACTTTGTAAGAAGAAGAGTCTCTGTAGTGGCGGAAAAGGATAGAGAGCGCTTCTTGATTTCTAAAGGTGCGCCTGAAGAAATTTTCAAGGTTTCAGAATATTGTGAGATCGACGGTTTAGTTTATGATATCAGTGATGAACTTCGGAAAAAGATTGAACAGAAATACTTTGACTTAAGCTCCGAAGGCTTAAGAGTTTTAGGGGTAGCCTACAAGAAACTCAAAATCGAAAAAAGCGTTTACACCATTAACGACGAGAACGGCATGGTATTCATCGGGTTTGTGGCTTTTCTTGATCCCCCCAAAGAAACCGCCAAAGAATCCCTCTCACTCTTAGCTAAAGAAGGCATAGATCTAAAAATCTTAACAGGCGACAACGAGCTTGTGACCCGAAAAATCTGTGAGCAGCTTGGCTTCGAAATTAAAGAGGTAGTTCTTGGAACCGATATCGCGCAAATGTCCGATGATGCTTTAGCTCGGGTAGTGGAAGAGGCCAATGTTTTCGCTCGAGTTACCCCCATCCAAAAAGATCGAGTAATTAATTTGCTCAAAGACAATGGACATGTTGTCGGTTACATGGGGGACGGCATTAACGATGCACCTTCGCTTAAAACCTCAGATGTGGGCATATCCGTCAACAACGCGGTTGATGTTGCCAAAGAGTCCGCTGACATAATATTGATTGAAAACGACCTAACAGTGCTCGCTCAAGGTGTCATGGAAGGACGCAAAACATTCGGCAACACAATGAAATACGTAATGATGGGTATAAGCAGCAACTTTGGCAATATGTTCAGTGTCGCCGGAGCCTCACTTTTTCTGCCCTTCCTTCCTATGTTGCCAATTCAAATTCTTCTAAACAATTTGCTTTACACTTTATCCCAGACTACCATAACAACCGATAACGTTGACGATGAGTACATTGAACGGCCAAAAAGATGGGACCTCTCTTTCATAAGAAACTTCATGATTGTTGAGGGACCAATTAGCTCAATTTTTGATTACTTAACATTTTTCTTAATGCTATTTATCTTCGTGCCTATGTTCACATTTTTGCCTGAGCTACAAAGACAGCATCTTTTCCAAACCGCCTGGTTTGTTGAGTCTCTCTGCACCCAAACTCTGGTTGTATTTGTCATTCGAACACGAAAGTCACCGTTCTACAAGAGCAAACCCGGTAAGTACTTGGTGATTAGTTGCCTAGTAGTTGTCGCCACAGCCTTAATCTTACCCTACACTGGGCTCGGGCAAATATTCAATTTCTATCCACCCCCACCAGCCTTTTACTTAGCCTTAGCGCTCATGATAGCTGCCTACCTGTTTCTGTCAGAAATCGTGAAAAGATGGTTCTACAAACGGTATGCATTCAGGATTGAGCAGGCTTTGGTTCCGAGAAGAAAAGGCTTCTATCTAAGCAAGAACGCAAGGTTAGTGCAGGACATTGCTGCCGTCGTGTGCCTTCGCCAAGAAAACGAAATTTCGCTGGATTCTCTGATTGAGGATCTCTAGAAGCTTAAACTTCCCGGTTGATTCAGACAGAGTTTACCAGAATCTGCAGCATCTCCGCCGAGGAGGCTTAATTGACATAGACTGGCGCAAACGCGTCATTAAACGTACTGGACCAATCAAGGAGTACATTACAAAACAGGTTTTGAATGGTCCAACGTGGCCTAAAGTGGCAGATGACTGGCTGCGCATCAACAAATCAATAGAGGAAAAATACGGGGCGGCAAACCCTGATTTCCAAGAAATTCTGATGCCAAAACAACGCTAACTGCCAGTTTGCAATAACTCGTTAAACAAACGCAAGTTTTCCCGAAGCTGGCGGATATTTCATAATGCTCCTTGCCGTTTGCTCCCATCTGCAATGCCAATGGCCCAATAGATAAGAAAAATAGCTAAAACTATTCCGCCGCGTTTTGGTCGATATGCTGCGCCATCAGCACCCGAAACCCGCTCTCTCTCGCAAGCACCTCGCAGTCGCCGAAAGTTTCGCAGAAAAGCTCTGGCAGGGCTTTGGCGCCGATTTTAGAGCGGATAACCATTTGGAATGTGGCTTTGTCCGCCATTACTTTTGGAGCTTGCTTAACAATTGTTCTTACCGTATCCATGCCTGCGCTAACGGGTGGATTCGACAGAACACAATTGAACCTAAAGTCTTGCACCGGCTCGTAGAAGAAGCCGTATCGCACTTCAGCATTAGTTATCTTGTTGAGCTCCAGATTCTTTTTCGCCAAGCGAACAGCTCTCATGTTTACATCTGTCATGATCACCCAAAGCTTTGGGTTTAACTTGGCAGCAACAATTCCGACAGCTCCGTAGCCACAACCTATGTCTAGCGCGTAGCCATTTTTTGGCAAAACCATAGATTCAATAAGAAGTCTCGTGCCCAAATCTATTTTTGTCTTCGAAAAAACACTTGAAGCAGTTAAAAACTCGTAGTTTTTTCCGCATAGCGCTGCTCGAACAAGACCGAACCTCTCTTTTGATTTAGGTTCAGAAACAAAATAATGCTCTGTGATACGGTCAGGATGACTCATGCTCGGTACCAGTCTTCCAAACCTTCGGGTAAGTGCCTCGCTCCATCAACACACGTTCAAGCCCTGCAACGGTGCCATGCTTCAAATCCACAATCTCTTGCGAAGATATCAACGCTCTGGCTAAAGCCACGGCCTCGCCTTTTAATGTGAAGATTGTAACCAGCGAACCTTTTACAATGCTGCTTGAAACCTGCAACACTCCTGGGGCCGTTAAGTTTGCTCCGTGACAAAGGGCGTCAACAGCCGAGTCCCGAACAACAATCGTGGGCAGCAACGCCAACGCTGTCTCCATGGGCTCAATAAACTTGTGAAGGATCGCTTCATCTTTTTTCTGTTGCCATTCCCCAAACAAGTAAGCCACGTCATGCAAGGTAACTTTTGTGCTGCTGGTCTCGGTAAATGATCCTGAACGTGTTCTGCGTAGTTCCTGCATGTGGGCGCCAACGCCCAATATTTCGCCTATGTCAAAGCAAAGTTTGCGAATGTAGGTTCCTGCTTCGCAGCCAACCTTGAAAAGAACGTTACGCCCGCTGTACTCCATGTAGTCAATGTAGTAAATGCGTCTTGTTCTAAGCTGCCGCTTGACTGAGGAGCGCAGGGGAGGCCGCTGATAAATTTCGTCCTCAAACTCCGTCAACACCTGCTTAATCAGGGCTTCCTCACTGTCACCGTGAAGTTTCATTACGCAAACGTATTCTTTACCACTGTACAAAAACGCCTGAACTACTTTTGTTGCATCTTCAAGGGTGATTGGCAAAACTCCTGTTACTTTAGGGTCCAATGTGCCGCCGTGTCCGATGTTTCCTACGTGCATGATTCTTTTTACCCATGCGGCGACTTCGTGGCTTGTTGGGCCAGCTGGCTTGTCAAGGTTTATTGTGCCGTATCTTATGTATTGGTCGGCTGGTCTCTCGGAGGGTTTGTGCCCGTATTTTAGGTTGGTTGTGTCCTGTGCTTTTGTTAGTAATTCGCGTTTGATTTCCCATGGCGGACTTGTTCTAGTCATCTGCGCGTTTATTCTCCTAATTGAAATGTAAGAAAAAGAATAAGAGGTAAATTAAGTTTTAAAATTATGCCGTTTTAACGGGCTGGGTCATTTCTTGCGTTTTGCCAGCTGACTCTAAAACTTGTGTTACTTCGTCGTCTGATGCGCCACGTTTAACCTCAATTTTGTCTTCCAGAGGCATAACGTGGTTTATGTTTACTCGTCGGCGCTTTATTCCAGTGATCTTTTTTGGTCCTGTTACTAAGACGAAGCTTTTGTCCATTACGTCAATGACAACGCATTTTTTGCCGTTCTCTCGACCAACCTGTTTAACGCATACTCTGCCAACTTCAATAGCGGGCATCTTTTTTCAATCTCCTGAAAACAGAATACGCTAGTCGGTACATATAAGCATAACATAATCTAAACGAAATTGATGTTGACTTTTTTTGAGGTTCTATGTCTTCAGCCTCTCTCACAAGGTCTCACTCCGGTTACGAACTTCTCAATATTGGCTCCACTATACAGCAATATGAAGCAGAAAGAGGACTTTAGACGGGAAAATGGGTATTTTTTAACAAGCATAATGTTCTTGTCCAAAAAATTAGTTCAGCGCCCTGAATACTACTAAAATTGGGGAAAACACTGGTTTATTGAATAGCGGCACAGTAACCGGTTTTTTAAACGCTAATCGTTAGCTCAGGTTTCATAATTAAGGTGGATTTATCCGTTGTTGCCAGCTCAAAATTGGCTGAGTTCTTGACTGCGTGCTTTGGGCAAATTTCAATACAGTGAGAGCAGAAAATGCATCTATCTAGTCTTAATTGCGGACGTTTTTTAGCTCCAAAAGCAACCATCTCTACTGCTCTTGATGGACATTCTTTACTGCAAAAACCACAGCCAACACAAAGCTCAATATTAAAAATTGGTTGACCTCGAAAACTTTCTGGCAATTCAAGCTTCACATAGGGATACATAGACGTCGCTGGCTTGCCAAGCACTTGCGAAGCAGCTCTCTTAAACATTTTAGAAAAGCTTAGTTTTTTCGCCATTCTAGACCACCACATCCTAGGGATGTTTTTGGCAAAAGCAGTTTTCACTTGGCTAACTAAACGTGGTATTAATGGTGGCTTTGCTTATGGCGTTGGCGCGAGACAGGGTACATTCAACCCTTACTTGGAGTTCCAAACAAACAAAGATTTTGTTATGCCTTTGCCAATATATGCAATAGTCTTTACATATGTTTATGGATAGCGGATAAATCAAAACTTGATTTTCCTATTGCCCTTTAAAAAAGGGTGAAAAAAGTATCAAACAAAAAGATAATATGGCTGAAAAGTAGCGTGTGAGAAGTACCGGTTGAGTCTAAACCCTATTTCACATCAACTGTCAAACGCACTGCGCCAGCGTCTCTTTGATGTGATCGCAGAAAACACCTAACAGGCTTATGCCAGTACGATGTTACCGTAGAGCGTGTTCCTCAACCGGCAAAATATAATTTGTCAACATTGAATATAATATTATGTTGTAGCTTTGAAGCAACAATAAACTAGTACTTGTTAATTGTTTTTTTTCTATCAAATAATATTTGTGAGCTTTACACGTACTCTTTTTGGTCGATTTTGAGGTCAGAAAAGACAGGGAAGGGGGAGCCACAGAGGATTGATTTTAGTTGCTTTTCTAGTGTAACGTTTGCAAAGTTTTGCATATAAGCTAAAAAATGAAGCATGTGAGCAGAAAAAACCGCTGCTGAGGGCTCAAAAAAACCTCATTCAGGAAAGCAGATGCATGCAAAAAACTTAAAGTGTACAATGTAATGTGATACGGTGCTGGTGCCGGGGTATCCGAGCCAGGTCTAAATAGGTGGCCAGATAAAAAAATTTACACCTAAGATATGGAGGAGGACTTAAGATCCTCTGGCGCAGGCCTTCGTGGGTTCAAGTCCCACCCCCGGCACCACTGCGGAACCTCTGGAAGTTGGTAAGACTGTTCAGTTTGCGGTCTGGCTTTTTAACGTGAAAGGAAATCGAGAGTCAACAATAGAGCGAAAAATCCGTTATTTCAAGCGGTTGCGTGGCAGTCCAGACGACATGGCCGCGCAGATTTTAAACGGCAAATGGAAAGACAAGGTCAAGAGCAACGCGCTGGACACGGTTGAGCAATACGCTGAGTTTATCGGCGCGCCTTTCAAGAGACCTAACTTTAGGGCATATGACAATTTGGAGATGTATGTGCCAGCGCCTGAGATGGTTAAGCAGTTTCTTTACCGAGTGCGTAGCGTAAGGGTAAGGGCAAGAATCAAGATTGCCGTTGAAACGGGGGCAAGTGCTGGCGAAGTCTGGCGGTTGACTTGGGCAGATTTAAACGCTCAGAGCAAGACTTTGACTGTGGTTGGCAACAAAGGACATAGAACTATGGCTTACGGCGTATTGGATGAATTAGTTGCTTTGCTAATCCAACTGCCGAGGGCAACTGGGAGAATCTTTGCGGAAGTCAAGAATGTGGACGGATTAAACGATGGTGTTAATGATTATAAGAAGCGACTGGCAAGAGAAACGGGTAATTTAGATTTCTTGAAGATTCACTTCCATACGTTTCGGCACTTCGCAATCAGCTGGCACTACTTCAAAACCAAAGATATAGTTGACAGTCAGAGATTTGCAAGGCACTGCAACATTAACAACACTCTGAAGTATGTTCATATCGTTAAGTCTTGGATTAAGGCAAATGAGTATGCCGTGGTCTATGCAGAAGATAAAGCGGAACTTTCAAAATACCTTTCTGAAGGCTATTCTTTGAGTGACAAAGACCAATTGGGGATACTGCCTAACCAAGCCTAAAACCATGTGTTCTTGATAGCATGGAATCAGGTAGAAACATTCAGGGAGATATCACCCGCATTTCCCTGTTTTTTTAACTTAAATCCTCTTGAATAAGAATAAGAGAAAAAATAAAAAAAGGAAAATGGAATCTTTATTTGTTTAAATCTTTTTCTTGTCTAAGACTTCTCGGAAAGATTTGTCACAGCATTCATAGAGACCTATGGTAAGTTCTGTTCGCTTTCCTGTTTTGTCAGGTCTGCCAGCCATCTTCCAAGTTTTCTTTGCTGTTTTTACTTCTTTTCCACATTTTGGACATTTTGCCATAATTATTCCCTTGATGCCACGTTATCCTATGTGACAATAAAACACTTTCGAACTTCAAGGAATATATATAGAATTTGAACCTGGGATAAATGGAGATATCTCCCACACAATTCTGCATTCCATCTTTTTTAGAACTTCACATTAAATATCTTCTATGAGGGCGACGGCGAAGTCTCCATGTCTTTCATGAAAACCGTCCAAATTTGTCCAATCGATTCCGCAAACTTGCGGTGAACTTTTGCCATACTGTCTTTGTTTCTTAATCCGATAACTCAACCTAATTACCTCAAAAGAAAAATAAAGAGAGCGCATATTACGTGGCAGAGGACAACAATTTGAGTCATGATATTTGGGACAAGAACAAAGTAGGTCTTGGTGAAGGAGACAAAGCGCTTTGGTTAGAAATTGAATCAGTCATTACTAAGGTAATTGAAGAGTTAAGAATACGAAACAAACTTAGAGTGAACTACAATGAGGATGAAAAAGCTGCCATATACCTTTTACAAGAAAATGTTCGTCTAATTTCAAAAAACTTTAATTCGATATTGGATATGTCCTTAAAAATAAATAAAGAGAGAGAAAAAACTGAACGATTGCAAAAGGCACTCGCTGAATTTGGTCTTGATGAAAATAGCATATATTATCTTAACATTCAAATTGCTGTCCTAAATTGCATAGCTCATACGGAAGCTGCTAAAGTTTATTTTCTATATCATCTAAAAGATATTAAAAGTTACAAACCCTCAAGATTCGTTTCAATTATGGAGAGGAATGCTCCACTTACATGGAGTCAACTTAAGCCCTATGTAGACAGTGACTTTCGCAATTCACTTGCACATGGGACATGGACAATTTTAAGAGATAGAGTTTTTCTGTTCAAGGATGCAAGTTTACTTTCACCTGAAAGGCTTGAGCTTTTTGAATTTTTGAAGAGAATAAAATCGCAGAATATTCTATATTCTGCCTTAGTGAACTTAATTCCTCAAAAATTCAGAGAATATTTCAATAAATATTAAAAATTTAAAATTTGTCCTTTCAAACTAATCGTAAAATAGAGGTCACTTTAAGTCATCTCTTCCAGTTCCAGAATCATAATGTTGTAAAACCGTAATAAGTTAAACGGCTAATCCAAATTGCTTGAGGTGAAATAACCATAGAACTGACAGTAGTACGCTCAAGCAATCTACATTTAGTAGGCTATGATTTACTACAAATGCTTTTAAAAATTCATTTCCACACGGTCATACTTATCACTATCATGGAGTTCCACAAGACCACTATGTCCTAATATCATGGTTTCAGGGTTTTAACATTTGTTTTTGAAGAACACAAAGAAACGAACCCAAGATTTCTCTTTAGTGATGAAGCAATGACTATAGATTGAACTACATTGGAAGCTTATGGACGCTGCTCCAGAATTTCGAGACTTTAGCATTGGAAAGTCACCGAGAAAGCTGGGGCTATTGATAATTCAAAGGTGCGAGATTTTCAGTCGTCGGGTTCTTGCAATTCCAATCCTGAGCTTCTCTGTAGAATTGCTCGACTATTTCATTAATAAAATCAAGAAAACTGCCTTCGTATCCCTTTTTGTTCCTGCTCAAACCAATTTACGGGTGCTAAGTCTCCACCCACTTCCAGGAAAATCAACTCTGGACTCTCAAAAGAACGTCTTTCACTCGTTTTTCAGCTTCATCAGCTCTTTTGTTATTATCTGCTACCTTTTTTTCCAGAAACTCGACTGCATCTTCGGGGTTTTGCAGATTGTATTTCCATTTATACTGGGCGAGTTTTCGATATAGTTCAAATGTTTTTTTAAGGGCATCTTTGGGAGAACTTGCACCGCTTAAACTCATAATGTCGTAAAGAACCGTGGGAAATTGTTCTCTGGGCGAAGATGTTGTTGTCAATGCTTGTGTTTGCTGTTGGCTTCTTTGTTTGGTTTATTGCATTGGAAGAAGAATTGTCTGTCGAATCCAGCTCGCAATTATTGCAGGCAGGGCATTGTCTGCGGTATCGAGTGGATGCTTTTCTCGGGGTCCAAGTGTGCCCACACTTTCTGCAAAATAGGTTTTGGGACATTGTTCTATCCTCTTCTTCCATATTATACGTGTGGTTTTCCTTGTATTAAACAGATTTCCCAATGGAAAAATGGGGGAAAAATCATCTAAACTATCCTATCCCAGTATCCTTTCCTATGATTCCTTGAATTTTCTCACAACAACAAAAACCCGAGTAACAAGGTAATGGAACACACCTTCCACATTAAACGTTTCTTTGCGTATTTCCACCAGAATTACGCAAAGTTTAGCGTACGCTAAACCCCGATATTTTTAATGAGGTTAAACTGTCTTTTCATGTGTAGAATCTATTTAGTTCACGCCTTTCAATGCGTAATCACTCTGCGAGGTCACGGCTGAATCGCTCGATTAGGGAAGGATGAGCTGTTTCTCTTTGTGTAGAATCTATCGCTTCTTTTTGCAAGTCTCCTAGAACTTCCACTATCCTTTCTTCTTTCATCGTTGCATCTGATTTGCCATTCTCTTGACCATGACATCCCCGTAAAAAGCGATTATGTCCAGTACGTCTTGTATATTTTCTTGGGTGATTTGTTGGATTTTCTCTTGAGGACTTTCCGCTGGCTTCTGCTTTCCCGAGCATTGCGTAGTCTTTGATGACGTTTAGAACTGCAAAATTCAGAGATGCACGCCAGTTCCGTATGAATTGCTCTGCGTTCAAATCGAGAAGGTTGACCCGTCCCCTAATCCGTCTTGACGGTGACCCCGAGCTTACTCATAGCATCGGGATTGTTTTTGTTAAGGAAATAAGGGGCTTTTCTTCTATCTTCGTGGTTAATCCATCCGTCTTTCCCCATAACCCAAAGATAAACAGTCAAAGTCGTTCTGTTCCACTTCTTCGTTCCAGGAATCGTCGGCAATTCGTTCAGTCGTGTAAGAATATCGTCGAATTTGCTGTATTGTTCATCAAGCACTCTGAGAATCTGAAGGCGTCTTTCTGGATTTGGGGCATTCCATTTCGAGCGGTCATACACCTTAACCATTTCACTTGACTTCCCGCTGAATTATTAGTCGCCTACCTAACTTAAAAGTTTTGCATCATTATGTATAATGGGAAAAGATTATGCAAATAACAAAAACACAATGCCAAAAATGCCATTATAAATGGATTCCCAGAACGGAAAATCCTGTCCGATGCCCATGCTGTGGTCGCAGAATTGAACCGAAGTCGAACGCCTAGAACATTGTAAACGGAACTGATACCATGAACGAGCAACAGTCGATTTTGGTGCAACGACTCAAAGAAGGCAGAACTAAGCCTAAACAGATTCCTAAAAATCAACGACAAGAAAGCAGCCATTGAGAAAGAGTGGCAAAACCGACTATACAGCCCAGAGGACTTAGACAGTTTCCCACGTTGGGGTATATGCGGAAAAGACTCCCTCGTCCTCATCGACTGTGACAAACGTGAAATGTATGACCTGCTATCCAAAACCCTCCCTCAGACTTTTGAGGTGACAAGCCCACGCCGAGGACTACCACATAAATACTTCATAGTTTGTGGCGAGCAAATCCAAAACAAAACTCTGCACATACCCAACGACGAAGAAGGAGCGGGAGAAATCAGGGCAGACAATCAATACTTAGTCGCTGCAGGCACAGAAATAACGTACAAAGACCTTGAAACGGGAGAACAGAAAACAGGCGTTTACACAATCACTCAGAACATTCCGATAGCACGAATGGAACACGACGACTTTATGCAAGCAGTCACGCCGTACTTAGGCAGAGACGCTAAACAACCAATCACTTATGAGCAAATGAGAGAGGGCGTTCCCAAAGGAACACGACACCAACAAGGCATAAAATACGCGACTTTTCTCGTCGGAGTCCAAAAATTCGACTATGCAACAGCGCTTGCCGAAATGCTCAGGTGGAACCAACTTTGCCAACCACCAATGGATGAAGCAGACGTTAAACGGATGGTTGAAAACGCGCTCGGATATGTCACAGAGAAACCGCAGAAAAAAGAGAACGAAGAAGCAACGGCTAAAACTACGAAGAAAAAAGAAAAAGACGACAGGGAAGAACCAGAAATTTGGATGCCAATTCCACCACCAGAACCATACGGAACAAAAGAAGAATTAACAAACGCCATATTCCAGTACCTACTTCCGCGAATCCAACTAAAATGTGAAGAGCAATACTACCTACTCACAGGAGCAATAATGCATAGTTGGATAATGGAACTGACTGATACAACGCCATATGTGTTATTCGACGGACCAAAACGCTCAGGAAAAACACGTGGACTCGAAGTATTAAACCGCTTATGCCACAAAGCAATAATGACTGCATGCGCAACCAAAAGTGCGCTCTTCCGAACTTGCAACAACACTTCCGCAACAATTCTACTTGATGAGGCAGACCTATACACACAAAACAACGACGATGCAAAAGCAATACAGCTACTTTTAAACGCGGGATACAAACGGGGTAGCTACGCATTACTAACTGAACGCGACGCAGAAGGAAACTACGTCACTGTACCCTACAACGTCTTC
>CAVRZF010000008.1:0-118486 GCA_963725715.1 Candidatus Bathyarchaeota archaeon
CACGGTCTATAGAGCCCAAGTCTACAAGCCTAAACTAAGCTGAGAACTGAGGGAAAAGGAAAACTGGCTTATTTCTGATGAACCGGACTGTCCAGAGAACGAGCCTTAGGTTTTGGCACTTTTTGATTTTGCAATCTATGAATCAGGATCAAGTTAGTGGAAAGGAGAGGTGGTCTTTGTTGAAAGGGTGATGTTGAGTAGTTCTTTTTTTTCGCCGTTCTTTATTGCATAAAACTTCATGCTGATTCCTTCTGACAGGGGAAAGCTGCCTTCTGGGGGAGCAGTTACACGTGGGAAGCCGTCGGACGTTGGATAATCGAGATCAAAAATGTAATCTGATTGATGAACGTTTTGCTGTTTCAACTCTTTTCGCTTAATGTTTCTCTGCATTGCTCGCGCCTTTTTAGTTGCTTCCTTAATGTCTTGCTTGAGAATTTTAAGCCTTTTATTGACGGTTAATTCTTCAATTCGCTGCTTGAACTCTTGCTGCTGCTCATCGGCAACTTGCCTAATTTCTTTGCGGGCTTGACCTTTAACGTATGAACGTATTTTATCACAGTCGCGCTTAACGGTCCGCGTAGAAACACCTAGCTCACTTGCAATCTGCTTTTGGGTATGTCCTTTCTCAGCTAAAAGCCGCACCTGTCGTCTTCGCTCTCTTTCCTTTGCGTATCGATCCATACTTTTAGTATAGACAGAAACCTTGCGATAAGACGCCTCTTTTGCCCCAGAACGCCCCGTTTTGTTGCTGAAACGCCGCTTTTTACCCTGCTGAAATTCCCGAATTTCACCTATTCCAGGAAAATGTTCGTTTTCCAAGCTTTTCCCTCCCTAAATACCATTTTGCTCATGTAAAAAGTCGCAAATAGAAGACAAATTTAGTGCTCACTTTCCCATAGTTTTGGAGTTAATAAGCGTCCATCAATATAAATTTGTCACCAGCCAAAAATCGGTTTTTTCAGGACTCTAAGTTGTAGCATTTCAATAAAGAAGGGTTAGGGTAGTAGTTTTTCTCTGCGGATCAGGCGGCCAATAGATAGTAATAGTGCTGTTGAAGCAAGCAATGTGATGGCTGCAATTGTTAAGTCAACGATTATAGCATATGCGGGAAATATAATTGGAAGTAGCAGAGCGGGAAACATTGGAATAATGCCTATGACCACGCCTAATGGCTGGTTTGCACCCATTGGTGTTCTTTGAAGGGAACTGAAAGCTACCATGCAGACGCTAACGAGAAATACTTCTGAGATACCAATTGCGAAAGTAAGAATTGCTATAGTAGCCAGCAGGGTCAAACTGGTTCCAAGCAGAACGCCAACTACGGAGTTGCTTTTTGAATCTGAATTTATCTAATAGATTGTTTGGTTTATTCTTTCTTTAACTTGGTTGTCTAGTATGTTTTCAGCAATTCTTTTTTGCAGGCTTCTTTTAGCCAGTATTCCTCGGATTGATGGTTTTTGTGCTGCTTGAAGTAGGCGCTCTATATTCTTTGGATTTTGCCTAAACTGTCTTGTAAGCTTGGCTGCACACTCTACGCTCCATGGTTGAGGCTTAGCAGAACTAGCTTTATCGGCCATTTCAGTTCCGGGAAGCGGTAAGAATGGAACAAACGTAGCGGAGTCAGCAAGTTCGCAAGCGATATTTACGTAGTTTTTCCGTGTTTGTTCTGTCTCCTCAGGTAGGCCAACAATAAAGGAAGCAACTGTGTAAATGCCAGCTTTTCTCAAGCCATCAAAAGCAAGTTTATGCTGTTCTAAACTGATGCCTTTGCCTATTTGCTGACTTATTTTTTCATCAGGAGTCTCAACGCCAATCGCTGCCCGAAGAAATTTAGCCTTCGCTAATGAAGGAATGAGTTCTGGGTTACTTAAGAGGTCGTCTGAACGCGCGGAGAAAACAAAGAAAAGAGGCAGATTGCGATTTTCAAGCTCATTACATATTTTAATTGCGCGCTTTGGATTAGCTGTAAAGTTATCGTCGGTGATCTGTATTATCAAAGCGCCTTTATCTACTAGAGTTTCAATGTCTTTGACAACTTTCTCTGGAGACCTTGAACGCCAGGTACTTCTGAAAAAACTGCTTGTTTCACAAAACCTGCACCTATGGGGGCAACCTCTGCTTGTTTCCAAGAGGTAAAGGGCATCTTTGGGCGTGGAAATCCACTTTTTTGCGGGCATGACAAGTGTATCTAGATCAAGCAGCCTTCTCGAGGCGGTCTTTAGAATCTTGCCTTCTCGCATCATAACCAGGCCAGCGGTATTATCAGAAATTCCTTGAAGGATAACTTCCCGCAGGGTTTGTTCTCCCTCGCCATATACGACAGCGTCGGCGCCACTTTCAAGAACGGGTTGCGGTAATACTGATGCTCCATGACCACCCACTAACAGTTTACTTTGAAAACCATTTTTTCGTAATAACCTAATTAGTTTGCAGATGGGCTCAACTGAACTAACGCTCATCGCTGTAATACCTAAAATGTCAGGTCTGGACGACAGAATCTTTTGAACAGCTTTCTCAGGTTTGAGGTTTGTGGCATCGAGGATTTTTACATTAGCAATATCTTCAATTGCTGAAGCTAAAACCGCCAAGCTAAAACAGCCAAAGTTTAGCGAGGACTGCTCAGGTGGCTTAACCAAAGTTACGTTTAGGCGGTGTCCCATAGAAATCCAGCACCCATAAGTCTAACCAGCTCCTCAGGGTTATTTTCCTTAAGAAAATCAACAAGCCAAATAGCTGCCTCGCTCTCTGCCAGAGTCATTTCACAAAATTGTGGAAGCGGCGAACCTAAGCCAAAGAGGTCTGTACAGGCAAAGCAGGGACCACCGCATAAGGGGGCAGCCCAACATTCAAGGCAAGTTTCTCTCTTTTCATATGGTCTGCCAGAACTCTTAATGAAGTCTTGTACTCGCTGCTTACTTATTCCCGTTAAGTCTCCGAGTTTATATTTTTCAATACCAATAAATCGAAAACAAGGATAGATTTCCCCTGTTGGACCAGAGGCAAAGAAGTTGCGTCCTGCCCCGCATGGTGTACGGTTATTTTTGTATCCTAAGACGCGTAGGAGGCGGTTATGAAAGCGTATGTTTACTGGAACCGTTTTGCCGTCTGCTAACTTCTGGGCATAATCCGCTATGAACCTGCGGTAGGATTCAAGGTCACTTTTATTCAACTGCAAAGTGGAGTCTTTGGTTGCTGCAACTGGCACCAGTTCAATTCTCTTAACACCTAATGATGCTATGTGATAGAAAACTCTTGAAGGGTCAACGCCTCTGCAGAGAACCGAGGTTGTACTAAACTTCTCAGGAATTTTCTGGGCAAGAACGGCAACAGCTTTACTTACTTCACTGTAAGTTCCTCTGCCAGACTTGTACTTGCGATTCTCATCGTGAACCCCTTGGTCTCCATCTATGCTTACTTTTACATTCCATTGATCTTCAATTAACCAGTCTATAACCTGATTGTTTAGGCAAGTTCCGTTGGTCGTCAGATAAAGCGATAAAGCCCGATGCTGAGCTTTTGCCATCTGCCTTGATTTCTGGCCAATTTCTCTAACAATTTCCGCACTTAGAAGCGCTTCACCGCTCCCGAGGTGAATAGAAATAGCACTTTTAGGTTTCGACCAGGCAAATAGTGCCTGCAATGCCATATCTAATTTTTCTGGGCTGATTGGCTGCCTTTCTGGCATGGTGCTGGACTCCGCGCAATAGATGCATTTTAGATTGCAGGTTCCAGTGACATCTAGCGCCAAAGAAGAGACAGCAGGATATTTTTGCTCATCTAACAGAGCTGGACTTACCGTTTCCGGATCAAAGCTAATGGTTCTTCCTAAAAAATTAATTTCTTTCTTTTGCATTTAGAATATCCCCGCCAAAACCAGCAAGTCTTCCCGCCTATCTAAAAACGATCCATAAATGCCCAGAGCCAATTCACAGTTTTTACGAACGAGCTCACATTCGTCATCTCCACAAACCGAAAGCATAGATGGGCATCCACCCCCACATAAAGGCAGCGCCCAACACTCTTGACAAGTTGTTCTCGGCTGATGGTCAAATGCCCATTTCAAGCCTCCTTTTACCCACTCGCCCTTGTCGCTTATGTTACCTAAAACAGTACCCTCTTTCCCCGCAAGAAGAACGCAGGGCAAAATTGTTCCGTCACTTGCCATACCAAAAGTCCATTTTCCAGCACCACAAAAAGAACCTCGTCTTTTGCGGCTTAGAATTTGAAGAACACGATTGCTAAAACGGTCATCTTTTGGATATTTGTTTTCCCTAATTTGCTCAACAGTTTGAGTTGCTACAATCTCTAAATCTTCAAAGTACTTCTTTTTTTGTTTTTCATCTAAAGCAAGCGGATTGTTGATTGGTAATCTTACTGCTTGAGCTTTGATAGCGTCAACTGGAAGCGTTTTAAGATATTTAGTTGCCTCTTGGAGTGACCAGCCGTTTCTTATTACGCTTGAGCCACGCACGTAGAGGTTTTGGGCTTTTGCTTTCTCAAGGAACGTTAGTACCTTTTTATGTGTAGGTCGATCTTTTTTTGTTCTTCTCAGTTCATCATGTATCTGCGCTGGACCGTCGATGCTTAAAATAACGTTAAAACGCCCTTTCTTTAAAACGGAAAGCGCTCTCCTGGAGCTAACTGTGCCGTTGGTTGTAACTGCAAAGGAAAACAATTTGCCTTTTGGCAGGGCAGCGTCTACCGCCTCTTCTATTGCATCCAAATTAAGGAGAGGTTCACCACCATAGAAGTGTATACAAAAATGTTTTGCCCAAGGCAATCTCTCGGGGAGAGTTTCTATGAGTAATCGAGCAGTTTTAGGCTGAAGCATTTTCCGGTACTTCTTGCCATAATCAAATTTGCCTGCGCCCACAAAGCAGTATCGGCACGACAAATTGCATTTTTGAGTAGCATTAACCATGATTTCTACTCGACTTGTAGGATAATCGTCCGCTTCTTTCTCGACAACATTCATGCTGACTAAGTGATTATTTGATGCCGAACGGTTTAGAAATTCTTGATCTGGCACCTGATTAACAAGTTCTTTATTATTCGAGCTTCGAGTAAGCGCCATTAATTCCGAGTTAAAAACAAAGTCTTTACCTTCAAATGTAAAAAAGTGGAGAATAGCAGTTCCCCATTTAAGCTATGCCGCAGGGACCGCCATTCGCGCAGAGAAGCTCATCTGCAAGACCGTTGATTTTTGCGTCAATCTCCTTTAGAGTGGCTAGGACTTTGGTTATTTCTTTTGCTTTAGCGGGAGTAACTGTCTTGATGCCTAATGCTTTGGCTGGTTCAGTCTCAAGTTGTTTTCTAAATGTGACATCTGTTAAGGCTTTGGATATGAGCGCTTTATTCGCGTCTTTTGGTCTTCTTTTAATTACTGACACTTAATTCTTGCCTCACAATAAACAATCGATGCCTGAGTATAAAAATCTTGATTTTTACCTAATTGTGCGGCTGCTTGGACTTAAAATTTCTCAAACAACATAAATATTTTTCTGATTAGGGTAAGTTTTAAGCGTCTTCAACCGTGTTTGAAGCTCTTTTCTGATATCGTCATCTTGTTCTCTCTTCAAAGCTCTATGCAAGAGTTTTTTAGCAACTTCCAAGCTATTTTGTCCAAAAACCTTGCTGAAAACATTTGAGGTTTTTCCCCGTGATATCGATGTTTGGGGCAGAATGCAGACAAAATTTTGAGGATACTTTTTTGATTTGTCCAAATCCACCACTACTACTTGAACTTCCGTTTTCATTGAGTATTCTGACCGACCACTTTCCCTCTTAAATAAATAAAGACTAGGCTTCATGATTATTTCCCACAGTCTAATTTCAAGAGCCACGAACAAAATCGAGACTAACATAAAGTACTTTTACACCAGTCATAAACTAGCGTGTGTAACTTTATACTACAACAAACGTTGCATTTGCCCTCGTAACCGAAAATAAGGCTATTTTGATTCCGATGAGCTGCTACAATCGTTCCTTAGATTTTAAAAGTCTATTGAAGCTCTCAAGGCTTCCGTTTTTTTAGCCTCTTATTTACAACTAACTATCCAGCAATAGCGATGATTCTGTAAGTTGGAAGAAGAAAATTTTGGTTGGATTTAGATTTAACCAATACAACTTTGCATGCGTTTATTTTTCCTGCAGCACCCGAAGTTTAGCCTTGTATTCTTCTTCAGATATTTCTCCTTTAATAAACCTCATTTTCAGCTGAACTAATGGCTCTTGAGCAGGTTGAGACTGAATAGAAGGGTTCTGCCTAAAAACCATCTCTGCAGGTTTGTTGAACTCCCAATCCGATATGCCAAGCAATTCTCCTTTATGTGCAATCGACACCGGTTCAACCGCGATATTATTGTATGCAATTTCTAATGCATCTATGAAGTTTGCCATGTCGCTTCGGCTTACTCTTTCCACGGTATAACCGGTACCGTCCTCCATTTTAACCGAAACTTCTCCCCACACAATTGCGCCTTTATGCGCACTTATTTGAAGTACCTTCTGCAAGGGTAAGGATTTGAAGTCGTATCGACCCAAATGTTTTTCGTCGAAGTAGATAAGGCGGATGTTCGTAAGTATTATGTAATTTGTTCGTTCAGCTATTACGAAGCTGTTGAGGGTACTGATAACTTCTTCGCCAGGGGAAAGGTTCTTTTTTAAACCGTCTGGTAGCTTATCAACTAAACTTTTAGTAGGAGGTTTCTCGCTCATTTTTTTCCACCATCTTAAGTGACTAGTTGGTATTTGGTATTTCTCATATTAAAAAGTATGCAGATCACGAAAATATTGGGGTCCACTTCAAAGTCGTTTACTCATTTTAGACTTTAAGAAACTTTAATGATAGAGTACTCCGAGAAATCATCATTAAAATCTCAAGTATGTAACAAGATAATTAATGCGCAAGATAATTAAGCGAACAAATGGGCGCATGCAAAGAAAACAAAAACGTATTATGCGAAATATGACTAATGTGGTACATAGGATGACTATCTTTGAAGCGCGCAATCAAGCTCAATAAAAATGTGCAAAACCGCGGAAATAATAAAACGATCCCTCTCTCACTTTTTAAACGCAATAACTTTTTTTTCGGAAAAATCTTGACGTTAGCAGATTTTCAGGCAGAGCAAAATTATTTCATCAACAAGCAGAGACTGATAAACCGAACGCTCTTTGGTGAGGGCGTGGTGAACGGACTTGAAGTCACAGCCGATAAATCTGCAGGCATCATACAATTGAGCGAAGGCTTTGCATTGGATGGCTACGGACGAGAAATAGTGTTACCAAAACAGTTGGTGTGCAATCTAAACCAGAAATACACTGTAAAAGAAGTTGGCAAGACAAGAGACCTCTTCGTCTGGATAAGATACGATGAAAACATGACTGACCCCGTCCCTCCAGTCGGAGATGCTGGAACAAGCTTCAACATGATTACCGAGGGGTCAAAAATGGAAGTTGACAGGGCTCCGCCTGAATCTTCTTCAATCGACAAAATGGTTCTGGCTAAGGTAACCGTTGAAACAGACGGAAACAAGATCTATGTCTGCAAAATCGACAATTCAGCCATGGTTAACGGTGTTTCACTAAGGAAAGTAGTAATAAGCAGCCAAAAACTGTTGGTGAGCAACGGGTTCATGGTTTGGCTCAAAAACTCGCAGAACTGCAAGCCCTAAACTTAAATCTTTTTTAATTAAAATTTCTTAAACTAACTTTTTGTTTTACATATCTTCTTCCTTTGTTTATGAGAGCTAATACTTCTTTGTCAGTAATTCCGAAAGGAAGAAAATCCCTATGAAAGGATTCAAAATGCGACCTCACCGCTATTATGGCGGCTTTACAATCATTGAATGTATCAAAAATGTAGCCGCAGGTACATTGGACTTTTATTTTCCTTTTCAAACAGGTCTCCTTCAACATAATTGCTCGATAAATATAACATCAAATTAAGATATTAAGTTAGTTGACTGGGGTAATACAGTCACAACTAACTCTACGGGGAGCTGTGAAAAGTCTAAACTAATCTTCTGATGCCGTTTCCTTCTTTTAAGACTAAGAAAACCAACCCCCATCAGTAAACTAAAAGAGTATTTTAACGTCCTTCAGGTAAAAACGGCATTTAATATTGCAAAACAAACATAAAGGTCGGTCGCTATGGAAATATTGAAAGAGGCAAAGCAATACTGCAGAGCCTCAAACAGAGTATTTCCTAAATTTACTTCATTACTGAAATTGAAAGTTTGATTGGAATTAAACACTCGCTTCCAAACGATTGCAGAGGAGTAATTTTTGGATAAATAAAGATAAGAAAAAGAGAACTAATATGAAAATGACAAAAGAACCTGTTTTGGATACCAAAGCCAAACACATAGGGTATTTTAGCACTTACCCCCCAAGAGAGTGCGGCATTGCAAACTTCACAAAAAACTTAGTCGATTCTATTAGTAATTTAGATGGATCTAAGCCGTATATCATTGCGATAAATGAAAAAGGCGCGATTTATGATTACGAAAGATGTGTAAAATGGAAAATAGACCGCGACGTTGCCAAAGACTACGTTAAGGCTGCTGAATACGTTAACTCTTCAAATATACAATTGTTAGTTGTTCAACATGAGTTCGGCCTCTTCGGAGGCGACAATGGTGAGTACATCACACTCTTCCTAGACAAAGTCAAAAAACCAGTCATAACAACCCTACACACCGTGAAACCTGATTTTAACCCAAAAGAGATTGAAGTCCTAAAATACATAACTGAAAAAAGCGAATCAATTATCGTAATTGCTCACGCAGCAATCGATATGCTAAAACACCAAGGGATATCCACCAAGAAATGCGTGGTTATTCCACATGGTTGTCCAAACATAAACAACAAAGACAATATGGCAATCAAAGAATCCCTGGGTCTAAAGGGACGTCTAGTTGCATCCACATTTGGGCTAATAAACAGCGGCAAAGGAATCGAATACGCCATTCAAGCTCTACCTGAGGTAATTAAAAAAGAACCTCGAATAATCTATCTCATCATCGGAGAAACTCACCCTGAAGTAAGAAAACAGGAGGGCGAAAAATACCGAAATCAACTCACAAGACTTGTCGGTGAACTCGGATTGGAAGAACACGTCAGATTCACAAACAGGTTCATTACCAAACGTGAACTAATCAAGTTTCTTCAAGCAACCGACATTTACTTAACCCCTTACATCTCCCCAAACCAAATCAGCAGTGGCGCCCTTATCTATGCCCTTGGAGCTGGAAAAGCGGTGATTTCTACCCCATATTACCACGCCATAGAAGTTCTGGCTAATGATAGAGGAATATTGTGCAAATTTAAGGACTCTACATCAATTGCATCAGGCATTGACAAACTTTTAGATGGAAATTTCCGAAGTGAGATTCAAAAAAGAGCTTACAAATATAGTAGACGCTTCCTTTGGAAAAATGTAGCAAAGAAATACGTAACCCTCATTAAAAAAATAACTGAGTGTCGAGTGAGCCCAAGTTGACAACTCTTCCAGTAAAACTAGATTTTGTAAGAGTACTTACAGACGATTTGGGGATGATCCAGCATTCAAAATTCTCAACACCTAACAGAAAAGAAGGGTATGCAACAGACGACAACGCTAGAGCATTAATTGCATGCACAAATTACTTCATGCTGTTTAATGATACAAGCGTTTTGAAACTGATTAACACTTACCTAGGTCTATTATTTTACATGCAAAGAACTGACGGCAAAATGCGCAACTTTCTTGGCTACGACCGTAAATTCATAGACGAAATAGGCTCAGAAGATTGCATGGGGCGAACTATCTGGGCATGCGGCTACTGCATAAATTCAAAATTGCCAGAAGCAACAAAACTTATCTCTAAAGAAATTTTTGATAACATTTTCAAATGGGCTTCAAATTTTACCTCCCCACGAGCAAAAGCATACTCAATCATAGGATTGTTTCACTATCAGAAAGCTTATCCCGAGGACAAAAATGTCAAAGCTAAACATCATTAATCTAGCTGATCAGCTCAAGAGGCAATTTGAATTGGAATCTTCCAATGATTGGGACTGGTTTGAATCCTTTTTAACATACTGCAATGCACGTTTACCCCATTCACTTTTCTTAGCCTACGAAGCCACTGGAGAAAATAGCTACCTCAAAGTAGCCGCCAAATCCTTTGAATTTCTAATGAATACCCAAACAATAAATAAGGTATTTGTTCCCATAGGAAACCGCGGCTGGTATAAACGAGGATCAAACCGAGCAATCTACGACCAACAACCTGTTGAAGCAGCCTGTACGACAGAAGCAGCAATAGCTGCTTTCAGAAACACCAACGAAAAAGCTTACCTTCAAGCAGCCTACGACGCATTTGAATGGTTCTTGGGTGGAAACCTAAAAGGCTTAACGTTATATGATCCAGAAAACGGGAGCTGCTGTGACGGTATAACACCGGAAGGATTAAACCAGAACAAAGGCGCAGAGGCCACACTATCTTATCTGCAAGCTAGGCTAAATTTGGAAGAATTAAAAAACACAGTTCATAAAGAATAATTTAAGAAAACCGATCCAACCATGATAGTTGCAACCTTTTAATTGTGAAACTATGATTCACATCATTTATTAGTTCGGAACTTTGGATTAAGGCTGGAGAACAATCGGTATGATGACTCGGGATTTAATGTTAAAAGATGTAGTTACAACATACGGAAACGTCCCCGCAAAAGAGGTAATTGACCTTCTTTTCAAAAGACACATTGGATCCGTGGTAGTTGTCGACGATGCCCAACATTGTATAGGCATCTTTACTGAGCGTGATGCCATTAGAATCGTAGCACAAGATTTGCCTTTAGATGCAACGATAGAAAAAATTATGACTAAAAATCCTTTTACTGTTAATGAAGACTCCACCTTTCTAGAAGCAAAGAGAATCATTAAGCTTTATAAAATTCGGCATTTACCCGTTACGACCTCAGATGGAAAACTAGTGGGGCTAATATCGGTTAGACAATTATTAAATGATATTTGCGAACTTTAACGGTAAAAGAAAGACGACGCGGGGACAAAAATGTGAAAAGATATGCTCATAATCCTATTCTGGAGCCTATAGGAACTCACCTTTGGGAATCAAGTTTGGTCTTCAACGCAGCAGCCTTCGCTGCCAATAATCGCGTCCATATTCTGTATAGAGCGATGGGCACAGATAATATTTCACGTATAGGTCTAGCAGCTTCTTCTGATGGCTATAACATAGATGAACGTTCTCCTTTACCAGTTTTCAGTCCCTCAAATGACATGGAAAATCAAGGTTGCGAGGACCCAAGGCTAAGTCTATTTGGCAATTCATTAATAATGGCATACACAGCATTTGGAAACCATTTTCAACACCAAGTCTACCAAATTGCCTTAACAGACATAAACATAGATGATTTTTTGGCTAGAAGATGGAAATGGGGTGAAAGGATTATGCCTTTCCCAGGAATCCACAATAAAGACGCTGTTCTATTTCCACAGAAGTTCAACGGCGAATATGTAATGTTTCACAGACTAGAACCTGACCTTTGCATCGCACGTTCCAACGACTTGCGCCGATGGTACGACTTAAAATATATTTTAGGTCCACGAGACAAAAGCTGGGATTCCTGGAAAGTAGGGGCTGCGGGCCCACCTATTTTAGTGAATGAGGGTTGGCTTCTAATCTATCATGGAGTGAGTGTGGATAGAGTTTACTCCTTAGGTGTTGCACTGCTTGATAAGAATGACCCTGAACAGGTTATCTATCGTTCTGAAGAGCCAATTCTAACGCCGACTGAAGATTATGAACGCTATGGAAAAGTTCCTAATGTAGTTTTCAGCTGTGGGCAAGTTATGATGGACAGTCAACTTCTGATTTACTACGGTGGGGCTGATAGTACGTTGTGTGTAGCGACTGCTGAGCTTTCTGAACTTTTGCCAAAAAAATAGTGTACAACGATCTTTTAATTTCTATCTTTATTCTATAATCTTTCAATCTGTTTTTACCCAGTCTGAAAGCTTGTTTTCCGACTGAGGGTTCTCGCGGTCTAATTCCACTTGAGCTCTGGTTAGCTTTTCTATTCTGTCCTTAATTGACTGAACTGAAATCACGATCTTCATTGACGCCTCTTTTCTTTTTATGGGCACTAAAGTTTTTTTATAGGTTTTTTCCGATCAACCTATCAAAGAATCCACGTTTTCCAGTCAACTTTCTCTTCAGCTCTTATTCTTTCGTTATGAATTTAGCTTTTGCTCAACTCGTAACGCTTCAAAACAAAAGTAAACGAATTTATCGTCCACAAGTACAGAAAGCTGGAGACCTCCTCTGTAACGGACTCAGGATGAGATCCATAATAGCACAGCATTCCGTACAATGCGTCAACAGATTTTATTTCTTCGTCATTTTTGAGTATCCCAAGCTCAGCCAACTGTTTTATGGATTCGTCAAAGCTATCCGGAGGTGTTCTTCCTTTTCTCTTTAGGATTTCCTGCATCAGGCTTTCCAGAGAAATCTTGATAAGCGGATATGCCCCAGCAGGGTTAGTTCTGTAGGTATCTAAAGCTTTGTCAAATTGTTGATTTGTTAAGGTGAACTCTCGCTTCTGCATTTCAGTGTAGAGAAAATATTGCTTTTCAAATAAATTCGGTTTTATTGACTCCGGGGTAACAGATGAAACCATCCCTTTTTCATCTATAGCGATTAACATGGATGTCGCTAGTGCCCTTTCTAAATCAGCAAGCTTTTCCAAAACAATTTCTGAAACAAAACCTTTCTGCACGTTTAATTTTCGGGCATCTTGGACGACTTTTTGTATAAATCTTAATCCATCAGCATCTAGGATTTGCGCAGTGATATCCATAGCATGACCGAATTTGCTGTAAATTGCAGCTTTGATGTTCATCTTATGAGCTAAAATTTCAAGTTCGGATTCAGTATACAAGACGCACATTATGTCAGACACACAGGTACGCACTTGCAACGACAACATGCTCTTGTAGTCAACGGTTAAAGCTTTTAAGAATTCTGTCCAGAGTCTGGCGGCATAGAGACAAGCAGCCAGAATATTATTTGTTTATTTCTTATAGTTCCTGATGATAAGCTAAACCTGATAGAGCTTCCTACTATAACCCAAGATTTTGGAATACCTTCTTGCCCGTTTACATTAATTATAGATAAGAGCTCGTTTGAAGTAAACTTGCTTTAGATTACTTTAACGCGTAACAACCTGGTTTTCAACTCTCCTTTTTGGAGTTTGAAGACACCAACTTAGCAGACAATAATTCATTAATCACCTTATCTAGCTGAATCATCTGCCTAACTTTTTTTACATCGCGTTGAAGACTATCACGTGTAGCGGTTCCGTCGATAAAACAATCTCTGTCTTCGAGTTTCGCCCGAGTCTCGCATACCCAATCTCTGACCAACTCGGCTTGTAGTACCTTGAAATCACCTGAATAATTACAATTTGCATCAAACGGAAAATCATCGTACATGAATAGCTTGTGTAGATCTCTTCTAAGACTCGCCTTCTGAAGAAACCTTGCAATATCGCTGTCGCTTGAAAGTTGCGGGAAATGTTTTCCTACAAAATATATAGAATCTTCCAAGGCGGAAAAAACAATCGTCTCTTTAGCGTCATTTAAGACTTCATCATCGGTCATGTTTGGATTTTTTTCTTTAATTATTTTCTTTAACATGTCTAACTGTTCCGCTTTGAGTTTCTTCATGTCACATTTTATTGGTAACGGATGAAGGTCGTCCCACTCTTGACTGGTAATGCTCCTACTGTTGGACATGCTGCTACTCCTCATAATTGGGTGTACATTTTGGATAAATAAGCTTTCAGCTACCTTTCCCTCAGGTCCCCGGATTTTTGAAGGCTTTAATACAGTCATCTGCCCGATATGGCATAATCACAAAGGCAAAGCTTGTCTCGAAGAGCACGCTAGATTTATTACTTGATAATTTCTTCATGCAGGTGCTCTTATAAAACGCATACGGCACAACTTAGGCAGGAGAGCCTCCAAAGATGGTGGATGTTACCCAATTTGTCAATCCTCCTACATCGTTTGATGATGTAGCGGGACTTGAAGAAGTTAAGAATACTTTACGTCGTATTGCCTTGTCCCCTTGGGTTTCTGTTGAAAAACCTGAATTTGGTGTGAAAAGCAACACGATAAGTATCTTGCTTAATGGGCCTTCAGGAACTGGAAAAGCGCTCTTAGCAGCGGCTATGGCAAAGGAATGTGGAGCCCGATTCATTTCGATAGATTTTGCCAATTTATTATTTGGGTGTAACTGTTGGTCTAACATGAATAATACTGATAATGTAAAGGCGTTGTTTTCTGAAGCGGCAAAAAACCTTGATAAATTCGATCCCTTTTGAAGAAATTCTCAATCCGAATGAAAAAATAACCCTGAAACCCTTCAACTTTGAAATAGCACTCGAAGAGGTAAAACTGGAACGCAAAAAGAAAATAAGTACTCAATAACTATTAACGGATATTGAAAATTTTTCAAGGAATAAAAAACAATCATGTTGCCACTCAAGTGTATAGAGTTTTCAAAGATATGTTCCGCATAACCGGTTGCTTTGTTTAGATTACGCACATTTTCCGTTTGTTTGTTTAAACTGCATCTGAACCACATAGCAATCCTCACACTAAATCTTGCGCATCTTCGCGATAGGTATACTTGATGCGCCGCGCTTTTTTTGCCCTGGTGGCAGGTACAAGGGAGTTGAAAACTGTGTGTTTGATCCTTTAATTTGAACGGTTAAAAGCTTTACGATTGACCTGTGCTGAGTGGGAGCGCTAATTTTCTCTTGCCGTAACAAGGCAAATCTAATATACGTTTGGCTATAACCACTTTTTGGATTGTTATGAGCCAAACCGGAAGGAGAGTAGTCTGTTCAAAATGCAAAAGTGCGCTCAAACTCATAGGAAACGTATTGAATGATTTGCAGTCAGCGGGATTGTCCAGTTCGGGTTTTTCTGAAGCTGATGGGCAAGGCTGGGAACAATGGCTTGGAACTACATGCTCGCAATGCCATATGGTTTTCTGTGAAAAATGCCGCGACGTTGGACCTGGAAAGTGTCCAAATTGCGGTGGTGAAATCAGACCTGCACAAGCTGTTTGGCTACCTAAAAACGGAGATAGAGCTGCGATCAGAATTCTAATTGGACATACTGGCGATAATTTGGAATCTCAGGATATAAACGAGATTCTGAAATATGCATGGGACGGTCAATTTTCTAAGAATGTGAAGATTACGTCCAATCCTTTAACCCCGTCTGCTTGGAATAGCAATGAAAATCTTGCCTATTCATGGTGCATGTGGCAACAGATGCTCCAACACAAATACGGAGAACAACCTTTCTGGGAAAATTATGAAACTTGGGTTTCGAGTGGCACGATTGTGCGTACGGGGCAACGGTTCCGAATCGAAATCTATCATAGTGAATCAGAAACTGAGTGAAAATGACTACAAAATGATGTCTAGTCGATAGGTGTTGCCAATTAGTCTAAATCGTTGAGGCTGTCACGCAGAAGAATTCGGATTAATTTTTTCAGAAGAGCTTTTCTTGTTCACTTGAACATTTGTCACAAAGCCACCCATTACTTGTATATTTGCAATGATTAATGCAAAACAGTTTCTGGCACTTTTTGCAGAGGGCTCCACATGCTTCACAAACGAATCTTGTACAATCAGGGCACTTAACTACCTTATTTGAGGTGCCGCAATTATAGCAACTCTCTTGTGGTCGAATGTCTGGTGTGCAGCAGTTTGAAGACGTGGCGGTTTTGGCTAGCGGTGTTGCCCGAAGTGGCACCCAGCCGGTTTCCCACGAATATTCTGCATCTGCGGCAGCTATTTCAAGGTCAATTCCCCTGAGTTTCGCACCTTGTTCGCATATTAGAATTGGATTAGTTGTTCCAGGTTCCCAAATAGTGAAAACTTTTCCTTTGGCTCGCTCCTTTGATATTCGATCCGCTTTTGCAGAAGCCTCTTGAGCGCTGCGTGCATCCTTCCGAAAATTTACGTTGAAGATATGTCTCAAATCTACTTCGAGTAAGAATAGCCTAGTATTGAGGAAGAAGATCGTCGTATAAAGTTTTCAAGTTCAAGTAACCTAATGTGCAAAGATTTAAATTTTCTTTTGCATGAATGAATCAGGGGAAATGTTTTGGGCTGGGGAAAGATTGTAGGTGTAGTCGTAGTGTTAATAATAGTTATTTTTGCAAGTATCATTTTTGCATTCAACTATGCTTTGCCGCAGTTTCCGGGTTCTCTCAAATCACAACAAGTCACCCCTGGGCCCTTTGCAATTAGCTCCAATACGGTGCCAATATTGAATAGTTCAGAGGCAGGAGATTGGGCAGGAGTTACTCTCCGTAAAGTTTCTTTAGTTGTCAACCAGCAATTTGATAATGATATATCAATTTGGTATAGCCATTTCGTTGATGATAGTAGCCTCCGAATCCTATCAAAATTAGGAATAGAAATAGTAGATAAACCGCCCTTTGATGCAATTGTAACAATTAGTGTAGATGGCGGGCCGTTATGGAATTTATATTCTCCAGAGGGGGTAAAGCAGACAGTTGGGAACACGCATTTGCAGCCGACGGCTGCTAAGGCTACGGTTTCTGTGTCAATTGAGGGTGAAAACAGGGAGATTTTGAAGTTCTGGAAATATTCTTCAACGGATGTTCCATACAAAATCTCGGGCGACTTTCCTATGACTTCGATTCCTATGAACGAAGCGATAGCAGGTGCTTTGGTTCCCTGTTTATTTAAAATTTGGGGTGGAAACGTTTGTATTATCGCAATGGACGATTCGGATGAATTGATAAGTTGGGCTGGCGCCTACGCGGTTTATTCGAATTGCAGCGAAGGGAGTTATAATCGAGAATATAGTAGTTTATACACTCTCCATGTAGGAGGTTGGGATAACGTTAGTCCAGATGTCATATCAGCCCTTGTCAATGCGTATGCGCATGGTTCGAACAAGACAAGCCAGTGTGCTTATGATGCGCTTAATGTAATGACTGCCGGATATGTATATGATCCTTTACCGAACCTTTTCCCTATCCTAACACCTGAAATTTTAGACTCGCTGAACACTGCGAATTCATCAGGGTTAAATTTTGATAGCCAAGGCAACATTGCTTCCATTACCAAAGAAGCAATTCCTAGTTTCATTCAGCTTCTGGGAAATAGGAACATGCTCATTCGTGTCGCTGCTGCTCAGGCACTATCAAAACTCGGCTCAGAAGCAATACCAGCGCTTTCCAAAGCCGTGACGGATAACGTAAAAGATGATAATGCCGCTATCGCAGCAGTCTATTCCCTCAAATGTATCGGCACAGAGGCTATTCCTGCCCTTATAGAAGCAACCATTTCTGTACGTTATGTTGCAGTTGCTGCATTGGTAAGCATGGGATCAAAGACTGCACCTGCACTTATTCATGCGTTGGAAGATGATAACCCCGAAATAAATGCAATTGCAGCTGACATTCTTGGCAGCATCGGACCTGCAGCTAAGGATGCTGTGCCTACACTCATTCCTTCTTTAGGAAATGATGACCCCAAAATAATTGCGCGTACAGCAGACGTTCTTGGCAACATCGGACCTGCAGCTAAGGATGCTGTGCCCGCGTTAATCCAAGCTTTGAATGATAAAGACTACAGTAAAGGAAACATCTATGTTGGTGATGCTTTGTGTAATGCTTTGCTGAAAATCACTGGAAACCAGCCCTATTCTTTATCTGATCCAGATATCGCAGAATACCAAGAATGGTGGATCGCCCAGGATCTAGTGGGTCAGTCCTATCTAGGCATTTATGCGTATGATCTGAGTTATGATTTTGGTCAGCCAAGCAACATAAGTGCTACGTATGGAATAAGAATTCCAACTATTAGGGAAACTGGTCGCAATAGCATCGATCAGTGGGGACCATCAGATGAAATACTACGTGAAGGCGACATTATAATAGCTTTCAATTCAACAACTGTCAGAAACTTTGAGGAAGCCACGGGCTATCTTGAAAAAACAGTGCCAAACGACTTACTAATAATCACCGTCATTAGAGACAATTCTCAAGTTGATGTTAGTGTTACCTTGGGTACAAAACCTCAAATAAATCAATATGATTCAATTTTCCTTTAAATCACACTGAAGTAGGGTTTGCTGGGGCTCTGGCGCAACTAAAGGGAGATGTTTGAAAACCCAATGAGCAAGTTGGTAAACATTCCAAGTGCCCATTCAGCCTCATTTATTGACTTCTCTTTCACAAAAAGAGAAAGAAGGAAAAAGGGTTTGGGTTGGGGAAGATGGAAGCGAAGCTCTTTCTGCGCTTGTTTGAATGGAAAATTTAGAAGTTATTCTTTTATTCTTAGAGCAGAAGAAAAAGAGATTACCCTTGCGAACGCTATTCCCATTTGTCGTTACCGTTTTATTGCTGAAATACCGCTTTTACCCTGCTGAAATTCCCGAATCTCGCTTATTCCAGGAAAATGTTCGTTTTCCAAGCTTTTCCCTCCACTACATACCCCTTTGTTCATGTAAAAAACCGCAAATAGAAGACAAATTTAGCGCTCACTTTCCCATAGTTTTGGAAGTCGATAAACATCCATCAATACAAATTTTGTCACCAGGCAAAAATCGGTTTTTTCAGGACTCTGAGCATTCTTTTCTTCTCAAAACGCTCATTCATTAAAAATTCAAACCTATTCGAGCGTGAACGCCTTTTGCAATCGATTTTCTCTGTTATTCTAACCTCTATCAAAAACAAGGCTTTATTGGCTTTGACAATCAGGTCTGGTTCTAACCCTTTGGTTGAGTTTACCTGAATGAAATCTTTGCGTTAGTTGTAGCATTTCAATATAGAAGGGTTAAGGTAGTAGTTTTTCTCTGCGGATCAGGCGGCCAATAGAAAGTAATAGTGCTGTTGATGCAAGCAATGTAATAGCGGCAATTGTTAAGTCGACGATTATGGCGTATGCGGGAAATATAATTGGCAGTAACAGGGCGGGAAACATTGGAATTATGCCTATGATGACGCCTAAGGGCTGGTTTGCGCCCATGGGTGTTCGTCTGAAGGGAACTGAAAGCTACCATGCAGACGCTAGTGAGAAATACTTCTGAGATACCAATTGCAAATGTAAGAATTGCTATAGTAGCCAGCAGAATCAAACTGGTTCCTAAGCAGGACGCCCACTACTGTGTTTAGTGTGACTGCAAAGACTAGCAGGTATGTTGCTAAAACTAATGAGGCTTTCACGTAGCCTTTGAAGACGTCTAGTTGGTCAAGACCAGTTGAGAGAAGATACTCTAAGACTCCGTTGTTTTTATCGTACACATAGAGCATGATTACCGGTAACGCAAAAAGAACAGCTGAAAGAGACAACAAGGCTATTGAGAGGAGCGGAAAATTGCTTGTTAAATCAATGGGTACAGGGGTATCGTCAGGCGGGGTTATTGAGGGAATTATAGTCATAAGGTTTGAGAGAACTACACCATATATGGTTGTAATTGTCCCAATGATAATGTAACTTTTACTCAGGCTGGTGCTTCTCTTCAGGGTAACTTTCCAAAAACCCACATTTATCCCTCCTCAAAGAACTCCTGCAACGGATTATCCAGCTCGCGAAGCTCAATTATTTTAGCTCCCTCAGCCACAATTTTTTCCACGATCTCAGCTACCTCCTCTGGGCCTTGAACAGTAACTACAAAATAACCGTTCTCAAGCTTGGATTTTGGAAGCATCTTTGATATATCATTTAAAGTTTTGAAACCTACACGGTACTGCTTTGTTTTAACGTTTTCTATTTTGTCAAAATAGCGTCAATGCACCATTTTTTATCACGATTAGATAGGTGCCGATTTCTCTGGCTTCATAGAGGTTATGGGAAGAGTAGAGGACAAACTTGTCCTTGCTTAGTTCGGTGAGTAGTTGTCTTATTTCTTTGGAGATTTTCGGGTCCACGTTGGAGGTGGGCTCATCTAGGAGGTAGAGGTCTCTTTCTCTTAGAAAGATCTTGCCAACTGAAACCCTCTTTTTCTGCCCTTGTGACAGTGAAACGAATTTCTTATTGCGAAGATCTTCAAGGTTTAAAATGTTAATGACATGCTCAACATCTCCGCCTTCGATATCAGCATAGTACTTTAACGCGTTGTAGACAGTCATTTCCTCTGGAATAGCATTTAAGTGAGAAAGGTAAGCCACCTTCTGCCTGGCTTCTTTAGAATTAAACAGATCAAGGCTATCTATTCTGACTTGACCAGAAAAAGGCTTCAAAATACCACAAATAGCCCTAAAAAGAGTAGTTTTTCCAGCGCCATTTGGTCCCAACACAACGTAGATTGATGGCACGGTTAGCTTTAGATTAATTTTATGAATTACCTCTTCTAAACCATATCCTGCACTAAGATCCTGTAGCTCCAGCTGTTGCATACCCAACTTACCCCTCCCGTTATTTTAGTGCCATTTGTTTTTTAAGACTTGCCAAGTAAATAGCAATAATCTATGTGGAATTAAGCACCAAGAAAAAACCCTAGTTAAACAAAACTGAGTTGCTACTCAAAGAACTGCTAAAAATTCCTCTTTGGATAAACCTGTGTCTTTGATTATTTTGTTCAACAGCCCTATTCCAATTTTTTCTCCCGAATGGGCTTGGAAAGGCAGTTAATCTGCCGTTTGGATGCTTGAGAACAACGTGACTGCCATGTTTTCTTACAATCTTAAATCCTAATTTGGATAGCGCTTTAATTACTTTTTGAGGCGGTTGAGGCTTCAAACTCATTCAGGCTTGAACCTCAACGAATTGAACGCCGACAAGTTCAGTGCTTCCCTGACTTTTTAGTCCCTCAACCGCTAAACATGCCTCAATGGCTTCCTTGATTCTTTTCATAACTTCATCAAGGGTTTTAGCTTGAGTGTGACATCCCGGTAACTCTGGAACTGAAGCAACGTAGTATCCATCTTCATCTTTTTCAACAACAACCCCGAATTTCATGAACCCACCAGATATTACGTCAATAGCTAAACTATTACTAAAGCCTTATCGCCCAACATCAAACCCTCAAACCCCAACTTAGGATGCTACATGACGGTAAAATAACAATTCATTAAAGACAGAAAAACAGAGGACTTATTTATTTTTGAATATCAGTTGGCCATTTTTTTCATCCACGATTATTATTGTGTCTTTGCTGATTTTTTCAGATAGTAGCATTTTTGATAGCTCATTTAGGATGTCTTTTTGGATGACTCGCTTTATTGGTCTGGCGCCGAATTGAGGGTCAAATCCAACGTTGGCTATGTGGTCAATGGCCTTTTTGGTGGCTGAGAGTTTTATGTTGTTCTTCTGAAGCATTTGTTCAACTTTTTGCAGCTGAAGCTCCACGATCTTACGAACTTCCTCTTGAGTGAGGGGTTGGAACATTATTATTTCGTCGACGCGGTTGAGAAATTCGGGTCTGATGGTTTTTTTGAGCAACTCAAAGACCTGCTCTTTAGTTTGAATTAGAATGCGCTCACGGTTTTCAGAGCTTATCTTTTCGAGGTTTTCTTGTATGATGTGGGAGCCTATGTTTGAAGTCATGATGATTATGGTGTTCTTGAAATCGACTGTTCGGCCTTTATTGTCGGTTAGTCGGCCGTCATCTAGGACTTGCAGTAGAATGTTGAAGACATCTGGGTGGGCCTTCTCGATTTCATCTAGGCAGCACTACAGAGTAAGGTTTGCGTCTCACTGCTTCAGTTAACTGTCCACTTTCCTCGTAACCAACATAACCCGGTGGAGCGCCCACGAGCCTGGAAACGGTGTGTCGCTCCTGATACTCCGACATATCGATCCGAATCATATTGTTCTCGTTGTTGAAGAGAAATTCCGCTAATGCCTTGGCCAACTCGGTTTTTCCAACCCCGGTTGTACCCAAAAAGATAAAAGACCCAATCGGCCGCTTAGGATCCTGCAGGCCAGCGCGACTTCGACGCAACGCATCAGAAACAGCCTGGACAGCCTCATCCTGCCCGACAACTCTCATGTGGAGCTCTGTTTCGATGTTTAGCAGCTTTTGCTTCTCAGTCTGCAACATCCGACTAACGGGAATCCCCGTCCAGCTAGAAACTACCTCAGCAATTTCCTCCGCTCCAACTTCCTCATTAACCATCGCCGATTCTTTCTGTAGCTCTGTCAATTTTTTCTTCAAAGCCTCAATCGCTTCTGTCGCTTCAGGTATTTTGCCATATCGAATCTCGGCAATCTTTCCAAGTTCGCCACTACGGTTAGCGTTTTCCTCTTCAAACTTTAATCGCTCAATCTCGTTTTTCTTGGTTTGAATTTGATCTGCAATTTCCTTCTCGGCACGCCACTTTGCTCGCAGACTATTCCCTTTTTCGGTCAAGTTGGCGATTTCCTGATTTAGTGACTTGAGCTTTGCCTCGTCTTTTTCGTGTTTGATGGCTTCACGTTCAATCTCTAACTGTCTGATCTTCCGGTCAACATCTTCAAGTTCTTGAGGCTCAGAATTAATTTCAAGCTCCAACTTGGCTGCTGCTTCGTCGATCAGGTCAATTGCTTTGTCAGGTAGAAAACGCTCCGTAATGTATCGTTGGGACAACTCAACAGCGGCAATTATCGCATCGTCTCTTATTCGAACATGATGGTACACTTCATACCGTTCTTTTAGACCTCGAAGAATAGAGATAGAGTTTAAAGTGTCAGGCTCATTAACCATGACTGGCTGAAATCGCCTTTCTAAAGCCTTGTCTTTCTCAAAATACTTTTGATACTCCTTCAAAGTCGTTGCGCCAATAGCACGTAGCTCACCTCGAGCCAAAGCTGGTTTGAGAATGTTGGCTGCATCCATGGCGCCCTCACCGCCGCCTGCCCCGACAAGCGTATGAATTTCGTCGATGAAAAGCAAAATGTCTCCCTCCGCCCCAACAACTTCCTTTATGACGCTCTTAAGACGCTCCTCAAACTCTCCCTTGTACTTAGCACCAGCAATCAAAGCACCCATATCAAGAGAGAAGATCTTCTTTGACTTTAGATTCTCAGGCACGTCACCATTAATTATGCGCCGCGCAAGTCCCTCAGCTATGGCAGTTTTGCCAACACCTGGCTCGCCGATTAGAAGAGGATTATTCTTTGTCCTTCTAGACAATATTTGAAGAACCCGGCGGATTTCACTGTCGCGTCCTATAACTGGGTCCAGTTTTCCCGCCTGAGCCATGCTGTTTAGGTTAATTGCGTACTTGTTGAGCGCATTGTAGGTTTCTTCTGCGGTGGGTGAATTCACGGAAGATCCTTTTCGCAATTGGCCAATTGCGGATTTGAGGTCTTTTTCGTAAACTCCGCTGCTTTTTAGCAAACGCGAAGCTGGATCATCCAATGACAATGTAGCCAACAGCAACTGTTCTATAGAAACAAACTCATCCTTGGCAGCAGAAGCCAGTTCTTGAGCTTTGCGAAGGACCTTATTGGCATTTGAAGAAAGATAGGGCTCTCCACCGCTTACTTTGGGCAAAGCATCAATTTGTCTATCCAGTTGGCTGGAGAAAGCATCATAATTAACTCCAAGTTTTCCAAACAAGAAAGGAACCACATTCTCATCAACAAGCAAGATTCCCTTCAACAGATGTAGCGGTTCAACGGCTTGATTGCTTCCTGCTGAGGCTATTTCCACAGCCTTCTGGATAGCATCTTGTGATTTGACCGTAAAATTGTTCAGACTCATATGCCAACCTCAAAACTTATCGATAAGTCGACTTAACTTCTACAAAAAATAAACATTTTTCCCCGAATTAAAGCTTTAGACAAAGAACCAAAAAACGAACGAAACTTAGCGTATGCTTGGCTGAAGATTTGAAATTCAAAATCAAACGCAAGCGTGGACAGATAGACAAAGTCTCTTGGAAAAGTCGCTATAAAATGAGCTCACACAACGCTCTATCTGAAGAACCAGATCCATTGGCTAAGTGAATATTGTGTCAATTTTCTTATGGCTAAAGTCAGAAGAACGCAAACAATTCGACATAAAATATGCAGAACATCTGACATCCAGATTCGAGAACTGCCAAATAGGAAGCCGGGTAACCAAGGGTGTCCCTTGTTATTACTCACAATTGAATAATCCTGAAAAATCCGACAGCATAAGAAAAAACGGGTCTGTGTAGCAAACGATTTTTTTCTTCTAAGGAGAAGACAGCGCTCAGGTACTTGATTGCCCCTATGTAGCTTCTCACCCGTTTATTGAGCAAAGACATAGTCTGTTTCATTTATGACTTGGTTTTGCCAAGTGCCTTGCCAAATGACTCTGTAGGGTATTCCGACATCGGGGGCTTTGTAGTCTGCGGTTATTGTGTAGACGGGTTGGGGAACCACTGGATAGGTCATGGTGAAGTTCCATCCGCCCGTATAGTAAATGTATGTTTCTGCGCCGGCAACGTTTTCGGGTGTTTCTCTTCCCCCTGTCCATTCCAGATTGTTCATGAATTGGGCGGTTTCTGGATGGTGGGTTTTGATGTAATTCATCACTGAATCACGTATCGCTTCCTGCTCTAAGAGAGTGGGGCTTGGTGTAGGAGTCGACCCTGAAGAAGTCGGGGTTGGGGTTGACGACGGGTTTGGAGTTTGGGTTGGGGTAGTAGTCGGCGTGGGTAACTGGGTTGGTTGTGTTGCGTGTATGTAGGCAACAATAGCAACGATTGAAATAATAACGATAAGTATGGCAACCAACAACTTAGTTAGCGTTGACATAAGCATTGAGTTTCTTTGGAGTCTTTAGGTTTAAAAGCTTTGTTAAAATGCAAGAGGCAGGCTATACTGGTCTGCATATTTCCGCAAGTGTTTTACCTTTTGTTTCGGTACCAAGAGTCAAGATGACCAATGCACCCAACAGATGAACCGATCCATAGCATATTGTCTGCGCCGATCGTGCTTAGACCAGATCTCTCTCAGAGCATGCTTTACGCTTGGTGCTTGTCGGGTTTGATCTGGTTCCACCTTTCTCATAGTAAGATACTTAAAATTTTTAAAGAAGACAGACCATAACTCGTAAAAAAGGTATGGAAAATGACCAAACGAATACTCGTATTCTTGATCTTTCTTGTTTGTGGTATAGGCTTACCTTCTCTTTCAGGGTTGCTTATTTTCTCAGCCTTGCCGATTCAACTAACAATCCCGTATACATTGATACTTTCTATCATATTTTTGTCGATTGCAATCTTTTTACGAAGACAAGAATCAATTAGGTCCTATTGGCAAGTCTTCTTCGCGTTCTTCATCGCTTCCTTAGCATTGCTTCTTGATTTTATCGTCAACATGCCCTCCAATACCATGACCGGTATAGCTTTAGATATGCTGATAAGCACATTGATAATTGTAAGTACCATAATTCTTTTGACTGTTGTTTCCGGTAATTCCTTTGGCTCGATTTATCTAAAGAAAGGAAACTTTAAGTTAGGGCTGATAATTGGGCTCGTTGGCTTTTTCTTCTTTGCTTTGACATCTATTCCGGCTGCTCAGTACTTGTTTCAAGGCCAAAACCTTAGCTTAGAGAGAGTGATTGCATGGCTGCCCTGGATAATCCCGATCGTATTGCTAAATGGGGTCAGAGAAGAATTGTTATACAGGGGTCTATTTCTCAAAAAGTTTCAGCCAAAACTCGGATCAAAAACATCCAATCTATTGCAAGCATTAATTTTCTCGCTAAGTCACTCTGTAGCCGGGGTAGGACTCAGCGCATATACACCTTACATTTGGGGTTTGGTTATCTTCACGTTTTCTCTTGGGCTTGCTTGGGGGTATATCATGCAACGCACAGATAGCATATTGGGTTCTGCTCTGTTTCATGCTGGAACTGATATTCCGGTTTTCATTGGAATTTTCTCAAACACTTTTTAGGCGCTCTATCTTTTTTTACCAGAAACACCCTTTTGTCCCTCGACTGTCTAAAATGTGATAGAGAAGGCGTGTTTAAGAATCCTTATATGCAATCCGCTGCCTTAGGCGTGCATGGCAGAACCAAAAGATGGTCGACCAGTTTTCTTCCCAAAAAATTTAGTTATCCTTGGCAACCTCGCCCTTTTCACATGGATTATCCTTGACACAATCGCTTTCCTACTATTCAATGTAGCAGGCGGTATCGTCTTTCTCTTAGTAGCGTTAATCGCAGTCTACGGTGTACTAAACTTCCTCGGTTGTCTACGACCATGCTACAACTGCATAAAATGCACCCACGGCACGGGACGCTTGGCAGCATTGTACTTTGGCAAACGCATCTTCAAAGACTACAAATACAACTACAAACTGCCCACAGCAATATTCTTCACAATATTTGTAGGGGAATTTCCATTGGCATTCTCACTCTACTCCACTATCCAAGATTTTACAATTATTAAAGCAGCAGTTTCTGTAGTTCTTTTGGCATTTACGGTCTTTAGCGGATTGACGTGGCGATCAAAAAAACGAGTGAACCCCTAAAAACAAAAACGATGCCACTGACAAAATAACTTTACAAAAAAGAAAAGAAGTCGTACCTGATGTGCCGTCGGCACTTTGCATTTGACTCGTGCTAACAAATTCGCCTCAAAACAAACGCTACCTCAACCCAAAATATGTAAGAAATTGAAAGAAATACCATTAATTCCTAGCATGCTAAAAATCATGATTTTTAGGTTTTAGGTGTTTTATAGATTTCAGCGTAAGATTAAATGCTTAATAGAGTATCGTTACTTAATACAGAATAACATCTATTGAGGAGCAATCACCAAGTTGACAGCTGGATTTAGGCATCCCACATCAGGCATTCTTGCAGGCGGAATTATTGCCCTTATGATTTTAGGTCTTTTCGCTTCATTCGCCGACGCTGATGTTTACGTGTTTTCGCTCAAATGGGGATCTGAAGGTTCAAACCAAGGTCAATTCAACCAACCTGAAGGAATAGCGGTTGACCAGCAAGGCAACGTGTATTTAAGCGACAGCACCAACGATAACATCCAAAAATTCAGTTCTACTGGAACCTTCATCTCGACTTGGGGTCAATCAGGCACAGGAGACGGACAATTCAACACGCCAAGTGGGATATGCATAGATGGGAACGGCAATGTTTATGTTGCTGACCGAGAAAACAATAGAATTCAAATTTTTAGCTCCTCAGGGGCTTTCGTAAAAAGCTTCGGCAGCCAAGGCAACGGTTATGCTCAGTTTGGACGACCAGCCGACGTAGCCATTGACAAAAACGGCAACATATACGTCGTGGAACAAGACAACGCTCGAGTCCAAAAATTCAACTCAGACGGCGTATATCTGCAAATGTGGGGAAGCGAAGGCAACAGCCAAAACCAACTCTACCACCCTACCGGCATAGCCTGCGACGCTGACGGAAACGTGTATGTCGCTGACACATCAAACGACAGAATCCAAAAGTTTAGTTCAGATGGAAATTTTATAACTTCATGGGGATCATACGGATTTGATGAGGGCCAATTCAGTTTGCCCTCAAGACTTGCAATAGATAAGAACAACCATGTTTTTGTTGCGGACCAATTTAACAGTCGCATCCAAGAGTTCAGCTCAAATGGGACCTTTCTGCTCACCTGGGGAAATTTTGGCAGCAACGACAACCAATTCAAAGATCCACTGGGAATAGCCGTTGACAATAAAGGCGGGATATACGTTGCTGATAGCGGCAACGATCGAATACAAAAGTTTGTTACACAAAGCAGCAGTATTCAATCGCCAAGTTCTAGTGAATCATCACAAACATCACTCACTGCAACGCCTACAAACTTTCTCTCAGGCACAGGAAACTACAGCTGGCTAATTATAGCAGTCGTTGCAGTAGCTATCATTTTTTCAACTTTCGGAATAGTTTGGTGGCGTCGAGGACAGAAAACAGATTACGATCCCCCGCCACCACTGCCACCAGGTTGGCAATACTATACAAAACCAACAACTGGTGAACCCCCGGGAATGGTCTTTAGAATTACCCCTGATAAGAAAAAGTTTGAGGTAAAACAATTAGACGTCAAAATCGTTCCCTGTGAAGAAAGCACGGGTAAATTCACAAGGAAAACTACAATGGGTATCCTAACCAGATTCAACGGCTTAGGCAAGATAAACGTAGCAGGCACAGCAAAAAAAGTCCAATCGGTCAGCTTTGAAATGAAAGAGCCCACAGGCGAGACAACCTTTGACGACGATGTTGACAGGGTTTTGACTAAGTGGATTGAGAGCCAAAAATTCCAGTTAAGACCTAAAGACCGATACTTCATAATTAGGAATTCTACAAAAGCCAAAGCCCTTGATTACCAATTAACTGAGGAACAGGTCAAACTGCTAGAAGAAAAAGCAGCATTGAACGCAAGCCTCCTAAAGCAAGACACTGACCTTTCATCAAAAGAACAAACCAAGTATATCCTCAATCAAGAATTTCTTCAACCTATGCGAATAATGTTTAACGCTGAAGAAATTAAAATGAAATTTGTTAATGGTAAAGTAAAACTGCACTATTACCCTGTGAAAGGAATCCTTTATTGGAAAGAAAACTAAAAAGAAACCGAACACATTGTGCAAAAGCTAATATTTACAGTTGGACCATTAAATCTCCCTTTGGCAAAGAGGACCTACAAATCCACATTGAGCTTCACAATCAGTCAACAACACCATGAAATGGCTCTTAGAATGACTAGACATGCAGAGCAGGACCAAAAAACGCTCAACCCGGAATAAGCAGTTGATGAGTTAGCAATGGAACATCATATTGACCGTGTCAAGTTATTAATGTCCGAAGAAAGAAAGCAACAGCATAACCCAGAAACCATTCTAAAAGAGGCAGGGGTAACGAAAGGAATGATTATAGCAGACTTGGGTTCGGGACCTGGCTTCTTTACTATACCATTGGCTCAGATGACAGGAGAAAAAGGCCTCGTATATGCCGTTGATAGCAACCAGACAATGCTAGATGGCTTAAAAGAAAACATTGCCAAGTCAGAAGTGAACCCAAACATCATAAAAATATTAAATAGCGATGTGTGCCATACAGGAATTCCCGATGAATCCGTCGACCTTGTTCTATTCGCCAACGTTCTACATGAGGTTAAGGATAAGAAAGAGTTCTTCCAAGAAGTTAGACGCATATCTAAACCAACAGCCTACATTGTCGATGTAGACTGGAAGAAGGTCCAAACTGAACATGGACCCCCATTTAAAGAACGACTTTCGGAAGATGAGGCCAATCAGGTTCTTGCAGAGAACGGTTTCTCTGTCATTAAACAAATTGACGTGGGACCATATCATTATGAGTTAATTTGTAAGCCAACCAGTTAACTGTCAAGAGTCTCAGCCTCAAGCGTGAAGGCAACCCTAATCTGACCAGCATTGGATCCAATAGAAAAATTGCAAACTTTAATGATGCCGTCGACGTGTAGCCACATATGTTTAAATATTTTCTATCGCTTGCTTAGACAAGCAAAGATTTATTCGGAAGGTCCTTAAACTGAGGCTAAAACCGTTTTTGGCTATTCTAGTGTCAGTTCTCTTGGTTTCGATGTTAATTACTAGCGTTCAAGCTCAGACTGAGGGAGAGAATGTTGGCATCGGAGGCGAAGATGGAGAAGGGGAGTTTCATTGCTCGTTAGGAGGAATTGGTCTACTTCTGGTACTTGCTACCATGGCTGCTGGTTTTTTGGTTTCAGGTCGCTTTGGACGAATTACAGGTTTTAAGCCTCTACCAATTCATAAGCTTGTAGTGGTTGTAATGGCGTTGTATTTGACTGGTGAGTTCATTTACGGCTTAACGGTTCGGAACGTCTTTTTCCTTAACAGCATTCATGGCACTTTAGGATTCTTGACCATTGCAATAGCTTGGCTTACAGTTAGCTTCAATCCCCTTGCATTAAAAAGATTAGTAAAATGGAAAATAGCTACTGGGATTCACTTAATTTTTGCAACCAGTCTTTTTGTTATGTTGATCATCCACCTGGCTTATGCATTCTCATTATTCGGCGAGTAAACGCAATTAAAGAATGACGCTTGCAAATGGATCTTTGTAAGGGTCCGTCAAGCAAAAAAATGTCGCTAATTTTGCAAGAGCCACAAAAATATTCTTCAAAGAATCAAACGCCGCGTTTGACGAAAACTGCAAGTGGTTTTATGGGTGTTTATAAATAGAAGTTAGCGTCATATGCAAACTTGGGAAATTCACATGAAGACAAAATTATTTGGTAGCAAGACTGCAATTTCTACAGTTGTAATTGCTTTGGTAGTTATAGTTGTAGTTGCTGTAGTCGCGGGAGGCATTTATTTGGCTACAACCCAAAACAAGCCCTCATCACCATCTGCATCCAAATCACCTACTCCAACAGCGGAAGCATCTGAATCACCCACTCCCACAGCGACAGCATATACTACTCCAACTCAAACAACCAATCCATCAGGCCCAGCCACAACTAAAGTTGCAGACGCATCAAGCCTAAAATACAGCGTCAGTCTCAACGCAGACACACCGGCCGCGCTACGAGGAACATACACTTATTACGGCAAGAATATTGGAACGTCCTCTTTTATGGGGCGAATTGAGTTCACTGATTTAGCCAACTACCAGACTATTATAATTCTAAATGGAGCGCAACAGAAATCTTGGGAATATTCAGGCGGAAAATGGACAGAGATTTCGGCATACGGCACCTATAACAACGTTTGGCAAGGATACGTAGGAGTCCTGGCATCGTGGAACGGCACCGGAGACTACACTTACACCTTAGGTCAAGCCACTGTTAGAATCTACGACATCAGCGTTAACCCAGTGCTAGGAGACTCTCTTTTCGAACATAGTTAATAGAACAAAACCAGAGTAAACAAACTTCTTTTTCTTTTTTTCAGGCTATTGTCTTAACTTTTATTGATCCACGGTCTTTTAACGCCGACGTTATCCCAGTATGCACAGCACATGCGAACAGTAACGTTCATTTTTATTTGGTCATTATAACAAGGTTTTTTGCTTTTTGCGTCTGCTTTAGAACCACCTGGAAGTGTAATTAAGTCGGCTTTTTTGGCTCTTTCCATTTCTTCTTTGTTTTTTGGGTCAATGCCGCCTTCCTCGTTTAGCTCTTTTGGATCTACTGCGTTTTCTTTATCGGATATGAATTTGCAGTTATAACAATTTGTTCCAATTACTTTTTCCATCTTTTTTTCGTTCTTTGCCATTAAGTCACCCCCAGAAATTGGGGTTTAATCAAATATCTGCATTATTTGCGCGAGAAGCTCGTTTGAATTGTTTCTTAGAGAATCGTTAGTTATTCGTGTCCTTTTGTTTCATGATGTGTTGTGTCTCTGTGCCGCTCCATCTCCGAATGACTCTTGAACGTTCTTCCACAGTCAGGACATTTGATCCGATTAGGTTCTAAACCCCTTAGAGGTGTCTCTTGAGATGAAATGCCTGACATTGGTTCAGTGGCTTTTTCAACTGGTGGCATTGTCTTAGCAGGCGTAGGCTCTGATTTTTTCTCAGCGTCATGAATGATTTTTATGTGAGTGCTCAGAGCTTCCATGGTCATGAAGCCCATCCCGCATACTGAGCAAGTTAGATCCATATTTGGCAAAAGCACTTTATCTATAACATGAATAATGCCGTTGTCTGCTTCAAGGTTGTAATTTGTGATTTTGGCGTCATTGATTTTAGGATTTACATGAAGATGCCATTTGTGGGCGTCAATTTTGACTTCTTGACCTTGAATTGTTTTAACGGTATCCATTTTACTGATGTCGTTGATTGTGTGTTTACCAGCAACAATGTGGTACATTAGAACTGCATTTAACTGGGTTACGTTCTTTTGAAGGCGTTTATATGCCCCTTTGGGAAGTTGGCCAAAAGCTTCATCGTTTGGCGCAAAAACAGTAAAAGACCCATTATTTCTGAGCAGATTAACTAGTTCAGCTGCTTGAAGACCAGAGACAAACATCCTAAAAGTTCCAGCTTCAAGAAAAATATTCACAAGATCTGTCATTAATTTTTTCCTCCTAACTAAACATTTCTTAAATTGACAATTTTTGGCACTTACCCTTAACTCGGTAGAGCCTATTTTAAGATGTGTGACTGTCAACAAACAGCTACAAATTCACAATCTTATTAATTTCAAAGTTATATAACCAAACTTAATCGCTTTTGAATTGTTTTACATCACTTTTTTGACAAAATGTCTGGTCTAAACGACCAGAATTTGCTATGAAATCAAATTTGACCCTCAAAGCGATGGTTTTTTGTTTGTTGGTGCCCGATAACAGTCACAAATATTTAATACAATCGCGGAGACAGGAGTCTTTAGTGAATTTTTATGAGTAAAGATGAAATTAAAGGTAAACTCAAAAAGGAAGAAGGCAAAGCGCGCGTAGGCGTAGGCAAAGTCACTGGCAACACTGGTCAAATAATTAAAGGCGAAGCTGAAAAAGTTAAAGGAAAAATCCAAGAAGACGTCGGCAAAGCCAAAAGAAAACTCTAAATCAGCGGGAAAGCGTAAGTTGGGATTTCCGCTCACCACCTAATTTTTACTTGTAACAGGCTTAGCTTTGTGGGGATCTTTCAAGAAATTGTGAAGAAAATCTTGGACATTTTCATGCAGATGGATAATCTTTTTTTGATTTTCTTCCTTGGTTTCCGGTTTTGGTTGAAAATAACCGTGCTCAGTCATATAAAATAAAACGCTAGAGAAATCTCCGGCTAGGGCACAATTAACTTCTTTCTTTCCTGATTCTAAGAGTGCGTAATACCTGTGGTGACCATCTATAACTGCGTATAAGTCAAATTTAGGATGCTTTATAACGATTAAGGGTGCAATTTTCTCCCCCTTTTCGATCTTCTTCTTGTACATCTCTATGGCTTCTGGATCAACTTTTGTGTCTGCAACGATTTTATCAATTGGCAATCGAATCAAATACTTCTCAGGATTAGCGAACACGTCGATGTTAATTTCGCTCTTTTTGTACCCTGTCAACCGCATAACTCGAAGCCTTAACGAATCCAAAATGTCTAAAACACGTTTTGACAAAACAAATTACGTCTCCACAAAAGAATCTTTGACTTGGACGGCAGCTCAATGCGCAATTAATAAGTTAACGGTGCCTTAAGAAAAGCATTTGCTTTAACCAGTGACAAAAAGAAAAATTGCATTGGCAAGTTGATTGCCTTTCAAATTTTCACAATTTTCCACTGGCTTTCCCAGTGCTCCAGCAGCTAAATCCACCTTGTTTTGGTTTCTTTAATCTGTTTAATGTGCTTGTCATCGGTCAAAACGTATTCGCAGGACATTGCAATGGCCGTTGCGGCTATGATAGCGTCAGCGGTTGGCAACTCAACATATTTGCATCGCAGTTTTGCAGCTTCAATGCCGATGACCGAGTCAAGATTAACAATTTCTAGATTAGAAGATAGTAGTGTATTAACCCTGATCTCTGCTATGTCCTTTCCATAGGTTTCAAGCAGAAACTTGTAAAACTCATGAACCACAATCGAAGGAACCAAGCCGCAGTTGCTATTATTCTGCAAATTTTTCAAAGTTTTTCGTGTCCACTTCTTAAATAACTCATCTTTGGCTAAAAAATGCGCGATCAAAAATCTTGTATCGACTACGGCTTTCATTTAGTATCGGTCTTCAGATCTCATTTTGTCCAGAATTTCAAAGGCTTTTTCAACAGTTAATTTTCCGGCATCTATGCCAGCAAGATCTTCGATTCGGGGAAGTACTTTTAAAATTATGCCTAAATCTGAGTCTTGAACAATCATTTTCATACCTTCTTCTATGCCATATTTACGTCTCAGGCTAACTGGAACCGTAATCTGCCCTTTTCGCGTCACCAAAACCTCCATAGTTCAACTTCAACTCCAAGTACAACAAAAACAAAAAGTACAACTTAACCATTGAGGTCGCAAATTCAAGCATTGTTAAACCAGCTCAAGCTGCAAAGACATAGCGCCAGAGAATCTTAAACTCTTTAAGCATGTTACCTGCAATTAAGGTGTACGTGAATGCATAGTGGATAAAACAGACATGAGTCTAATTTTGCTTCTTCTACAAAACTCAAGGCTATCTTACGCTGAATTGGCAGACAAACTTAACCTGTCTTAAGATTCCTAAGAATACTGCAGACAAAAAATTACTCGCGCACTTACGAGGACGATAACTGCATCCAATGCGAAACCACAAGAGTTAGCCAAGATCTCAACGAAGAATACTTATTCATAGAATCGTTACTTAAAACACAACTATGCTAAATCGACAGCCTTTTTCAATCCTTTTTTATTATTTTTAGTTTAGAAATTTTGCTGAAATGCTCTACATTGCGAGTAGCTAAGTTGCATTCTCGCGTTAAAGCGATGGCAGCGATAAAAGTGTCTCTTAGCCCAATTGGCTGTCCTTTCCTTTCCAGTTCTGCATATAAATGACCAGCTTTTTGGGCAGACTTCGATGATAAAGGTAGAATAACTAGTCTTCTTATTAACGCGTTAATGGCTTGAAGATTGCTTTGGGCATCTTTGGATTTATGTGCTCCATGATGAAGTTCAAAAATGTTAATTGCTGTAGTGCATAGGAGGAAATTGTTTTGTTCAAGTTTAGTTACGAGTTCCACTGCTTCTTTTTTGTTCCTTAAAAGATCAATCAGTAAATCTGTGTCAATTATCGCTTTTACAGCTTCCATGTTTCCCAAGCCCGATCTATTGAATCTTTGATGTCCTTTGCCTCTTTGTCATTCATGTTCCACAACCCTGCCAAATCAGAAACTTTTTTGCCCTTTTTGCTCCTGCGTATAAGATGCTTCATCGCTTCTTCGATTGATACAGGTCTTTTCAGTTTGACTTGGAGTTCACCGGCTATTGCATTCAATTCGGCGTATGTTTCTTTGCTGACTTTCACAGCTTTAAGTTCTGCCATACTTTTAATCCCTGGTGGTAAAAGTAGTATTTACCTACTTAAATAATGTATTGGTCGATCCTTGCTTATTCATTTTTAGTTTCCGATTTCCGTAACATAGAAAAAGACCACACTCTCCCTTACAATTATGACAACTTCAAAAAAGCCCTTGCCTTTGGCTTGATGAATTAAGCACCATAGAAGCAGCTCAAGCAGCAAAAGAGGGCGCCGTCGTGATTTTTCCAGTTGGAAGCGTAGAGGAGCACGGCGAGCATTTGCCTCTCTGCACTGACAGCGTACAGCCAGAGTACATAGCTCTGCAAGTGGCGAAGAAAACCGGTTGCCTTGTGGCTCCTCCGTTGAGGTATGGGATTTGTAATGCAGGGCGCAATTTTGCAGGAACCATAACCATAGAATTCGACACGTTTTACCGCATGGTCCGCGAAATCCTATCCGAACTGGTCCGCAATGGGTTTAGGCGTCTTATTGTTTTGAGTGGTCACGCAGGAAACTCACATATGGTTGCCTTGAGGATGGCGGCACAGGACGTTGTAGTAGCAAACGACATGGCACCAGCAAAAGTGCGCATTATGGTGCTTTCGGACTTTGATTTTGCTCCAGAATTAACTCCTAAATACGCCTCAGAGACAGATGGGCACGCGGGAACATTGGAGACTTCTCGAGTTATGGCTATAAAGCCAGAGCTTATCAAAGCAAAAGGCGCCGCCAGCATAGCCAAGATGCCCCGTTTCGAAGTTGTTGCACATCCTGAGCTGTATTTTCCAAGCGGAGTCAACGGCGACCCCACAGCTGCATCAGCGGAGAAGGGGCAAAAAATAAACGAGTACATCATCCAAGAAGTGGAAAAGCTGGTAGCAGAGCTCCGAAGGTAACTAAGCTTTTGCAAGCTCTTTTGCCCAAGCTTTGATAGCGCCCAGATCTCTTGTGTCATAGATGCCTGGTTCCGTTTCTTTGTAGGCGGCTTGCACTTTGGGTTTGAAGGCGTCCATGCCTTTTTTGGCGTACCAGGGCACCTTGTTAAAGTTGTAGAAGCCACCGAACAAACCCAACCCGACAGGATGCAGATTGTATTTGGCTACTTTTTCCTCAAGATATTTTTGTCTAGCCCGCTCAGCTGACCCAGGCGTTTCTTTGTCAGAGGCTGAACCGCAACAGACAAAAAGCGCAACTTTCTTAGTGGATAATTGCGTTTGGAATTTTTTGAGAAAACCTTCAGGTTCCCTAGTCCACCTATCGATTTGAATCCCGCTTCCCACGATGACGAGGTCGTATGGTGTGATGTCTTTGATTTTTTGTTCTTTAGCGTTGATGACTTCTACTGCCATACCTTCTGACCGGTAGGGTTTTGGCGATTTCTTCTGATGTGTCGGCTGCGGCTCCATAACGAGTTCCATAAACAATCAGGTTTTTGCTCATCAGTTTTCACCTTCATTTTTCTCTGTTTTATAATTAAATATTATGCCCACTATTCCAGCTGCGATCCCGAAAAGTGGTGGAGCCACGCCTCCCCCAACAGCCAGCATTGCTAGCGAGAGCAATAATAGCAGTAATCCGCTTTGCTTTCTTTCCATGCAAGTTCCAGCCCAAGCGAACACTAGACTGCCCATGATTAAGGTGAGGATGCCTGCTACCAAGAAGTTGGGAATCAAAGTTACAGCTGGTTCTCCAGCTAAAGGCGTAGATGCCAATTGCGGCCAGGCCATGATCATAATTCCGTCTGGCGCCACATTACCTTGAAGTATTTCTCCAGGTCCATGGGAAGCACCCGTTAGCCCAGACAAAACCCCAAGTATTACCGCCGAAGTTTTTAATCTACTCATCGTTTTGAAACCTCAGGTGGATTTTGTTCGGTTGGTCTGCTAATTTCGTTTTCTCCAAGGTCTACTCGGAGGACACCTTTTTTGCCAATGACTTCTAAAATTATGCCTTCCTTGAAGGCGGCATGCAACAATTCACCTATTGTACCTTCAACGAGAACGCTGTCGCTGGCGCCGTTGGTTAATGAAACGTTCTTAAGGTTTCTTCTCGACTTAAGCTCGACACAGAAGACCCTTTCTTTACCGCTTGTCTTGTTTTCCATTTTCTTTCCTCGAAGATACTTAAGGTGGGAGTAATGATTAGTTTTATTTGATGTAAATGCTAAAAAGTAAGCATCCGAGTCAAAAATTCAGGTAAGGAAAAAAGATGGCTGAAGAACCTGGTTTGGAAAAGTTGTTTTTTGAGTTGGCAAGCGAAAGCCGCCTGAGCATACTGCATGAACTGCAGAGGGAAAATCTAAAGATGCAGGAAATTGCCCGCCGACTGGACGTGACTCCGACCGAGGCTTTTAGACAACTGGAACGGTTGAGCGCTGCCAGATTGGTTCAGAGGCAACCTGACGGCACCTTTGCTCTTGCTGAGTATGGCAAACTGGTGCTTCAAATTTCAACTTCTTTTAAACTTTGTTGCCAAATACAGAAACTATTTTTCTGTGCATGATTTGACGCGTTTGCCCAGCCAATTCGTGGACAGGTTAGGTGAGCTTTCAAAGGCCCAGTTGGGGACAGATACAATTGAGAGTTTGAATTTTGCCTCGCAGGCGTTCACTGAGGCCAAGCAGTACGCATGGGGAATAGGCGAAGGCACCATCCCCGGAAATATGAACTCGGTTATGAATCAACGTGTTCAAGAAGGGGTTCAAATAAAAATGCTGATTTCGCAGGAACGCCTGCCAACAAGTGCGAACATGCCCCCGTTGCCGAAAAACGTTGATTTGAGAGGCTTATCAGAACTCCCTGCCATTATTGTCCTCACTGAGAAAGTGGCGGGTATCTGCTTTCACCAAACCGGAGGAAAAGTAGACTACGCTGGCTTCTTTGGCAGCGACTCCACCTATCACAATTGGGTAAAAGACCTTTTTATTTACTATTGGGAAAAAAGCAAACGAGCATAGTCTCAGCGTTTATTTTTCCCTCAATATTTCTAACAGTTTAACGTCCATGCTTCCGCCATGATTTACATTTTCACATGAGCAAATGCTCACCTAAATAGCAACCCTCCAGATATGGGCAAGAAAAAAACGGGATAGCTTTAAATTCTTTAAGTAATAATCAAGGAAACGTTGAAGAAGGATCTGTTATGCCTTATTGCCAACATTGTGGTTCCCAATTAAATCCTAACTCTAAATTCTGCACCGGCTGCGGCGGCGCCACAAACATAGCACCTGCATACGTCCAACCGAACCCCCAGCCTCCGCAATATTCTGCTCCACCTGCATATTCGCCGCCTCCTCCACCGCCACCGCCAATGGAAACTTCATACCAGCCCCCGCCACAAATGCAACCCCCAACAATACCAGCCTCAGCCACAAACTCAACCGCCAACAGCCACGCCAAGTTATGGTTCAGAAAGAGTCATTGGGGCGTTATTACTTAGAAAGCCAAAATCGCTTGGCAGATGGGACACTTACACGGGAGTAATAACTAGTCAACGTATCATATTTGCTCAAATGACTCAGGAAATGATGAACGATGCCGTTCGGCAATCCAGAGACCAAGCTAAAGCTGAAGGCAAAGGGTTTTGGGGTCAATGGGCAGATCAGCTTAGAGCAACATTTGGCTATACCCAAAAATACTTGACAATGCAGCCCGAAGCAATAATTGCTGAGACACCTGGCAATTTCTATCTAAATAACGATACAATAGGCGAAGTAAAAGTAAAGCTGAAGAATCTAAACAGGGAAAATTCAAGGCATGAGTTTGCCGTTGAATTCCGCTCTAACGCAGGAACATACGAGTTTCACACGGAGGAAAACAGTGACTCCGCAGATTTGCTAAAAAGAGTTTATGGCGACCGCGTGAAAATGCCTTTTGGATACTTTAACAAAACAATCAACGTCAAACTCTAACCCATTTTTTAATTTTTCTTGAGCGCTTGAGCTACCAACCGAGTATTACTTTGAATATTCCAAGCGCTATACCCATCGAAACAAAGCAACCTAGAACGGTACCGCCTATTAAGGGCGGGTAGAATTTGCTTGGCTTAATCCCCAGTAGACGACCCACAATAGCTGTCTGCAAAGGTGAGAGAACAAATGTCCCAGCAATTATACCAATCCAGGCATATTTGTCTATAAGCCTTTGACCTCTTGCCGTTCTTTTCTCTATCCAAGCCCTTATACCTTTTTTCCAACCTAAAAGTTTGTCAATCAAAAGTATTGCGGCAAAAACGGTTCCGATATTTATAGCAAGTGTAGCTACAAAAACTACTATGGGATCAAATCCGACTGCCACGCCATAGAGCATGCCTCCGGCGTTCTCAAAAATAATTGAGATTATTATGTAGATGGGGATTTCATACACCCAAGGCACCCCTTGTTACTTTGCGGTTTGAACTAATATGGTTTATTACAAATCAGCCGCAACAAACAAAAAGCACAACCTCCCGATTGGGAGGGGTATAATATTTACAACAAAATTCAAGTGTAAAAATGGAACCAGAAAAATGGGACAGATTAAATCACCCTTCGGATACTTCTCAAAAGCCATATATGCGGGGTTCTAAACAAAAATTTCCTCTCATTTTCTTTTCGTTTGATGTATGGCAAGACTGTTTTTATGGATGTTTGATTCCAAATCTAACAAAGTTTATATTTAAAATCAATTCAAGTTAGGGCTAAGAGGATGGAGTATGAAGGGAGCAATAGTATTCCTAGTCGTCTTTGCCATAGTCGTCCTTGCAACTTTAGCTAGCACATCAATTCCGCCTGGAAAAGCCATATACGATGCAGCTCTTCCCGATACAGTACAATATACATCCACCTACGCAATCGCCGGCACAAACGCATACGCACTAATAATCGCAGTTTTCAACGGCGTCATCTACGCATTCATAGCATGGCTAGTATTCACGTTGATAATGATGATGACCAAAAAGAAAGACAAACCACAGAACATCCAACAAAACGTTACAGTCAACGTTGGAAAAGACAACTCACCACCACCGCCACCACCACAAAGCTAAAACCGCACGACGAATCAAACCGCCCTAATTTTTTTCTATTTACCCAACAAGCTAAGCGGTTGCTCTTTCTAAAATAGAAAAAGATATAGCTAAAGAAAAGTTTACTCTATTGTGATTTTATGCAGTTTATTAATGTAACAGATGAATCCAATATTGCACATAAAGTGCTTGTTATACCCTTAAACGACACAGAAATGAGCGAAGTTTCAGGCCAATGCGCCAAATGCATGCCCTCCATTTCAATTTCTTCTCTAGTCCAATTGGGGCATCCATACGTTGTTGTCGATTTCAGCGGCGGCACCGCTTGGAAAACAGCCATACCTTTGGACGAGGAGTCTGAGGACGGACACAAAATCGGCGATGAATTAGCGATCGGCGACACTTTAACGGTGATTTTAACTTCTAAGTCAAAAGCGGTAAACATCTCCAAAGACAAAGCATACTTCAATATGCCAATAGAGGACATTATAGCGTTTAGTTTCCTGTACACGGCGGACATGGCAGAAAACTATGCGTTATTCAAGATGTATAAGCGTCCAAAAGCCGAATAGATCAAGCCACGGTTATTTTAGGTAACGCACAAACCAATCCGTTGACAGCTTAGCGACTTCCTCGAGCTTTCCTGGTTCCTCAAAAAGATGCGTTGCGTCAGAAACAATAACTATTCTTGCTTCAGCAGTCATCTGCGCCATCGCCTGCCTGTTAAGCTCAATAACCTCTGTATCCAAGCCCCCAACTAACAGAAGAGTCGGCGCCCGCACCTGAGCAAGATAATTCCCAGCAAGATCCGGGCGTCCCCCACGCGAAACCACGGTTGAGACGGCATCTGGCATTTTTGCCGCAGCAATCAAAGCCGCCGCCGCGCCTGTGCTTGCTCCAAAATAGCCTAAGGGCAATGTTTTGGTTGTCGGGTCGTTTTTGAGCCATTGCGTGGCGCCAATAAGTCGTTCAGCTAGAAGGGGTATGTTGAAGCGGTATTCAGCGGTTAGGACGTCTTGCTCTTCCTCTTCGCTAGTTAGGAGGTCAAAGAGCAAGGTTCCTATTCGAGCGTTCACAAATTCTTTTGAAACGTACTGATTTCTGGGGCTGAACCTGCTGCTGCCACTTCCATGAGCAAACAGCACTATGCCTCTTGCGTTATGTGGAATGGTAAGGTTGCCTTGCACAATCACATTGCCGACTGGAATTTTAATTTCTTCCTGAATCATGCTCTCACCATGCCCGCATGTTTATCGGGATTGTTTTGCCTGTTTTTCTTTAGCAACTCAATAACTTCTTCATCTGTTGTTTGGCTAAAATCTCTGTAGAACTGCCCTATGGCCTGGAAGTATTCAGGAGTGTATGGGCATACAACGCGATCTGCTTGTTTTTCGAGCTCTTGAATGGTTGAGGGCGGCCCAACGGGAACAGCCACGGTTACGCTTTTGGCACCTCGGTTCTTAACTGAAGCCAACGCAGCTTTCATTGTTGAGCCAGTGGCGATGCCATCATCCACGATGATTACGTTGCGTCCTTTGAGGTTGGGGTAGGGCTCGTTTTGCCGATACACTTTGAGGCGCCGCTGAATCTCCTGTCTCTGCCTCCGGCTTTCCTCTTCGATATAGCTTTGGGGCACGCCAATGTATGCGATTAAGCTTTGATCTAGGATTGTGGTTCCATCTTCCGTGACCGCGCCAATTGCCAATTCAGGATTATCGGGAGCTCCAATCTTGCGGGGAATAATTACATCCAATGGCAGATTTAGCTCTTCAGCAATCTCGTAGCCGACAACTACACCGCCGCGTGGAATCGCCAAAACAAGCGCGCCTTTACTTTTAAAATCGGCCAGTTCAGAAGCCAAACGCTTTCCAGCATCAACACGGTCATTAAAATAAGACATGTCTTATCTCCTAAGAACTTACCATTTGCATATGAGTAAGTTGTAATATAAAAAGTGGTTGACCGCAAGGTACACCCACAAAACTATGTTTTCTTGACTAAAAGAGAGATGGAGTTGAAATCTCCCTGCTATTCTTTCTTTGTCAGTATCGTATTGTCTTTGTCGAAGACATAATCGTTAAAGTTGTGCAGGTAGTAGAGTTTGAGGTATTCAGCGGCGTATTTGGTTTCAAACGGCAGGTCAAGTGGTGTAAGCTTTGTTTTCTGTCTGAGCTGGTCTTCGATTGCGATTTTTGCTGTTGGATAGTTAAGCATGAATTCTCTGCGTTCATTGTAGATTGTTAGGGTTTGTACGCATTCTTCAATGTAGTTTTCGAACCGTGGCAGGTTTTCCATGACTTCATTGACTTTGGATCTTGGATTATTGAGAACTTCCAGTGCTTGTGCCATGCGCTCGTTTAAGGTGGCGTTTTTCTCCCAGAGGTAATTGCTTGTTGGCAACATTTCTTCGATATCTTTCTGCTGCTGCACTAGTGCAGTGTTGAGGATGGTGAATACGTCTTTGGATAGGTCAATTGTTGTGTCTAAGAGTTCCTGTATGGTTATGAGGTTGAGGACATTGAGTTGTTTCTTTTCGCTGGCTTCTTTGAGGAATAAAGCTTTCTTTGCATCGCCAAGGATGGAGGGCATTTTGTCACCGAGGACTGGTGCTAGGCTGCTGCTTTGTAATGGCAGGTCGATGATTGGCTTTAAGGAGTTTTTGAGGTACTCTGTGGATTTTGCGATTTCTTCGCCGTATTGTTTGCGCCAGTTGTTAAGTGCAACGTAGAGCTCTTTGAGCGCTGGCCACGGCGCGTCTTCGTCAAGTTTCTTTTTGGCAAATGCGATGGCTTCGCTGTCTTGAGGTAGATTTTGGTCGTAGAGCACTCGTATGATTGTGTAAATTGGGTTAACTGTGTCGATTACTTCAACGGTTAAAACTCTGCCTGCAGCGATGACTTCTTGGATGTTTTGTATGCGCTGCTCTATGGGCAAGTCTGGCTCATAGTGGGGTTTCATGCTGGCTTTGAATTGCAAACCGACGTCTTTGAGCCTGCCAAACCATGATGCATACTCGGTGTTTACGAATATTTGGTATTCACCAAGAATGTTGTTTAATTCGACTATTAGCGCGTCTATTTCAGCATTAACGCCTTTGTCCAGCTGGTTGAAGATTTTATCGACTTCTGCAGCTTCATAGTATCCCTTTTGAGATTTGTAGAGAATATCATTTAGTTTGTCTTTAGTAAGCAGCATTTTTACTTCAGTGTTGCCAACGTTCACTGGAATACTGCATTTAACGGTTTTCAGTTGGCCTTCAAACGTTTGCAGTCTCTCCATGAGCTCATTTGCTTTTGAAGTAACCATATCCGTCGTGGCGTTCTTCTTAGGCTGGTAATTGATGAGGCTGATTGGTAGCGTTAACAAGAGGGTAGCTAGCGCAGATAGTGCCCAGGTGGTACCGCCAACTTTGGCAGTGTACGCCAGTGGGCCTTGCAGAGCACCAAGTAAGACAAAGAAAAGCGCGGCAGCTAAAGTGGCAACTAATGAGTACAGGACGCGGTCTCCGTAAGCAAGGTTTGCGCGTTTAATGAAGCCAACGCCGAAAACCATGAGTGCCAAAACTACGCCGACGATGATAACTACGAATAGCAGAATGCCTGGTACAGAGTCACGGTACTGCAGAAGTGCTGATTGTAAGGTTTTGCCCAAAACATCAGGGAAAGTTGTGAATTGATCCATGATTTTGGTTGTGAGCTCGCTTGCGTTAAAGAGCCTAAAAGACCCCATCGAAGCTGTTAAACCTCTAAACGTGTTTGTAAGCGGCTCAAAAAGCGGCGGGGCTGAACCCGGCAGCTTCCACCATTCAGTAACGTTTGCAGGAGTTTTCGCAATAAAGTAAGTGAAATACTCCATAATCATCAAAGGCGTACTAATAAGAGCATAATAAACCGCAGCTAACACGGAGTCTCTCCTGTAGAAAACAGCCATCGTTAGGATAAGTGGAATCGCCAAAAACGTTGTTGAGTTGTTAGAAAGCACCATTGCAGCCATTATACCGAAATCCATGATTATGGCATGTCTATAGCGGTAGAAAACGATTGGAAGAGTCACAAACAACCCCATGAAGACAGCGGTGAAAGCGATGCGGTATGGCACGTCGCCTAGCAATGCGATGAAGTTAACGAGTGATAATTGATAGAGCATGCCTAAGCCGATTATGATGCTGCCAACAGGCATTCCGATTCTTGGTTTAACCCACGTTACAAAAGCCACAAGAAGGGCTAAAAGTATTGGCAGAGGCTGTGAAAGAAGCGGAACTAATGAGAAAGCCAACGCCATAGCGATGAATGTTGCGACTCCCGCGATGAATTTTATTCGGGTAGTCTCCAGCACACGCTCTCTTGCGGCGGTCTCTTTACGCTTTACCTTAGTGCCAGCCCACCAAGCATCGATTTTGTCTGACCATATGTCAGTGCGACCTTTCACCTTAGGTTTGGACGACGGCGCCGCCGCTTCTACGACTGGTTTCGGTGCTTCTTCCTTCGGCTTTTTTTGTTCCTTCTTTGGTCTACTAAATAAGCGTTTTAAACGCGATGTCCTACCTTTCTCTCCCGCTTTCAAGGGTAAATACCTAAAACCTTATTTTGCCTAATATCCTCTTAAGCTTATCTAAAAAAACCGCTTGAAAGTGATAGATTTGCCCAAAAGAAAACTCTGGTTCAGTAAAAACGATTACAAAAAAGAGCGAGAAGAAGAACTCGCCAGACTTGCTAAAATAGCTCAAGAAGAAGAGTTGAAGGCCCAGCAACCTGCAACCGAAGTGGCAGTAGCCGAACCTGCGCCAGCAGAAAGCAACGCCCAACCCGTTGAAGCGGAAAGCATTGCCGCACCGTCGGAAATTACTCCTCCAAGTGATAGCGAGCTTGCTCAAGCTGAAAGAGAAATGAAAGAAGCAGTTTCAGGCGCTGAAGGCAACATACTGCCAAATGAAACATCTCCGCCTCAAGCTGAAACTCAATCCGAAACAGTTGAAAACAAGCCCTTAGAGGAGCCAGCGATCGCTACGGAGCCCATAGCAGACTCGACGGAGACCAGCGAACCAGTTGAACCACCGATTGTTGCTACCGAGCCTACACCAGTAGAAGGAGAAGCAAAAGAGCCTCAAGTGCAGACCGAGGCAAGCCCAGCTCCAGTTGAAGGTGAAGCGCAAATAGCGCCTGCCCCAAGTGAGCCTCAGGCAACTGTCCAAGCTGAGAATCAAGCGGAACAAATCGAGGTTCCAGTTGTACCCATTGAGGTCCCTGCAGTGGGTGAAACAGAAAACAAGCCAATTGAAACCATTGCACCTGAAGTTGAAGCAGTGACAGAAGAGGAGCCTGTGGAAACTGCAATCCCAATTCCGTTAACTGATAGTGTTCAAAGCATTGAAAAGTACACTGAGAATTTGAAAGCGCTGTTGCCAACCAAAGCGGTCGTGTGCATCGGCGAATACCCCATAAATATTCTTCTCAGAGGCGCCCTTGCAGGCAAAAAAGGAGTCTTACCAATTTTTATTGAGAAATCCAGCAAGGACGTTATTAAGTGGGGTCAGGGGCATCTTGACAAAAACAGCATTGTCTGTTTAGACGAAGATATCGATACTCACTTCTGGTATGACATATTGCCCTATGTGAAAAATAACGAGAGCTTTTTGGCGCGTATAAAAACTAAGCCGCTGGAAAAGCTTCAAGGCGCCATCATCGTTTCCTCCACTTGGAACGGCGTCGGCGGCGCCCTGTTGCCCACCTTGAATGAACAATTCAAAGAATGCAACATAAACACGATATCTGTGGCTCTTTTACCTTCCAAAGCGCAGCCTTTAGACGGACAGCTTAACAGCTTAGCCTCCTTGGGCATTTTAGCCTCAAATGACACGACAACAGCCATCCTAATCGACAGAGACAACCTTGAAGCCTACACTGGCAGCGACTCAAACGGCGTCGCCATCGAAGGCAACAATATCACCAATTACCTTCTCGACTTAATGCTGTCCAAAGACACGTTTGCACGTGAACTGAGCGAACTTTCAAAATCTTTCAGCACCAAAATGTTCACAATCATGTTAGCGCCTGGAATGAGCCTCAAACTATACGGTACTCTGGAGAACATGTTGAACACAACTTTGGTTAGGCCGCTTTTGAGTTTTGACCTTTCAACTTCAACCTTGCTTTACGTGCTGATTCGTGTCCCATTCCAATTAAAAGATAAGTTCCCGCGGGGAAAAATTGAGTTAGCTGTAGCCAACTGGTTTAAGGACAAAGCGGACTTGGAATCAATCTTTATCGCTGACCCAGTGATTGGCGATGACAGCGGCGACCGCATAGACATAGCCATGTTCATAGGAGGATTTGACACTGCAACAAGATTTGCCGCGTTGGATAAAAGGGTTGAGCGAATGAAAAACAAAGCCATAAAGAAAGGTTCAATAACAGAAGAAGATTGGCAACTGATTTCTAAAAGTTTAGTTGAATAAAAGGAAATAAAATAAATTGGGGGAGTTAAAAACTCCTCGTTTTATCTTTTGTTGTTTTTGCTGTTGAGTTCTGAGCCGCCATCAATGTCTTTGATGATTTTTACTGCGCCCACGCCATGTTCAAGTAGGTATGAGCGGGATAGGTGTCTTTCGAAGTCGCTTGATTTGTTGTATAATAGTTGCATTTCGTCGAAGGCTTCCATGTCGCTGGGTCTTGCTCTTCCGCCGACAACTAAGACTCGGGTTATCCATGGGTCGCGTGACTCGGTTATTCTGACGGTGATGCTTCTTGAGACTTCGCTTGTGACGTATCCTGCTAATGCAGTGTATACTTCTTGTGACATGTCTTCGGTCCACATGTTTGGTGGGCACTGAACAGTTACCCAAATGTAATCGGTCTTGTAGACTGGTTTGAAGCCCATAACGCTTGGAGTCTTGAAAGCGCGGATAACGCTCTTCATGTAGTCTTTGAAGTGATCCATGTCCATAATGTCTCGGGCGATGATGTCTCGGTTCAATGTCTCTTCTTGCTCGGTTAAGATCTTGAACAGGATTTTTCTTTGTTCTTGCTCGGTAAGTTCAGCATTTTTCTCGAAGTATTTCTTTGGCTCAACAATCTTGGCAAGGCGTTCTTTTGTTTCTTCCTGCATTGCAACGATTTTGCTTAGTCTCTTGCGGTATTCAGATGTCAACTCGACTTGCTTGGCCAAGTTTTCGTAGAGCTGGATTGATTGGTCAGCTTTGCCGAGGTTTTCCAGAGCAATTGCTTCCTCAACTTCCATTCTCTTTAAGTCTCGATCTATCTGGAGCAATTGTTCTCTTGCGTAACGTTTGGCGCCAAAGGCTCTGCGAAGTTGGACTTCCATCTTGGATTTATCGAATTCTTTGCGTTTCTTGGATTCTTGGATTCTGACTACTTCGTTGTCAACGCTGCCTCGTTTGTCTTGGCGTTTTAGTATGATACCGTTGATGTATCCGAGGTGTTCCTCAATCATTTTTTGTTCGTCTGCAGGTGACCGTAACATTAGTTGTACCAAGAGGTAAATTGTTGCTAACTCGTTTTGTATATCTTTGAGGTCATTTTGTTCGCAGGTGCATTCAGGCATTACCTCATAGTATCGTACCAACGCATCGGTTAGATACCGAGTTTCATCGTAGAACTGTAGAGTGAACAATGTTCTTTCTGCAATCTCAGCGATGTTTACGAAGTCATCCAAAAGGCGTTTTTGCCTAACTGTGAAGACTTGTGAGCTTGGAATTAACTGTTTTAGTCGCTCGAGAATTTCGGCTTTGCGGTCTGAGAATTCAAGGTGGGTTTTTGCGAGGTTTTGTAGTAGTGCTTCTAGGCTGTCGATTTTTCTTGAGTTCGGTTTTCTTAGTGTGAGATCGATTATGGCTTCTTCAATTGGGCCTGGTTTACCCATGAACCTAATTGTTGACAGGAACCTTGTTAGCTCTGCCATCCAGCTTTTTATTTGGAGCTCGATACCTCTAATGTGTAGTGCCAAGTCGTCTTCCAAGCGTGGGTTGCTGGTAATTAACGCCTTGATTTTTTCTTCAAACTGCTCTTCATTGTAAGTTCCTGTTCTAATCAGGTAGTTCTTGTAGTATTCTTTAGCTACGTCATAGTTGTTTTTGACTAGGCAGTTCATGGCGTCGAGAAGGTCAAGTTTCTGTCTGCGGTGCTCATTAAGCAACCCTAGGCTTTCAAAGTTCACTTTGAATGCGGCTATGTAGTCGTCTACTGGATAGATAACTTTCATCATGCCAATCGTGTGGGCTGCATTGGTTGTTAAACCGACTTCTGTACCGATGCCACCCATTAAGTCCGCTAGGTCAAAGTCCATGAGAACGTATAGCATGTCTACAACCATGTCGTCCATTTCTTTTCGGGCGGTAATTATGTTGCCTACCTTGGAGAAGGCTGGAAGCAGTGGCAGGTAGATTAATGCGTTGAGTGGGTTTCGGTATAGCTCCCCGAATTCTTTAGTTACATATTCGTTGTAATCTTTGTTGAGTAGAAGTGTGAGCTCGTTTATTGCGGTGAAGGATGAGCAGCCTTTTGCTGGTGGATCATCTCCTCCGCACGGAGTAATGACGAAAGCGATTATGGCTACGCCTGAGCCTAAAACTTTTCGAAGGTGCCTGGCAAAGTCGAAGAAGATGCCGCTTCCAGTTCCTCCGCCTAAGCCATAAATGAGAACTACCGTTGGTGTAACAATCGATGAAAGGGCTTGTTCCTTGAAAACATTGATGCAGTTGCGGATGATGCCGAGTTGGTAATAGTTTAATGCATAGATGGCTTTGGCCAAGGCTCTTCTTCTGCCTGCGCCGCCTGCCATTGGTGGAATAGCCATTGTAGACTGCAGCCATGGGATGAAGTGTTCAAGTTTGGCCCCTTCGCCGACCAGATACTCGTTGTATTTCTGGTTAATGAAGTCAAACATTGCTTCAGCTGTAGGGAACTTTACTGATTGAGCAACTACCCGCAAGCGTTCTTTAGGTATGCCTGCCCTGATGAGTGCCCGCTGCATTTTTTCGTCTGTTTCAAGGAGACTTCGGATTTCTGGATCAGCAATGTCGATGGCTAAAAGGGAGAGACGAGTTAAATCGTTCTCCAATAACTCCATGGTTTTATGGTGTTTAAGGAACGATTCAACGATGTTGGTTCCGGCCGATCCTAGGCCAATCAACTGTACACTGTTTTGGTAGATTCTCGTTTCTTATCACATCCCAACTAAACGTTTCAATCTGTCTTTTACACTGTCTAAGCTCGCTGCCATTGTTCTATCGATTTTTTGGGCGCGCAATGTTAAGCCTTCAAGGTCTTTGATTTGGTCTTCAACCACCATTTGGTAGTAGCTGACTTTGCCTCTGTTTCTAAAGAACATGAAAGCGAAGAGTGCTGCTAAAACTGCGAAGACTGCGACCAAGGGTATGAAGAGTACCGACATGATTTGTGATGATGCTGCCCCAGAGCTGTTAATGCTGTCAAGCATTTGAACTGCATTATCAGTTAATCCCACATTGGCTGATTCTTTGGCTGCGTCTATCACGTTTCGCGCTAAGTTAGCGTAAGCCGGGTCAGATCCAGCGCTTGCCAAGTTGTTTTGGGCAGTTTTGAGTTTAGTGTTGAAATCGTTAATTGAAGCGTCTGTAATGTTAGGTTTTATTTCATCTAATACTGCGCCGCTTGGGTCTGTTAGTGAAATCAGGCTTATTGGAACTGCTTTGTGCAGTACAATTCCATCACCTAAGTCTGTTTCAGTTTCACCTACTGCTACTCCAAAGCAGGTGATTGATAAGGTGCCTGAGTTTTGGGCGAATGAGAAGCTTGCCGCGTTTGGATTATAACTGCCTAAGTCATAACCATCGCTGGTGCTGTGCTCCCAGTAAACATCTTGGTTTGATGAGTGCTGCATATCAGTGCCAAGTGTTAGGCTTGAGGACGGGTTGTTTGTTGCAACGTTGATTGTAACGGTAACTTCAAGTTCTTGATTATTAGTGATTCGCAGACTGCCATCTTCGTTTCCAGTTGTAAGGTCGTTGGAATAAATGAAGCTGCCCGTGTTGCCATCTCTTACAGTATAATCTGTTATCCATTGCCCGTCGCCTGGGGCCGCCTTCACAGGTGCCAATGACGCGGCGCTTACATAAACTGCGGTTAAGGTTAGTAGGAAAATTATACTTAGAGTTAATATTTTGTTATTTCTCAACGGTTTTAGCTCTCCCTTTGCAGTTTTTAAGCAGTTTGATGCATATAACATTTGTGCTATTTGCTCCATTCTGAAACAGTTTAGCCTACATCCAATTCAGAAACAAATTCAAGCATAAGTAATCTGGAAACAATTAAAAACGGAAACGATTAAACTCACTGCAGTACAATCGTAGTACAAAAGAAGGAAAAACAATTGGAGATCATTAACGTACGTTTACCAGAAAAAATAGCTCAAGACATCGATAAACTAGCAAAAAAACATGGCCTAACACGCTCAGAAGTCATGCGTCAAGCATTAACAGTATACCTGCACCTAGTAGAAAACGCAGGCACAATCCTTCGACCCATAGCTTTCCAAGTTAAACCAGCCCAAATCACCTACACACGAAGAGGCGACGTCTCAATTCTCAGGATCCCCACAGGACACGCCATTGTGACGGGGTCAACTTCATCAGGTGCCGTTGGACCAAAAAATATGGACAAAGTCAAAGTTGACGGACAAGTTTTAGGAAAGTTTCTGGCAAGAGTTGCCCTAATGGATGTCATCGCCACAGGAGCATTCCCACTTCTCCTGTCGCTCACATTGGGCGTGGAAAAGGAGCCAACAGGCAACAAAATACTGCATGGAATAAGCAAGGAAGCAAGAAGCATTGGTCTTGATCCAAACCAAGTGCTCATGGAAAACACAGAAGACAATTTCGAAACAGTGCAAACTGGTGCGGGCTTAACCGTAGTTGGTTTCGCTAACGAGGAGGAACTTCGGCTTGGAAAAACATGCCCAAGCGACTTAATAGTTGCTATTGGCAAACCCAAAGTTGGCGAGGAAGTGCTTTTTGCAGAGGCCAAAGGAGAGATTGCGGATCTCAAAAATGTAGTCCAGCTCTCACAAAGAAAGTATGTGCATGACATTGCAGCCGTGGGTACTTTTGGCATCGCTGACGAAGCGAGAATGATGGCTTACGCGGTTGGCAGGCAACTTAAGATTTGCGATGTGTCAGGGTTGGACTTGAACAAATCTGCGGGTCCAGCCACGGTTGTCCTTGCCACCATAGACAGGGAAAGGCTGGAGGATTTAACTGATTTAATTCCCAAACCAATCAACGTAGTTGGAGAAATATTATAGGCCGTTTGGATTTTTTAGAATGTGCCCATTTCGGTCAATTTCTCCTTTCCTGATTCTGGTTGTGGAGATTGGAGCACAATTTTCCGCAGGCACCATGTTAACAGTAACAACGTTTAATGGTGAAAGCCCAGCTTTGATGCGGATTGTATTGATTGTTTCCGCAGCCTTCGCGGTTTCTCTGCTGACTACGAGAGCTGCTATGCCTTTGCCTGTAATAGTTAATCCGTAAGGATCATTTAACGGAACTATCTCAGATCTTTGCACTAAACTGTATTGTTCCAAATAATCTTCAAGCACTCTGAACCGTTCGGCGTAGCTTGCAGTAATGTGAGGTTTACCCATTTTTCCTACAAACTCATCTGAGGATAAGCCGATGACAACTTTTTCGCCAACTTCAAAAGCTTTGCTTAGCAGCTTTTTATGTCCACGGTGCAACTCGTCGAATGTTCCGCCCACTGCTACCTTGTTGTATTTTCTCATTCTATCAGCCTAGCGCCTTGAAAGTCTATTCTGCTCAATAGCACATTTTCAGAGGGCAAAACCCGCTTAAAAGCTTCTTCCACTTGCCTAGCGCTTTCCTGCTTAACTATAGCGTGCACTGCCTCACCAAGCATGTTCTGTGCTGCTCCGATGGCGCCGGAATCCTTAGCTAGCTGTACGAGTTTGCGAACATTTGGTGTTGCGAACCCCGTTTTTTGCGAGAATTCCCAGCAGGAATCAAGAAAATTCTGCAAGGTTGGCTCCTCAAGTATTGACTGCAGGGTCTTTTTGCCATAGCGATTTATGGTTTGTTGTTTTTGCGCGTCTGATAGTAAGGATTTGCTTAGACTATTTGATGGGAAAAAGCCCGCCACTATCATGTAGTTTGCGGTTAGAGGAATGCGGTCGATTTGACAGATTCCTGGCGCGCCTGGCTCTACCACAAGTACGCATCCACCTGCAAAAGCCAAGGAGCTAACTGTGCCTAAACCTGTTCGACACTTTATCTCTGCAACATGCGCCATCTTGCCAATCTGATTATATGTCAAAGGCAACTCCAACGCCTTCTCAACCGCTAAACCCGCGGTTAAAGCTCCGCCCGCACTGGTTCCAAACCCAGTACCAATCGGAACCTCAATTTCATGCCAAACAGTAATATCAAACTTTTTCTTTGCTTTTGCGAGAAGCATTTCAACCATTGTCTGTGTGGTTTTTGCTTGGGGAGCTGGCTTTGAATTAATGAAAACGGAGATGCTGTTTTTGTCTGCTTCTTTGGCGGTTACTTTTGTGTGCACGCCTTTTTGAAGCCCAAAACCTCCTCCTCTAGCGCCCACTTTTTCTAGTTCGGTTATGGGTTTGTTGTCTTCGACGTTGTGGATTTCAAAAAAACTTGAGATTGCCGCTGGCGCAAAGGCTTTGGCGGTTTTTACCCTTTTCATTGCTATGCCTGCTGCGTGACTGGCTTGTTCCGTTTAAGAAAGGGAAATGCTCTTTGGCAGGCTTTCACAACGGGGGGTGAAACCAGCAGAACGAAGGGAATTTCGGTAACGAAAGTCCAGACAAAGATGAGTGAGGCAAAGGATGCTGACAGTGGCGATGTGAAGTAGCCTCCTGGTGAGTAGAAGAGTTGGCTGTATGCCCAAACGCCAAGTGCCACAATAAGGGCGCCTACGGCTTGCCCGATTATTGAGCCAACGCCGAAACTTCGGAACTCCTTCCAATATTTGAAAATGGCTGCAAAGAGGACGAATGATATTGCCATGAGGGAGCTGAAAAGAATTACGATGGTTTCAGTAGATAGTTTAGTAAAACCTACTGATTCGGTAGGAAGGAATACTGTAGGCAACAAGAGACCTATAAGAATAACCGCAACACCGATGACTAAACTAAGTAAGGTTTTCTTTCTGTCAAGTTTCGTATGTGAAAAATACCCGATGAGGAAGAACATTGCAAAGTTCGCTGTTACTCCAGCGGTTAGACTTAGCAAAGGTTGTCCAGTTACAATATTATCTCGAATAAAAATGCCGATGGCTGCTCCAATGCCCCCTTCCCAAGGACCAAATAGAACAGCGAAAATTGCTGGAACAAAAGCTGCAGGCCAAAAAGCAACTCCGCCGAAGCTTAAATTGAAACTTGTTAAGTAACCAATTACTGCGTAGAGCGCTGCACACAGTGCTATTACGGCGATGTTAAAGGCGTTAAATTTGGGCACGAAATTTAGACTCCTGATTTAAGAGGTATATCCTTGTTGAAACAAGGGTTTTATAGATAAAACTTCTCTATGAACTGTTTAAACAAGTTTAAACAAAATTAACCAAGCGCAGCCTCAACACTGGTCATCGTGCCACGGCGTTGCTAATAAAAATTTATAAAAGAATAGAAAAGAGCTTGAAAAAATAGCTATTTCTTGTGCCTTTTAATGCGTTCTGACCTTTGCGTTTTCATGCGCCAATCTTTCTTGCGTTGGGTTGCAACGGTGAATTTTCCTCCCCTTTGCATGGGCTGGTCAAGATGGCGGAACCTTGAAATGTTCATGTAGAATGTTTCGAAACCTATCTTGTTAGAATGTAAATCTTCAAGGTTCTGGTTAAGTTCTCTCTTCGCGTCCTCGCCGGCCTTATCAAAGGCTTCTGAATAAACAGAGTAAGCGGCGTGGAACTGAAAGTTGGAGGGGTCATCGATTAAAAGTTTCTCGACTGGGGTTGCTTGAGGGGTTGGGTTTGGGTTGTTTTCTTGGTTTGGTTCTTCAGTCATGTTTATTCCGCTTTGGATATTGAGCAATGTTGTTTTTCACCCTTTTATATGTGTGCCCAAAAAAACTGCGTACGAAGGATGTTGGTTTGGGCAAGTTTGCGCTGTTTACCCTGGTCTAGGAGCACCAAAGAAGCGAGAGAGACAGTTTTTACCATGGATTTCAGCGGTTTCTACTTTATTTTTTGCCTAATCTTCTTGGGCATCCTTGTCAAACAAATCAGAGACTCGAAAATCGTTTTCATTCCAGAAATGGCCAGCTTTCATAGGTATAATGTGAACGTGCATATGGAAAATAACTTGCCCAGCGTCTCTGCCGTTGTTCTGCACTATTCGGATGGCGTCATTCCCTGAGTCGTCTCTAACCGCATGCGCAACTCGTTTGACAATTTTGAATAGGTAAGCTACTTCATCCTCAGGCATCTCGTAGATGTTAACGTAGTGTTTTTTGGGCACGACAAGCGTATGCCCCACGTTTACTGGACGAATACTCAAAAAAGCAGCGACCTTCACATCCTCGTAAACAAAGCTTGCCTGCTTTTGTTTTTGGATAATTTGGCAGAATACACACTCTGTCATGACTCATACCTTTCAGCGGTTTAAAGAGAGGATTAACTTTAATAGAATTTCCCCCGTCAATTACGTCTATGAGCACTTTAGTTGACGACATAGGCAGCTTTCCGTTGCCTACAGGAATCAAAAGGGAAGATTATAGCAGAGCCTATGAGGCTGCAAGAGAAGCCATAATCAAGGGCGAAGACCCTTTCAAAGATGAGTTCATTCTAAGAAACTTTTGCAGCGTAGTGGTTGAGTCTTTCAAGAAAAAGCTTGGCACAGGCATAGATGTAGTTAATTTTCCACAGCATTACAGTGGGATCAAACAGGTTGGCGACGCTATTCACTCGGCTATGGCAGGCGGCTCCTTTATTGTTGACGAAAAAACTGCGTTTCTTCCAGAAATTTACGTATTAAAACAGGAAGCAAAACGCCTCAGCGAAGAAGCAGGCAGAAAATTACAGTTACGAGTCTCGATTTTTGGTCCAATCGAACAGTATCTTAGCGAGATTGGCACAACAGCCTTCCCAGATGTGCTCGATGGATTTGCACAAACCATAAAGCGCTTCGCCAAAAACAGCATCCTAAACACCAAGTACATCGAAACCAAAGTGATCTCCATAGACGAGCCAAGTCTAGGCCACAGCAGCTTCTCAGGCACTCCTGAGTTGGTTAGGGAAACGCTTGATAAAGCCTACGATTTTCAAGGACCCATAAAGCAGATACACCTGCACTTCGCTACTGCAGTCTACGATTTGCTGGCTGTAAAAGGCCTTGATGTGCTCTCGTTTGAATATGCAGCGTCGCCAAAAAACATCGAAGATGTTTCCAAAAACATGTTAGAAAGAGCCGACAAACAAATTCGAGTTGGCATTACCCGAACAGATATTGACGCGATATACGCGGAACTCTATGAAAAAGGCATAAAGGAACCGTCAACTGAGCAGTCGGTTGAAACAATGGAAACCATTCAGAAACGGTACAGGTTTGCTAAAGAAAATTATGGAGAGCGGATGACGTTTACGGGTCCTGACTGTGGACTTGGCAGTTGGCCAAGCCAAGAAGCGGCTGCCCTTTTGCTCGAGCGCACGGTGACAGCGGTAAAAACAGCCTAGTGATTTTACTCCGTCGATTCCTCGCTGAAAGCGGGGGTGGGCACGTCTTTTTTGGCCGGTTTTTCGCCAGGTTGCCCTCGTGGCAGTTCTTTGAAGCCGTAGGTGCCGACTGGTGGCCAACCTGCTTCAGGCATTGAGGCGGGTATTAGCATTATCGTGTTTGTGCCCGCTTGTTGACCTAGCTCGTAGAGTATGTTCATCCATCTAAGCCGTAAACCTTCTTTGCTACTCTCATAGTTCTTTGCAGCTTCAATCATCTTTTGAGAAGCCTCAAACTCGGCGGTAGCTAAGGTTACTCGTGCAATGCGTTCTCGTTCTGCTTGCGCTTGGCGGCTCATGGCATCTTGTAGGTTACCTGGGATTATGACGTCTCGGACTTCGACGGCAGTAGCTTTTATGCCCCATGATTCCGTTTTTTCATCAATAATTTCTCTTAGGTGTGCTCCGACTTTTTCTCGTTCAGCAAGCAACTCGTTGAGGCTGACTTTACCGATAACTTCCCGCAAGGTAGTTTGGGAAGCGAGCTGTGTGGCCTGATAATAGTTTTCTACTTGCAGAACTGCTTTCTCTAAGTCAACTGGCTTCATATACAGTACTGAGTCAACGTTTACTGGCACGTTATCCTTGGTTAAGGTTGATTCTGTTCGGAACTGAATGGTGTCAAGTCGTGTAGAGATTTTTATGGGTGCTCTGTCAATCAGTGGAACAAGGTAGACTAATCCGGGACCTCGCATACCAACATAGCGTCCGAGCCTCAGAACTGGCATGCGCTCCCACTCCCTTAACACACGGATACCGCTTAACAGGAAAAGTGCGACTACAATTGCTATAAAACCTATAATTGGAATTAAAACATCAACCATTTTTCACACCCTCACTAGTGGTTTATGCTATGCTTTAGGAATTAAGGCTTTTGCTCGGCTAGTTTAACCACAAGGAACATACCATCCATGCCTATGACTTCGACGGTCTGACCCGTAACAATGGTCGCGTCTTTGGCGGTGGCTTCCCAGAACTCCCCTAAAACCCGAACTTCACCCTTGGGCTTGAGGTCGGTTGCCGCAATTCCTTTAGCACCGATTAGGGCTTCTTTGCCAGTTTTAACCCGATTAAACTGCGCTTTAACGCCAGTATAGAATATCCAGCCTAAAATCACAGCGATGATAACTAGCAGTATTGCCAATGTCCATTCAATCTGGATAGCTATTCCATAATAAGTTGTTCCCGAGATTGCAGCAAAAAGCAGGAAACCTGCTATAGTTACTAAAATTCCTATAACGAAAGCTATGCCAGCGTGCATACGATGTCACTTGGTCTAGTGGATAGTTGGCATTTGCTTATAAGTTAATTCATAAAACAAAAAAAGAAAAAAGCTGCCTTTCCTAGTCAAAAACAGCTGGGAAAGGAGCAGAAAAAGCGACGGCGTTAGCTACATTGAACTGTGGCATTGGAGAGGGTCTTCGTCTAAGTGGCGGGTTTGGCATTGGCTCTGGTGGGTCGATTTCAAGCGGCATAGGACTTATCAGTCTTCTTCGCCTCCGTGAACTGTTGGGATAACTGTTGTTTCGATGAGGCTTTCGCGTCTGATTATTGTTAGTTTGGTTTCTTTCCCAATTATGTCTTCTGCGAGGAGTCTTGGGAGGTCGTAGAATTCAGTAACGGGTTTACCATTGAATTTTACGAGCACGTCGCCCATGGCTAAACCTGCTTTGCGCGCTGGAGAGCCTGGTTCAACACTGAAAATCATTACTCCACTTTCCTGTTCTAGCCCTGCTTGCTCAGCGATTTCCTGTGGGATGGCAACGGTGTTGGCGATTATGCCTAGGTAGCCTTTCTGTGAGACTTTTCCAGTCATTAATCGGTCTGCGACGGCTCTGACTTTGTTTATTGGAATAGCAATGCCTCGCTGCCACACATAAGCAGTGTTTATGCCGATTAGTCTGCCTTCAACATCCACGAGTGGTCCGCCGCTAAAGCCAGGGTTAAGTTGTGCGTCGGTAGCGATGACGTTTTCCATAGCGGTCATTCCGCGCCAGCCCCTGATTGTGCTGCTTACGTTGGTTACCATACCACTGGTTGCTGTTGGTTGGCTCCTATTGAACGGGTTCGCTAAAGCCAAAACATAATGGCCTACACTAAGTTTTTCTGAATCCCCAAATTCTATGGGGACAAACTCTCCTCGCTCCGCCTTGAGCAAGGCTAAGTCATTGTATAGATCGGTGCCTACAATGGTTGCATTGAATGTTTTTTCTCCTTGACCGATTTTGACAGTACTGCATCCTTGAAGGACATGGTTGCAGGTGATGATGTAGCCATCTTTGCTGATGATGACTCCGGTGCCGCGTGACATCTGAGCTTTAACACTGACGACAGACTTTGAAATCTTCGCTATCAGCAAGCTTGTTGCTTCTGAGAGTGATTTGAGGACTTCTAATGGGTTAGTAAGTTGACTCATTTGATTTTTTCACCAAAAGAGTATAACATCAAAATCGTATTTGTTGACTAAGGAACACCCCAACCCAGTCACAAATCTAAGAGTCAGCCAAGCGCTCAATTAGTCTTAAAATTAGTCGTGATATTACAGCGGTTCTATGCGGGCATCATGAAAGGTGACTCACCAAAATAAGCTACATTCTGCGCTCTTGCCGCATGAGAGCTCTGGCAAACCTTACCAATATTCGTCATTAGCTGATAGGAAGCTTTCAAGGCGAGGTTGAGGTTGTTGTTAGTTAAGAATTTGGCTTCTATGTTTAGCGCTGTTCCCTGGATGTTCGCGGATATTTGGATTCCACCATCTTCCGTTATCCACTTGAGTGTGACGCCGTGGTTTGTCTCGGAGATGCCCAGCCAGCGGAGTATGCCGAACCATTTGCCTTTAAGCTGACCGATAAGCTGTTCTGTCATGAGGTCTGATGGGAGGAAGGTTTGGATTAGCGGTGTTGTGGTTTCTTCTCTCCGTAGCGGGTGAAGTTTTAGTTTGGTTATTTTTGGTGTTACGCGGTAGCCTTCAGGTTCCTTTTTAACTATGCCTTCTTCTTCAAGTCTGACCAGGATTCGGCTGAGCGTTTCAGGATGAAGCCCCGTGCGGCGTTTAAGCCCGTCGAATGTAAATATGGACAAGTCCTCTTTTTCAATGAGCGCCAACACGTCAGCGTCGCGTTCGCTAAGGTAAGAGTCGTCTGGTAGGCTTTGCCAATTAACATTAAGAAGAGGAATCATTATTCTAATCATTGGATATTTAGTTGCTTTTGAATATTGCTCTATTTTTCCATGAAAATAAAGGGGAAACAGGGTAGGAGAATGAGAAATGTAGTCCTTGTAAGATGAGAAGCTCAGGTTAGAGTTATTTTTTCGCCTGTCGCTATGTAAACTATGGATTCGCAGACGTAAGTGGCGTGATCAGCGATTCGCTCAAGATATCGGGTCATTAAGGCGCTGGAAAGTACGCATTTGCTACTGGTTTGTTTCGTATTAATCAGCTTGTCTATGTAGTCAAGGTACATTCTATCGACTTCTTGTTCGGTCTGGGTGATGGTTTTTGCTAATGTTATGTCATGTCGTCTTAGGGAATCAATGCTTATTCTGACCATGTAGAGGACTTTTTCGCTCATTTCATGAATGTATTCTTTTACCCAAGTCTCGCATTCTTTTAAGCCGTTAACTTGGTCACTGATGTATGATATGTCAAGCGAGTATCTGCCGTATCTTGCGAAGTCATTGCCTATTTTCATGTAGGATTTTATAGTTCGCAGGTCGCTGGCGACAGGTTGGAAGCGGGCGATTAACTCAAAGGTTTTATCTTCAACCTTATCTACCATCGCAACCAGCATGGCGGACATTTCTTTAACTTCTGATGCAACGCTTTTGCCTTTGAGGTATCCTTGAATGGATAGGTCAAGGGTCTCGTAGGTTAACTCAGCCATCCTTGTCAGCAAAACTGATTGCTCTTCAAGTCCACGGTCAATAATTCTGCTCATTATTATTCCTCTTTTTAACCGAATTCTCCTGTTATGTATTTTTCAGTTAATGGATTTTTTGGATTTTCAAAGATGCTCTTGGTTTCGCCGAATTCAACAAGCGCTCCTAAGTAGAAGAAAGATGTGAAGTCTGACACTTCTAGAGGCTTGCTGCATGTTATGAGTTACAATAACCACAGTGTAATTCCGCTTGAGCACAACCACCAACCGTTCAATCTTAGCCGTGGCAATCGGGTCCAGCGCTGAACAGGGCTCATCCATCAAGATAACCTCGGGCTGCAGTGCGATAGCACGTGCAATGCATAAACGTTGCTGCTGTCCACCTGAGATACTTGTACCCGGCTTCTTCAAGTCATCTTTAACTTCGTCCCAAAGAGTTGCCTGCTCCAAACTTTTTCTGACCACTTCATCTAGATTTTTGCCTTTCTTGGCTCCAGTTAGTCTTAGTCCTGCCGCCACGTTATCATAAATGGACATAGTTGGGAAGGGGTTGGGTTTCTGAAAAACCATACCGACACGCCGTCGAACCATCACTGGATCAATGTTTGAGGCGTAAATGTCTTGGCCATCAAGAAGCACCTGCCCAGAAATTTTTGCGTTGGGCACTAGTTCATGCATTCGGTTTAATGTCCGGATATAAGTGGATTTTCCGCATCCTGATGGACCTATAATGGCTGTTACAGAGTTTGTTTTGATTGATAGGTTTATGTCTTTTAGGGCTTGTTTTTGTCCAAACCAAGCATTCAAGTTTATACTTTGCATTTTAATGTTGTCGCTCAACTTTTTTTCACCTAGCCAATTTACCTCTACTTACTAATCTGACGCCTATGTTTAGGGCTAAAACAATTAAGATCAACACTAAAGCTGCCCCCCAAGCTTGAGACTGGATTACCGCGGAAGGATCTCTCGAGTTAAGAAAAATCCTAAGTGGAAGAGCATCCATAGGCTGGTTGAAACCTTTGAAAAAGAAATTGTTACCTAAAATTGTGAAAAGTAACGGCGCAGTTTCACCTGCGATTCTGGCAACTCCAAGTAATGTTCCTGTGATTAAGCCACTGCCTGCCGCCGGTAAAATGACGCTGAGAATGGTGCGCCACTTGTGAACGCCCAGCGCCAGGGATGCTTCTCTGACGGAGTTGGGCACAAGCTTTAGCGACTCCTCCGTTGTTCGTGCAACAATTGGAACAAGCATGAAAGAAAGGGCTATGGCTCCTGCAAGCGGCGAGTAAGTTCCTGTAACATAGATTATTATGATGCCAAACGCGGTGATACCGATAACGATGGAGGGGACCTGAGTTAACACGTTATTGATCACTCGCATGACTGAAGCGTACTTGTTGTTCCCATACTCTGCTAGGTAAACGCCTGATAAGATGCCGATTGGAATGCCGATGAGGCTAGTTAAGCCAATCATAATTAATGTTCCCTGTATTGAAGGCCCAATCCCACCGTGTTGCACGTCAGCCGTAAAGAAATGCAGATTAAGTTGGGAAGCTCCTCGGGCTATGGTTTCAAAAAGTATGCTTAGCAAGGGTATAACAGCGATGATTACACAGACGAGGCAAAGTATAAAAAAAAGTTTATTTTTGAATCGACGGAAAGCGTAACTGCTAATCATTCGATTGCGCCTCCTTTAACCTTAAGGAGCCGCGTAACCATCAGGTACGCAATCACGTTTATGATAATACTTATTGTGATTAAAACTAAGGCTGCCCCAACATAAGCAGACTTTTCTAGGGGCGTTGGCGACTCAATGAACCCGTTGGCTATTAGTGAAGGCAGCGTTTGACCTGGTTTAAAGAGCGATGTTGGCATTGCGTTTGGACCAATCGCGTTGCCTATAACCATGGTAACCGCCATTGTTTCTCCAACTGCCCTGCCTAAGCCTAGTATTATTGCGCCAAAGATTCCTGAGCGACCGTAGCTGATGACCCAGTGCCGAATTACTTCCCACTTAGTTGCGCCGATACTGTATGCGCCTTCGCGTATTGAGTTAGGAACGGCGCTTATGACCTCACGAGACACTGAAGCAATTGTGGGAATAATCATTATAGAAAGAATTATTCCAGCAGTAAAAATATCAAGACCGAAAGGCGTTCCGCTGAAGACAGGAATCCAACCTAGAAACTTGTTTAAAGGTCCTTCAATGTAATCTTGAGTCCAAAACCTAAGAACAAACAATCCCCAAAGACCATAAATAACGCTTGGCACAGCCGCTAACAACTCAACTATATATGACAGCGGTACCCTGATGCCTTTAGGCGACATTTCCGCGAGAAAAATTGCAATGCCCAAACTCAAAGGTACGCCGATTAAGAGAGCTATACCTGAAGTTACAAGAGTCCCAAGAATGTATGGTAATACTCCGAAGGCTTCTCTTCCTTCAACTGGATTCCATTGTGTATTGGTTAAGAAACCAATGCCAAAATTATTAAAAACAATAACTGAACCCGTACCCAGAACATAAATGTTGATGAAGAGGATAGCGAAGGCTGAGGCAGCAATTATTGCCACTATTATTTGGAATACTTTGTCGCCTGTTATTTTCCTAGCCATTCGCTATCTCCTTACTCACGATTTTAAGTTTATAACAAAAAAGGGAATGTCGCTTGCCGCCACTTACCGTTTAAGTGACTGACAGCGTTTGCCCTTTGTAGGTTATGGATCTTATTGTGGCTTCATCTATTGACACAACGTTGGCTGGAAGCTGTGCATATTGAAGATTTGAAGCTAAGCTTTGACCATCGTGAACAACATACCATAGGTACTGCACGATTGCTTCTGCTTTGTCTTGGTTCATGTTTGGAAGCACGTTGAGTTCTTTGTATTCCAGTAGGTACGTAAAAGTGACTATTGGATAGGCATCTGCAGCGTTGGTGTTAAGAAGGCTAACAGAGGTCCAAGATTGGTCACCAGAAGGCAAACCACCTAAAGCGCCAGCAGCTACAGCAGAAGTTGTAGAAGCAAGCGTAGGAGCAATGTAGTTTCCAGATGGATTCTGAACTGATGCATACGGTCATACCATTTTGCAATGCATAAGCGAGTTCAACGTATCCAATAGTGTACTGTGTAGTATTTACTGTGCTAGGCAACACCTGAGTTTCCTTGTTGCACCAGCCCCCATTGGCCATTGAACAGAAGTACCGTGACCAATATTGAGTATTCCATGATGGGCTTGTAAGGCTTAGGTAACTTGTGAATACATTGGTGGTTCCAGAAGGCTCTGAGCGATGCACCGTAGTTATTGCATGACTGGGTAATGTTACATCTGGATTAAGAGCTGCAATTGATGCATCATTCCAACTTGGTAATGGTACCAAGTAAATCCGTGCAATTACATCACCTGTGAGCTTAAGACCACCAGAAACTCCTGGAAGATTGTATGCTAATGTAACTGCACCTATTGTTTCTGGAATATGAAGTACTGCTGGACTTGACAATTGGGATGTTTGGTTTGCACTTAATGGTGCATCAGAAGCTGCGAAATCAACGGTTTTTGCTGTTAGCGCGTTTATTCCAGCACCGCTACCAACGGGTTGGTAGTTAATTTGCACATTGGGCTTTATTGAACTGTAAGCGTTGATTGTTGCGTTGAGGAATGGTTGCGGGAAAGTGGCTCCAGAAGCGTTTAGAGCAACCGAAGCGTTTGTCGATGGATTTTGCATTGAAATGTAGGCAAATAGGCCGCCTATGATAATGACAATTATGAGGACCGCAATAATAGCCAAATATTTAGTTTTCATATTATTTATCCTTCTTTTTGTGTATCTCTTAAAAGAACGTTTTTTATATAGGGAATCTCCATAAACTTTATAGTCTATATAGGCATACCTAAAATAATGAAGCCCCATAAAAGAGATTACTTGGAGTTCAATTTGTCCAAAGAACCCGAAAAAACAAACGAAGAACAACGCAAACTACAAGTAACTGGCGGATCAACTTTTATCCTTTCGTTGCCCAAGGATTGGGCGGTTAGAAATGAGCTCAAAAGAGGGAGCTCAATGATGGTCCGTGAAGAAGATGACGGATCACTTTGCGTAGCACCCTCAAAATTCGCCAAAAAAGAAAAACAAGATGAAGCCTTCATCAAAGCATCCATAAATGACAATCCAGACGCAATCATGAGAACCGCAATTTCAGCCTATTTGGATGGCTTCAACATCCTTCATATCCGGGCACAGGGACAAAAGGTTCTCTCCTCTAAGCTTCGGAATCACCTTAAAACCTTTGCCAGACACTACTTGGTTGGAACAGAAATCGTCATTGACACCCCAACCGACCTGACACTTCAGGTGTTACTAAATTACCCTGAATTAACTGTTCAAAACGCGTTAAGCCGCATGTCAATAATTGGTTCATCAATGCACAAAGAAGCCATGACAGCACTCAAAAAACTAGATTATATAACCGCGAAGTCAGTTATTGAAACAGACCGAGAAGTAAACCGTTTTGGCCTTTACATAGTTCGGCTTTTAAAGATGGCGGTTTCAAACCCAAGAATCGTCAAAGACATCGGTCTCAACAGCCAAAAAGACTGCTTAGGCTACAGGCTAATAGGAAAAGCAGTTGAAAGGACCGCGGATCATGCCACCAAAATAGCTGAAAACACTCTTCTATTAAAAGAACAAGCAAATGAGGAGCTTTTAGCAAAGATGGAGCAGTTAAGCATTTTAGCCAATTCCATGTTTGAAAGCGCTATGGATGCCCTGTTTAGGCACGATTTTAACTTAGCGGAAAGTGTCATTGAAAAGCTGGGTCAAGTGCATAAATTAGAGAAAGAAACTGTTTTCCTTTTGCCAAACGCTAAAATCGAAGAAATGGTTAATTTGCGACTTATAATTGAAAGCATCAGGAGAACGGCAGAGTACGCAAGCGACATATCCGAAGTAGTACTCAACTTGAATGTTGAATCGGTTTTAGGCTAAGTCTTCCAAAAATTTTCTACTTCAAAAATATCAAGATACATCTATTTTTTCCTTGACTGATGCCAAAGTATGGCATGAATGTTCAGTTAAAAAACGAAAAATAAAAAATTGGGGTTGGTCGGTTTAGGTTACCAACAAAGTTTGACCGTTAAATGTAATTGATCTAATCGTGGTTTCGTCGATTGCAACAACGTTTGATGGCAATTGAGCGTAGGCTAGTGGAGGTGCTTGAGCTTGACCGTCATGAACGATGTACCAGAGCAGCTGCACGATTGCGGTTGCTTTAGCTTCTGTCATTCCAGGGATTACATTGAGTTCTTTGTATTCCAAGAGATATGTGAAAGTTACGATTGGGTAGGCGTCGACAGCATTAGTATTAAGAAGACTCACAGATGCCCAAGATTGGTCACCAGAAGGCAAACCACCTGAAGCACCAGCAGCTACAGCAGAAGTTGTTGAAGCAAGCGTAGGAGCAATCCAGTTGCCTGATAGATTCTGAATCGATGCAACGGTCATACCATTCTGAAGTGCATAAGCGAGTTCAACATATCCAATGGTGTACTGTGTAGTATTTACTGTGCTAGGCAACACCTGAGTTTCCTTGTGCACCAGCCCCCATTGGCCATTGAACAGAATTACCATGACCAATAGCAGTATTCCATGATGGGCTTGTAAGGCTTAGGTAACTTGTGAATACATTGGTGGTTCCAGAAGGCTCTGAGCGATGCACCGTAGTTATTGCATGACTGGGTAATGTTACATCTGGATTAAGAGCTGCAATTGATGCATCATTCCAACTTGTTATAGTTCCATTGTAAATTGCTGCGATTACGTCGCCTGTAAGATGAAGACCAACTGATATTCCTGGCAGGTTGTATACTATTGTAACTGCTCCTATGGTTTCAGGTATATGAAGTACGTCTGGTGCAGCTGTACGTTGAGAATCAGACAGCGGTGCATCTGAAGCTGCGAAATCAACGGTCTTGGCTGTTAGTGCACTAATTCCTGCGCCACTGCCTTGGCCTACATAATTGATGGTTATCCATGGTTTTGAAGTCATGAAATTAGTGATTGTAGCATTAAGGAATGGGTTAGGGAATGTGGCACCTAGACCGTTAATTGATACTGGTGAAGGTGTTGGGGTTGGACTGGCTGTTGGTACTGGAGTCGGAGATGCTGTTGAATGAGGCGTGCTAGAGGTTGTGGGGGTGACTGTTGGCGTTGGGGTAGAGGTTGGTGTGCTGGATGGCGTTGGGGTTGGTGTGGGCGTTGTGTTTGGTGAGTTTTGGTTTGTTAAATATACGCCTGCAAAGACTCCGCCGACAATTATTGCGATAACGACTATCCCAATGACGATTTTACTAATTGTATTCGTTTTTATTTTCCCTCAATTTCGGGTATATAATAAAACGGTGTAATATGCTCGCCCAACATAGAATACGGAGAATACTATAGCCAGTCATAGTAGGATGTAAACTACATAGGAAAACGCTTTATCAATAGACAATCAATAGATAAAAAGTGGGATTATCAGTAAATTCTTAAAAAATTAAAGTTTTAGCTACTGCTTCAAACATTATTGAGGTCATTATTCTGTTAAACTCAAATCATTGAAATGATTCAAAGAAACAAATTACTTCTCGGCTTTGGTTTATACTGTATTTGTCAATCAAATGGGCTGTTCCATCTGGGCAGTAAACTTTGTCGCCTTTTGTTGTTTTCTTGTAGCGTATGCTGCATTCTTTTAGGCTGGTGCAGCCGTCACAATCTCTTGAGAGCATTCTTTTTTTTCACCTCTACTCTTGTTCAAAGATGATGTGTCCATACGCACCTATAGAGATTCTCTTCGTAATATATATAGACAATATAGTGATCCTTAATCGCCTAAATTCAAAGAAACATTTAAGAAACAATGAATAACCATACAAGTGCAACAGATACTTCATGAATCAAAAAAGCTTGAAAGTGAAAGGCATTTTCTTAGACTTGGACGGCACAATAGTTGACTCAACAGACGCCTATATTGAAGCAGCAGCAGTGGCTTTTCAAACCGTTGGTCAAAAACCGCCGGAAAAGAAAACAGCCTTAGAAATTCCAAGACGCTTAGAGCAAGGCTTCTCAATCTCAGAAATCACAAATGGCAAGACCAGAAAATTCCTCAGCACCTACTATCGAACCTATTATTCGGCCAGCAGAGAAAAAACCAAGCTTATACCAAACGTTTCAACGACACTTGAGTCTTTATCGCAGAAGGCAAAGCTGGCTTTAATAACCATGCGTCATTCGCCAAAACAAGCCGTTATAAAAGAGCTCGAATCCTTTGGCATATCACAGTATTTTACCCATGTTGTGACTGCTTTAGATACGGCCAAGCCTAAGCCTTCGCCTGAGGCGTTGATTAACTGCGTAAAAGCTTTGGATGTTAACATATGTGACTGCATAATTGCTGGGGACTCTGTGAGTGATGTGCGCGCTGGAAAAGCGGCGGGCGCAAAAACTGTAGCTCTATTATCTGGGCTTTTTGCATGTGACGAGCTTGTTAAGGAGCAACCAGATTTGATTTTAAATGATGTTAATTCGCTTCCAAAATTCATTGATTAGTGCTTAGCTGATATATCGAGTTTTGTAATATTGCCAGTAACTTACACAGCCAGTTATATGGAACGATCAAAATAAGGTTTATTTGAAAGCTTGATCTTTAATCAATATGGAGAAAGGAGAACATTGGAGAGGGCTTCGGAGCGGGAATCAGTATGAACTTTGTCGAATTAATGATAGGGGAGAAATTGAAAGATGCGGATCCAGCTCTTGATATAATGGGGTCGGACCGCAAAGTACTACAAGTCGCTTGCCAGGACTTCACGAATTACCTCAAATTCCACTGGAACTTGATGGGAAAAGAAGCAAACCAATGCGAACTCGTAGAAAGACTTGAAAACATTTTCAAAGAAGATTCATCTGAACTTGACCAGTTTCTATCCATTTGGATTGGAATCTGGTTCAAGAAATGGAAAGAACGAGTAAAACTACTCATAGGTGACCAGAACACCAGCCGATGGAACAAAATTTCTAAAACACTCGTCAACGCTGAGCCATTATGGCGAAAAATCGAGCATAAACAAGAACTCCAAGAGATTATCATCACCACACTGGTTAAGAATGCAGAAATATGCGGAACAGAGATTCTTGCAGAAAACCTTCTAAAAATGGAACTTGGAGAAAAACGAGTACAAGAACTTAGCGACAGAGAAAGAGTCTTCACCATCGTTAATGGGGCATTGAGGAAAGCCAGGGAAATGTCGCAGAGTAAGGGTCCGCTCATCTTTGTCAAGGTAGATAAGGGCTATTATAACACAAACTAAGCAAACCCTTTTTCATTTTTTATTATCGTGCTAATTGTCATAGTTAAATTAGTGATGCCGACAAACCAATACCCTGCAATCCACACAGCAAACCCATAAGCTTTTATTAAATCGCGGGCAAAAGAAAAGCGGTCCAAATGGCAGACATAATAGCCACATTAACAAGCATCTATGTCCTTTTCGGCACAGCCTCAATAATCATATCGGTCTCATTGTTCTGCCAAGCTTTCAGTTTCTTCAAACCTTCAGTGACAAAATACAAAAAACTCGCCAAAATCTCCCTGGGCATAGCACTCGGTTTTCTAGCAATTTTGGGAACATTAATGGGCACCAAACTGCCTAACGGCACAATTGTGAACGTCCGGGAGCTTGCGGCAATGATTGCAGGCATAGCAGGCGGTCCAGTCGTTGGTGTCATTGCTGGTTTAATCGGGGGCGTTCAAAGGTACACTGTTGGCGGAGCAACCGCATTATCATGCACAATATCCACGGTTCTTATCGGCTTAATCGCGGGACTGATTTCTAATAAAATCACGGGTAGATTTTACCTTTTGAAAGCTGCAACGCTGGGTTTAGTGTTGGAATCAGGAGCTATGGGTTTGATCTTGCTCCTTGTGCAACCATTCAACACAGCAACAAGCATAGTCAGTCAAATCGCCATCCCAATGATAAGCGCCAACACAATAGGACTAACGCTATGGGTTTACCTGGCCTACAGTTGGAAGAACAAAAAACGAATTAAAGTTTAAAAGAAATTAAAAATTGGTTTTAGACAACTCTAACTCTTTGAAGAGTCTTGCGCATCCAAGTGTAGTGACGCATAGTTTTTTGTTCACCATAACCGCATGCTCCACAACGCTTATTGCGCACATGGTAAGCTCGTCTTCCGCAACGCCGACATTTAATATGAACAACTTTGCCCTGGCGCTTGCCCATTGATGGAGTTCCTTTTCCCATGACACTCACCTAGGCGGAGGCGATATAAGGACTACGTTGTCTCCTCGAACGATTATTAGTCCCAGTTTCTTTTGATTCTCAACTACTGTTGTGTCCTCTGTCTCTTCAAGAACAAGGTTTAGGTGCTGATCGAAACCCTTCAGTCTTCCTCGAAGGCTTTTTCCACCTTTTAGGCGTACAAGTACGACTTTGCCAAGGTTTTGTTCAAGGATTTCGGTTGTCATTTCGCTCATTGTTGAATCCTCAAGTATCTTTATCTCTTCTATACTCCCAAGTTTCTACATTTAAACCTATCTAACGTTTTTGCTCCTTTAACTTTCAGGTCCACAGATAAGAATTCAACTGCAGTTAAAGACGATAAAATACTACATTACTGGGCAGCTTATTTAAAAACAGGGCAGAGTTAACCGCAAAATTACGTCCATGATTACCAAGGGCATAAATATTTAAACGCAAAGACGCTTTTATGAATTGAGGCTTTTTATGAAAAAAATGGTTATTGCGATTGCAATCTCTCTGCTGCTCAGTTCCATCTTTTGCGTCAATGTCGGGGTGGCAAAACCTGTTTCTGTAGGGGTTAAAGTGGGCGATTGGATAGAGTACACGGTAAGCACCACTGGCACCCCTGTCGTCGGGCATGACTTAAAGTATGCTAAAATGGAAATTGTGCAGGTTAACGGCACACAAATCTGGGCAAACGTTATTTCAGAAACGCCAAATGGCACATGGTCTAGTGTTATCCGAACTTTTGATTTGGCAGTGGGTAACGTTCAGGCATGGGTAATTATCCCAGCGAACCTGAACCCTGGCGATACGTTTTACGACGTCTTTCTAAACAGCACAGTAACCATCCAAGGCGAAAAAACTGTGACTGTAGCAGGCGCAACCCGCACAATTACTTACGTTGACACTCCTCAAAGACACAAAGAATGGGACAAAGCCACAGGCATGTTTATCCAAACCTCAGATTACTTATCAAACTACACAGTTAACGCCAACATCACAGCCACAAACCTCTGGACTCAACAGATACTGGGTCTAGACCAAACAATCTTCTACACCGTAATTGGCGTCATAATTGTTGTCATAGTGGCAATTGTTGCAGTTGCGGTCATTATGTCACGTCGCAAAAGATAGTGGGCTTCGTTAAATTATTTTGAAGACTAATTTGAGAGGCGGAGATCAAACGATTTTAAGATGGTTAGACATGAGAAGGAAAACTTGTTTAGTCATTGTTTTAATTTGCATTTTTTCTCCCGAAAACATAATTCAAGCGCAGGAGGAGATTGCCGTCGGAGTGAAAAAAGGAGAGTGGATTGAATACCAAGTTTCAACCACTGGAAATCCTCCCGAGATATTCAAAGTTACATGGGCAAGGATAGAAATCATGTGGGTTGATGGCAGCAGGATTGGGGCTAACATTACTACGCAGATGATTAATGGAACAGTAGCGAATTTAACGACTATTTTTGACCTTGAAACAGGCAAGATTGGCGCCTGGTTCATTATCCCCGCAAATCTTAAGCCAGGAGATCATTTTTATGATAAACTCATGGGCCGCAACATAACCATTCAAGGGGAAGAGATGTTAACTTATGCCGGCGCACAAAGAGCAATTACAAACGCCACGACCTCCGAGAGAACAAAACGTTGGGACAAATCCACGGGTCTTTTCGTTTTATGCGAAGATGTGTTAGAAAATTTTTCTATAACTGCAAAAGCTACAAAGACCAATATGTGGAAAAATCAAGAAAACACCTCGTGGAATCTAACGGCTTTTTTTCCCACCCTGATGGTTGCTTCTGCAACGATAATTGGTGTAGCGCTACTAGTTGGCTTTAACAAACGAAAAACCCCCAAACATTTCAAGTAACGATTTGACGTGAGATTTGTTTGGTTTTACTTACTTGTGCTTATAAGCTCGAGTAATGATTATTTTTTGAAAAGGGGAAAGAGTAGCAGGGTATGGTACTGTTAATCGAGTTTGTAATCGCTTTCGCACTCGCCTTTGGGGTAAACCTGATACCGTTCTTCGGCCCCTCAAACCTGCTCATTGCCTCCACAGCCGCAATTGGAATGACAAACCCTGACCCAACCTCGCTGGTTATTGTTGCTTTTCTTATCGCTCTCGCCGCAGCCTTAGCAAAAGGAATCCATTATATGATAACTTTCTTTGTAAGCGGGCACCTTGGAGAGAAAAACCGCAAGAAGCTTGATGCTGAAGCGGTAAAAGTAAAACGTTGGGCGTTTGTGCTGCTTTACTTGGCGGCAGCGACACCTGTCCCTGATGAACCAGTGGTTATCCCGCTTGGATTGATGAAGTACAGTCCAGTTAAGTTTTTCATTCCATACTTCTTGGGAAAAATCACTATCACAGTAGCTGGCGTTTTTCTAGGCAGCTGGGTTGAAAGCAATTTCTCCTCGTTGCTGAGCCCTCTGGAAATGGTTGCTATTTCTGTGGCTTTGACCATTATAATTACGGTAATAATGTTGAAGGTAGATGTAGGCAAATACTTGGATTTAATCGAGAAAAAACTAAAAATCAAAAAAGCAAACTAAAAAAACCATTTGTCGATTTTAGAAGTGCTGGTTAATTAGTTTGCCCAAATCGATAACTTCCAAATCGCAGCCGCATCGGGGACAGCTCTTCTGAACCTCAGGCGCTTTTACCCCAATTTTCAGTGGCGCTCCGCAATGGCAACAGAAGTAAGTAAGAGTCTGATTCTTGTCGGTAAGGGATTTTACTGCAGTCTTCAAATCATCTGATGACTCGGACGTTTTGTTCCTGAGCGCTTCAGCTTTCTCAGACATGCCGATTTTATCGTACAAACTGGCTGCCTCGTCACAGCGGCTCTTTGCCTCAAGCTTTTTAGCCTCAGCTAAGAAAGCTGCCTTGTCCACGGCGAAATAATTACAGTTGTCTGCTTGAACAAAATAAGTGTTAAATCCGACCGTAACTGGGATTAGTGAGACGTCTGTTTTTTTGCAGCGGTCCTTGCTAAAGTAAGCGCATTCTTCGCAGGCTTTTTTCTGCTTGTACTCTTTGTCGAGTTTCCATAGGCAGTCTGCACAGTAACTACGCTCTTCACCATTAATCGTAGCTTTGGGCATGTCGCCTCTGGATTGTTTACCACAACAATAACATTTACTTGGCATGATCTGAATTCCTTGTGAAAGTTTGTCTTCTCTAACATGCCAAAGGCTGATATTAAAAAGTGACGCATCTACCAAGAGCAAACTTAAATCTGCCTTATGCAGAGAATACAAAAGAGAACCATTATGCCCACTAAACAAAGAAGATATTCAGTAAAAACTAAAGAGGCAAAACAAATCCTCAACGAAGCCTCAGCCAGCACAAAGCTTGACCTGGAAGCACTCTTTGGGGGCAAAGCAACCGTTGAAGTCGTAGAATCCGAAGTTGGCTTCATTTATCTGATAGGCGGAAAATCCCTGCTGTTTTAAGGCAGGCGACAAAGTTCTGCCCACTCTGCATTTCACCGAATTTATCGCCAAAGCGCCAAAGATCGTGGTTGATATGGGCGCGGTTCCCTACGTTTGCAAGGGCGCAACCGTTATGGCTCCAGGTATAGTGCGAATCGAAGGCGAATTTGGTAAAGGCGACACTGGTTGTGGTCGTGGATATGAAGTTTGGCAAGGCACTCGGTCTTGGCGAAACCTTCATGGATTCAGCAACCGCCAAAGCCACCAAGAAAGGCCCAATAGTCAAAACCCTGCACTGGGTAAGCGATAAAATCTGGGACCAAATCAAAACAATAAGCGAGTAACAAGAATTTTCTTTAATTCACCTACTAATTAGCCACCCTAAAAGAAATAAAAATATTAAGAAAAAGCTTGTCACATTAAAAGAAGATAAAAGATGTTGTTTGTAACCCGCATCTTTCTTTTCATCCATTGATTGCTGTTTATTGGGCTTTGACGTATATCCTGGTTCTTAATGTTCTCCTTGCTCCTCCAATCAAGCATTCGAATGCTTATTTTCTTAGGAGGTGATCCGGCCGCAGGTTCCCCTACGGCCACCTTGTTACGACTTTTCCCCCCTTACGAAACTTAGATTCGACGCCGCCACAGAGGACGGCGCCTCACCCAAGAGTCGCTCGGGTGGAACGACGGGCGGTGTGTGCAAGGAGCAGGGACGTATTCACCGCGCGCTAATGACACGCGATTACTAGGGATTCCATGTTCACGAGGACGGGTTACAGCCCTCGATCCCAACTACGGCAGGCTTTCGAGATTGCCTTCCCCTTTCGAGGTCGGAACTCATTGTACCTGCCATTGCAGCTCGCGTGTGGCCCGGGAGATTCGGGGCATACTGACCTGCCGTGGCCCGCTCCTTCCTCCACTTTATCAGTGGCGGTCTCCACAGTGTGCCCAGCACAAAGCTAGTAGCAACAGTGGATGCGGGTCTCGATCGTTGCCTGACTTAACAGGACACCTCACGGCACGAACTGGCGACGGCCATGCACCTCCTCTCAGCTTGTCTGGCAAGACCTTTAATCTGGCCTTCACTCTGCTGTCGCTCCCGGTGAGATTTCCGGCGTTGACTCCAATTAAACCGCAAGCTTCACCCCTTGTGGTGCTCCCCCGCCAATTCCTTTAAGTTTCAATCTTGCGATCGTACTCCCCAGGCGGCAGACTTAACAGCTTCCCTGCGGCACTAGAACGGCACGTGGCCGTCCAAACACCTAGTCTGCATCGTTTACAGCTGGGACTACCCGGGTATCTAATCCGGTTCGCTCCCCCAGCTTTCATCCCTCACCGTCGGGCGCGTTCTAGCAGACAGCCTTCGCCACTGGTGGTCTTCCCGGGATTATAGGATTTCACCCCTACCCCGAAAATACCGTCTGCCTCTCTCGTCCCCTAGCCAAGCAGTATCCCCCGCAATCCAACGATTAATTCGGTGGATTTAACAGGGGACTAACCTAGCCAGCTACGGATGCTTTAGGCCCAATAAACATCCACACCACTCGGAGAGCTGGTATTACCGCGGCGGCTGACACCAGACTTGCCCTCTCCTTATTCCCCCAGCGTTCTAGACTGGGTAAAAGCCTTCCTCAGCGGATGGCACTCGGGATAGCCCTGTCAAGCTTTCGCTTATTGCAAAGTTTTCGCGACTGCTGCGCCCCGTAGGGCCTGGGCCCTTGTCTCAGTGCCCATCTCCGGGCTCCCGCTCTCACGGCCCGCACCGGTAAAAGGCTTGGTGAGCCATTACCTCACCAACAACCTGATCGGTCGCGGCCCCATCCTTGGGCGGTTTAAAGAGCATAACGTTAAACTTTTTGGGTGAAGACTCATTCCAGAGTTCTTCGCCTATCGAGAGTTAGCCCCAGTTTCCCGGGGTTGTTCTCGTCCCAAGGGCAGGTTAGCCACGTGTTACTGAGCTGTGTGCCGTGACTCGTTTTGGCTGAAGCACTCGACTAGCATGTCTTAGTCCTATCCCGATAGCAGTGGGGTCCGGCAGGATCAACCGGAGTTATGACACTCCGTTTTGATTTCTGCGGATCTTTTGTTTTTTGTGTGGTACGAATATTTACACATCGTTTCTCGCATTCTATTACTTAACTGGATTTGGAGGGAGAAACATTCCACTCTATACGTCAAAGCCCAATTCAGACCTAACTGAGCAATTAGTCAGGTCCACATATCGTGTCCCCGCAATTGGAGGCCAATCCCATCATTCCTGTAAGGCGTAATCGCCGTTTTGGTACGGGTTGAGCCGCCGCCATGTGAAAATTGCGGGGCTAGCAATTATAGCTGAATTCTATCAGAAGCGACTTCAAGTGATATAAACATTTCTTTTCCATTCAATTAAACATTATCAAGTGAAGTCAGGACCTTAGAGCTATCGACTTCTCACAGTCTCCAGCTACTGCCACATAATAATAACGCCATCACCATGTTAAACCCTTTGTTATTGTCAAATAGCAGTCACAAACCCTCAAAAAAAGCATGAAAAAGCAAGACGCATACAAGTATTTGTTTTGACTCAATTAAGCAACTTTCAAGTCTCCCCCCGCAAATTAAATCCGCTAAACAGCGACACCAAAAAATGAAAAGAAGCGAAATTCCACTTGGATATCTTGGTTTATTATCAGCCTTTTCTATGTGAATCTCTGACCAGTGACTGTCATAATCCTCTTTGTTGAGGGTTTTATTGTCAGTGTCACAGATGAATTTGCCACCTCAGTCTTTCAAGGCTTGTGGGTTAGAACGATTGTTTTTAGACAAAAACATTTACCTCCGCTTAGAGAGCGAAAGAAAGAAAAACAGAAAAAGTTCTTCAAAACCCTTGTGACTGGTGATAACCAAGCAACATAATTTTATTTTACACTCAAAAGGTTTTTAGCATTTTCTAACCACTTCTTAACTAGGTTTGATTGATTTGCCAAAGTTTCATTGTAGCGTTTGTGGGCGCGAAGTGCGAGATGATTACGAGGTAAGTTGCACGGGCGATGTTAAGCGTAATGTGAATAAGGCGCCTTGTTGCTGCGGCAAACAAATGACAGAAATAATCGACGATTAATAGTGCTCAAACAATGCTGGTAACGAAGTTTTCCAAAAACTGCTTAAGGATTTCCTTGTCCGCAAAACAATCACTTAGCCGAAGCCTAAGCTGGTTGAATGTTGTTTTAAGGCAAATTTATTAGCTAAACCACGTCAAAAACAAAATCTCAAATTGTGTAATTGTCGACTGTATCGTCCTCTTCTGTCGTGTAAAATGTTGAGCAGAGCTTACAAAAATTCAGCGTCACATCGTCCCAGGTGATTTCTTGGTTTGCAAGTTGACGGGCAGTTTTTTTGGCTTCATCTTGAATTCTCGGCAGGATATCTATGAATTCTTTGGTTCCTTTGATAGCTCGTTTGGAGTTGACGTATTGGCTGACGGCTGCCTGTGTGGTTTTGAGTTTTTTTGCCACTTCGACTTGCGTTAAATGGTAAGTGTTAATTAGTTCCTTAGCTACCATCGACCTGTAGACTGGGAGCACGAATTTTCCAATGCTTTCACATCGGGCAGTCATTTTGATCCCGCAATTATAACAGCATTATACTTAATAAATAAAATGAAAATCGTATTGTATTCACTGGTTTCACTTGCGTTAATTGTGCCCATGCTTTGGTTCATTATCTACTGTGCTGTTTATGATTATCTTGGACTAGCGTTTGGTTAATTTGAGGCTTTCTTTGTAGGAAGCTGCACAATGGCAGCAGCAAAACATCAATTCCCTTTCTTTGATTGCTTCTCTGTACCCGCCCTCATAGATTTTGCATCCACAATGAGCACAAATTTCCAGACTGGGCTCTAAAGCCACGCCTATTAGTTCTGAGAAACGCTTGAACAACTGCTCAGAGAATTCTTTTCCTTCAACTGTAAGTTCAAAAACCTTCTTTTTCTTGGCACCCACTGGTTTTAGCGAGTGTTTGACTAGGCCTTTTTCCTCAAGCTGCTTTAGAAAGGGGTAAACTAAGCTTGGGCTTATATCTTTTCCAATTATTTTCTTGAATTTGCTAATTATTTGGTATCCGTGAACTGGTCCTTCGTGAAGTATGGTGAGGATATAAACACGGGAGAAGTCCGAGACTATTTCATTTATTTCGGGAGTTGCCATAAGCTGTCCTTTGTCTAACAAAGATATATTTTATAGGATTAATTTAAAAGTTGTTTGTATAGTTCTAATTATAGCAGGTATTTGTATTTCAAGAAGTTGGGTTAGCAACCGAAAAAGATATATCTTTTATAGATACATATTAGGATAATATAACAATATTCAAAGGAAAGAAAAATATGTCCGAAAAAATGAAAGGAAGCAAGACCAACGAACCAGGCAAAACAGCAAGAGACCCTGTATGCGGAATGACTGTTGACAAAGAAACGGCTCTCAAAGCTAAAATTGGCGACAGAACATACTATTTCTGTTCACAATCATGCGTTGATGTATATACTCAACCAGAACGCGAACTAAAAGCTATGAGACGACGAGTAGCTTTAACACTTACGGCAGCAATCGCAGCAGGCGGATTAAAAATTGCCGTTTCCTTCGGACTTGCCGCAGCCATAACCTCCCTTGAAGTAATCGGTACCCTATCGGCATACAGCTTAGTTATTTTCATAGTTTCGATTCCGATAATCTGGTGGGCAGGCTTTAGCATCATAAAAGGTGCTTACTTCTCGCTTAGAAATCGAAAGATCAACATGGATGTTCTAGTTACAATAGGCGTTCTCGCTGGCTGGTCCTACGGCGCCGTCAATGCTTTCTTGCCAAACATCGCACCCGAAGGCACGGGCTACTTAGAAATAGCGATCGCCATCCTGGCATTCGTATTGCTTGGTAAATTAATCGAGGAATCCATACGTCGTAAATCAGCGGCATCCATCCGCAAACTCCTTGAACTGAAACCGACAACAGCCACCCTAATCCGAGACGGCAAAGAAGTTGAAGTTTCAGCAGAAGAACTACAAACAGACGACATAGTAATTGTTAAACCAGGTGAAAAAATCCCCACAGACGGCATCGTAATCGAAGGCTATTCCTCAGTTGACGAAAAACTACTAACAGGAGAAAGCATACCAGCAGAGAAAAACGTTGGAAGCGAAGTCATCGGTGCCACCATTAACAAAACAGGCGTTTTCAAATTCAAGGTAACAAAAGTCGGCGAAGGAACAGCCCTGTCCCAAATCATCAACATGGTTGAAGAAGCTCAAGCTTCAAGCGCACCAGTTCAGAAATTTGCAGACCGCGTTGTCTCCAAATTCGTCCCCATTGTCCTTGCAGTCGCAGCAATATCTTTTACGTTCTGGTTTATTACGGCAGGTTTCAACACAGCTTTTCGCGCGTTGCTAGCAGTTCTGCTAATTGCTTGCCCATGTGCGTTAGGTATAGCTACCCCGACAGCGATACTGGCAGGCGTAGGAAAAGGCGCTGAATACGGCGTACTCTTGAGAAGCGGCGAATACGTAGAGAAAGCACGCAAACTCACAACTGTTGTCTTCGACAAGACGGGAACATTAACCAAAGGTGAACCGTCAGTGACAGACGTAAAAGCCTTCAAAGGCTTTATCGAAAATGATGTCATAATGTTTGCAGGCTCAGCAGAAAAAGCTCAGAACATCCACTAGCGAGAAGCTATTGTAAAACAAGCAGAAAAAACCCAAATAAAACTTGTTGACGCCACAGTTTTCGAAGCCTTACCTGGCAGAGGAGTAAAATGCACCGTTAATAACAGAACAGTGTTCTTGGGCAACCGAAAACTAATGCAAGAACAGGGCATACCCACGACCGAAATAGAAGCCGACATGGTAAGCCTTGAAACAGAAGGAAAAACTGCTATGATCTTGGCGGTTGATGGCAATGCGGTGGGTATAGTTGCTGCAATGGATACTCCAAAGGCAGATGCTATCGAGGCCATTAACGGGTTAAAAAGCATGAAGCTGGAAGTTGCAATGTTAACTGGTGACAACGAAAGAACAGCTAAAGCCATAGCGTTGCAATTAGGCATAGACACTGTTCTAGCGAATGTGTTGCCTTGGCAGAAAGAGGAAGTCATCAAGAAGTTGCAAAGTGAAGGCAAAGTTGTGGCAATGGTTGGCGATGGAATCAATGATGCACCGGCACTTGCAAGAGCTGATATTGGCATTGCTATTGGAAGCGGAACAGATGTAGCAAAAGAAACAGGGGGAATCGTCCTAATCAAAGATGACCTTAGGGATGTTGCATTGGCTGTTGAACTTAGCAAGAAGACAATGCGTAAAATCAACACAAACCTATTCTGGGCATTCGCCTACAACACTGTTATGATTCCAATTGCGGCAGCGGCGCTGTTAAATCCTATTTAGGCGGCAGGAGCCATGGCCATAAGCAGCTTAACAGTCGTCACTAACTCAGCATTACTTAAAACAGCCAAGTTCAAGTTCCAAAAATACGATGATTAAACGAGGTAAATGTTAAATGGTTCGGAAAAAGGTTTCGCAGAATATAACTCGCAAGCCCAAATATTTCTGGGAAGCAACTTAATATTTATTTGAGGTTGAATTACAAGGAGGTGGATAGAATGGCAAAAGACCCAATCTGTAAAATGGACGTCAATGAAAAAACAGCAAAGCTGAAATCGGACTATAATGGCAAGACGTATTATTTCTGCGCACCAAGTTGCAAATCAACTTTCGACAAAAATCCCTCGAAATATGCAAAGTAATAAGACACGAGCCGCTTTAGTGACCACATTTCTAGCCCTTAATCTATTGGCAATCAGAATGAACATTTTTATGTAATATCTTGTTGAGTGCTAGCGAGAATCAAGTCTGACAATAATATTGACCATGAAATGGATAACGATTCGCATAACAAGAAACACAGGATATTAATGGTTTTATGTTACTTGTTACCACTGAAGACATATTATCATTGACCATGATAGAAGACAAAGCATACAGCACAGTGACCCATAAAACATACTGCAGTTTTTTAGGTGTCAACTTAACTAAAGCACTCTTAACAAATCTGCTTTAGTAATTATGCCTAATACATTGCCCTTTTTCGCTACCAAAACTGCCTGATAAGTCTGCAAAAGACTAGAAATCAATGATAGCGGCGCATCCTCCGCAACCTGGGGGAAAGCTTCTTCCATTATGTCCTCCGTGGGCAGGTTTGAGATTTGATCCAAATCTCTGCCAGCCAAAATTTGCCTCAGAATCGTCTTTTCCGAGATGCTGCCTACTGATTGTTTGCCGTTAAATACTGGAATTTGGGAGTAGCCGTGCTCTTTCATTAATTTGACAACCTTGAGGATGGGTTCGTCTTTTTGTATACTTATGATTTCGTTGGGTAGGACTTTTCGTTCTTGGATTTTTGTTTTTGCTAAGAGTCGGTCGAGAACGTCGAAGATTGTTTTTACTTTGGTATAGGATGAGTCGATGGTTCCTGCTTCCAGTTTAGCAATTAAGGATTGGCTGACGCCTGCTAGTTTGGCTAGTTCGGATTGCTTAAGGCCGAGTTGGCGGCGTTTTTTGCCTATGTCTTCGAGTATTGGAAACATAACAGTGTTATGTTGGCAGTGGTTGATATTCCTTTTGGAATAAAAACTGCAAGAAAGCATATAACGGCGTTATTATATTGAATTGTTATTAAAACTAAATGGAGAACTAAAAAATGTCCTCAAAAAGAAGATTAGACACCGTGGCCGTCCATTCAGGTCAAGAAACGCCTGACCCAACAACAGGGTCAAGGGCTGTCCCAATCTATCAGACGACTTCTTATGTCTTTAAAAACACAGATCATGCAGCAAATCTTTTTGCCCTCAAAGAATTAGGAAATATCTATACCCGTATTGCAAATCCGACAAACGACGTTTTTGAAAGAAGAGTAGCAGCCATCGAAGGGGGAACAGGAGCGTTAGCCGTAGCCTCAGGACAAGCAGCTATCTCACTATCGCTGCTGACCATTACGCAGGTTGGAGAAGAAATCGTAGCAGCCAACAACCTCTACGGAGGAACCTACAGCCTGCTGCATTACACATTCACCAAGCTGGGCCGAAAAGTAATTTTTGTTGACTCACAAAAACCCGAAGAATTCAAAAAAGCAATAACCTCTAAAACAAGAGCGATCTATGCAGAAACTATAGGCAACCCAAAACTTGATGTGCCTGACTTTGAAGATTTGGCAAAAATCGCCCATGACGCAGGCATACCACTAGTCATTGATAACACTGTTGGAATAGGAATCGTGAGACCCATCGACTACGGAGCAGATATAATCGCTAGTTCAGCCACAAAATATATCGGAGGCCACGGAACAAGCATCGGCGGCATCATTGTAGACAGCGGCAAGTTCAAATGGAATAACGGCAAGTTTCCAGAGTTCACCGAATCAGACCCAAGTTACCACGGAATTAAATATTGGGATGCATTCGGAAACTTCCCAGGCTTAGGCAATGTCGCATTCATATTCAAAACACGTGTCCAACTGCTGAGAGATTTAGGTCCTTCGTTGAGCCCATTCAACTCCTGGCTTTTCCTGCAAGGTCTAGTAACTCTACCGCTAAGGCAACGCAGACATTCTGAAAACGCTTTAAAAGTAGCCCAGTTCCTAAAGCAACATCCACTTGTAAACTGGGTTGTTTATCCAGGCTTGCCTGACGATCCAAACCACAAAATCGCAGCCAAATACCTCAAAGGTAACTACGGCGGCTTAGTGGGCTTCGGAATAAAAGGCGGCAAAGAATCCGGACGCAAGCTAATCGAATCCGTAAAACTGCTTTCACACTTGGCCAACATTGGCGATGCAAAAAGCCTCATCGTTCACCCAGCATCAACAACGCATCAGCAATTAACCTCTGAAGAGCAAAAAGCGACAGGCGTCACAGAAGACTACATCAGACTATCAATAGGCATCGAAGACGTTGAAGACATTATAGAAGACTTGGACCAAGCATTAAAAGTGGCGGCTAAACCTTAAATTTATAGCGGCGTTATAGCTGCTATTCCCCTATTTTTGGAGGAATAAAGTTCACAAATAATAAAACACCGGAAAATTCACAAACAGAATCATTCACCTTTGGGTGTCCGCCAGCGGAGCTTATTTTGGAGTCAGGAGAGAAACTTGGTCCAATAACGCTGGCTTACGAAACTTGGGGTGAACTTAATTCTCAAAAATCAAACGCCATTCTCATTGTTCATGCCCTCAGCGGAGATACCCATGCCGCTGGTGATAACGGTTGGTGGGAAAATTTAATTGGCCCAGGCAAAGGCTTGGACACAAACAAGTACTTTATAATCTGCAGCAACGTTATCGGCGGTTGCCGAGGATCAACTGGTCCATCATCCATTAACCCGAAAACTGGGGAACCATATGGCACCGACTTTCCATTAGTAACGATTGGTGATATTGTGAATGCACAAAAACGCCTTATTGACCATTTAGGAATAGAAAAACTCCACAGTGTCATCGGCGGCTCAATGGGCGGCATGCAAGTTCTCCAATGGATGGTTTCCTACCCAGCAAAAATACGCTCAGCCATACCAATCGCCACAACATTGAAACACACACCTCAGCAAATCGCCTTCAACGAGGTGGGGCGCCAAGCAATCATGGCAGATTCCGATTGGAATAATGGTCACTATTATGGCTCAACTGTTCCAGCGAAAGGCTTAGGATTAGCACGAATGATTGGGCACATAACATATATGAGCGATGCTTCAATGACCGAAAAATTTGGTAGACGCGTCCGCCAAGACAAAGAACTCTTCAAGTTCAGCCCAGAATTCGAAGTCGAAAGCTATCTGCAGTACAGAGGCAACAACTTTACCAAACGATTCGACGCCAACTCATACCTGTACATTACAAAAGCCATAGACTACTTTAACCTACTTAACGGCAACAACATCGCCAGCATCTTTAGAGGCTTGAAAGCAAAAGTCCTCGTTATCAGCTTCAAATCAGACTGGCTCTACCCAGCGTACCAATCCCAGGAGATCGTTAAAGCATGCAAACTATCTGGTGTCGAAACAACCTATTGCGAAATAAACTCGACGTATGGGCATGACTCCTTCCTTTTGGAAACGGATCAGGAGAACGAGTTGGTAAGCCACTTCCTTCACGGGGTGACAAACGGACATAAAGGCGGTAAATAACATGGCGACAGAAAAGATAGAACAAAAAATAATCATTGACTGGATAAGCGAAGACGCCGCAGTACTGGACCTCGGTTGTGGGGACGGCGAACTCTTAGCTATGCTTATTGCCAAAAAGCATGTCCGTGCGCAAGGCATAGAGCTCAGCGAAAACACCATCCGCCACTGTGTTGCCTTAGGCTTGAATGTTTTTCAACAAGACATAGATACGGGACTCTCCGAATACGGCGACAACTCTTTCGACTACGTTATACTCAACCAAACACTACAACAGGTAAAAAAGCCCGATTTTGCCCTCAAAGAGGCTTTGCGGGTTGGAAAAAAAGTGATCGTTGGATTTCCCAACTTTGTTCAAGCCTCAGCCAGACTCCAAATTTTCTTCAAAGGAAGGGTGCCAGTGACTAGAGCATTGCCTTACGAGTGGTATGACACGCCAAACCTGCATTTTCTGGGCGTAGCGGACTTTGAAAGCTATTGCAAGAAAAGAGAAATTGTCATAGAAAAATCGGCCTTTATCCGAAAGAACAGAAAGACTATGCTATTTCCAAACTTGTTTGCTGAAACCGCACTCTTTCTATTGTCCCAATGAATATCCAAAACCTTGCCAGGCCCAAAACTTTCATGTGCACGTTGCTATCAACGAAATGAACTATGAATACTACGATTTTATCGAGAAATTCGGGTTAGAAAGCGGCTATACATTAGCCCGCACGTTTGGCGCCCATTTGAAGGCGCATCCACGAATGCAGGTTGACCCCTCTTTTGGTGAGGTAGTAAATAGTATTCCCGGGAAGGGGCAGATCCATTTGATGCTGGAAAGATAAACAATCTTACAAAGCGCTTGTTACTGTACTGCCACAACCACTTAGTTTTAAGTGCACCAAAAACAAAGCAAGTATGCGCAGGGTTCAATCTGCCCCTTTTAACCTCAAAAATGATGAATTATGAATAATGTAATTACGTTAGATAGCACAATTTCTAGAAATTACCAACGCATGACAGGCAAAGATGTTTGGCGCCAAAACCTGCATCAAGCCATTTTTGCTGCGAACATAATTAGAAGCACACTGGGACCGCAGGGCGCATACAAACTTGTTTCTTATAACCGTGGACCCGAACAAGTCGTCAAGATTACGAAGGACGCGATTGCGATTTTGGATGAATTAGCAATTCAATATCCTCCAGCTGTCATCATTGCCGAGTCTGCCAAGATGCAGCGACAGGAAACGGGCGATGGTGTAGCGACGTTTGTTGTTTTCTTGTCGGCGCTGCTGAGAAAGGCAGATGAGCTTTTATCAATTAAGATCCATGCAAATACAATTATTCACGGTTATTTTTTGGCGACAAACAAGGCATTGGAGATAATTGACAGGCAAGCCACAGCCTACGGCAACGTAAACAGCGATATTTTAGATGTAGTCGACTGCCAAAGACACCTCATCACCCCGCCAATAAGATCCATGATTATGGACGCATACCAAGCGGCACAATTCGAAGGCAAATATGACAAAGACAACCTACGATTCTTGCGAAAATCTAGGAGGAAGCATACAAGAATCAGCCTTAATCAAGGGAGTGGTTGTGAAAAAGGAGAAGGCTCACCCCAACATGCCAGACCGCATAGAAAACCTGCGAATTGCAATAACTAGCGAAAGACCAGGAATAAACCGTTTGGAAATCAAAATGCCCCGAGAAGGCCCAGTGCATATAAACTTGAATGTAAAAACCGCCTCTCAAATGAGGCAATACAAGGAAACCGAGGACAGACTTAGGTCTGAATCTCTCGATAGGCTGATTGAGCTTAAAGCAAACGTTCTTTTATGCGAGCAACCAATCGACGAGGCTTTAAAGGGTAAGTTGCTTTCTAACGGTATTTTCGCAATAGAAAGAGTTGACAGGAAGGATACTTTGGCGGTTGCGAAGGCTACGGGAGCTAAAAGCGTGGGGCAACTCCGCGAGATTACAGAGGATGATTTGGGCTTTGCCGACGAATTGTATATTGGCAAGGTGTTGCGTGAGAAAACCGTGACTTTTCAGGGTTGCAAAGGCGCAACCTTTTTGCTCAGAGGAAGCACGGTGCAGGCAATTGATGAGTTGGAGACAGCGATTCAAAGCAGCATGACACTGCTTAAAGCGTTAGATGAGGATAGCAGGGTGTTGCCTGGCGCTGGCGCGTTGGAAGCTGGAATAGCGCAAGAACTAACAGCCTATGCTAAGCAGTTTCCGAGCAAAGAACAAGTTGTGGTTGAGGCGTTTGGCACTGCCTTAATGGATGTGCCGCGGTGCCTTGCTGAGAACTACGGTTTAAACACATTAGACGTAATGCCTGAGCTAAAGCGGCATCACGCCAATGGACCTTGCAGTTACGGGGTTACCCAGCAGGGCTGCTGTGAAGCGGTGTGTTTTGAGCCTGTTAGAATTAAGCGTTCGATAATTAAGAGGGCTTACGAGGTTAGCTCGCTTATGCTGCGTATTGATGAACTTTTGATTTCTAAAGAAATTCCGAAGTTCCATAAAAAATAACGTTAACCTTTAGCGCAAGAGATTTACTTCTTTAAAATGGCAAGTACCCCATCATTTCCATGAATATGGTTATGCCTAAAACGAGACTGGCGACCCAGAAAACGGCTGCCCAACGCATCCAAAACCTTACTCTATGGGGCAAATCTCCAAACGCGTAAATTAAGCCCAGAGTTACCGCAGGTACGCCGATGACTGCGTGAATAATAGTTAAAATTGAAAGTGGAGAATGAAATTGCAGGTTAGGGTCAATGAAGTAGCTGAATGCGCTCGGCATCATTACCAAAAGAATTGCAACTGAAGAAAGAGCAACTGCCACAGACATACCCCATCTGTGCAGAAAAAGGCGCTCCTTAGTTTTTGCGAACAAGCCATAGCTCACGCCAATCACGAGGACGCCTAAAATTACAAACATCAGTGACAAGGTTGCCTGAGAAACAATCAAAATAAAATTGGAAAACAAGCTGTCACACCCTTTTATTATTCATCCTACATGGGCATGGCCGGCAACAAATCGAACATTTGAAGGAACAAAACTACCCCGATTATGATGGCGGCGACCCACAGCACTGCAGTCAGGCGCATCCACATCTTCAAGTTCTTCTTTGGCAAAAGGCCGAACGCATAAGTTGCTCCAAGTGCGATTGCAGGAATACTAACAACCGCATGAATTATTGTGGTTCCTGAAATGGCTGAGAAGAATTGAACGTCTGGATCAATGTAGTACCGTATGAATGACGGAAACATGCCAAGAAAAATTGCGCCCAAAGTTAAGGCGACAGCAGCTGAAAGAGCCCACCGGTGTTGTAGCAAGTTTTCTTTGGTTTTGCCAATGTATCCATAGCCGATGCCCATTAGTAAGATTCCTAAGCTAACAAACATGACCGTCATTATTGTTTGGGAAACAACTGGCGGGGTGCCTGCATGCAAAGCGATAAGCCAAAAAGATAACATGTTTCTCTCCTCTGGAATTGAGGAAACAACCAAGCTATATCTAATTATGTGATAGCTATTTGCCAGTCACAAACTGTTTTGGCAACTTAAAGAAAGAGAGAATTGATTGCGAAACAAATTGAGGCAGTTTTTGTTTATTCTTTTTCGTGCTTTTTTCCTTCTTCCATGCGCTTTCGAACTTTCAGCCCGCCTTTATGACCAATTTCACTATAGAATTCTGAACCATGGTTTTCAGAGTTTTCTTTCCGCCCATTCTACCAGCCTCTTCAACGGTCAATTTCCTTTTCTTTCAGTTAAAAAAATCACCTCCATAAAAAACTCACAACATTGGACATTGTTGAAGATTCAAAAGATCACTCATAAGACTATGTTGTTGCTACATTCCAGTAACATCACTTAAAAAAGCACAATAATTAGCATAAATCTCAAAATCAAATAACTAGTATATCATACAATTCACAATCAACAAAAAATTTTGAATTGAAATTCAAAAAAAATTCGAGTTCCGATTTCGCGGGAATCTAAGGAAAATTGCCTAAAACCAAGAAATTTAATCGAACTCAACAGGCGTGTGAGACTTCCATTTTTACATAACAATAAGCGAGCTTATTATCGGTCGCATGGTTGGTTTGTGACTGTATAGTAGCAACCAACACAACTTTAAACCGCGAGTTTTCTGACTATTAATTAACTATTTAGAACAAATTCAGGATGTAACCAAAAAATGAGTAGAACAACATCATACATCATCGCGGCAGTCGTAATAATTGTCATTGTAGTTGCAGGAGTACTTGTTTTCGAATTCACGCGACCAGGAGGCACATCAGGAAACGGTACACATATTGACATTTACGCTTCTGACTCGCCCTACGGCTTTGGAACCAGCGCAGGCAGCATAACATCTAACCCAGGACCAACATTGACTTTTACTTCAGGACAAACCTACACTGTCACCCTTCACAATGTTGGAACAATTCACATAACTGGGCCATTACCACTGAAAAAGCTGACGGAAGCACAAACATAGCTTTTAGCGGCGCACAAATAGGTTCACTAACAAACCCCGTTCCACCAGGAGCCACCCAATCAGTAACTTTCACTGCAGGCGCTGCCGGAAGTTACTACTATATTTGCCAAGTTGACAGCTCACGTCACTTGGGAATGTGGGGCACAGTGACGGTAACCATAATATGACTTCAAAAATCCTCTTCTTTTTTCTTCTTGTGTTTTCGCTTTAAAACAAAGGTAAATCTTATGACACAAATAATGCCGCCTTCGGCGGTAGATTGGAATCACTTCTTCACTCTAACTTTACCATCGCAATTGTGGCATTATCGGTTGTTATAGGCGCAATGGTATATTTTTTTGCGATAAGATATCGGGAGAGAAAAGGACAGCCAAAATTTATTCCAGCAAAACGGTTTATCAAGAACTCGAGCAAGAGATGCAGTTATTTTGCGCAGTAATTTCAATCATTATTCTTGTTTAGTTTACTGTCGCTTCATACAGACTCACGCCTAATGCGAGGTTTCCGCCAGCTACTGTTTCAGAAAGCTTAGTTATAGAGGTTACGCTTATCCAGTGGGGCTTTGATTTTCAATATCCTAACGGCGTAATTCTCAAGAGGAGCTGTAATGTTCCGGCAAACACAACAGTATAATTTTTAATGTAACAAGCAGCGATGTTATGCATAATTTTGGTCTTAATGGACTTCAGAGTTAAGAATCGACGCGATACCAGGCAGATACAACGTAATTGGGTAACAACTCCGATCGTTAGATGGAAACAGTCAACTAAACTACACAATTCGCTGCTATGAACTCTGTGGCGCTGGACACACCTACATGGATAGCGCCACTTACAGTTATGAATTCAACCGCTTTTAATCAGTGGCTTAACTAATCAGACAGCGACAAACCCTACAAAGTCAGGAGGCTAAAAAGCTGTACCGCGGACTTTTCAATCAAAGAATGGTTAACACAACCAACCACAAACGAGTAGGCATACTCTACATCATAACATCCGTTTTTTTCCTAATCGTCGCAGGCTCTTTTGGCGAACTTATGAGAACACAGCTTGCGGCACCCAACGAACACTTTCCTTGATCCTTTCGCTGTATGACTCAAATCAGTCACCTTGCATGGACTTTTAATGATTCTTTGGGTTCTTTCACCACTGGGCGTTGGATTAGCAAACTACATTGTGCCACTTCAGATAGGTGCAAAAGACTTGGCGTTTCCACGTTTAAACGCTACAAGCTACTGGACCTACCTTTTCAGCGGTGTACTTCTTGTGGGTACAGTTTTTCTCCCAGGCGGTGGACCAAATACAGGCTGGACACTCTATGCGCCTCTAAACACCATACAATTCACCCCTCAAGTCAGGAGCAACTCTTGCCATCTTGGCATTAGCATTACTCGCTGTCTCAGTCACAATGTCCTCAATTAACTTTATCACAACTATCGTGAAAAACAGAGCCAAAGGTGTAACATGGACACGCTTACCAATCTTTACTTGGTCAATTCTAATGACTATGGCGCTGGCGCTTTTTGCGTTTCCCCCACTTAGCAGCAGGAGTTGGTATTGCTGACAAGCGACAGAATCCTAGGCACCGTCTTCTTCAGTTCTACACAAGGCGGAAGCATCTTGTGGGATGAGCTTTTTTGGTTTTTCGGGCATCCAGAAGTTTACATTGTTGTTTTTCCTGCTTTGGGCATAATTGCTGAAGTTTTTATGACATTTGCAAAGAGAGCGTTATTCGCGAGAAAACTTTTCTTGTAGAACTTGCCGCTGTGACCTTTCTAAGTTGGGACGTTTGGATGCATCACATGTTCACGACAGGCGTAAACTATGATGTTGCTTGCAAGCATTCTCGATTACGACCTTGGCTATTTCCAGTACCGTTTGAAGGACTAGTTATTGGCTTAGTGTTAACTCTCTATAAAGGCAGAATAAAGTTGACAACTCCCATGCTATTTTGCATTTAGCAGCCAATATTCACAGTTACCCTTGGCGGCGTTACGGGCGTCTTGCAAGCTTTTCCAGTTTTAGATTACGCTTTCCGAGGAACATACTGGGTAGTAGGCCACTTTCACTATGTCATGGCTGGAACCACCTTGTTCGCGCTTATTGGCAGGACTCTATTATTGGTGGCCAAAAATAACCAAAAGAAAATACAACGAAAAATTCGGCAAAGTCACCTTTGCAATCTCTTTCATCGGATTTAATGTTCTCTATTTCCCTACTTTTTCCTTCTGGATATGCCCAGAAGAATTTCAACTATACCCGTACTTTCGGGATGGGCATCTTGAATTTTGACTGCAACAATCGGCGCTTTCATGTGTTCGGACCAGCCGTTTTACTAACTATTCTAAACCTGTCTTTTGAGCTTAGAGAAAGAAATGAAGCCTTCGCGAACCAAACCCGTGGGAAGCAAAAGAAATGGAGTGGACAGGCAACTACAGCGGATCAGGAATCAGCACTCAGAGTCAGATAGAAAACGATCGTGACAACATGCGGATGCGACTGAACTCATCAGAAACTACCAAGGAGAACTAAAGCACTGAGAAGGTATCATAATATGAAAGATGAAAATACAAAAGCTGAGGAAAGCAAATCTTCCTACATGCCGATTATAATTGCGGCAGGAGTCGCAGATGTTTTTGCTAGGGACTTGCAATTTATATTCCGCTTCTTCGTAGCTGGACTAATCATCATATCCGCAGCGCTGATTAAAGTGTTCAAAGATGGCGCTGAGGAAAAGTTCGCCGAATCCAAAGAAGCTGCGGAAGAAAAATTTCCTCTTGAGTCAGTAAGCAAGGAGAAACTTGGATTATGGGTTTTTCTTGCATCAGAAATCTTGATTTTTGGGTCGCTTATTATCGCTTACGTTTATGTTCGAGTAAATAGCGGTTCTTGGCCTATAGCAACGCAAACCCACAACGTGCTACTTGGAATGACAAACACGATTATCTTGCTTACAAGCAGTTTGGCAATGATTCTAGCACTTTACTCAATAAGGGAAGGCAACGTGAAAGGACTAAAAATTGGTTTAGGAAGCACATTTGCGTTAGGCTTAGCTTTCCTAGGAATTAAGCTTGGATTTGAATGGCCAGCTCTTATCCGCAATGGCTTCACAATAAACAGTGGTTTGCCAGCCTCCACATACTATGTGTTAACTGGACTTCACGCTGTGCACGTTGCTGTAGGCTTAGTAGCAGTTGGATACCTTATGTTTAGAGCATTTAGCGGAGGATTTACGAGCACGAAACACGTTGCAGTCGAGAACATCGGTTTGTACTGGCACTTTGTTGACATCGTTTGGATGTTTCTCTTTCCGCTCTTCTACTTGATTTAGGTGAAAAAAGTATGCCTGGAATTAAAATTCTATATCGGAATCTGGCTTGGACTGGTATTAGCAACTATAATGGAAGTTGTAGTCCGATCTCTGCCTGGAGCAACATCCTTTATTGTGCTTGTTATCAGTCTAATTGCTTCAGCGAAAGCAATCGCTATAGCACTGTACTATCAGCACCTACGTTATGACGGAATTAGACTTGCTACTCTACCCTTAGCTGCCATTGTAGGCGTTGTTTTCCTCGGGGTTTCTGCTGCATGACAATCACGATGGGGATGTAAACAAAACGCGCAAAACAAACTTAACACTTATTGGGGTTATAGGACTTGCAGCAATTTTTTACTTTGCAGCAATGACTGTGTTAGTTTTGATATCCAACCCCCATTAACTGCAAGTTCAAACGTTTCAAACAAAACTCCAACAATAAACATTGTACTTTACGAGGGGGAAATATCAGGAAATCAATATGGTTTTGGCGAATCGCCAAATACCTTGACTTCACCCGGACCCACACTTCAGATTCAAAACATCTGATGTCGTTAACATAACCGTTAGTTAACGTTGGAAAGATGCCTTACGCTTTTGCAGTAACAAATGCACCGAGAACAGGAGCCAAGGTGCTTTTCAACGCTCAAATCGGTTCAGCCACCAATCCGCTTCAGCCAGACCAAAAAGGCTCAGTGATTTTTACTCCCAACAACGCTGGCTTCAACATTTTACTATATCTGTCCAATTTCAGGACACGCTGAAGCTGGAATGTACGGCTCGTAATAATCACCACGAATTCAAGCCCGGAAAATGGAATGGGAATGTAAGCGCTTCAAGTATGCAAAACAGTTGAGCATTATGACCCAAAAAACAAGCAAATATCTTGAACTTACAAAGCCCAAGGTTACTTTCTTAAACCTACTGGTAGGCGTCACCTGCTTTGTGGTTGCAGTGTTTCCGACGGTTGATTGGCTTAAACTGGCAGTGTTTGCCGTGATTGGCTACTTGGCGGCAGGCGGCTGCGGTGTCATAAACAGTGTCTACGACCAAGACATTGACAAGCTTATGACGCGCACTTCAGAGAAGAGCAATTCCATCTGGACATGTTCAGTCTAAGCAAGGCAATGGCGTTTGGAACAATTATGATTGGATCAATCCTTTAGCTTTGCCATCTTATCTTCTTAACCCATTAACCGCTTTAATGATTGCTCTTGGAACAGCATTTTACCTTATGATTTACACTGTTTGGCTTAAACGCATCAGCCCCTGGAACGTGGTTATAGGTGGCTTTGCAGGCTGTTTCGCTGCTCTTTCAGGTTGGACAGCTGCCGTGAATACTCTGAGTTTAATGCCGCTGCTTGTTGCAATGCTTGATTTTCTTTGGACACCAGGGCATCTTTGGGGGTTAGCGATCAAAAAAATAAAAGAGTACAAACATGCTGGAATTCCAATGCTGCCAGTTAAGATTGGCATAATTAGAGCTTCGTAAGTGGTTTTCTGGCTGAATGTTTTAACGGTTGCTTCCTCTTTTCTGTTTCCGCTTACTGCAATCTAACAGGGCCCGTTTTCTCTGGTTGTTGCTGTTGGCGGCTGGAGCAGCGTTTCTTGTTTCAAAACCGAGGATTAATAGCTGGAGCGTCTGAGGCTAACGGGTTTAAAGTATTTATTGCTTCAATGCCCTATTTAGCGTGTTTGATGATAGGGTTAATTGTTGACAAAATCATTTTAATTTAGATCTGATCTAAGTGGCTTGGAGCTCGCGATTTTTGAGTGACTTCTTTTATTTTTTCCACCCTATCAACCCACCCAGAGGCATCTGGTAAAGTTCAGTTGCAATTGAGAGAGGTGTAACTGCTATTTTTTTGCCAACAACACTAAACGTATTCAGGATTAAAATCGAAAACGTCACCCCAGTCCCAATCTCCAACTTTAAACTGCAAGTCACCTTGAACCTTAACTTTGACCGTATCTGTTCAGATTAAAATCGAAAAAGTAGCTTCTAATGTAAACTGGATACTCTTTTCCCTCAATCAACGGCGTTTCTTGAGCAGCGTCGGTGTTTGAAAAGCGATTGGCGATCGGATTAAATTCTTGAACTGCTTGAAAAATTTGTTGCGCATCATCTTTGGAAGTTACAATTTCTATGCAGTCAGGTTCAACTTTAACTACTCTTAGGCTTTCCGCCAAGTCGCCATTTATGACCCACTTGATAGTTTTTGTCCCTCAAGTTTTTCATGCAGAATCAAGTAGTGCATCGAGATATGCTTCGGAATGACGCTTACAAATGGCTAAGTTGATTCCAAAATATGCTTGTTTGTAATGCTCATGCTTGACCGCTCAAAGAGTAAAAAAGAATTTAGTGGTTTAGACAAGTGGTCCTGGGTTTGCAAGGTATTTCTTTATGCCGTCAGCTGCAAGATAAGCCATTGCGCCTGCAACGTGTGTTCCAGCAGTTATGTTGTCTCCGAAGGTATCGCAGATTTCTCCAGCAGCAAACAGGTTTTCGCTAGTCCAGCATTGCATCCACTTGTTGAAATACTGATGTTGCCTTGTTTGAGCCTGTTCTTGCGCCGCCTCTCATGTGGTGTCCCCACCAGTCAACATGCTGTGAAAGCTCAGCAACAGTGTTTTTCTTGATTTTTGATGGGTCGCCCATTTTCCCAAGAATATCTGTGATAAGCGTTGTTTTGTTAATCAGGTAGTTTGAGGTGCGCCAAGTATTTGCATCCCAGTCTAGAGTGACTCTTGCGCATGGGTCACCGTAGATGTCATTGTAGTGTGGGATCCAAATCAGCGATAGTGTTCAAGAAGAGGTAAATTTGGTCCTGTACCTGAAAGAGTTGCTGTTATTTTCTGGGGAATCTTTTCATCTTTTAAGCTTGCTTTCCATGTGCTGCCAAAGTTTGTTCTACCTGGCAGATGAGTTGTAAATGTGTTCGGTCCACTTCCCAAGTAGTTTCCAAAGCTTAAGCTAACACCGCCCATGAATGTTAAATCATCTGTGTGGCTGTATTTTGGGTTAACTTCATTGAGGTCCATTATGGCGTATCCGCCGCCAGCTGCATTTCCGCTGACGTAAGCGTTAGCTCCGACGTTTAGCGGAACGCTTGCATTTGAAGTTGCAGGTGTATAACCGTTGGTTAAGCCTCTTCCTAAAGAACCGGTGTGGTTAACTGGGTTGTATGGTTCGCCTATTCCTGATAGAAGCATAGCTCGTATGAGGTTAAAGCCCCATAACCCGTTGAAAACGACTTTTGCTGGTTGCACATGTACCTTTGCCTATAGCATCATAGTATCTAACGCCTGTTGCTTTGCCTGTACTATCCGTGTCAATGCGAAAAACGTATGAATCAAGTACGCATGTCAAATAAACCTGTGCTTAACAGCTGCAGGAATTGTTGTAACATGAGAACTACTTTTGGCGCCTACTTCACAAGGATAGTTGCATAGACCACCGCACCAACCGCAGTATACGCAGCTGTTTCGTGTTATGCCATATTGGTTTGTGTAACCACCACTTATCAAGCCGCTGACTGTTGGATAAGGAGTGTAGCCGAGGCTTGTTACTGCATTTTTGAAGATTGGTGCATATGCAGTTTCTGGGTGAGGAGGCATTGGAAAATTGGCGTTTGGTATGAAGGGATCTTGGTTGGTTCCTACTACGCCGAGAGCTTGCTCCCATGAGTTATAGTATGGCACCATGTCGTCATATGTTACAGGCCAGTCTTCTAAGTCAAGTGTGCCGCCCTGTTACATTGCTTAACTATTGTTTGGTATCCAGCATCACCGTACTTTGCTTTAGTCATTGTAACTGGCTGATATGACCATGGAGAAAACCTCCCTAAGCCACCACCATAGTGAACTCCAACACCGCCAACACCGTGACCCAAAGCATGGTACTGAACGTTTTTTGTGTACCTTCTCACAGGCAGAGCAAATTGATCTGAGTGTATTTCGAATAGTGAAAGTTGAAATGTAGAGTGGATGATCAAACTTTCTTTCAACTGCAATAGCCCATTCGTCATCTTTGTTGTCTTGTCGCCAATCAGTAGCAAAATCCCAGAATGGACCTTTTTCTATTCCGACCACGTTGTATTTTGCTGCGGTTAAGTTCTGCGGCTATTGGACCGCCCATATGACCTAAACCACAAACTACAACATCAGTTTGTGGATGGTTAATTGACGCTTGACATTTTATATTGCCTCCTCCTTCTTTTTGAAGTTGACCAAGACTCATTGGTTTTAACCGAGTAGGCGTACCTGCAACCATTAGCTTCTTTGCGCCTAAACCAATGTCGTCTCCCCAGTAGTTGCCGTTAAATGCTAAAAGTTGCCAACCTACCATGCCTTGGTTTCCGCCGTACAATGGATCTGACCAGAAGCCTGCGACAACCATGTCGTGAACTTCGTTGAAGAATTCCGCAGCGTTTGGACCTTGAAAAGCAGTTTGCAGATGCTGTGTTGCTTGAGCTATTATCGAATAATTCTTGAAGCACTGTTATCTGGTCTGCGAAGACAAGGTTTTCAAAAGTTATTGCCTTTTGCCGCTGTTACAGTAATTTTCAAGAAAAACTAGTCCTCGCCGCCAGAACTCTCGTGGATTAAAAGCATACTGGTAAGCTGTGCCTGCTTGTAGGCGTGGTGTTATTGTTCCGCCAGAATAAGTAATGGCGTTTTTTGTTGTTGCTGGGATAAACTGCCCCTGTAACTGAAACTGATGCCAGATTGAGGAGTGACAAATGGTCCTTGAAGATACATGTTGCCTCCTTTGCCGTAATTTCCCGCTAACATATGGTCAATAAAATAAACTACTCCAGCTTCTTTTGCGCCTGGACCACTGCTATCGGTTGGAATTATGGCTTCAGCTAAAGCTTCAACTATTACACGTTCAGTTTGATTTAGAGTTAAGAATCCCTGGACTCTGATTTTGCAAGTTGGTTAATCTTATTGTTATCATTATTGAATAGCATTCTTCTAAAATTGGAATTTCAATTGCGCTTGCAACACCTGCACCGATTGCGGCTGCTGCGCCAATTTTAATAAACTCACGTCTACTCATTGGCAAAAGCAAAAACCCTCATTAGTTATCTCTCAAAATCCCTTTTAAAGCATATGTGGTTGCCTAGCTATAGTGTAACAACAACTAAGTCTTAGCTCTGAAAGGGTAAATCGCTTAACAATAAAGGAAAATTATAGTTTGAGCCAAAGCAAAATACCCATGATTAAACCGTAAATTGCCAATGCTTCAGCCAATGCTACAATAAGAAAGCTTCTGAAGAACGTTTCAGGTTTCTCAGCTAACGCACTAATTGCTGCGCTGCCCGCTGAAGAAATTGCGAGCCCCGCTCCTAATGCGGATAAACCAATAGCGAGTCCAGCACCGAGGGCTATTCCAAGCCTGTCGTACGTTCCCACGGTCGACGTGGTTGTTTGAAGCGTTGTAACTGAGTAAGCTGCCACTATCCCTATAAGTGGCACAAGCGCCAGCAGGGGCAACAAGAACAAAAGTAGGATTTTTCCTTTCAAAACAACTGGGCTCCAATAAAAAACAACACATGCCTAAGTATTAACCCTTTTTCTTCCCTACATTCGACTTTGTCCCGTCAACTGAAATCTCTATGGATTCGCCTGATTTCTGAGCTTCCAGTATCAACTTTTTAGCTTGCTCCTCAATTTTTTTAATTTCATTTTCAGCGGCATTTTCGATTGTTTTGTTGAAATCTTCAAAGTCTTTTTCTAGTTTCTCTTTTTTTGCCAATACTTGTTCCCCCAAAAGCAGTTACTTAACAACTAGCACTGGGCATGTTGAATATTCAATCACTCTTTCTGCCACGCTTCCTATGAGTATTCGCTCTACTGCGCTTCGCCCATATGTGCCCATTACTATTAGATCCATGTTTAAGCTCTTAGATAAGTGAACAATCTGCTCAAATGGCCTTCCTTTAGCCAAAAGCGAAGAGGCTTTAACGTTTTCTTTTAGCGCTAAATTAAGAATGTAGTTTATGTATCGTTGACCATCCTTTTTTATCTCCCTTTCCATGTTTTCTCGTTCGTTTATCCTGAGAATTTGGTTCAAAAATACTTCATCAATCACGTAGACAACCATTATTTGGGCATTTAGCATTTTGGCGATGCTTATGCCGTACTCTGCCGCTCGCATGCTGTAATCTGAGCCGTCAGTTGGGATCAAAATTTTTTGGATGCCTCTAAAAGTTGAACAGATCATCCATTCAAATGCTCCTTAATAACATGTTTAGCCCATTTGGTTCTAACAAACTCTTCACGGCCCTTCTCCTCCAAAACAAGCTCAATCTGCTTGGCAAGGTTGCGGTACAAAGGAATAAGAACATGGTTCATAGCGTTAACTCGCCGCTGGGTTCGTCGCACGTCGTTAGCAATCTGAAACGTGGTGCCCTCAGCTCTAGCTAAATCAGCAATCAACTCCAGTGCACCATAAAATTGTTTAAAAGCCCTGTCAAGTTCAGCGCTGGTGTTGGCAAAACCGTAATCAGGCTTCACGTTGGCTTCAGCTTGAAACTCTACGATTGGGATGGTTACACCCATGATGCTTCGAAAATCCAAAAGAAAATCCGCTTCATAACTTGAACCTAAAGCCACGTTTGCAATAGTTTCAGGACCCTTAGCCATACTCGCCTCCTTTAGGCTTCTGTAAGCCCCCGCCAATGCCTCCAGCAGCTCCTCGCGAATTTTTTCGGCGTCATAAATATTGTTTCTTAGTTCCCGCAGCAGAATGTCCCGTTTGCGCTCAAGCACATCCCGTCCAGACTCGGCGAGCCCCAAGGTCTTTTTTGTTTGAATCAAGTTAATTCTCGTCGGGCTGACGTTTTCAAAAGCCACCTTCACTTTACCTCTTTAAAGATTTTTGGAAAATATTTCTTGATGAACTCGGAGTGAATCCGCGTTAACTCTTCGTCTGGCAAAATAGATAAGACATCCCAAGCTATTGAGAGTGTTTGCTCGATTGATCGGTTTTCGTTTCTGCCCTGGTTAACCAATGTGCGTTCGAAGCGTTCGCCAAATCGAAGGTAGTCTTTGTCTCTGCTCACTAATCCTTCTTCGCCGATGATTGTCACCAAAGACTTCACAGAATTGTACTGTGCATAGGCTGAGTACAGTTGGCTTGCCACATCGTCGTGGTCTTCGCGGGTTCTGCCTTTGCCAATGCCATCTTTCATCAGCCGTGAAAGGCTTGTGGAAACATTAAGGGGGGGATAAATTCCCTGCTTTTCCAAGCTGCGAGATAAGACAATTTGCCCCTCGGTGATGTAACCTGTTAGGTCTGGGATGGGGTGTGTTATGTCATCGTTTGGCATAGTTAAAATGGGCATTTGAGTGATTGAGCCCTTCTTTGCCTGCTATTCTTCCTGCACGCTCATAGATGCTTGCTAAGTCGCTGTACATGTAGCCAGGGTAACCTTTCCTGCTTGGCACCTCCTCCATTGAAGCACTCACCTCACGCAACGCCTCACAATAATTGGTCATGTCGGTTAGGAGCACCAGCACATGTGAATCCTGCTCAAAAGCCAAGTACTCAGCCAAAGTCAAGCCCACACGGGGCGTTATGATTCGCTCAACAGGCGGATCCTCTGCCAAATTAAGAAACATGGCCACGTTTTTTATTGCCCCTGTTTCTTCGAAGCTTTTACGGAAAAACTCCGCGTCATCATGCTCAAGCCCCAGGGCTATGAAGACAACGTAGAATTCTTCGCCGCCGCCCCTGATCTGCGCTTGTCTAACAATCTGGGCAGCCAAATCATTATGCGACAGGCCTGGGCCGCTGAAAATGGGAAGCTTCTGTCCTCGTACAAGACAGTTTAAGCCGTCGATTGCGGAGATGCCTGTTTGGATGAAGTCCCTAGGGTATTCTCGTGCAATGGGGTTCATGGGTAACCCGTTTACGTCTCTTTGTTCTTCGGTGAAAAATCGGGGATGCCCATCAATGGGTTCGCCGAAGCTGTTCATTATTCTGCCGAGCATTTCGGTTGAAACAGGCACCTCTAAGGGTTTGCCGAGGAATCGGGTGCGGGTTTCTGATGAGGATAAGCCAGTTGTGCCTTCGAAGACTTGAACGGTTACTGCTTTCTGTGTTACCTGTATAACCCTGCCCAAGCGGGTTTCGCCAGTCTGGGTTTTAACGGAGACAAGCTCGTCGAAACCGACGCCTTGAACGTTCTCCACAACAATTATGGGTCCAGAAATCGAAGCCACGCCTTTATACTCTAAGCTTCTCAACCTAAACTTGCCTCCAACTCGTCAAAACGCTGCTGCATGCGCTTTTCCAAATCATCCAAAACCTCGATTTTATCGTTAGGCACCTGGGTTTTCATGCGGTTAATCTCATCATTCACAGGCAATTGCGTAATCTTAAAAATTGGTGATCCCTTACTGACAACTCGCCCGGCTAAATGATGAAAATCTACGATTATTTTTAGCATCTTGAACTGTTTCTGGGGCGAGCAGTACGTATCAATTGGATCTAGGGCATTCTGCTGCAGAAAAGCGGTCCGAATTATCCTTGCGGTTTCCAGTATCAGGCGTTGCCTGTCAGGAAGGGCTTCGGGACCAACCAGCTTCACGATGTTCTTCAAATCATCCTCTGCCTGCAAAATCTGCATGGCTTCCTGCCTGTAGCTGTTCCAGTCCTTGTCTACCTTGCCATGCCACCAGTCTACGAGCTCGCTGATATAGCCGCTGTAGCTTTGAATCCAATCAATAGCTGGGTAATGTCGTGCGTCTGCCAATTCAGGGGTTAGAGCCCAGAAAACCCTTGTAAACCGCTTAGTGTGCTGTGTCACTGGCTCTGAGAAGTCGCCGCCTGGAGGAGAAACCGCTCCAATGGCACAAATAGATCCCACACGTTTCTCAGCGCCCAAAGTTTGAACGACGCCTGTGCGCTCGTAAAATTCGGCGAGACGCGAGGGCAGGTAGCTTGGGAATCCTTCTTCGGCAGGCATTTCTTCCAGGCGTCCCGAAACTTCTCGCAGAGCTTCTGCCCATCGGCTTGTGGAGTCAGCCATCAATGCGACGGAGTAGCCCATGTCCCGGTAGTATTCGGCGATGGCTATTCCTGTGTAGATGCTGGCCTCTCTTGCGGAGACGGGCATGTTGCTTGTGTTAGCGATAAGAATTGTGCGTTCCATAAGCGGGTGCCCAGTATTGGGGTCAGTTAACTTGGGAAAACTCGTCAGCACATCAACCATTTCATTGCCGCGTTCCCCGCAGCCAACATAAATCACGAGATTTGCGTCCGACCACTTGGCAAGCTGCTGCTGAATAATCGTTTTTCCCGTGCCAAAGCCACCCGGGATAGCTGCGCTTCCACCTTTGGCGATTGGAAAGAACGTGTCAATTACCCGTTGCCCTGTGATCAGGGGCGCTGACGCCGCAAGTCTTCGGCTGTAAGGTCGTGGTTTTCGCACAGGCCATCTCTGCAACATTTGCAAATCGGTTTTGCCGCCGTTGGTTTTTATGGTGGCGATGGTTTCGGTGATTGTGTAGTTACCCTCAGAGGCGACCTCTGCTATTTTGCCCCTTATGTTCGGCGGGACAAGTATACGGTGCTCAACCAGGTTGGTTTCAGCCACTGTGCCAATCATGTCGCCGCCTCCAACAGTGCTGCCAACCTTCGATTTCGGCTGAAAAGCCCATTTTCTGTCCTTTGCGAGCGGTGATACTCCACGCACCTGTTTGATAAATGCGCCTGTGAGAGATCGCAGAACTTCGAGGGGTCTTTGGATGCCGTCAAAAACGTTCCCTATCAGGCCTGGAGCTAAATCAACGGAGAGTGGGCTGCCAGTTCCCAGCACGGGCTCATCTAGTTTAAGACCTGAAGTGTTCTGGTAAACTTGGATTGTGGCTTGTTCGCCTTCTAAACGGATTATTTCCCCAATTAAGCCCTCGTTACCAACATCTACAAGTTCATGCATGACAGCTTCCGACATGCCTTTAGCTTCAACAACGGGGCCTGCTACGCGGATTACGCTGCCTTTGGCGTGCATTTCTAGGCCTCCTTGCTGAACAGAGTTTTAGCCGCCGTGACACGCAGGGAAGATTTGAGTTCCTCTAGGCGGTTGTCTAATCTGCTATCGTAAGATATCTCGCCATCGACAGTTTGGATTTGGAAACCGCCAAGAAAATCCCCCGTCTGCTTGGACAACTTCAGTTCCATATGTAGTTTTTTGGATAGGATTTTGAGGATGTGTTGGGTGAGCCATTTTTTGTCTTTATCATTAACTTGGACTATGAGGCTTTTTTGACCGAAATGCTTAGCCACATCTTCAATTAGCGTAAGCAAATAATCGCAATACCGCTCGGTAGCCACGTAACTTTTAAGTTTAGCTTGAGCTTTACTAAAGGCAGCATCAATTAAATCCTCTTTTGCGTGAAGCAGAAAGTTCCGCGTCTCCACTTCAGTTACAGAAACAATTTTCCGCGCATCCCCTTCAGCCTTCACTTGGGCGTCATTAATTATTGCCAGGTAGTTTTTGTCCGCTTGCTCTTTTGCAGCTTTAAGAGTTTCTTTTGCCTCATTTTCAGCCGCCAGGATCAGTGCTTGCGCTTCTTTTTGGACATCACCTAAAACTTCATTAGTTATTGCTAAAAGACCCTCTTTGATACTCATGCTTTAGCCCGCTTTACAATCTTACGCTTAGGGTTTTGCTGATTAATTCTGAAATGAGGATTTGGGTTGGTTTTCCATTGCTTCCAGGAAGCTCCACGATGAGGGGGCTTCGGCGTTCACGGCGTACTTTGTCAATTGTTTGGTGCAGTTGCGGTTGGGTTGAAAAGTTTTCGCTTACAATAATAAGCGCCAAATCAGGGCGTGTAACTGCCTTGTTTAGGGCGTCTAGCGCTTGTTCGGTTGAGGTCACTTCTGTTCCTTCAACGCCAACCAGCCTAAAACCAGTTATCATGTCGCCGTCGCCAATGACAAAACCAAGCATTCTGTTTTCTCCCTATGAAACTTTGAATTCAGTGCCTAATAAATGCCAATGCCACACTCAGACGGCCCATTTCAAGCTGGCAGGCAAACGAACCCAGAAATTTTATCCGCCTGTCTTCATATTGTAAAGCCTCAAGCAAGCATGAGTTAACATTTAAGTCCTAGAGTAATCCACTTTTCTAGGGATATGTTTCGTTCGGAAAGAATGGTTTTAGCCTCAGTTATATGCACTACAAAACACGTTGAATCGGTACTGGAAGCTCTGAGCAGCTTCGGAGAATTCCACATTGAACAAGCCACCAAACCCCAAAGCCTGAGCGAGTACGACAAAACCTTCCAGCGAGTAGAAGAGTCCCTAACTAACGTGAACGAATTAAGCAGGCAGCTTGTTGCAGAAAAAACAAGTGTCTTGGACATCTTCAAACCTGTGGAAACAGTCAAAACCGTGGTAACGGCAGATAATTGGCAGGAACTATGGCTATCCACCACTCAACAAATTGTTCAGCTTAAAAAACAATTTGAAGACTTTAATACAGCCCTTTCAAGCCTGCAAGAAACCACCGTCGGTCTTAGCCGCCTTAAAACCATGATGGTAATCATAGATGAGATGGGCGCAGACCTTGAAGCAATAAAAAAACTAAAACTCATCCGTGTTGAAATCGCAAGCGTTCCCCACAAAAACTTTGATGGGCTAGCAACATCCTTGGCCAAATTTCCGATAATTCTAAAACGCTGTTGCCTGTCAAAAGAAGTTGACTTTGCCTGCTTAGCAATGCCAGCCAAATACCGAGACGAAATCGACAGAATCCTACATATACACCACGCAAACCTATTCCAGCTCCCAGAAGATTTACCGCCAGATACTACGGAAGCACTCAAAGAAATCAACAACAAAATAAACGCCAACACCCAAAAAGAAAAAGCAATCTTTGCTGCCATTGTCAAACTAAGCAACGAGAACAGAAGCAAAGTCGCGTCATTGAAAGAAACAACAGAAAACAGCTTTGCCCAACTGAACGCCAAAAAGAAGATACTGCAGTCTGGGCGTCTCGCAACTGTAAAAGGGTTTGTGCCAGAAAAGAAATTCTCTGACTTTAGCGAAAAAGTCAATGTAATGCTGGAGGGGAGAGCTCTGGTTTTACCAAGCGCACCAGTCCCAGCTGAGGATCCGCCGACGAAATTTAGCCACAGCAGACCCGTTAAGCCCTTCGAGGAAATTACCAAGCTCTACGGTTTACCACACTACGACGAGTTAGACCCCACGCCTCTTATTGCAATTACATTTCCGTTGATTTTCGGCTTGATGTTTGGGGACATCGGGCACGGCTTGCTTCTTTTGGTGGGCGGCTTGACGGTTGGAACACTTGTTAAAAGAGACCAGACAATAAAAAATGTCTGCTGGATTTTGGCTGCGTGTGGCGTCGGCGCCATCATAGCAGGCTTATTGTACGGCGAATTTTTTGGCATCCAATTGTTTACCCCGCTCTGGTTCAGCCCCTTCAACAACCTATTCATGTTTTTGATTTTTAGCTTGATTGTTGGCGTGGCACAAATTATGAGTGGATTGGTTTTGGAAATGGCTAATTTCCTTGTAAGACACAATCTGGCTGATGTGGTTCTGACGTCTATCCCTAAAATGGCGTTTTATATAGGGGGAGTGTTGCTTGTTGTTATTTACAAGCTGAATTTAGCTATTTGGTTTAGCGGTCCCATTTTGCTTTTGATTGTGCCCTTTGCCCTTTTAGTTTTTGCTAAACCAATGTTTTTGTCGTTGCAGAAGGCGTCTTTTATCGCGGTTGAGGCTCAGAACGAGCAGAACTCGCTGGGGCAGAGGCTTTTTGAAAGCGGCGACTTAATGACGCGCCTGCTCAGCAACACAATTTCTTACGTACGAATTTTGGCGTTGCTTATGGCTCACTGGGCACTCATACTGGTAACCTATACGTTGGCTGGGTTGATTGGTACCAACTCGATTTTGACCCTGGTTCTAAGCGGCATCATTGTTGTGGGGGGTAACGTTTTTGTGCTTGCACTTGAAGGCTTAATCGTCTTTATCCATACTTTAAGATTGCACTTTTACGAGTGGTTCAGCAAGTTCTACCAAGGCACGGGAACCCCGTTTCAACCGTTCAAACAAGAATCTGTCTACACAAAAGTCGTTCCAAAAACAAGAGAGACTTAAATGCCCAATTGACTTTGCATGTCATCAGGTTTCATGCCTGCTTCCGCGCCAAAAGCAATCGTAGTAAGATTGTGAACTTCAACCTCTTTCTGAGTTAGAAAAGCGAGTGATGCACCAATGTTAAAGCTCGCCCTGATTCGGCTTGCTTTAGCATATGCTAACAAGGCGTTTTCGAAGGTTTTCTCACTTGCCGCCACTGTTTCCTGCGGGTCAGCTGATTTAACAATGTACCGCCCGTAGGCTGTTTCAAGCGCAGTTTTAAAGGCTGAATCAAAATTCACTGCGCCTACGAGAGCCTCAACTGTTTCCTTGCCAAGATTAAAATTGTTAGGTGGCACTGCGAGCCGTAGCCAGTTAGGGTCATATTTTAGGTTTTTTCCTCGCAGAAGCGTCAGCAAAGTGAAGCTGTCATTTTTCATGCTCGCGTAGAACCAAGCATGAGGCTTCTCATTTCTCGGGAGGCTCTCATAGGCATCATAGAGTTTTTCGAAGTAAACCTTGTCCAAAAGAACATCCAAACAAGCGGTTGAACCGTCTTCCTCGTAACTCTGCAATCCCATGCTCAACGCTAAAGCATAATCCGTGTCCCTCATGGTTGTGGCTATCTGTTTGAGGCTCTGAGCCTTAGCTGCCTCCTCAATAACGGGGCGATTTTTAAGGTAAGCCTCAGTTAAAAAGTATGTTTTGGCTAGTTTTTGCTCAGAGGTCAGGTTGGCGTTTGTTGATTTAACGAGCGTTTTTATGTTTTCCACCTCGAACCTTAAAAGGTAAAGGCAAAGGTACTCTTTGGCCTTTTTTGGCGAGTTTTTAACGATTTTTATGATTGTTTCAATAAGGTTCTCGTGGAAGGCTCGCTCCAGCTTACGGCTTGTAACTGGTGAAGTTATGTTGGCAATTTGCTGCTGATAGCTGGTGTCCCGCAGTTGAGCCGTGAATTCCTGGAGGCTTATAGCTTCTGTAAGAGTTTTAAGCTTTGTTTGGTCCAGCAGTTTACTTCGCTGGGCGCCGATTTTAGCTAGAACAGAGGCATAATGTGTTGCCTGAGTCAACGTGTCTTTCCCCCAAGCACTGAATCAACAATTTGTTGGGATGCCTGTTCCATGCGTTTCTCCGCTTGCACCTTTAGTTGTTTGGCAGCTTGCTGGTTTGCTTTGAGTTTTTCGTCACTCTGACGGTTGGCTCGCGTGATTGTGTCTGTGTAAAGCTTTTGTGCTTCTTCTTGGGCGTAGGTTTTGCTGTTAGCGACAAGTTCTTCTGCTTCTTGCTGCGCCATAGCTATTATTTCTTTGGCTTTGTTCTGGGCTTCGCTGCGGATTTGGCCTGCTTGTGCTTCAATTTTTTTCAGTTCGTCCCAGACTTTCTCCATCATTTCACTGGTATGCTAGGGTTTGTTGGGGTTTCTAAAGCTTTTTGTGGTCTCACAAGTCACTTAGTAAGTAAGCCATAGGTTTGCAGCTTCGTTTATCAGCCAAGAATAAGATTGTTGCCCTTAAGTTAGACTTGCATATTCGATGTTGCTGCTTGGTTGGACAGGGGGTAAATTAGGAAAAGGCATTTAAAAAAGCTCAGATAAGCTAAGTGGAAAGATTGACGATGATGTAAATGGTTGAGAAAAAAGAAGAAAAAAAGTCGAAGCTTGAGAAGTTAAAGGGTGACTTAAGCTTTGACTATCACTCTTCTCGTTTCTTTTCCCTTATTTTCATGGCGATTTACATCGTCGCTATAACCATTTTCTGCGTAGAATACAACATTATCCCAGGACCTGAATTTCTGGTTTTAGGCATATTATTTTATGCGTCTTATAATAAGCGAACATGGAGCGCCCTAAAGGATTGGCTTCCATTCGTAACCGTTTTCATTTCGTATGAAATCATGTACAGCATTGTAGGAACAATCTCCGCTAACAATCTTCATAGCGGCCCGCTAGCTGTTGATTTAAGAGTATTTGGTCAAGTTCCCTGCTTGATTCTTCAGCAATCGTTCAGATTCCCTGTTTTGGATTATGCGGGAGCGGTTTTTTACGGAATTTACTTTTTTGTGCCAACAGTTTTTGCCTTTGTGCTTTGGAAACAGAGTCCTAGGAATTATTGGAAATACACAGTTGCCTTCGGCGTTTTGACGTACGCCGCGTTGGTAACTTTCCTGTTTTATCCTGTTGCGCCTCCATGGTGGGAATACAACGTAGCTTTTAATCCTGCATACACGGGATCATCAATCATGAGAGTCTTAACTAGCTCAGTTGATGTCCAACTAGGTCTCCCTGTTTACAGGACGTTGTTTGATTTCTTAAGCGCTAATCAGTTTGCTGCTTTCCCAAGCATGCATTCAGCTATGCCATGGCTCGTGTATCTGTACGCATACAAATTATGGAAGTGGAAATCTCTTCCAATAGCCATAATTCCTGTTGGAACATGGTTTAGCGCTGTGTATCTAGGCGAGCACTATTTCATTGATGTTATAGGTGGAATCGTTTACGCCACATTCGCTTTTATTGCGGTGGAGAAGCTGTTACCCGTGTTATCCTCAAAGGTTGGTTTTCTGCGCAGGCATGTGCCTACTTAGAACATAGCAAAAATTCCAAGTTATGCTCAAAAAGACTTTTGTTACATCAACTTGGAAGTCACACAAGTTAACGACAGAGCAAAGTCATTCTCAACAAAATGACGTTTACTAAGCAGCAGGACAAGAGGTAGCAAAAAAATTAAGTAGACGCCAATAGTCGCAATGAAAAAACACAACAGGCAAACGGTTGAACCTGAAAAACTGCAAGGAGAGAATCTAACTTATCTCTTGCCACTATATTTTGAAGATTATTCGTCAAGGCAAAACGTGTCTTATGAAGAAATAAGCCTTTATAGAAGCATGCAACGTTGAATGCCTACCGAGGTTTGAGGCATTTGCCAATCAACATTTCTAAAAAAAGTTTAGGCGGCAATAATTTGCCCACCATAAAATGCTTATGCGGAGTTGAAATAATGATGGTGCCTAACGTTAAACTAATGAGTGAAGCCATCGAAGCTCACATCCTAAAACACAAAAAGAAAGCCAAAGACTCTAAAGAAGCCGAAGTTGAAGCGGAACGAATACGTGATGAATTAATTACTCAAATTCTTGATAAAGCTAGTCAAACATAAAATGATCTATACAAAAAATTTAAAGAAAGGAAAAATGAGGTTTAGTTGGGCACTTACTCTTTCTTTGCGCCGCTCTGCTTCCACATTTCCTGCATTCTCAAAGGCATCTTGGTAATTGCATCTTTGGCAAGATCCATAAGCTCCTCGTTAACTTCAACCTCGACTGTCAACTTTAATTTGCCTTTCTTATCAGCCATTTCAGTCATGGAACCACCTCCTAAACCTGCTTAATTTACTTGGAAACAAGTTACTTATAAGATGAATAGCCTGCATTTCAGTTACATCCAAATCAATTTCAATAAGATAATGAAACTTGCCTAACCGCTTAGCCTTGGTTTTGTAATCGCCAATTGCCCCGGAATCCTTGAACCTGTGCAATTGTTGATTCATTAATACTGTTATGGCGGTCGGGGCTAACGGCTCAAAGGCAAAGGCTACTCGTAAAAGAACCCTTACAGCACTGTCAATAAGCGATTCAGAAACCGATTCTTCCTGCGTCATGTTTCTTCCTTCAAATGAACAACATGGAAATCTTGCTCGCTCCTGTTAAAGCTAAGCAAGAACTTGACTATAGAAGTAACAGCGCGATTTTTTTAAGGTTGTGTGACTGTGTTAACCCAACCACAAGGCGACAAAATTTGTCGATTGAAGAATTAAACTTTCAAATTTACGCTTGCAAAAAATGCAGGCTCTGGCAAGGGGCAAAACACGGTGTCCCAGGCGAGGGCCCCTTAAACGCCAAAATAATGGTGATAGGTCAAAACCCGGGAGCTGAAGAGGATGAAACTGGCAGGCCTTTTGTTGGCAGAGCAGGCAAATTCTTAACTAAAATATTAGCGGAGAACGGCATTAAACGGGAAGACATTTTCATAACTAACATTGTTAAGCATTTATCGCCGCAAAACCGAAAACCCTACGCTGACGAGGTGGAGGCATGCTTACCCTACTTAGCCACGCAAGTCAGCATAATCAAACCAAGAATTATTGTGCTGCTTGGTGCATCAGCAAAAGATACGCCACGTTATGACGGTATAGAGTATGTTCAGATTGTTCACCCTTCAGCGGCAATGCGGTTTACAAACATGAGAGAAAAATTCAAAACGCAAATTGTTGAACTATCCAAACAGATTCAAGCCATATGCTGAAGGTAAGTAGAAATGACAAATTGGAAAACCGCAAATGGTTAACAATTGACTTTTGACCAGGATTTTGATCGGAAAAAAGCGATTCGGGAACTGAGTAAATTTTTGTGGGCGGCACCTCTGACTTTTCAGATGCCTGCGTGGCCGTGGATAGATGCGCATTTAACAAAGCCAAGTAAACCTTAGCCTCATACTCAGCTAAGCCCACATGCTGGAGCCTTTCAACGGCGCCTTCCATACGCATCAACAGCAATTAAGCTGAGACAAAATAAATAATTACTGTAACCTACGTCGGTTAAAAACTTAGTTGAGGTAAGTTGCCCCAAATTATCAAAGAAGCCAGGCCAAGATTGTTCCTTCTTAACGCATGTCAATGCCAGATAAGAATAGGCATAACACAGTGGACACATTTTGATTCGTTAGCGTTAGTTATGAACACAAAACCGTTTTACACCATTGACGAAAACAAGTTTTCCTCAAGGAGAGTCGTAACTGCCCTTGAGCCAAAGTCGAGCAGAAAATAATTCTCAAAGTAACTTCTCTGCTTGAAACTCTTATATATTCCAGTTGATAATTTCTTTGTTGAGTGTCATGGCTGAAGTTTGTTCAACATGCGGGCTTCCTAAGGACTTATGCGTTTGTGGAGAAATAGAGAAAGAGCAACAGAGAATACGCGTCCGTCTTGAAACACGAAAATTCGGTAGACCAACAACCGTTATCGATGGTATGGAAGATAAAAATATTAACCTCGCAAGCATCGCACAAAAACTAAAAACCTTTTGCGCATGCGGCGGAACCAGTAAAAACGGTCAAATCATGCTGCAAGGCGATCACCGAGACCGAATTCGCGAATTCTTAATCAAAATGGGTTACCCTACAGAAAATATTGAAGTCCAGTAAAACGCAAAGTCCAATAATCGTAGAGATGCAAACTTGATGGGTAAAAAGATAGATGGTATTCGCGATGTTTTCAAAACAGTCAAGCATCGGAAACCAACTCAAATTTTCTGTCCAAGATGTGCAAGCCCGAAAATTCATCTCACAAGCAGCCTCGCCGTTTGGTTAACGCCTAAACAGTATTACTGCGAAGAATGTGGCTACGTTGGAATAATCGTTATGGAATTAGAAAAAGATGACAGCCAAACTGAATGTGAAACAAAAAAAGAAGAATAAGTTGTTTTAAGAAAGAAATGCCTTAATCAGGCAACTCAAGATTTAACTGTTTTTTAAGTGTCTTGTAGCGGTTTCGCACTGTAACTTCTGTTACGCCAGCAGCTTCAGCAATGTCTTTCTGTGTCTTTTTCTCGTTATTCTGCAAGCAGGCAATGTATAGCGCGGCAGCAGCTAAACCCATTGGGTCTTTACCGGCAGCAGCACGTTTACGTCTTGCATCCCGCAGAATCTGTATCGCTGCACCTTGTGTCTTTCCTGAAATCCCTGTTTTCTCAGCGATTTTTGAAACATATGTTAATGGGTCGGCGATTGGCATGTGAACATCAAGTTCACGGAGTAGCAGCCTATAGCATCTTGCAACGTCTTTCTTGTCAACAAGGCTGGCTTCAGCGATTTCACGCAGAGTTCTTGGTGTTCCACTTCCACGGCAAGCCGCGTAAAGAGCGGCGGCAGCGATGGCTGCGATGGATCTGCCTCTGACTAAGCCTTTGTCTAGCGCTTTTCTATAAACGACTGCTGCTTTTTCTTTGATTGGCGGTGGTATATAGACTTTATCTGAAAGGCGATCAAGTTCTGCCATAGCTTGTGCTAGGTTGCGGTCGATTGATGAGTGGACTCGGCTTCGTATTTGCCATTTTCGTAATCTCCACATTTGAAGTCTTGTGGATAATGGAAGTTTTCTTCCGAAGGCATCGCGGTCTACTTGGCTAATGGCTGTGGATAAGCCTTTGTCGTGGACTGAGTAGGATGTTGGGACTCCGACTCGGCTTCTTGAAGCTTTTTCCTCTTGAGTGAACGCGCGCCATTCTGGACCTTTATCCATCATTTGCTCGTAGAGGACTAAACCACAGTCGCCGCACACGGTTTCGCCAGTGTCGTAATCGTGAACTAAGTTTTCGCTCCCGCATTCTGGGCATTTATCAACCAAGCGTTGTGATGTTTTAACTTCTTTTTTACTCACTATTTTCTACCCCGAGTGTAATATGCGTAGAACCGTCACCATAGTCCAATGTTTGGGCTAGAAACAGTACATTCGGCCCGCGCAAACAAGCAAAGTCAACGTTTAAGTATTTAAGCTTTGTGGTTTTAATAAAGCTATTGCACAGTAAAATGCCAATCTTCAACCACCCCGAGTTTTCAAGTCTCAAAAAATAACAAAAAAATGCTTATTTCCAGCAAACCATCCAGTCCCAGCATAACACCTTAGAGATAAGTATCCACCGAAACAATCTAATTTCTCGCGATAAAAGAAGATAATGGAATTCGGTTTTAAGCTTTGGCATAAAATTACATTAATGCAAGTGGGAACGCTTATTAGGAAAAAAGATGCCCTTAAGGCAATGTTGAAGCCCGGTGGTGTAGTGGTCAAGCATAGAGGGCTTTGGACCCTCCGACGAGAGTTCGAATCTCTCCCGGGCTACCACAAAAAAGCAGGAATGTAAACCATGGCTGATTTGAAAGGTTGCCCCTATGGCCAAAACATAAAAGACGACTGCAAAAACTGTGACTATGGCAAATCTAATCATTTCGACATTGCCACTGAGAAATGTGTTAAACGCTAACTATTTTGGCAGTCCTGCAACATTTGCAATCCATAGAAGAGCTTACTCGCTCTTATCTTTCCATGAATGAACTTGCGTCCCTTAAAATTTAATTTATTGTTTGATGCTTAAGTGTTTGCTGAGGTTTAAGCGGCACATTTAAAGGAGATTATGCAAATTTCGGAAATTTGAATTTAACCGCCTAAACCTTCTCAGCCACTTTTTTTTCCAATGCAAATAAAAAAAAACTAAAAAAGGGTAGAGGATTTTACTCCTCAATTGTTTATTTTAGTGCTTGCGTAGGACAACTGCTAGAGCAATAACGCTGATAACAATCGCCACGACAACAGCTGCTAATATGCCTGTTAAAGTTGGCATATAATCAACTGGTGCTTCAGGTGGAGATTGTGTCGGCGCTGCTGTTGGAGCTGGACCTACTGAAATGCTTGTAGCTGCACTGCTGCTGCCATATGAATCGTCGCCTGCAAATGAAGCCATGATAGTGTATACGCCCTCTGCTGGTGGAGTCCAAGCAGTAGCGAATGTGCCGTAGTATGCGTTGGTTGTTGTTGAGCCTATGTCTGTCACTGATCCGTCAGCTGCTATAGCGGTAAGAACCACTGGAACACCGGTTAAGGATTCGTTACCCCAAAGTCCTGCTATAGGCATAGACAAGTGTATGTTTTCCATCTGCAAACTCATTGAGTCTTTGGAAACACAAGGCGTGCCTGACTGGGCTGGAGATTTATCCATAACTGTTCCTTTAATGAGAACTGCTTGTCCTTTCGCTACAGTTACTTCTGGTCCTGTGACTGCGGTTGCGCTCTGGCCTTTGCCAAAGACGTACATGTATCCGTCATATGGATTGCTTGCTGTTAGGTATCCGTCTGCAACTGCTCCTGGAGTCATTGGGTTGTGTATCTTCCAGATCTCTTCTCCTGTGGCGCCGTTGATGCAGAACATGCTCCATGCGCGGTCTCGTGGATAGCTTGCAGTGTGCTCACCGTTATAGGCATAGATCTTTCCGTCAGCTGATATCTGTCCTGTGAAGAATGGCTCTGCATTGTATGGTCCCTCAAATGGAACAGCAAAACTTGCAGTGCTATAGTGCCAAAGTATCTTACCGTCAGCCCAATTGATAGCGTAGATTCCTTCATAGGTGCTAGTGATGATCGCGTGGGTAGTTTCATTGATGTCAAAGGATGCACAGTTATATGGCCACCATGCTCCCCAAGGATACTCTGTCTGTTCACTGTTCCAGAGTTTAGTTCCTGTGCGTGCATTAAAGGCTACCCAGTGCCTGCCATGAGCATTGAAAGCAAGAATCCCATCATTAATCATAGGTGACGATGTACTCTGAATGTTCCCAGTTACAGTATCGTTTGTTTGGTAAGTCCATAAATCCTGCCCTGTCAATACGTCGGTCATAGTAATTTGTGTGCCAACGCCCCATTGTGGACCAGGTGGCGTATTCCAAGCAACGGAACCTGCTAGCATAGAAGCTGGGTCAAAAACGCCGCCCATGCTACCTGTTAAGGTGTTTCTAGGCCATGTAATGTTGTTCGCGATTCTTGAGGCAAAGTTAGCGCCTGTTCCAAAGGTCGTCCAGTTGATTAATCGATATCGTTCGGCAGCAGGTTTGCTTGAGCCGAGATCTTGCACGCTTAAAGCGAAGCCTGGCATGTAGTAAGTTCCTCCTGAAATTGGCGCAATCGAAACGTTAAGAGTCTGCGCTCCAGTAGCTGGATTGTACTTGTACAGTTGCGAGCCGCTAATCGCTATCAGGCTTATTGCCCATCCTTGATCAGCTAAAGTATCCCTTGCAATGCTTGCTCCGCCTCCGCCTAAAACATAGATTTCGCCGGGTGCCATGTATTCAATGATGTTGGGTGTTGCTCCGAGAAGTGCACGTTCCCAATACACATATCCAGTTCGTAGATCATAGCATTGGAAAACAGTTCCACTAGAACCATTATCAAAAGCTTTTGTAATGCTCTGGTAGGCTCTTCCCGCATAGATAATGGATGGTGTGCCTGCGTTAGGTGCAAGTGAGTAGTCATAGGTATATCCGCCTACCATGCCTGCTTGTCCAGTAGTGGCAAGTGTTCGTTTCCACACAACGTGTGCACTGTTTGGTGCTGTAACGTATGCGGTGAATTTGTAGTTGCTTGGGTATAGTATGCGTCCGCCTGGATAGTAGTATACGGTGTTGAATGGATAATCACCAAGGCTCATGCCCAGGTCTCTCCACATCGGGTTAACTGGTCGTGTCCAGTAATCGTTCATCAAAGAGGATGGCGTTGCAGGCCATGAAGAAACAACGTTCTCTTGAACTGTCACATTCTGCCAATCAGTCTCTTCCGGTGTATAATAGATCGATGAGCCCAAGTTGTAGTATTTACCTGAAGCAATGAAGCCACCGGTTTCAGATCCTGGAGCATCCCAATATTGACCCGCAGCAATGTATGTGCCAGCAAAGCTGAACTTGAACTGCCAAGTTCCAACCTGGTCTGGAATAACTTCAAACCAAGCAGTTGAATCCCCGACATAGGTGTTGAATGGACCAACAGTCATAGTGGATCCGTCTGGCTTTATAATATCTACTGTCAAGCCTACCATTGGGAAAGCGTGGTATGTTCCTGGCGATAACCAAACGTTTACGAGCAAAGGTTGACCAATACCTATCGGGTTTGGCCGCATACTGAGGTAAGCGCCGGTTTGGAATGAGGATCCTGGTGTAACTCCTGATGGTGGTGCAGTCGGTAGATCTGGAAAGCCTGGTGTATCTGGGCCTGTGTTGCCTACTTTTGATACTGTGGTAGCTTTAACTGTCGGTGCAAAAATCGATGCAAGCGAAATAATCATAAGAATTGCCATAGTGGTTGCTAATATTTTGTTTATAGATTTTGACATTTTTTTTCTCCTTAAGTGTTGAAGCTTTTTGTAAGCTCCGGCTTAGCTTTGCTACCAATCGGTATATAAGATGATGTGGAAAGTAGCCTCTGACGACACAATCTCTTTATATAGAAATTTCACTACTAATTTTTTCAAAAGCCGCATGAAGTTCAATAAAAAAAATTGTATTTTAGAAAGTTATTGAACCAATTTTTAATAATAGTTTCTTTAAAAACAAATTAAGATTAATAGTAAAAAAATAACGTGTTAAAACATAGTAACACGTCTATTCTCATAAACAAGGATCAAAAGTTAGCAGCCACATTAATCATGAGCTTAGGAGTTTTCTTGCTTTGCCAACTCTATTTCTTGAAGACATTTTTGTTCTAGAAGAATACAGAAGACAAGGGGTAGGCAAAACAATGTTTGGCTTCTTAATAGAAACAGCTAGATGTGAGGGATGTGGCAGGATAGAGTTTACGGTTTTGAAATGGAACAAGTTAGCGCAGGAATTCTACAAAAAGAAGGAGCTAATGCTTGGTAAACTGGTTTTTTATCGTGTGGCAAAAATTGATTTTTAGTTTGACCTTAAAGAGGGTTGGGTTGCTTTTCTTTGTAGAAATGCGTTCAGTGCATCTATAAGGGCTTCACAAGCAAACCATCTCTCCTCCAAGGAGCCATCCTCCTCTAGCTCAGCAATTTTTTTCTGAAAAAATCTTGTTTGCTCTAACTCTGGCTCCCTTTTTCTTTCATATGCCTCCCGGAGTTCCCTTTGTATGGCACTGAAATTTAGGATAACCAATTCAAGCTCTCTTTGCTTACCGCTTAGTTGCTGAGCTATCTCTATTTCTCTTTGTTCTTTTTCTTTCCCAGATATCCCTCGGAAAAAGCCCGTTTTTACCCGAATTACACATTCCTGTTCCCTTTCCAGAAGATTTATGCGGCTATGTAGGCGTTCGATTTCACTGTTTTTTCTATCTTTAATTGCTTTTTTTGCAATTGAGTATTCTGTGTTAATTTGTTTAAGGCGGTTTTTGGCGTCTGATAGCTTTTTTATTTCTTGGTCAACTGAGGCTTCCTTGCTATGCCAATCTTCAAGTTGTTGCCTAATAGTGGAGAGTGCTTCTGAACGCTCCATTACAAATTGATCATCCAAGCTAATACTAGGGTAAGACTCTAACTCGCCCAGAACGGCAACTAGATTATTTAGCCAACGATCAAAATGCTCACTAAAAGGAGAAGACCCAAACCGTTGATTACCAAGAGTATGCAGCCGCTTAAGAGTGATTTCTGTAACCTCTCTTTCAGTTGCATTATGCTTATCTTCCCGTTTTTGTTTGCCAGTTCTTCTTTGAGAGTGTTTTCTATCCTTGCGTTTCTCACGAAGAGGCATTTTGTACTTGCGAATAGCTCTATTGGGCAACTTCACTCGAGGTTAGAACCCTATAAACATAACATCATTCTTTTTAGTATTAAGTTTCCGCTTTTAATTCGCTAAATTCATGCCTCAGAATATGAATGGCGAAGAGGCAATTTGGAAAAATAGTTCAGTACATGCTTCCTCAAATCTATACATAACTCTCCAGTATTTCAAAAGTTCAAGTTCTCCCAGGGCTACTATTAATGCAAGAAATATCTCCAAGTTGGTTATTTTATGAAAAATTTGGCCTGAATATTTATTGCCTTTATAAGTGGCGAATTTATTGTTGATTATGGTTCTAGTAATTTAGTCAGTTGCACTGCTAGAATTGAGGGAAAGGATATGTTGCTTGATAGAGATTTATTTAGAGAATCGTTTAAATGCAGAATTTGTGCGACTAACTTTCATACTCCTGAAGAACTAAGAATCCACAGGATGACCGCACACAAAGGTCATATGCTTGCCATTAAGCGCTGATGCAGAAATGAGGTAACGAAAAAACCTAAATTGTTTTTTGCTCTAAAATAAGTAAAAGGAATTTTTACTTCCCGTAAAACAATCAACCTTAAATTTAAGCCATTGTTTGGCGCAGCTTTAAATGCCAGTATTCCCTACAAGGGGCATTAAAATGGTGATGTTTTTGTCACAAAAAATCAATGGTAGAATAACCAATTATAGGATTGGAATAAAAGCGCAACAACCAAAAGAGTGCCTAGTTGAATTTAACCAAGTCACTTCTGCTTCTTTAGCTGGAAAACTCATTGGACAAAAAGTTGTCTGGATGAACGGCAAAAACAAGTTTACTGGAAAAATCGCTGGAGCGCACGGAAAAAACGGCACAGTCAGAGTAAAATTTGCCCGACCAGTTCCAGGTCAAGCAATAGGCAAAATTGTTGAGTTAATAAGCTAAAGATAACTTATGTTTTCCAGCTTTCTCGTCTTCTGGACCATGCTTGTTTTTCGTTGCTTTGGTCTGGACCTCGGCTTTCGGCTGGTCGACCGGTTCTGTGTTTAGCTAAACATTCACGACAATAAACTGGTTTGCCTGCTGTTGGCTTGAAAGGAACAGTAGCAGACTTGCCACAATCACTACATTTTATTTGAGTTGTTGTATTTTGTTGAGACATGTAATTTCCTGTTAATCTTAGGCTATGGAAAAATAGCTGAACATTAACCAGTCCATAGACGTTTCCATCGACTTAAACGTTTTCATGAACTAATAACAAATACAGGCTCAAGAAGCTGATTTTTGTAAGATAAGGGCTTAAAACTCGCCAAGATCTTGCTCTTCAAAAACAAAATCTTCCAAGCGCAGTTTTCCGTCTTTTATTGACGCCCTGTAATTGGCGTCGCAAACTGGGCAAGTTACCACTTGACCATCAATTAGACGTTCGCTTATGAATGTGTTTCCGCATTCGGTACATTTTAGGATAATCTTAGCAACGCCCCCTACATTGTAAGGTATTTGTGGCTTCTAAGCCAATCTGACTGGTTCTTTCGATATCGCCAGAAGATGTCGCCTCTGGTTTCCTGCTGGAAATCCCACGGAGAAACCAAAACTATGTCTCCTTCACGTATCCAAACACGTCTCTTTAGTTTTCCTCTAACTCTGCATAAGCGTTCTTTGCCGTCTTGGCATCGCACAGTGATTCTTTCTGCACCGAGCATCTTAACAGCCACGCCCAAGACGTCATTTGCGGTAGGTAGAACCATGCTGTCTAGATTGCCCTCGTTCGTAATTTTTCTTTTACCCATTTCTTAACCCCATTTGGCACAAGCCAACTTAATCAGAAAATCAATAGAAAAAGCAGTCTGATTTAGTTTGACTCTTCCCCTATAGAATTCTAATACTTTATTATTGCTCTTTGGGGGTATATTAGGGTATGCGGCTAAAAAACAAGTTTTTTGCTTAAAAACCCAAAATAAACCAAAATCTCGTTTTTTTTCGGAGAAGAGCCTAAAAAGCTTTTCGCTTTGGTAAAAACACCATATATTTTGCAAGCCTTATTAGAGAGATAAGCATATCAACTTTGAAGAGTTTCTCTTATCCTGTTGGAATTTAGGCTAATTGAATAATTGATTCTTTTCTAAATCAAAAAAAGAGGAAAAAATAGTATGTGTATCTTAAGAGCAGGTTTAGTTAAAAACTGTAGAAGATGTAAATCATCCGTTAGACTTAATTGCACCTATAGAAAGAAAGGCAGCAAAAAAGTTTACGTAAGCACAACCAGAAAGAAAGAATCCGCAAGTTAAGAAATTAAAGTCAGAGATATCTAAGGAGATCCCAGACAAAGACGTTTTAATAGGACTTAATACAACAGTTTTTTACTTTTTGGTTCCATTGGGGTTCTTTTTCATCCAATCCACTGCAAAATCCTCAGCCTTAGCCTCGGTTGCATATTCTGGCGATATTTTGCTGCCCTCAGCATTTTTGGTTCTTTCTTGTTTGAAAAGCATTACATGGTAGTGTTGCCCGAATTCTTGCTTTGTTATAATCAGGGTTTGCCCGGTAAATTCGTTTATGTATCCACCTTTATTGCTTATTTTCTTCCAGCCTTTTACGATTTTCATGGATAAACCAGAACAGTCTGCTTTCTTAAGTACATATTTTTTTGTTTTAGATTTTAATGATTTTAAGACCGATTTGCAGTAGGAGATGCAAATGCTATTTAAAGTTGCAGACAGCGAAATTTACGAATTTCAATAATTTTCTGTGATGCCCACTGGACGCTAAATTGTTGGCGATATGGTATACCAAACCTCATAGGTGGCATACTTTATAGCCCAAGAATTAGAAAAATCGCTAAACTAAATCGGAAAATTTTCCGCACTTCAGCCATTCTAAGCCTGGTTTTGACAGCAGAGCCGCTATTCCGTAAACAGCCCACATATTTCACCATAGTGGTGCCGAGGGTGGGACTTGAACCACTTGGATTTTCTTTCCTGCTGAAAGAAACCCCAGCTAAAGAAAGGGCGTCACCTTGGTTTTCCATTTTGTTCATCAAACATGAGCTCTGAGGTTCCCTAAAACCCAAGTTTTTGAACAGGTCTCTTGGTGGTCAAATCCGAAAAAGCATGCTAAGATGTATGACCTGTTTAGACAGAAAATAACTTGGAGATAACTCTACTTGCCTAAAGCTTGAAAGGTCCCTAATCTTAGGTTAAAGCTAATACAAATATGAGGTTTACTTACTTTAGTCAAAGTTCCTTGACCTGTTTTCGATGCCTCACTATCACAGCAACCGAGAATATCGACAAAATCAAGGGCAAGATAACCATCCACGACAACTCTGGAACGGAGGGAGATGGGGTTGGGGTTAACCAAGAAGTAAAAACTGCGTTCCCTGTATAGGTTAGTTGATAGGTTCGAAAAGCCCATTGTCCGCCAAAGCTGTTTTGTATCGTAGGGAAAGTAAAGGTTAATTCAAAACTAACTTCGCTATTCCCGCTACTTACGTTAACGCTCCCAGTCTCTGCTGGTTTAGCGTTTCCAGTCTGCATTAAAGTGTCCTCAGGTGTTAACCCTCCTCGGTCAGTTAAGATTTGCAAAACAAAATCAGTATAGTTCAAGGTCACATTGCCTCCAAAGTTGTAGTGGGCATTTATAGCCAAAACTATCTTTGTGTCATTGTCAATGACCATTCTGCTAACTTCACCGTAACTTATTGCAATATTACTTGTGGGAGTAGGCGCTGGCGTTGCTTGGGTTTAAGGAGTTGGGGTAGGAGTG
>CAVRZF010000009.1:0-48678 GCA_963725715.1 Candidatus Bathyarchaeota archaeon
GGGAAGTAGCGCATGAAGGCGACTGTCATGGGGAGTGCGGATGGATCTGCTTCGCCAGCAAAGAAGGCGAATCAAACGCCAGTGGAACAAGATAAAGGTCGGTGCAATCTGTACCTCCTTCATCGAGCGTAACAGCCTGTTTAATCTGCCTCATGTAATAGCCTTCCAAGCAGTTAAAGTCAGCAATGAGTTGGTCTGTGTTTACAATGTTGGGCTATTCGACTATCATAATAGAGGTAGGGGGCATGGTGAATTTGTCACGCTCGCACTTTTCGCTAACGAAGTGTTTCAAATCTTGGACTCGATTCATATTGCTTTCATTCCAGACGGTGACTTATGGGCGAATGAAGAAATCATTGAGTAGCTTGCGCATCGTTTGGCTCTTGCGCAACATTCGGCAAGGTAGAAGCGGAGCAACGCGCGAAGCGGGCGCAAAGCGCCAAAATGGTCAGTTAGGCTATCTTTTTAAATTACGCTTTTCAAATTCTTCGTTTCTTTGAAACTCTTTCCTATCTTTGCAGCCCATTGCCATGTATATTTTATCGAACAAAGCATCATTATCCTCAAAGGGCATATTGATTCGTATAATTTTATTATCAATCTCTGCTGTAGGAGGAGCTAAGTTCTTAACAGCCTCTTCAGCATTGGGATTTTCTTCACAACGATTATTTTGTGTGGCGGTGGAGGAGCTGTTTTCATTCGCTCAATAATTGCCGTGTTAATTCGGTAATCCCTAAATGAATAACCGATTGCTACTAATGTAGTCCAACGTTGATTTCTAAAAAGTTGATACAGGTCGAAATATGGATGCTCAAGAATTGGTTTCTGTCCAATAGGATAAATCATTAGATTCTCTCTTATTGAAAAATCTAGATTAAGGTGCGAGGGGTCTGTGATTGTCTGAATGATTTGCCCATTATCCCTTTTAAATTGCCATATTGAGCCATGAAGTTTTATTAGCCAATTGCAGTTAAATTTTAGTATATACTCTGTCAGGTCAAATGGTGCCCAATAACGCGATTCCTCCTTCTCAGACCCGAATCCAGTAGCTAGTTTAATGTTTTTTGAATAGTGGTACAATTCAACGATTGTATCGTAGTTTGTTGTAACGATAGTCTGCTGTCCTCTATCGAGAATTCTTTCCTGACCGCCAACATTCCTAACTTCACCTATAGCACAAGCCTTCATCAAGTTATCAAAAATCTTCTGATGGGTTGAAGTAAATTTTGGGAGAGTACATTTCTTGTAAACTAAATCCTTCATGTCTGTTAAAATATTAACAAAGTCAGGGTTTGTGGTATTACTGAGATTAGCTTTGTAACGAAAGTATGCTATAACCCCGTTTCCTTTTCCAATATAGTCTTGGGGGTTAGCTAATGCCTCAATGGTTGAATAGACATTTTCAAAATCAGGCTGTATATCAAACTTTTTCAAAGCTCCAATAATTTCCAGCATTAGGTCTTTGTAGCCTTTATTCTCCATTAATTCGGTTAGATTATTAGTAAGGTCTTGTAAGGTCGGAAGTCCAAATACCTTTGAAGCCCCAGCGCCAAGAAGTATCATTTTCCCACTTTAGCCTCTTCTATAGCGTGTTTTGATTTTAGGGGTAAAATTTCTTTGGCTTAGTTTTTAATGAAAAGGCTTGAACGAGTAGCATATCTGGACAGGTATTCGTTTAAATGTTTATGCTGGTTTTTTAAAGTATGTTATTCCATTTGCTTGGCATACCATTATACAGTCGTCTTTGATAGCTTGTTCAATTTCCTCTTGATTGTGACATACTACTGGTAACCAGTTTACATTGCTGTCATCGAAAACACTGATGTAGCGTTCTATGCTTCGGAAGTCTTTGTGTCCGAGCAGGTTGTTTTACATAGAAGGTGTTGTGTTGCGATAGAGTGTATTCTTTGGATGCTTTTGAAGCGCCTAAAATCATATAAGCAAATTTGTTTAAGCTCTGGCATATTGTAGTCCTTGGCTAATCGATTTCTTGCGTGTCGGTACATATCGCCTAAATAGTCCGAACTTGAGACTTCGAATAATTTGCTGTTGGCGTTTAGATGTTTCTTATCTAAGTAGATTTTCAGAAGGGCTATTGAGTTGAGCTTTTAGCTTTCCATCTTTTCCGACTGTATGCTTGGCTCCTGTTATGCTTACCAATCCTGTGTTTAGGTCGAATGTATTTTACTGTTAGCCATAGAGAGTTCTTGAGGTCTTGGTTCCAAGGTCTTTTAGTATTGATAACTTAAGTGCCATTTCTAAACGGAAATGTTTAATCATAAAGTCTAAAAGGGCTTCCTTTGGTGCTCTGTGTTTTTTGTCGTAGCGTTCATAGAATGGTTTGTTCCATGTTAAGCCTAAGGATTTTATGACTAAATTGTAGGACTCGATTAGGTTACTCTTTCCGTGGAGTTGGAACATTTCTTTTTAGCAATAAAGAGCTTGACTTCTTCGGGGTTCTTTGTGTTGCAGTTTCGTCTCTATTTATGCCTAAGTTCCTTGGCTACTCTTTTGATAGTTGTTTGCTCATAAGCGTTCTTGAACATCCAAAGCATAACATTTGGAATGTTTAATTTACCTATGTCTTGGGGTTGCTTGTTTAATCTTGTTTGGGTTCTTTGGTTTGTTTCTTCATCTTCTCACTCCTTTGCACCCAAGGCTTTTTAGTCGGGACGGTGCTTTTTCCATTGGGGGATGATGTCGCCGTCCCAGTCTGATTGGGAAAGATGAAGAACAAAAACGTAATGACAGACCCCAAAATCATTGCCCTTAATGTGGTCTCCCTTGAAAGAGGCAACCAAGTTCTTTAGCCTGACGCATCACGTATATAAAACAGGTTTTTAGATAATAGACTGGGCAGTTTACATTTTGTCATCTGCCTCTATAATTTAAATTAAGAAAAACAATTGCAGGTATCCGCTAACATGGCACTAAACGATAATCAGGAAAACAACCCGCTAAACATCCCCCCGAGAATCGGCAGACTCTTTGAGCTTGCCAACAACTTGTGGTGGAGCTGGCATGAAGAAGGACGGCAAGTCTTCCGCTCCTTAGACTACTCATTGTGGCGTACAGGCGGACACAACCCAGTCAAGCAACTACGTAACATCAGCCCAGACAAACTACAGGCAGCCGCCAAAGACCCAGTTTTCCTTGAGCTATACGATTCGGTGATGGCGAAATTTGACGTTGAAATGACACGAAACCAAGAATGGTGTGGCCAAACAGCACTTGACAAGCCTGGGCAAATCGCGTATTTCTCAGCCGAATACGCCATCCACAATTCCCTCCCAATATACGCGGGCGGCTTAGGCGTTTTAGCGGGTGATATCTGCAAGGAATCCTCAGATCGTGCGTTGCCGTTTGTTGCGGTAGGGTTCATGTATCCACAAGGCTACTTCCGCCAGCAAGTATCAGCTGACGGCGACCAGCAAGAAGACTACATCCAGTTGAACTTTGATGATGCGCCTATTTCTCCTTGCGCTTGGCCCTACGGCTGTGGACCCCTCGTTCCTATCCAGCTAGGCGATCATGAACTTTACCTTAAAGTTTGGCAGGTCCGAGTTGGCAGAGTAAACCTGTATCTCATGGATACAAACGTCGAAGAAAACCGTCCTGAAGACAGAGCACTCTCAGCAAGATTGTACACGGCTGACCAAGAAGAACGGCTACGGCAACTAATAGTGCTTGGCGTAGGCGGTGTTCGCGCACTGCGTGAACTGCATATTGAGCCTGTTGTTTGGCATGCAAATGAGGACCACACGACCTTTATGATGCTTGAACGCCTCAGAATAGAACGCGCCAACGGCTCATCTCTGGAAGCCGCGATTCAAAAGGTTCGTAACTCCACAGTTTTTACCACTCACACTCCAGTTGGCGCAGGGCACCATGTATTCAACGTGCAGGCGTTGGAAAGGTACTCTCGCAATCTCTGGGAACCCCTCGGCATAGACAAAGAAACTTTTCTGCGTTTGGGGCAGTATCAAGGTTCTAGCTCTGACAAATTTAACCTCACAGCAGTGGCGTTCAAACTTTCAGGCAGAGCAAACGCCGTCTCAAAAATCCACGGCAAAGTCGCAAGAGCAATGTGGAAGCCACTTTGGCTTGACATGGCAGAAGATCAAATACCCATTTTTAGCATAACCAACGGTGTTCACTTGCCTAGTTGGCAAGCTCCAGAAATCCGGGCATTGTGTGAGAAGCAAAGCAGCGTAAACTCGCTCAAATACCAAGATGAAAATGACTACTGGAACTGCATTAACAACATTCCCGACAATGAGCTGTGGCATACCCGTCAAATATACAAAACTCGGTTGATCAATGCAATACAGTTCAGGGCTCAGCAACGTTGGACTCAAGGATCAGTCACCACCCAGCAGGTAATAGCCATGGGATCCCTACTTGACCCATACGCGTTAACCATCGCGTTTGCCCGCAGATTCGCCGAGTATAAGCGACCATACCTCGTTCTATCCAACATTGAACGCTTAAAACGCATAATAACAAACCCTGACAGGCCAGTGCAGATAATTTTCGCTGGCAAATCACACCCAGCCGACTACCAATCAAAACAACTCCTCAAACGAGTCTATCAGGCGGTGCTTGACAGAGGCTTCCAAGGACGCGTAGCATTTGTTGAAGACTATGACCTTAACATCGCACGTGAACTTGTAAAAGGCGTGGATGTTTGGCTAAACAATCCAAGACGGTTACAGGAAGCCTGCGGAACCAGCGGCATGAAAGCCTCAATGAACGGCGTTATCAACTTTAGCGTCCGAGACGGATGGTGGAATGAATCTTTCAACGGGAAAAATGGCTGGGCAATCGGGGACTTGCAAGTCTCCAGTTGGGAAGAGGAAGACCGAAGGGACTCTGAATCTCTTTATAATCAGCTGGAAAACGAAATCGTCCCACTTTATTACGAGCGAGATCGTAAGGGCGTGCCGCACCGATGGATACAAGTTATTAAAGAAGCAATAAAAACTGTTACTCCAGCCTTTAACGCCTGCCGAATGATGAAAGAGTACACTTCACAGATGTATCTGCCGGCCACATGGACAAGAGCAAAAAAGCCCGAGGAATAAAAAATGGAAGAAAAAAATAAAGTTCAAAATTTTTTCGAAAAAGTTGATGCCTTTATGGTTGCTATCGGAAGCGATGAAGTTGTCGTTGACATAAATGACGTCGCAGCCAAAATTCTGGGTTACTCCAAAGAGGCAATTGTCGGTAAGAACTGGTTTGATAGCTTTGTCCCGCAAGACAAAAGAGCGGAAGGCAAGCGCCAGTTCCACGATATGCTCTCGAGTAGTCTTCGCCATGTACATTCGCAACATTCGATTCTGACATAAACAGGGCAAGGAGATCACGCTTAACTTCCATAATTTATTGGTCAGCGATGAGGGAGGCAACACGATTGGCGTTCTAAGCTCTGCAGAAGATGTTACAGAGAGGCAACGCAAAGAAACATCAACCAAAGAAGTTGAGAATCGGCTCCAAATCTCTCTTGATTATATGATTGAGGGCTGCCAAATTATCGATTATGACTGGCAGTACGTGTACGTTAATTCGGCTGCGGCTAGTCAGGGACGCAAAACCAAAGAGAAACTGCTTGGCTACACGATGATGCAGGCGTACCCTGGAATTGATAAAACCGAGATGTTCAACCACTTGCGTAACTGCATGACCAACCGCGTTCCATATCAGTTGGATAACGAGTTCACTTTTTCTGGTGGCTCAAAAGGCTGCTTTGAACTTCATATCGAGCCTGTTCCTGAGGGAATCCTGATCTTATCCATGGATATAACCCGCATCAAAGACATTGAGGCAGAGCTAAACCAGTACCGACACCGCCTCGAGCAGGTAATTGCAGACCGCACGGCCGAATACGCGAAAGCCAGCGAAGAGCTAAGCAGAGAAATCCGAGAGCACGAAAAAACCGAGGAAGGACTTAAACTGCGAGCGGCAATACTGGACAGCTCCAAAGAGGCTATTCTGCTTGCCAACACAAAAGGCGACTTTGTTTATGCAAACGCGGCTGCCTCAAAAACATACGGATACACGCTTACTGAGTTTTTCAACTTGAACATTCGCTCACTCATGCGCCCAGAAGACATGCCATCCGTGGAGCTCTTTCTAAAACGCATCCAGGAAAAAGGGCAAACTGACCTTGAAATGATTCACCTACGCAAAAAAAATACACCTATACACGTGAAACTATATTCCAACTTGTTGAAGACAGTACGCGGGCAATTCATTCTGGTCATTATCCACGAAAGCTACGATGAAACAACAAGTAGGACTTAACCATGTCCCAAAAAATCAAGATATGCTGCCCCAAATGCGGTTCAACCACAGTAGAAAAACACAACAACCAAGAATACCAATGCACAGCCTGCAAGGAAATCTTCTATTTTGTTACCCCCAACACGGGTTCAGGCAACAACCTAGAAAGATATAAGCTATAGAAAGAAATTCTGTTGGATACTACAATGGCGGCGTTTGAGCAGCCAGGTCTTTGTATGTCTAAGATATCACGTTTGTATAAGATTATTCTAGGTGTGAAAGTGTACCAGCAGCTTTTTGTTGAATTTCATCTAGCCGTTCCTTAGCTCTTTTTCGGACCTTGGAGGCAATTAGTTTACCCCTTGCGGGATTGTTTATTCTCAGCAGAAGCGCCAGTCTAACTGATTGAGTATTTAAATTGGTGACGCGAACTTCTGGTACAAATTCAGGGATAAGCTCTTCTTTGAGTTCTATACCAATCTCTAATAGCGTCTTCTCGACCTCTGAAAGATCTAAGAGCTCTGCTTATCACTATTGAAATCGCAATACGAGTTCCTCCCGGAGTTGTTTTGTTAATTATTATATTTTGAGTAATTTTCGAATTGGGTACGTACACAGTTTCATTGTCAGGAGTCATCAGAACTGTATCTGCCCACGTGATATCTACAACTCTTCCAAAAAACTTGCCAACTTGAACCCAATCTCCAAGTTTAAACGGTTCATATGATTTTATGACTCCGTAAGAAACCAAGTTTGATAATACATGTCTGAGGGCAATTGCCAAAACTATTGCGCCTAAGGCAACGAGAATCACCAATATTGCCAAGTCTAAGCCAACCTGACTTAAAGCTATCAAAATTCCCACGAACCAAGTTATCCAGGTCACAAGTCGTCTTATTTGTCGAGACATACTTGGGCTACGTGTACCTTTCGTTTTCGAGACAAGACTTCTCAGGATTCTGGAAATTATCCAAGTAAAAAGAAGAATCAGGCCCACAATAGCTATTTTTAGTAAAAGCTCCGTAGAAACTTGCAAGGCAATTTGGTAGACTATTCCTGAAATTCTTATCATGGTTTAGGCTCTAATCCAACTTTTTTATGTAATTTCAGCTTCTCTGAGTTTTTCAGCAGCTTTTTCAACTGTCTCTGATTCACCCAAAAGAAGCACTCCGTCTCCTCCTTTAAAGATGAAAGATTCCGACGGAAAAACGAAAGCGCCATTGCGAAATATGCTGGCGATCCTAAGTTTTTCGGGTTCGTCAAGTCTATCCCTATTTTTACCGATTACCACGCCATTTTGAGGAATAATGACCGAAACAATCTTGAAACCTACGTTTGCTTTCTCATAGAGGGTTTCTACTGTTCGGCTTTCGATAGCATTCAAGAACAAGCGGCGAGTCTCTATTGATGGACAAATTGCAATATCGGCGCCAGCCGCCTTCATTAAATCTATGCTCTCAGGCTGATGAGCTCTTGCGATTACAAACGGTATTCCAAAGTCCCTTTTAGCCATCTCGCAGACAGCAATATTCGTTTCATCACTATTTGTTAAGGCCATCAAAGCGTCCATTTTATCAGCTTCCAAGTTTTTCCAAATTTCCTTCTCATCGCCCTTTCCTTGGAAAATAGCTGCGTCCGCATGATCAACTATATGCTTGCATCTTGCTTCGTCTTTTTCTATGACAGTGAGGAGATGCCCTCTTTCGGAAAGGTAATGAATTACTGGTAAACCAATGTCGCCCGCACCGACTATCATTATTCGCAAATATGTTACCATTTCTTTAGATAACTTTTACATTTAAAAAGCATTGTGAACAAACCCTCTTTCAATAATCTATTCGCCGATTTCTTCCCCTTTTTGGGTTTTTCTAATTCTTTTGCTCACAAACAAGAGAAGTAGCCCTACGCCTCCGAAAGTGATTCCTAAAACTATTGCCTCCAAACTCATTGTTATTATCATAAATGATAACGCTGCAATGGCTATGATCGGCACATAGGGGTAAAGTGGAACTTTGAAGGGGCGGTAAAGGTTAGGTTCAGTCTTTCTTAAACGAATTAATGCCAATGCCACCATGATTGCTGTAACAGTGTAGCCAAGGGATATTGCGTAAACAATGAAATTAATTGATCTTGTCAAAACAAAAAAGACAGCTACTAAAGCAGTTAATGCTAGCGCTACAAACGGAGTTCTGTTCTTCGGATGAACTTTTTTGAAGATAGACGGCAAGAAATCATTCCTACTCAAAGCAAAGGCTATACGTGTTCCACCTGCCATGGCTCCATTAATCGTAGTTAATGTTGCAACCATGGCAGAAGCAGACACTATTGCGCCGCCTACCGGACCCACAAAGTAGGTAGCAGCATCTTGCAAGGGAGTAGCGGAATTAGCGTAGATTTCTGGTGGAGCACCAGCAACCATAGCTATCGATGCACCTGTGAAAAGCAGTGTAATAACCGCCAAAGTTAAAAAAAGGGCTCTTGGGATATTTTTCCCCGCAGTTTTGACTTCTTCAGACATCTGAGTAATTGACTCATACCCTGCGTATGTGGGAAAAATAAAACTCACCATTGCGAACATAGGCAATATTCCTTTTGGAAAGAATGGTTCAAACCTGTTTGCCTCGAAACTCAGAGAGGAGCCAGCCATAAAAAAGCAAAGTGTAAAGATTAAGACCCCGGTGAGGGCTAACTGGACGATGCTCATACTTCTAGTCCCCCTAAAGTTGATCAAAGCAAACACAATCAAAGTTAAAATTGCCAATGTGAAGGGCTCTACCCACCTAAAGAAATAATTGACTGAAAGGGCAAAAACCAGTGAACCGATAGCGCAATCAGTAATGCTGCCCACCCAGCTAAACCATCCGGCTATGAACGTTGGAGTTTTTTTGCCAAAAGCACGTCCTACAAAAGCTATTGCCCCACCCGCGCCGCTTGGAACGGATGATCCAAGCTCAGCGTAGGAAAGTCCCATAAGAAGAGCAAAGAAAGCTCCAATCAAGAAAGTGACCACAATGCTAGGTCCAGCCTCGCTCACGGCTCTACCCATAATGGCAAACATTACTCCCCCTATTGCTGTACCCACACCAAGAAATGTTGTTTGCACAAGATTCAATGTGCGCAATAAAGGAATTTCGGGAATGATTCTATGAATCTTCTTGTGAGTAGAGCTTTTTGTGAACGCGCGCACCTCTTACGAATCTAGCGGCAATTTATCATAAGTGGGCAAATTATATTAGCTCTTCTGGAGAGGCAAAAGAACAGCTTTTTGGATTTTCAAATTTATATTTTCTAAACAAGTAAAACTTGGAAAATTGTGTCTCTTATTCTATTTTGTTCTCCTTTTCGAAAATAGAAAATTATAAACATTGCATTTTATAAAATTAATAAATTCCAAAAGTTATGTAAGGAGACTATTTTTAAAAGACCAGATATAAAACATTGAACTTCCTTTCGGATGCGCTCGGGTGCGAATGCAATTGGCAACCAATGGCAATGTTGTATTATACTTAGACAAGGATTTAGTGGACAAATCCAAAGAGTCGGGCTTTAACTTCAGCAAAACATTTGAAAATCACTAAAAACAGTTAATTTCTCAGCTATTAAACAATCAAACTAAACATAATGGCTTCCCATCTAAAAGTGAAAGTAATTGGTGGGCCGGACCGGGCTTACCCCCTAAACGGTCTGAGTCCCCTTGCTTAAACTCTAAGATTTGGGTCTTTGCAGGTTCTCCAAATTGAATCGCCCACGAGGCCAACCTTCATCTCGCGACACCAAACTCAAATGCTTTTTAGAAAAGAGCTTCGCATTGGTTGATATGCTCTCGGTGGGAGTTCGGGTAGTTGGTATTGATACTCACGGAATTAAATTCCCAGTTTTCCCTTCTTAATCACCTTGAATAATTCAAACCAGACTATACTGCCGAAGCCTGCTACAAAGCAAATCAACAGATCTACCGGCGACAAAGCCGCGAAGGTGAAGAGACTACTCAACGGTGGTACATAAATTACCAGCAATAAAGCGACTATAGCAAGAGATAGTATTTGCCAGAATGCTTTGTTTGGTCTACGAAAGATGCCAATGATAGATTGACTCCATGAACGATTCGTAATTATGAGCGCCAAGTTCGTCAAAACTATTGCTGCAAACGCCATTGTGCGGGCTGTATTTATGCCTAAACCGGCTGAAGTAGCGTACAGATAAACTGCAACTACCAGAACCAACGCAACGAGACCTTGGATTCCAGCTATAATGGCTGCTTTCATATTGAATAATCTAGAGTTTATGCTTCTGGGTTTACGTTGCATAACGTCTGCTTCTTCAGATTCGGCTTCAAATATAGTCGTACATGCTGGATCAATGATAAATTCGAGGAATACGATGTGCAGAGGCAGTAGGATAAGTGGCCAGCCAAGTAGCACCGGCAGTGCTGAGAGTCCAGCGATTGGGATGTGGACTGAGAAGATGTATGCTATGGCTTTTTTGAGGTTGTCAAAGATTCTGCGGCCCATCTTTACTCCGCCTACGATTGATGTGAAATCGTCGTCAAGAAGCACTAATGTTGAGGATTCTCTGGCAACATCTGTGCCTCTTCCACCCATAGCGATGCCGATGTTGGCTGATTTGAGTGCTGGTGCATCGTTGACGCCGTCGCCGGTCATGGCTACTATTTCGTTGTTTGCTTTGAAAGCGTCGACAATTCGCAGTTTCTGCTCTGGCACAACTCGAGCGAAGATGTTAACGTTTTTGATTTTTTCCTTCAGTTCTTCTTCATTCATTTTTTCGAGTTCTGGCCCTGTTATGATATTTTCTGGGTTTCGTAGACCTATTTGTCGACCAATATTCTGTGCTGTCAGTGGATAGTCGCCTGTTATCATGACCACCCTTATGCCTGCGTGGTAGCATTCGTTAACTGCTTGTGAAACGTTTGGTCTAACTGGATCGACGAAGCCAATCAAGCCTATGAACTTGAATTGGAAATCATGTTGTTCCTTTGGTAGTTTCGTTTGTTTGAAAGATGCCTTAGCTACCCCTAAAACACGAAGGCCATCTTTCGCCATTTTTTGAATGTTTGCTGAGGCGTCTTCTGCTTCCGCCTCTTTTAGGTGGCATAAGTCGATTATGGCTTCAGGTGCACCTTTAGCTGCGATGATATAGTCAGTGCCGTCGGGTGACCCCCAAACGTTTGACATTGACCATAGTTTTTGGGATAGTGGGTATTCTTGTATTAGTTGCCAGTCACCGTGAACATGTTCTGTTTTTGCAAATTCGCCCTCTACAAAGTTTTTGATGGCTTTCTCCATTGGGTCAAATGGGTCCCTTTTACATGCAAGTACACTAAATTCAACTAATTCATGGCAACAGTCTGGTGGGTTCTTGAGGGCTGATTCAATATCATACATTTGGTTGTCTGTGCATAGTTTGGATACTGACATCTTGTTGAGTGTTAATGTACCCGTTTTATCAACGCAGAGCACTGTAGCTGATCCCAAGTTCTCTATGGCATGGGGCTGTCTTGTTAGCATGTTCTTTTTAGACATACGCCATGCGCCAAGGGCTAAGAAAATTGTTAGCACAACTGGGAACTCTTCGGGTAGAAGCGCCATAGCCAGGGTTACGCCTGCCAGTATGCCTTCTATCCAATCTAACCGTGTTACACCGTAAACAATTATGACTAAAGCACAAAGCGACAGTCCGAAGATGGCGAAGTTGCGGACAAGCTGTGAAACTTCAACTTTCAGGTTGGTTTCATCGCGTTCAACTTTTTGAAGAACCACGCCTATTTTGCCCATTTCAGTCCTAGCGCCTGTGGATTTGACTATTGCAATGGCTTGACCTTGTGTGACCAATGTTCCTGAATAGATGTAAGGCTGGTCATCTCCGCCTGGGCGCCAAGTTTGCTCCTCTATTTCTCCAACAGCTTTGCGGACTGGGACTGATTCGCCTGTTAGAAGTGATTCATCAATCATTAAATTGGTAGATGACAGTAATTGTGCGTCTGCTGGAACCCTGTCCCCTTCTGCCAAAAGTATAATATCGTCAGTTACTACTTCACGACCGGGAACGCGAACTTGTTTGCCGTCTCGTATTACTAGCGCTCGTGGACTTGATAAATTCTTTAAAGCATCAAGGGCATTCTCGGTTTTTCGTTCCTGAAAAATGGTTATACCCATGACCACTAAAACAAAGCTAAGTAGAACTGATCCTTCTGTGACTTCGCCTAGGAAGAAGTAAATGCTGCCGCTTGCGACAAGCAGAAGGAAAATTGGCTCTTTAATTACGCTTAATGCAATTTGAAAAGCACTTCGCTTCTTTGATATGGGTAATTCATTGGGCCCGTCTTTCTTCAATTTCTCTTGGGCTTCGTTGGAAGTAATTCCATTTAAGGCATCAACGTCAATATTATGCATATATTCGCAATTCCTTCTTCCCGAGTGGCGACAAACCCTAATTTTATTTGATAGAGTTGAAGCCGTCAATTTTTCATTAGTGACATCCAATTCGAGAAGCGGAAACACTTAAAGGGTTTTTGTCACTAATATTTTTTCTTAGTGGTGAAAAAAGTGAAAAGTGTCGAGTTTCAAAAGGCCCTTGAAGCAATGGGCTTAACTGAATACGAGGCCAAAGCGTATGTCAGCCTAATCCAAACAGGTACATCAAACGCAGGTACCCTCAGTAAATTTACCGAAATACCGCACTCCAAAATATACGAAGTCCTTACTCGTCTCGAAAGAAAGAAACTTGTAGAAGTTCAAAAAGGACGACCCCTCTTTTTCAAAGCAATAAAACCCGCCACTGCTATAGAAGGAGTAGAAACGGAACTAAAGGACAACCTACTACATGAACTTTCCCAAAGAAAAAATGACTTAGAAAACCAATATGAGAAAAAGATGAGGCAAATATCTCAAGCGCATAATATACTTGGCGAATTAGATAATTTTTACGAGAAGAATGCAGCTATCGAACCTTCAGAAGAATTTATTTGGACAATTCGAGGAAAAGACAACTTGAGCAACCAAGCCAGAGAGATTATTCAGAGTGCTTCGGCAGAGGCATGGTTAATGATGCCGCTGGATGATTTCTCCGAGTTAGCATCGACCATTAAAACTGTATCTTCAAGAGGAGTTAAAGTTCTGCTTGTGATTCATGAGCTTACCGAAAGTGTCCACAAGCTCAAAGACTCAGCTGAAATTTTCTATGATAAGTCGCCTTTGCCTACGAATTGCGGAATGATTTTGGTTGATGATAAGAGAGGCATGTTTATTTCAGAAAACTCTCCTATTGGATTCAAAGTATCCAGTAAGAGTGTCTTGATGGTTCTTGCCCAATTCTATCATCATGAACTTAAAGAGTCAACAAAAATATGATTCAATTAACGTCTCCAACGATATCCATTGACTTGTGTACTCCGAAAATGTTACGCTGCTTGGGGTAGATTTACTTTCAGAATTACTTGTTCATTTGCGGAGCTCTAAACATAGAAGTCTAAGGCTGATAGTTATTGTACTGGCTGCTTAAAGTCTCTATGAGGTTCAATCTCTGTTTTGGTGTGGGTTTGAATGGGCCGGACCGGATTCGGACCGGCGACCTTCTGCACGTCAAGCAGATGTCCTAACCAGGCTAGACGACCGGCCCACTTTGTTGTGATGCATATTGAAATTTGCAGCTTGTATTAAACTATTTCTGAAACGCTAAATCCTTCAATTAACTGCGAAAAATATTGCGTTATGATGAGAGCAGTTTTAAGGTACTTCATGCATTATTAATGTTTGAACTCGGGTTAGGGCTATGGCAAACGACGAAGTGCTAACTATACTAGTGGACTTCATCAACAAGAACTCAAATGTTGTTGATATCCAATGGGACCGCCGCATGAGCCCAAGGTTGTTCTTCAACCCGTATTCAGACAAGTACGAAGAACGCAGAATAGCCGCCCATTATTTTTTACTCGTCGCCAGCATCCTTGACGATACCATAGTTGGTTACCCAGAAAACGCCCGAATGCTTCTCTCATATCTCCATGAAGCTTTCGGCAATAGCCTACTGGACATCAAAAAAGCTCATATTTTCGAAGATGAAATTGTAAAAGCCGATTTTTATAATGATTTAGGTCCAAACAAGAAAGCTGCTTCAGAAACTTTGGCTTCCGTTAACATGTTTATACGGGAAAAAGCAGAGCGCAACATGCTCAAGTATGCGCAGAAATTTAATAAACCAGCGGCTTTTGTTCAAGATATTTCTCAAAACATCAAGGCATTGAGCGGTCCACATGTTGATAAAGCGTGGATTTATATGCGCTGGATGGTACGGGCCATGCCTGACCTACAAATCTACGACCACTTGTTACCAGAAGACCTCCAAGTTCCATTAACAAAAGAAAACGCTAATGTGGCAGCAAGCTTGGGCTTAATCTACTCAGCTTCGCCGTCTCTTTGGAGAGATGAACACACGGCAGCTGAAGCTCGTCAAAAAATAACAAACTTCGCCAAAAAACTCTTTCCACAAGACCCTGCAAAAGTTGACTACCCCTTCTTTCTATTGGGGAGATGGCTAAAACAAAAAACATTAAACCGGTACACGCTTAAAACAGCGCTTGACTTTCTTGACCGTATGCAAAAAATAACTGGGCAATCACAGGCTTACTACCAGAAAATGAGCCGGTATAAGAGTGGATGGGAGAAAAAAACCGCCTTGACGCTTCTTAAAATGCACATTTCCTACGGGTATGAAACAATCAGCTTCCCGCTGCCAAACAATGAAGTTTACACCCCTGACTTTATTTTGGAGAAGAAAGTTCATGGGCGGAAGATTATCCTTGAGCCTCACTTTGAGATGACCAAGCATCAAGCTCAGAAATATGCTCTTTTCAAACGAACTTATGGCCATGAATTCTTACTGATTCTGCTTTTGAAGAATGATTTGATTTCTATGTATCATCAACGCAAAATACTCAACGAAGATGTTTGCGACGATGTGTGGCCTATAGAGTTTATTCATTTGTTAGCTGAGAAAATTCGGCGAGGAACATACGGCGAGTAACACGATGGCACAGGATAACTTCAAGCCGTATGTGGTCTGGCTTATTCTCAACGGCAAAACTGAAGATGCCCTAGAGTTGCTCACGAAAAAATATAATGTTAACCTGCCCAAGCTCAAAGTTGGCTTACCTAAGGGTCACCACACAACAGCGTTTGGCTGCTACACAAACAAAAATGAAACCATCGCAGTTTTGAACAGCGACGTTTTCAAAAACCCCTTTGTTATCTTACACGAGTTTTATCATCATCTGCGCAGCAAAGGAGTCGACAAAATGCACCGTGGCACAGAAGGTAACGCAGATAAGTTCGCTTTTGATTTTCTGCGCGAGTACGAGGCGTTCGTAAAAAACGCTCAACGCCCTACGTAGAATCAAAGCCTATTTCCGCGGTAACTTCAACCGGCAAACGTTCGGCGTTAGAGTCGTATACTGCAACGCAGTTCTGCGCTTCAAACGGGTACCCCACTATCATGAGTATCCTTCCAAAAAAGTAGTTCATGTCCACATGACTGGGGGAAATGTTGCCTGAAGGATGCGAATGCACGGTGCCTACAAGAGAGTAATCGCCACTGAACATATACGGGTTAAAATGAGCAAAACCATTCCCATGCACAGCGAAGGGGGCTAAGACAAGGTCTGTTATTTTTATGGTGCCTTTGCTTTTTTTGCCTCGAAGAAGCAGAAAGCTTTCTCGTGGGTATAGCTGTTTTGCGCCAGCGTAAATTGTCTCCAAAATGTCTTTTGGGATCTGAACGATTGTTGCCTGTGGTGCCATGCCAAAAAAGTATCAGCGTTGGTTAATTACCTTTACCAACTTTAACCTTGACAGCAGTTTTCGGTTTTAATTCTGTGGCCTGTATGCTTAATTTCAGGGGCTGTTCGGTAAACATTTTAAGAGCGGGCGAAATAGAACTGTTGATTCCGTAGTGCCGAGGTGGCAGAGTGGTTAACGCGCGGGCCTTGAGAGCCCGTGGACCTTCTGGTCCGCATGGGTTCGAATCCCATCCTCGGCGCCATTCTGTTCACCATTTTTTAACGAGCCTTTTTTGTCTTGACGTGTGCCTACAATTTCAAGCACCATTAACGCTGTCACCGCGTATAATGGTAGCCAATCGTATGGATACATTTGTGAAATGATGGAGCCATTGACTTCTGTGCGTAGGAAAGTTAATCCTATGTCTTGGTAGAAAAAGAAAGGCAGGTTCGTAACAGCTATAAATAGGGCTGCGCCACCGATGAACTGGCGTAGTTTATATCTGTTGTACCAAAGAAGCAGTGGAAGCGCAAAAAGGGCAGTCCGCGGGTCAAACACACCTAAGCAAAATATGACTGCTGAAATCCAAGGTTTTTTAGTGAACCCAAAGTACATTGCGGCAATCAAAAGGATAGTTTGCAAAACATGCGCATTCACTACACTGTATCCTATGAAGTAGGTCGGTACGAAAGATCCTAAATTTATGAGAGAAAGCTGGTAATGTAGAGGGTCGTTAAGGACATTACTTAACGGTGGCGTAGGAAGGGGTTGAAGTAAAAGAATAACCGCCACTACAGAAGCTAAAGCCAAGTTTTTGTCCTTAACCAGCTTGTAAACAAAATATCCTAAAGCCGGAATCAAGGCAACTTGAAGAAAATTAAAAGCAAGCAGAGAATCCTGATAATTTAAGAGTAGAAAAGGGGCGAAAAAAACAAGAAAGGAGGGAGTATACTTGAAAGTTTGCGCTTTCGGAAGTATCTCACAATCCCCCGGCCATGTCCACCCTGAAAAAATTTTGGTTGGATTATGCAGCAGGCGCCATTCCCCAATGTAGTAAGCTGAGAAGTCCCTTGCAAGATTTCCCGGTTCAGGTTTAAGCGTCTCCGGATAGGCAAAGCAAAAACCAGTAATGTTGATTGCAACCGCTACAATAATCACTATAAGGATTGCTGTTTTCTTGTTTTTAGACAACACTCTCTCGGTTTTCTCCCAACTTCGAGTGTTCTAAGTAAAAGTAGTTTGACTTATGATTTATTTTTTTGCCAACAAAAGCCAATATAGCCCTTCCTTCTACCATTTGCATGGAAAAGTTTGGCGGGAACTTTCAATTTAGTATCTGTAGCTGAGGTAAAGCAAAACTGATAGCGCAAAGCATTCAAATAAGCCTGGCAAGAGCTCGAACGGCCCAAGTCCATAAGCAGTAAAACCCCACATCGAAGTTAGAAGCGGGCTTGAAGTCAAGTCTTTAACCAAAAACACTAATGCGAAAATTACAAGTCCAACAGTAAAGGTTGAACGCGTTTTAAAATAAACATTTACGTAAAACAAGGTTAAAATCACTAAGAGCGCTATGTTGACTGTAGAAATAATTGCATAAGCATCATAAAAGAATTCCAGATCTCCTGCAATGAAACCGCCTGGAGGCATTCGTATTTCCCGGAAGAAGAGAAACTCCGGTGGGCTGAATGCAATTAGCCAAATTGTCGCAAGAACAGCGGCTAACACTATTATTGTAAAGATTAATCCGATTTTTATTCTGTTTCCCATTTGTTTCTCCTCTTTGGTCTTCTCCTTTTTCTACTTTTTCCCGATTTTCTTCACAATCTCCTCAAACAAGGCATAGTTGTCTTCCATAACTTGGGACAGAAAATAGGTTGCACCGTATCTATCTCCGACGGAGGTAACGATTCTGTTTTTCTCCAGAACTTCAAGGTGATGGCGCATCGTTTTATAATCCATCTTAAGCAAAGTCGCAAGTTGATTTGCATTCTGAGGGCTTTCTTTGAGCGCCTCAATAATTTTCGCCCTTGTAGGTCCGCCTCTGGTACCTGCTATTAGCCATCCTAGCAAATACTTTAAAGAGCGGGCGTTTGAAGACATCAATTGTTCTCCGTGCTGAAGAGATTCTTTGTCAAACTTAACCTGACTTAAGTTATAAAGCTGTTCTCGCTAAACCGTCGTAGTGACTGAGATTATGGTGAAATTTGGAGCTGATCCTCTTTTTTCATTTTTTCAACTTGATTTTCTTCAGATTAGTTTGGGTTTGACAAATTTTTGCGTATTTAGGAATTAGGGTTAGATTTGGGTAACATTTTGAAATATTATTTAATAACACTTCAGCCCATTCCAAGAATCGGCAGCCAAGAAGTGGGAGAAAAATATGGCCATATGCCCAAGGCCAAATTAACTGCCCAAAACTAACCCCTTCAACTCTCTTTCTTGGTTGCCCTTAAGTTGACACATTGGTGAAAAATCTTGGGAACAATTAACCGAGCCATAGGAAAACTTTTCATTAAGTGTGCCACAAATTAATGGAGAATTAACAATGGAAAACCCAGCTATACCCCAAATTCCAGCAACACAGCCCCCGCCAGAAAGCCCCAATCCAGCGCCTCAAGTTCAGCCAGCCCGAAAAATTAGGCATTTTTCAAAGATGCTTTTGATTTTGCTCTTGGTCGGTCTGATTGTAGGCGCTTCAATTGGGTTCGCCGTGACCTATGTGATTCTTAATGGCAGAATTGACACTCTCCAAAGTCAAATAACAGGTCAAAGCGGCACCTATGTTTCTTATCCCAATGATAACTACTTTGTTGGCGACAATGTTTCCCTTTCCGCGCTCTACTCACAAGTTAAGTCATCAGTAGTTGTGATACAGGACCTGGTGCCAGCCTACAATTTCTTTAATCAGCTTGTGGGTTACAGTCTGCAGCAGGGTTCAGGCTTTGTCGCTTCCGTAAACAATCAGCAGGTTATTGTCACTAATAACCATGTTATTGAAAACGCAATCAACGTAACAGTAACTTTCGCAGACGGAAGCAGCTATTCAGCCGAAGTGCTAGGCCGCGACGCCCAAGCGGATTTGGCCGTGATTTCGATAAATCCAATGCCAAGCGGCTTAACATCGTTGACGATTGTTGGCTCCGGCACCTTGCAAGTAGGCGATCCCGTTGTCGCGGTAGGTTCACCCTACGGACTCTCAGGGACACTCACAACAGGAGTCATCAGCGCCCTTGGCAGAACAATCGCTGAAACAGACCAGTCAGGTTCAGGGGGACCAACAATTCCAGACATCATTCAGACAAGCACTGCAATTAACCCAGGCAACTCGGGAGGCCCTTTGCTTGACTACAGCGGCCACGTTGTCGGAATAACCACAGCAGCCGTAAGCAGTTCAGAGAGTTTAGGTTTTGCCATTCCATCAGACACAATCACCCGTGAACTACCCTCGCTCATATCTAGCGGATCATACACCAACCATCCATCCATCGGCGTCACAGGAACAGACATGAACTTCCAAATTTCTCAGGCAATTCATACAAGCACCACCTATGGCGTCTTAGTCGAAAGCGTTGCATCACAGAACGGGCTTCAAGGCGGCAGTACACATGCAACAATTTTGGGCTCAGATGTAATCATCGGCGGCGACATCATAACAGCAGTAAACGGCGTACGAATAACCAACACCGACGACCTATTATCCTACCTTGAACAGCATACTTTACCCGGGCAAACAGCACAGTTCACCATAATAAGAGACGGACAATCACAAACAATCTCCGTAACCATCGGGAAACTATCGTAAAACATTTTCTTTTTTGAATCAAAATTGCCAAATCTCTTTTAACGTAATTTTCTTATCATAGAAAAAAAGAAGGTTAAGTATTAGGTTATTCTTCGTCTTCCTCGCATTCGTCGCAGTCACAGTCGTCTTCATTTTCTTCTTCTTCAAAAAATACGCGCATAAAAATGCCTAGGAAAATAATGTTCAATGCCATATATAAAAACCATCCAATTTTTTAGATCTCTGCTGAAAACTGTGGTATAATTGCCATGGTTCTGATAGAAAGTGGACGGGCGGTTCACTATTTGCTGAAAAAACCTAATTTAAAAAGCAAGAGAATAGTCTTTGCCTGCCCGACGCTATTTTTATAAGTATAGTGCTTGAAGTAGAAGGCATGCAAGCTGAATTCGGAGTTATCGGTGGAACAGGTCTTTACGACCCTAAACTTTTCAAAAACATCCAAGAAATCACCGTGGAAACGCCATACGGCAAACCATCAGACACCATAACCGTCGGTGAACTCGGCGGCAAATGCGTGGCTTTTCTACCGAGACATGGAAAAAAACACAAAATCCGCCCAACAGACATCAACGTTAGAGCCAACATTTTTGCTCTCAAAAAACTCGGCGTTAAACGCATTTTAGCGCCCTCAACAGTGGGTTCCTTGCGCGAAGAATATCATCCGGGCGAAATTGTCTTTTGCGACCAGTTTATTGACCGAACAACAAGACGCGAACAATCATTCTACACGGCAGCTGAGGGCAAAGTTTGCCATATCTCGGTTGCTGAACCCATGTGTCCCGAACTCAGAAAAGCTCTCATTGGCGTTGCCAGGGGCATGGGCATCAAAATGCATGAGACAGGAACATACGTTTGCATTGAGGGACCGCGTTTCTCCACTAAGGCTGAATCTAAGATGTATAGGCAGTGGGGTGCAGACGTGGTTGGCATGACTTTGGTGCCTGAATGTGTTTTAGCCAGAGAAGCCGAAATCTGCTACTCATCCATCTCCACAGTCACGGACTACGATGTATGGAAAGACCATGCAGTCTGCGTTGACGATATTCTTACAACAATGAAGACAAACCTCGAGAACGTAAAGCGCATAATCGCCGAAACTGTTGCCAAACTGCCAAGTGAAGGCGACTGCAAATGCAACGAGGCATTAAAGGGCGCTTTCGTGTAAAAGGGAGAAATCGAAAATGAACAAAAGTGAAAAAGCCATTGATTTAAAATCCAAAATTCGAAGAATTCCCGAGTTCAAAGGTGTAGTATTCTGGGACATAACACCACTCCTGAAAGACGGGCGGTGCTTCCATGAATGCATTAAGCAGTTGGCGGACCATTACAGGAGCAAACAAATTGACGCCATAGTTTCAAATGAGGCAAGAGGCTTCATCATCGGCGCTGCATTGGCTTATGAATTAGGAATAGGTTTCGTGCCTGTACGAAAAAAAGGAAAATTACCATACAAATGTGTGAACCTGACCTACAATAAAGAGTACGAGTCGGATACGATTGAAATGCATGAGGATGCAATTGAGAAAGGTGAGAAAATCCTGCTTATAGACGACTTATTGGCAACTGGCGGAACAATCAAAGCAAACATTGAACTAATCGAAGGCCGAGGCGGAAAAATCGTTGGCTTAGGCTTTCTTATCGAGCTAGGTTATTTGGGTGGGCGGGAAGCAATAGATAGCAAATACGACGTGTACTCACTTATCCAACTAAGAACCCCCAAAGGCTAAACACAAGCTCACTGTTTAATCGGCTCTTTTGCTAGAGCGGTTGAGTTTATAATGCTTTGTTGTAGTAGCTAGACGACAAATTAGGTTTAATAAGGTTGTTCCAAGAAGTTTAAGTGTATTGAGGTTGATTGTTTTGGAGAATGTTTTTGCTGATATAGCTGTGCCGATAAGCGCTTTATCAACCCAGCTCGAGAGGCCCAAGCGCAACGCTTTTGTTTTTATTACAACTGAGGTTGACGCATGCAAGAGCGCATTTGAGGATTTAAAACAGCTTGAAGATGTCAAAGAAGTGTACCTTTCTCATGGCGCATACGATATCATCGCTAAAGTCAGCGGCGAATCTTTTGAACATCTACGTGAAATTGTGATTAAGAGAATAAAGAACATAGGCAGCATCAAGTCAGCACTGACTTTAACCATAGTTTAAACGTAAACGGTTAGACTTGTCACTTCGAATGAAGTCTTCTTAGTAATTAACTCGCAAGAAATTCGCTCGCTTAAAGCTAGACGTTGGAATTAAATAAACTATTTTAAAACAGGAAATTTTTGTAAAAAATAAGAGTTTCCTGTTGAGAAAATAGTTTATAAAATGCAACATCAATTTGTAATAGTGGATTTGATTTTATGCCCAGATATTTAATAAATTCTCATATTTTGCGCTCAGGCACTGATCCCCGAGCTTGTGCAGAAGGAGCAGCTAAGATGCTGGCAAAGGGAAAAATCAAAGATATTGAGGCAAAAGCTTGCTATTGCTGTACAGACGAGAAAAGAGTCGCTTTTGTCGTTGAAGGCCCAGATCAACATACCGTGCTGGAAATAGTTCAACAACAACTCGATATTCCTGTTGCGTCAATAATGGAAGTACAAGAAGTAACATAGCGGTATTGATTATTTTTAACGCTCGCTATTAGATAAAATGGCTTTCACAGCTTCAACATAAACCTGAAAATCAGCTTCAGAAAATAAGACAAAAGTAACTCGCACAAGCTTATCCTCGTTCTCCAAGAAATCCACAACCGTCTTAGTAGCTACGCGGCTAGCTTCCTCAATGGGGTAACCATAAGCTCCAGTGCTAATCGACGGAAACGCCACCGATTTAAGCCCCCTTGCAACAGCCAGTTTCAGCGAGTTACGGTACGCCTGCTTTAAAAGCTCGGATTCAACATGGAAACCTCCGAGCCACACAGGACCAACGGTGTGAATAACAAATTTAGCTTTTAAGTTGCCGCCTGTTGTAATGACAGCTTTTCCCGTTGGAAGCCCATCGGGCCACTCAGTAGACCTAATACGCTTGCACTCCTCCAAAATTTTAGGCCCGCTTTTTCGGTGAATTGCTCCGTCAACTCCTCCTCCCCCTAGCAGTGAAGAGTTTGCAGCGTTAACAATCGCGTCTGCTTCGACGTCTGTTATGTCACCTTTTATCAATTCGAGGGTTGCTGTTCCGACTTGGAATTCCATGAATAATACTTTCTTTTCTTGCTATATAACTATGCAAATAGAGACCAAACTGCTGAGCCAATAAAGTATGCTCCGAAACCGATGAAAACTGCCACACAAAAAAGTGTGATCCCCATCCTTACGCGGTCGTTCCAGAACCGCTGGGACTTAAAAACTGCCATTGCCGCCAGAGTGTAAAATGAGAAATCGCAGAGCCAATGAACGCCCGCGAATACTGAAAAACCCACAAGCCCAAAGAGCTGTGCGTTCAAAATCAAAGTGGTGCCAATGGTTAACCACCAAAGAATGAACCCTGCGTTTGCCGCTGTCGTATAGATGCCTGCAAGCACTGAATCCCGCTTCAAACTCGCTGGTGCGTCGTCGGTTTTATTGCGTTTTCTGAATGTTTGTATTCCCATTAGAACCATTAGAAAGCCGCCGATCAAGCCAACCGCAACTTGTACAGCGCTTGGAATCGTGAATTGGCTCAGAACAAAGAAAATAAGCAACATGAGTGGAACCTCGACGATCCCGTGCCCAACCGCGATCAAGGCGCCTGCAACTTTGCTTTTCTCTGCTTTTCTGAGTGTCACGGCGAATAGCGGTCCTGGCATTAGGACACCTGAAAGTGAAATAAGCACAACTGAAGCTAAGAACACATAGAAATCAGATATAACCTGCGAGCTTCAATCCTCCAAGCGACGCTTTAATGTTTTTTGCTTAGGTGTGCTATAAGCATTTCAGGTTCTATTCGCATTTTTTGCCTTTCAACAGCTTCGTTTGCATCTCCACGATTTCTCCGCTATCCTTAGCATTCACATAATTGTCAAGCAACATTTGGTTTAACTCAAAAAACGTGTGTCCCCACGTAAAAATTGACAAAACAGCCTCAGACTCCTCTCTAAAACCCGCAATATACAAAGCTGCCGAGATGGCTTCAGCGGTTGTCAGCTTGGTAAGTTTCCCAAAATTCACTGGGTTACCTGCAATCAAAATTGGAAGACAGCGGCTGGTTCCCTTGACTTGTTTTCCCATAACTTTTTGGGCGTGTTCCCAACTGCAATCCAACGCGGCCAATCCAAACTTTTCAAGTCTCTCCTTGTCCGCTGGAGAAAAAGCAATTTCGCCAAATGGGTTTAGCACGATGGCTCGCTTAGGCAAAAATCTTGCCCTAGTGACGATTCTAGCGAATCCTCGTCGCTTCAACCTCAAGGCAGTGTTTTTTTTAGGGTCGTCCTGAGCGGCATGATAAATGGTTATCCTTACAGGCAAAGCGGCCTTTGGCGTTTCCGAGTCAGTTTCCACTTGGTTTGCGCACCTTCAAATGAACCATCGGGTCATCCAAAATCTTAGGAATCCAATCAATAATATCCGTTGCCGTCATATGGAACCCGATTTCGCTTGCAACAAAGTCGCCTGCAGCACCATTAACAAATGCTCCAGCTACCGCAGCTTCAAACGGATCAACACGCTGTGCCATAAGTCCACAAACTATTCCACTTAAAACATCGCCCGTGCCGCCGACAGTCATGCCTGCATTGCCGGTAAAGTTCAACTTTACCCTGTCTGCATCACAAACAACGTCCACTTTACCCTTCACAAGGATGACCGCTCCAAGTTTCTTTGCTTTCTTCTGCACAACCAAAGCTCGTTCCTCAGGCTGTTGAGGCAACGTTTCACCAGTCAAAATAGTATATTCGCTTCCATGAGGCGTAAGCACAAGAGGAACCTTGAGCGCTCTTTTGAAGCCCACAAAAGCTTTTAATCCATCAGCATCCAAAAGCAATGGTTTCCCAGCTCTCTCGATCTCGTCAATGCATAATTTAACGAAATCCACGGTTTCAGAGGCCAATCCCAATCCTGGACCCATCGCCACTGCATCAACCATTTTCAAGTAAGGCTTCAATGTCTCCAGGCTGCTGGGCTTCAGGTTATTGCCGTCAAGCTTTATTGTAATTAAATCAGGTGACATGGAAGAAATCGCTTGTGCAACCTTTGAGGGCGCGGCAAGATAAACAAGGTCCACACCTGTTCGCAAAGCGCCCAGAGAAACCAACGCTGGTGCTCCAGAATAAACTTCGCTGCCGCCGATAACCAGTAGCCGCCCGAAGTCGCCCTTATGAGCTGAGGAGGCGCGTGGCATCCTGGCGAGAAGAACGTCGCCTGGACCAGCATACTGCTCCATAACCGGGGGCAAACCAATGTCCTTCACAACCAGTTCGCCCACGTATTTTTTTGCTTCTTTCAAGCCTTGCTTGCTTCTATGAAAAGTAATTGTTAAATTAGACTTGATAGCCGCTCCTAAGACTTCCCCAGTATCAGAATCGATTCCTGTTGGCACGTCAACAGCGATTTTGTAAGCACGCAGGGAATTGATGTACTCAACAACTTGGATAATGGGCGCTTTAATTTTGCCTTTTGTTCCCGTTCCCAGCAAAGTGTCGATAACTATGTCAGCGTCTACTTTCGGTATTGCTGAACTGTCAGTTACCTCAACCGATGGAATCTGCATGTGCAACGCTTGCAGAATATCCCAGTTTTTAAGGGCTGATTCATGATTAATGTCTCTGCTCCTGCCGACGAGGACCACGGAAACATCGTAGCCAGCTGCCAACAAATGCCTTGCAGCCACAAAACCGTCGCCTCCGTTACCGCCTAATCCACAGAAAATAGCCACTTTCTTGTCCTTTGAGCAGCGCGAAATCACTTCTTGGGCTACACTACGACCGGCATTTTCCATTAACTGGAGCAAACTTATACCAAAGTATTCAGCGTTTGCTTCTAAAGCTCGCATTTCTCGGCTTGAAATAGAGACGTTTTTAGTTTTTGCTTGCATGTTTGATGCCCCTCTAACTATTTGTTGCAGGTTAAAAGATAAGCCTATCTTAAACGGTATACAAAAGCATCACCAAAACACAGTTTTTTTTGCGTTTACTTAGTTTTTGCCCTGAAAGTCTTGCCCTTGTATTCCTTTGAGATTATCATAGTTGAAGTCACAAGCGCGTTTGGGACGCTTCGAATTTTTTGAGAAACAAAATCCTGCAGCTTATCCAAATTATCAATTGCTAACTTAGCTATAACATCATATTCGCCAAAGACCACGTCTGCCTGCATAACCTCTTCAAACTCAATCATCTTCTGAGCTACTTCAGTTTCAGCGCCTGAAGCAACCTTAAAAAGAACGTAAGCTAAAATCGCCATAATTTCACCAGTCAATAAATCTCATAAAACCTTAATTACTTTTCCATAGTCGCCATGCCTCGTTCAAAAACGTTTATTCGTTAGGTTTAGCCAATAATTCATAAGCAAAAAAGCTTGTTTTGAAGTTGGTGTCTTGTTTGGAAAAAAAATATACTATAGAAAGTTCGGATGCCCTGTTAATAACTGACATTCAGAAAGATTTCCTGCCCGGCGGTGCATTGCCCGTTGAAGGTGGGGATGAAATCATTCCCGTACTTAACGAGTATGCGAGGCGTTTTGAAGATGCAAAAATGCATGTTTTTGCCTCACGTGATTGGCACCCTGATAACCATATATCTTTTAAAAAGCAGGGAGGCCCATGGCCGCCACATTGCGTCCAGAACAGTTCTGGCGCGAAGTTTAGCTCTGACCTTAAACTTCCAGACAACGTGGTTGTTATTTCTAAGGCGACGAACCCTGAACATGAAAGCTACTCAGTTTTTGATGGCACAAGCTTTGGTCATGAACTCAAAATGTGTGAAGTTAAGCGGCTTTTTATCGGCGGTTTAGCCACAGATTATTGTGTTGTAAACACGGTTCTTGATGCAATTAAGCTTGGTTACGAGACAGTGGTGCTCATGGACGCAACATTGGGCATTAACGTGGAGCCCGGTGATGTCGATAGAGCGGTTGAGGTAATGCGGAAAGCGGGTGCTGAACAGGTAACGATGGCTGATTTTCCAGATGAGATTGATGCGCTACCTGTGGGCCCAGCTGAAATTGATGCGCTAGAGCAGAAACCTTCGGGTCGTGCTGCTGTAAAGAAAAAAGCTCGATTGCGGTCCAAAGGATCAGCAAAGAGGCTTCCCACTGAGCGAACAGGCTAATAAGCATCGAAGTAAGCCGAAGCTTATATAATCATGGAAAACATTGAGGCTAAAGACGGCAAAACAAAAAACTTTCCCCTTACCTTTTTCAGCATGTCTGGTGCAAAATGCAATTTTTAATGCTCAGCTGCTGTTGTAAACAAAAAAGTTACTTAGACAAGCAATTTACTAAAGCCTTTGGGCTTGAAAACGAGTTGGAGAAAGGCTGGCTTAGGCTTTTCTGAGGTATCGTTTCTTAATCACTTGACTTGTCTGGGCGGTTAGGCTACTTTTTTTGCTGATGGTTGCTTTTACTTGAGAATCTATTGCCAAATAATCGCTTGCCCGGGCACAGTAATGGCGTCTTGGATTTTTCTTCTAGAACGAAAAATGCTCGAATGGTAACTTTTTACAATAAATAGTTAAAAATACTATTGTCAAATTGCTTGCTTATCATTAAAGAGTTAAAAAAACATGTTATCTATAGTTTGATAATTCTACGACAGACGAAAATCTGAAGACTTTGCAAAAAACAGCTTCCCCTGAAAATCAAAGTTGATTTTTATTGTTCGCCCATTACCTGAATTATCAGAGTTCTTTTTCGAGGGTAAACATCGGTTTCAACAAAAAGCAGAGACTGCCATGTTCCAAATGTTACTAACCCATCAATCACTGGTAGGGTCTTTTCAGGTGGAAGCACCATAGAACGCAAGTGAGAATGCGCATTAGACGGGTGCTGATAAGTTTTGTTTTTTGGTGCTAACTCCTCGAGAAACTTCTTAACATCGTTTAGCAAGGCATCATCGTTTTCTGTTAGAATCAGGATGCCTGTTGCGTGAGGTGCAAAAACGTGAACGATGCCGTTTTTTATCCCCGACTCTGTGACTTCTTCTTGGATTTTGTCGGACAAATCTATAAAATCTATTTCTCCTTTTGTGTTGAAAGTGTAGCTCTTGGTTACAACTTTGAGTCCTGGCAAATAAATGCCCCTTATGCTTTATCACGGTTGAGTATTCAAAAACGTTTCGAACACTTTTGCTACAATACAATAGAAATGTATGACTTCGTAGCCCAAACTCTTTAAAGACGAGTGGCTGCATGGATAATTCTCAGAAAAAAGGTTAAATCATGGCACAAATGTCATTATTTTAGCATTTAATTGTATAAAATGTACGTTCCAAGAAGCTTTCGTTGATTAAAAGCTAAGGAAAAAAACGCTTTAAGTTAAGCCATAGTTTCAAAACCAGCAAGTTCTCTGTAAAAAGGATAAATAAAGTGATCTAAGCACCAGAAAGGCTTTCCAGGTGTAATTCTACTTACTAAACACTTCATTTACTCAATTCTAATGCCTAAAAACAAAGCTTCAGACCATTAGCAGTATCAGCAAAAAGAATTGTTTTGGACTTCTTAGTGGGGTATTTAACCTTCGCCTATTTTCGAGTCTTTGTGGCTTCTAACAATACTTATTGAGGGAGCGCAAACTGTAAAATGTGTTTGGTTGATGCTTTTGTATACAAATATCAACCGCGTAAACTTTGCGTGGAGCATCCGAAAAAATGACAAATCCTGCAAGACTGTTACTGTTGAAATACACCCACATACACTTAAAAAATATTCAGCCAAACAATAATTCAGTGTAGCCATTTTTCGTTTTAGGAATGGTTTCAAATGAGCCCTGAGAAACTGCAAAGTCGACGGCGCTGCATTGAGGTGACTGAGGAGGATAACGAGGCTGAGTTTCCGTGGACCGAGAAATCAAATGCAGCTACTTTGTCTTCGGGCAAGTATCAATGTCGAAACTGCGGAAAGTCCTTTGAAACTTTAGAAGCACATGATTACCACTACCGCAAGGAACACGGCCAATCGCAAGCATATTTGACCGAGGCAAACCAATCATAAAATTCTCCGAACTGCTAAACTGCAGTTTTATCTTCAAGTCTGCTTTGTTTGGTTTATAATCTGTATTTTAAATTTTTTGAAGTTTTTCTTATTTTTTGGGATTTGCATATCTTAATGAGAGCGGTTGGTGGGTGATGGTGATGGCAAACTATGGTGTAGTACATGGGGCACCAAGCTCACGGGACCAACTTTTGCTTCCAAGCGGAAGCCCAAATTTAGCGCTGTTTGGGCAGGCATATTACAAGCAACAGTATGCTTAAGTGTCAAGAGAGATGGAAAACAGGTCATAGTCAAAACAAAAAGGTTGGGCTTGATCTCTGAGGAAGCAGGTTCTTAAATGGGTCAGTATTTACTCAGCGTTTTTTAGTCTCAAATTTTGAGACTATTGGGCTAGCTGCACTATGCTCTTCAACACGTTCTAGTTGTTGTTTGAATGGTGAGCAAGCGATTGTTGTTAACCTTTAGCAAAGCTCTCCTGTAGAACTTCGAGTTATCGGGTAGACGTTAAATTGGCGACTTAAAACTGGTGCGGTTGGTGATTTAGTTGAAATCGGGTATTTCTACAATTTGATAACCTTGCGAGTTAGAGCCAGGACTAATGAGAGTTTTAAGTTCCTAAGCTCAATTTGGTTGTACTAAGTTTCGCAGCAATAGTTGGCAAGGTCCTGAATGCAATGGGCCAGTGCTAAGAATAATTATTCACAAGAATTGTTACTAAAGCCACTCAAAGGCGTTCGATTGAACAAACGCAAGGCTTAACAATCCTGACTGAAGTGCAATAGCCTCTGTTCTATTTGCTAAAAACTTTAATTTTCAGTTAATTCTGCTTGTTAAAAGCAACGCTTTACCGGTGGGCGTATTTTCTCCGAATCGATTAAAATAGAGCTTATTTTCCCATAAACTAAGCTAATTACGGTTGTTTCTGCGCGAAAGTCCAAGAATAAAAAAATCGTTGATTTTTTTTACCGTAGACGATAATTAAAACCTATAATTCAAGGTTAAAATGCAAAATAAAGCTTGTTTCTGCCGTTTTAAAGAAGGCGCTAGATGACTGGCATGGGGAATATCGGGGCCTCATATAAGTACTGTTGAAAATCTCCATACGAAGCAAAAGCTTGCTTTTTCGGTATAACTTCGAGCGTTTGCCCAGTTTTTTGTTTCTCTAGCGAAACTTTGCTGATTTAGCGAAGAAATTCTGTTATAGAGTTTTATTGTAAACAATCGTCATCGATGGTTCTTTCGCGTGTTTTGGAGGGATCCGTAATTATTTTCTTAGCGGAGTCGTTAACGAAGTGGACGGTTGAGCAGAATCTTTTGTAGTGCTTAATTATCAATTTTTGCCTGCGAGGTGGAGGTCAATATTTTTTGAGGGTGCGGTTGATGCTTCTGTATACGGCTGTGCTTTTTTTCGTTACGTGTGCTGGATCTTGGCAAATTCTTGCCTCTGCAGGCTTTGTTTTTAGCGCTTTTGTATTCCGAGCGCTCACTTTACACACGCTTAATGTAGTCTAAATTGGCGAGTTTTTGCATGTGTGAATGTTGAATTATTCGTTATGTGTTACCTCAGTGATATATGTAATACCAGCAATTTATTCCGTCACCAGCATACTCCGGACTCACCAAGCAACAATCAGGTATACAAAAGCATCAACAAGACCCAGCTTTCCAAGTGCTCTTAGGCAACAATTTTTATTCCTAAAGCACGCTAAAATATCAACATAAAGAGAGCAAACTATTGTCCACAGAAATTGATCGCATAAAACTTCGGCGTTGGCGCAAAAGAGGCTTCTACAGCGAAACTGTACTAGTCAAACTGCTGCACAAAAAAGGTTACAACGCTGTACGAGTCCCAGTCAGCAACCCAAGCCTCAACCCTCTCCCCGACATTATGGCTAGAAAAGGTGCGCACAACTACGCCTTTGAAGTAAAAAACGCCACCTACTACGCATATTTTCCCAAAGAACAAATTGACAAGCTCTTTCGTTTCTTAGACCAATTCATCCCTTCAGACAACAGCTGTAAACATGCCGTCGTCGCCGCGCATTTGGGCAAGCGGTGGCTTTTCAAAGAGATCGCTTGGGCGGATTGGGAAAAGAATAAGTTGCCTGACAAAGTTAGGATTCTCAAAAGGGACCGAGGAAACCTCAATATTGACACATGCTATACTTAGCCATGTAAGTGACCGTACCTAAAATCATATTATATTAGCGACAATTAACCCTTGACTTAGTACACGAGGAGGAAGAAATGGCAGAACAAGAAGAGCTCATGGTTCACACTGAAGCGTTAGGCAGAACTTACCAAGTAGGCGACGAAAAAATAGACGTCCTACAGGATGTAAACCTGTCAATCTCCAAAGGTAAATTCATCGCCCTGTGTGGTCCTTCAGGCTCAGGAAAGACAACGTTGCTCAACATCATAGGCGGAATCGACAGACCCTCAAATGGTAAAATTTTTGTTGCAGACCAAGACTTAACCGCAAAAGATGAAGATTTCTTATCGGATTTCCGTTGCAACAATGTGGGCTTTGTTTTTCAAGCTTACAATCTTGTTTCAACTTTGACAGTGGCTGAAAATGTTGCTTTCCCAATGGAATGGCTGCAAAAACCTGCAGATGAAATCGAAAAAAGGGTAACAGAACTACTGGAAACTGTTGGGATGCAGCATAGGGCAAACCATTTTCCTTCTCAGCTTAGTGGTGGAGAGCAGCAGCGCGTAGCCTTTGCACGGGCACTAGCGAATGATCCGGAGTTAGTTCTTGCGGATGAACCAACAGGCAATTTGGACTCAAAAAACGGACAAAAAATCATCCAAGTTCTGCAGTTGCTAAAGCAGAGAGGCAAAACAATCATTGTCTCAACTCACGACGATCAAATCCGCAGCTTAGCAGATCAAGTTGTATGCTTAGAAGCTGGGAAATTGGCGAACCCTCAATGATCAAAACAAATTTTCCCATCAACGACCTGCGTCGAAGACCTTTTCAAACAGGCATAACCATCATAACTTTAACGCTTAGCGTTGCCTCGACTCTGTTTCTATTGTTTTTTAGCAACCGCCTCGGTGTAGGAACAGCTTCAGCAACTGCTGGAGCATTAACGCAAGGCTTAACCGCAATTTTTTCACAGTTCATACTGTTTATAGGAGTATTGATTTTTGCCATAGGCGCGGTGTTAACAGCTTTTGTTGCCTTTTTAACCATGGCTCAGCGGACAAAGGATTTTGGTTTAATCAAGGCTGCAGGATGCCCAAACTCCCTTGTCGGAGGCTACTACATGAGCGAGCTTTTAACAACAACCATAATCGGATGCATCCTTGGCGTTGCTTTTGGCTTTTTAATGGATTATAGCATTACTCTAACGGTTTTTTCTAGTTATTCGTTGCCTAATTTTTGGTTTGCGCCCTTGGTTTTTGTGGCTTTTTTTGTTTTAGCATTCGTTTTTGGGCTTCGACCTATCATTAAAGCTGCTAAAATGTCGCCTATACAGGCGCTCTCTCCCGTAAACTATTATGGTTTAACCACAACAGTCAAGCATAAAGCATTATCGCATTCGGCTTTAACGTGGAGAATAGCCACAAGAAGCTTGATTCGCAGGCAATCTACAAGTCTTCGAATCATCCTATTGCTATCAACTGTCTTTGTTTTGCTCACAGTGTCTATTGCGGGCGGTATAATTGCCAGCGGCACAACTTCTGCATGGATTCAAAAACCCCTTAACAGCAACACCCTTGTTATAGCTCATAGTAGCATGGGAGATCAGTATAGAGCTCTTCTATCAAAGTTTTCAGGCGCTACGGAAACAGGCGCTTTTAACTATTCCGACACAAATCTGGCAATTCCACAGGCGGTTATTAGTCAGGTAACTGCTCTGCCAAGTGTAAGTTTAGTGGATTCGCGGCTGGTTCTTATTGAGCATATTTCAGAAGTTTCTAATTTCACAGTGAACCCTTCAACAGGTCAGACTTTTTCTGTAGGTGATAATAGGCAAGGCGATGCTATTGTAATCGGCGTAAATCCTCAAAAACTTGCTGGTGCATGGTTTACTCAAGGGCGATTTTTAAATGTAAACGATAGTCTTGAGGCGGTTATTGGCGATTCAATTGCTCATACCATGTATTCTCCCGGTTCAGCGGTAGGTACTTCGTTGTCTGATCCCTTGCTTGAAAGCGTAGCGTTCGCAAACAATACATTCCGCATTGTTGGGGTTTGCGTTGATCCCACAAATAACGGTTTTGTCATATATGTGCCGATTGAGCGATTGATGTACCAAACGGGTTTATCCAACCCTAATCTGTTGCTGGTTACGCTGAACAATTCAAACGACCGTTCAGCAGCCATAACGCAAATAGAAATAGCCATCCAATCAATAGACCCAAACCTCAACGTCTTCACGCTAAACGATGTTGTAGCAAAAAACGAGGGCTTTTTGACTTCAAATTGGCAAACAATAATGCTTCTGCCACTATTTACCCTTGCTTCAGCCGCGTTATGCCTAGTAGGATACATGATGCTTGCGGTTGATGAGCAACACCAAGAATTCGCTGTTTTGAGGGCGGTCGGGGCTAAACAGAAAATAATTGTGGCTATTTTAGCTATTCAAAGCATATTTGTGCTCTTTTCAAGCTTTGCAGTAGGAATATTCGCCGGAACAATCCTAACGATAATCATCTTGATGCATCAACCGCTAATTACAAGCTTTACAATCGCAGAAATAACCGCTTGGCTTCTATCAGCCTTGGCTGTTATGTTTATTTTCAGCCTATACCCTGCTTGGCGGTTGGCTAAATCCCCAATTTTAAAGATTATGACCTAGAGAATTGAAAGTCCTTGGATAATATTTTAGCGATTCCGTGTGGACTGGAAGCTGATTTAAAAAGTCCTGCAATTGCAGGATTGGAACTATAGGCACTTTATCACAGAATTTGATTGCGCTAGGCATTAGTGATAGCACAGTAGGGAGAAACTTTGCATCGCGCCATTTTGTGCACTCGAGATTTAACTTGGGGTTCGGTAATGAATCAGCTAGCGCCCGAGCCCTCTCAGCCTGCGAATTAACAATTTTTCTCAACATCGACGAAGAAATCGCATGTTGCCAGTGCTTGCAATCGATGCAAACCACCAGAGGCTTTTTGCATCCGACAACGTCAACTTCAAACCTGTGCCCTGAATGTGTGAATCGCACGTTATTTTGCACTTTGTAATCGTAGTTTTTTAAGGCGTAGGCGGCTATTTCTTCAAACTCTTGCCAACAAAGCAAGTTTCCAACAAGCTCCACGTCGGCGCCTAAAGATATTGCTTTAACGGCTAATTTGAGCCTAGATGCACTGTCGGCTTGAACGGTATCTTGTCCGAGATAAATAAGGCCTTCATTTTGCATTTTAGCCATCAAATTTCTTGATATCGCTGAGGGCACTCTGGCATCAATATTGACATGTTCAATTAAAGCTGGCTCCTCTTTAGTCAATTTTAGAAGCGAAATAATCAGATTGCGCTCAACACTCAACTCCGACCCTCACAACAATTGACACCTAAGGCGCATAAAGCATACTAAACAACCAATCAAAGGCCAGATCTTCACGGAGCCGTATACAAAAGCATCAACCAAACACATTTTCAATCCCTCACAAACCATTGATCATTATATAGCCTTCCCCACATCTTTTCACATCATCGCTTCACATGAATTTACCTTAATCTTAAAGTTTGCCCAAAAGCCTCGTCTAATTTACGAAAAATTCAAAACAGCCATTGCTTCGTCAACCGTAAGAGTTTGAGCTCAAGCAAGGCATTGACAAATTGCGCAGCTTCTAGCATATTTCTCGTGCGTCGTAGGTTATTTTTAACTTTTAGATATAAAAAGTGACCATTCGATTGATTTTCGCATAGCAAAACTACCTGTCGAAGAAGGAATCAATTCGGACCGCCAAGAAACAGCTTTGAGGGCAATCAACTAGCGAGTAAAAGTCAATGAAACATAGTAAAATGAGTTTTAGGCTTTATTTCTAAGGCTTCTTAGGGCGATTTTGACTGTTTTTTAGGCGCTCACGGTTTTTTTGTTTTGTCAGCAACGCTTTCTTGCATTTTCTTAATTTTGGCTGTATGGTTATTTAAGGTTCGTTTACCTTCGAGAAAAATGGTTTTTTTACAGCTTTGAAAACTTAGCTTTACCAGTTAAAAGTAGGTTTTGGTGATGCTTTTGTATACAAACCTAAAATTAATGTGGAATTGCCCATTTAGGGTTGAAGATAATGGTGAAAAGAAGAGTATGAATTGGGTTGAAAAAAGAGTTTATTCTTTTTCTTTCTCTTTGATTTCGCATTGAAGTTTCTTTATGATTTCATCAGCTCGCATGGGCTCAATTTTGAGAGTATAGAGCTGGCTGGGTGTGCGAAGCTTCAGCTTAACTGTGTCTTTAAGCCTTTTCACTGAGCAATACTTTGCTTTACCGCTCATAGCTACGAATTTATCAATGTCAGTAATTTCAGACGGCATGTTGTTTCCTCTTACGTGTAGCCTTGATGGATGCAAAGCGAGTTTTTATTTGTTTTGGTAAGAAACGAATGGAAAAAAAGAAAACAAAAATTAGGGTTGTTTTAGAGAAAGCATTCATCCAGATCTATGGAAGGACAGTCTATGGGTTCTTTGATCGTATCGCCAGTTTAATGCTAACTTCAACGTTGTAGTCCTTTTCCATTTTTCCTACTGAGAAGTTCCAATCCTTAACTTCCACTTCCATGTCCTTAAATTGGCTAACAATCGCGTCCTTGTAGTCTTGGGCTGTTTGGCCAATCTTCTGCAGTTTCTCAGTTATATTGATCGATGTTTCAGGCAAAAATTGCACCTCCTAAAAGCATTGACTAAGCTATAACAATTGACAGTTAATTGGTAATAAAAAATTTGTGGCTGTACAATCACAACAACAAACCCTCTAGTAGAAATCAATGGCTAACATGAAAGCTACCTATGTTGTGCCTGCGTTCTATTTTCAATAAAAAGATACTTTGCAAAAAATATTTATTCAAGATTCTACCGCGGCTTGAATCTGGAAGACGAAGCTATTTTACAATGCACTCATCACTTAGTGCGCGGGAAACTTGCAACATTCCTCCGCGTTGCCTAATAGTTAAAAGCAAAGAACTTGGTTGTTGGGGTGCTGCATTTCAGGAAAACATTTAGTGAATATGTCTTGTTGTACACTGCTTATTTGTATGGCTACGGGGCAAGCTACTGGAATTTGGGCTGCAATCGCGAACAAGAATAATGTAACGGTTACGAACTGTGTGGGCAGAGGATGTTTAAAATGAGTTTTTTCGATAGATTTCCATTTTATAGATTTAATGGGTTATTGTTGATGAGTATTGTTTCCCTCTTCAGCTTTTTGCTCTTCTTTAGTGTGAGGATGAGGATGATTCACGCCATAGTACAATGTTATTGCAAAAGCGGGTAAGAAAACAGCTTCAATCACGACAAAAATAATAATGTTGTTTGTGTGGCTTTCGCCTATTTCGTCTGTGATTGTGATGTTGCCACTTGTTGAAAGACCCGGATTATTTCGTACAATAATAAGGTTGTCTAAATCGTTGTCTGCTTGAATTATAAAAAGTACTGGAGGGACTATGACCGCAACCGCTAAAAAGACGGCTGTAAGTGCAAAAATGGCTTTTCGATGCATAAAAAATCACAAATAAAATAATTGTTTTTCAAATTTATAAGGATTAACAATTTGTTGATCCGAAACACGAGATGTCAACTAAAAATCGGCTGGTGGGCCGTACCGGATTTGAACCGGTGATCTTCGCCGCGTGAGGGCGACGTCCTAGCCAGCTAGACTAACGGCCCGTTTTTGTTTGCTGGATTCAAATTACAGATTCTCCTTTCATAAAACCTTTCCCCTAATAAACACTAACATTAAGTAAGTTGTGTAAAAATTGAAGAAAATCGATGAAATCTTAGAAAAACATGAAGGCTTTTTAATCTTTACTTGTTTCTTAACAAGCGCAACTATAGGTTATGTTTTGTCGCATATAGCGAACTTTCTTCATTAAACGCTTTGGCGGATTGATCACTTTTCGCTTAGGCAGCTGTTGCTGGCTTTAAGTCATTTCTGGATAGCCGTTGAATGTTTTTTTTTCAGCGTTAAACAAACCGCGAAGTGAAAAACATTAACTTTTTGGTTTGCTGCTCCATCGAAATTGCATGTTTGTTTTCCATTCAATAATTACAAATTTCCGTGTTTCGGTTAGTACCGAACAGGCAATTTTGGAATCTTATTTTTATAACTATATTTATTAAGTTTGTGTCTTCGTATCCCTCTTTCCACACTATATTATATAGTAATTAATACAAAAAGGTTGAGCCGAAGTAAAAAAAACTTCAATAATTAATAGAGGAAAAGAAAAAATGTCAAAATCTATAAACAAAATTTTAGCAACCACTATGGCAGTTCTTATGATTATTTCGCTTGCATCGATTTTTGCACCGACCGTTAAAGCTACAACCGTATCAGCGATAGGCAACACAGATCCAAACACTCCAGGCTTTCCAAACCTATCAACTGCACCACCAGCAGGAGTTACACCAGGATCCTCATTCGAAACCGGCGCTTACCTTAGCATGCGGCCAAACCCAATAGGTATTGGTCAACCTTTGCTCGTAAACGTATGGTCATCGCCAGGTACATACCACGCTTTCCCAATGGTAGGCTACTCTGTTGACATTATAAAGCCAGATGGATCCACGATGACTGTTGGTCCATTCAACACCTATGTCGGAGACTCAACTGCATGGTTTGAAATCATTCCAGATCAGGTTGGAACTTGGCAGTTCAAGTTCATCTTTGCAGGAACATACATTGCTGCGGGACAGTACTGGGACTTGCCAGGATCTGAAGTAGGTGGCTTCGTCGCTTCAAGCAAATACTACAACTTGGGCTCATCAATCTACTATACACCGGAAGAGACTGATTGGCAGAATGTGACAGTTCAAGAGAACGTTGTTTCTTCATGGCCTGCAACACCTTCATCACTTATGGGCGATTACTGGACACGACCAGTTAACCCGATGTGGAGAGACCTAGGAATGAGCCTTGGTGACTATCCATTCAACACAGTCTACTACTATCCAGGCGGACGCATACTATACCCAAACAACTACAAATTCACCGCTTATGTTACAGCGCCTAACAGTGCACACGTTGTGTGGAAACGAACGCTTGACACTACTGGACCAGCAGGCATGATTGGCGGATACACCTATGACTACTCATTAGCCCCAGGTGCAGGTACTCCATCCATTATATATGCTGGAAGATGCTATCAGAGCATTACAAAAGCTTTTGATAATGGTTCTAGTGGAACTGTTTTCCAGTGCTATGATCTGCGAACCGGAAATGTGTATTGGGAACGTGCACTTCTTGGAGCAACACCTAACATCATTGAATACTCGCCACCAGGATCTTCTACAACTATTGGAAATGAAGCTGATCAGGGATGGGCTATTAGTCTTATAGCGATTAGCGGCTCGCAACTGTACAAGTATAATCCAGCTACTGGAGCGCAGACTGCTAACATTTCGATTTCGCCAATTTCAGGAGGAACTTACTACATGCCAGGCTACGCATTAACAGTTCAGGACCTTGGCTCCACTAAGCCTGCTGATCAACGATATCGCTTAATCAACTGGACAACCTACGGAACAAGCACCAACTTTACCTCAAGAATCGGGAGCAACATTACCTGGCCTATCAGCAGCATATATGGCGGCTCAAAAGTAATTGCAGGTGGTGGGGGCACCATTGACTATGCATCTAACCTAGCGGCTGTCATCGGATGGAATACACCTCCAGGTCCACAATGGGGCATTGGCACTGAAATTTTCGTCACCGACTTACTTACAGGACAAATACTGTGGCATCTTCAAACAAATGATACTGTTACTGGGAACATTCAGAGTGTGTCGTCAGTTATGATTAATGATGGGATTCTTGCTTTCAATGCTCATGGCAGGCACTGGGTAGCCTATAATGCGCGCACAGGAACTAAACTTTGGGATAGTGAACAGACAGAGTATCCTTGGGGAGCATGGTGGCCATATAACTGTGCATCCTTTGACATCAATGAAACTACCCACGCGATCATCACTAGCACCTACGAAGGTATCTATGCTATTAACTGGGCTGACGGTAAGATTCTTTGGCACTATAGCACGGAGAGTTTTGCTGTTCCATTTGAGGGACCATACAATGCAGAGCCATTCTTCACAGGACAGATATCAGCTGACGGAAAGATCTATGCCTATAATGGTGAGCACTCTGCAAGCTATCCACGAGACCGCGCATGGAGCACATTCTGCATCAACGCTACTACTGGTGAAGAGATTTGGAAGATACACAATCCAATGGTTCCAGGTGCAGTTGCAGACGGATACCTAACAGCATCCAACGGCTATGACGGCAATATGTACGTCTTTGGAAGAGGCCCAAGCACAACCGCTGTATCAGCATCACCGAAAAGTGCTGCACAAGGGATAGCAATTCATATCGAAGGTACTGTTATGGATAAATCTCCAGCTCAGCTAGGCACGCCTTGTGTTTCCAAAGACTCGATGAGTTTGCAGATGGAAAACATACACCTATCTATGCCTCAAACTGGTCTATGGGGTAACGAATCCATTAACTGGTGTTCCAGTGATTCTTACTGCCATAGCAGATGACGGATCAGTGACAGACATAGGCTCAGTGACGACAAACGGCTACTATGGCACATTCGGCACATCATGGACTCCACCCAAAGAAGGCGAATACACTATTATGGCTTCATTTGCAGGCGACGACTCATACGGCAGCAGCAGCGCAGCAACAACATTCTCTGTAGGTCCAGCTCCAACAGTAGCGCCAACAGTAAATCCATCTATAGCAGCGCCAGTTGATTATATGCCGACTTTAACAGGCATATTAGCAGCTGTTGTTGTGGCGATTGTTGTTAGCGTTATTGCTCTGGCAGTTGTCCTACGCAAGCACTAAAATAAACAATTGAGGAGTAAAATCCTCTACCCTTTTTTAGTTTTTTTAATGCATTGGAACGGAAACAGAAAGTGGGCTGAGAAGGCTTGAGGGATTCAAATCAAATTTCCGATTTGCATTTAATTCTCCTTAAGTGTTGCCCTCAAGCCTCAGCAAACAAAGTCTTCTAAATCAAGCCTGTAATACTTAGAAACTGAACGGCAATCGCCAAAACATAGGGTGCGATATTTCCTCAAAAAACAAGAGCCCCTGAACCGAAATTAACAAGCAAGGCGGCTGGAATATGTCAGTTACTAACAAACGGTTAACTTCGTCTCTCAGCATTGAAAGAGCATTGCAGCAAATGGTCCATTAGAGCGATCGGCTGTTGTTGTATTCAGCCAACCACACAACTAAATAAACCCAAAAGAATGCCTTAACTTTAGGCACATTTGTTTCTATAAAATGGTGAGTAATAAATTGTTCAATCATAAATTGTTCAATCGAACCAAAGGCTCAGCGATAATTGCTTTAATAATATTGGCATCGATCTTAGTGGCTATAAATCCGTACAATACAAATGTGAAAGCTCAGACTCAAGCAACTGTTATTATTTCGGAGTCAATAGGCGGATCTACAGACCCTGTATCAGGAACTTATAATTACGACGACGGAACCCCTGTTATCTTAACTGCAAATCCTGATGCTGAAGGCGGTTATATTTTCTATCGATGGGTAATTTCTACAGACGCCAGCAACGACACTGAAACCAATAACCCGTTCACACTAACTGTCACAGGAGGTATCACATACAACGTTACTGCACAGTTCCTGCTCCCAGCTCAGGAACCGATCTTTCCGTCAAACCAAACAGCTCATCCTGTTCCAGGGCAAGCAGTACTCGTGGTTTTGCACACAGTAGGGGGCCGTACAGACCCTGTCGAAGGATCATACTACACAGCCAACCTCAACACTTTTAAGTTAACTGCAATCGCAGACAGCGGATGGACGTTCAACCAATGGATTATTTCCGGAAGCCCTGAAACTGGACTAAGTGGATCCTCATGCACAGGCACATCAACTGATAACCCTGTCAACGTGACCCTCGGTGCTGGATATGTCTACGCATACCAACCAGTGTTTGAACCTACAGTAAATAACGTAACATCAACTACACCAACACCAACGCCAACAAAAGCACCAGGCTCAACGATGGGACTCTCAAACGAAGCTTGGATTGCAATAGCATTAGCGGTAGTATTAGCCGTAGTAGTCGTTGCCTTCGGAGCATACGCATACACGAAACGCAGCAAAAAATAAAATCCCTTTTTTCTTTTTCTTCTGTTAAGAAATTCTTACAATTCTCTGCTAAATTACCGTCAACAGCAAGCCAACAAATGAGAGAATTCCCTGCTTTATGTGAACTTGTGCTTAACTTCTAGTCCTTTCTGTCAAATTGAGTCATAAACTGCTAGCAATTCTTTGGTTGATGTTTTATTCAATTTGTATCAGGTGGACACATAGTTGCGTGTACGATTGAGTATAATATGTTGATTTTGTCAAGAAACGATGTAGAGTTGGATTAAATTTGAAAAAGGTTATTGTGAAGACTGCTGGTTTGTATAGGGCTAACTATTGTTACTGTCACTGAGCATGGTCGTTTTCTGTTACTCCAGGTCTTAGTGTCTTCATAAAAGGCGACAAAGCCTTGAAAACAATTATCGAAATTAGAGAGTCAATCACGTGTTGAATTGAAGCCCCCGCAACATTTATCAAAGCACCTATCCAGGGTACACCAAAAGGCAAAACAACCAAACCCTCTAACAACCCATGAAGCGGCAACCCGACAAAAAAAGTGCCTTCGGAAAAGAAAAACCTTTCTTTACTGCCAAAGCAACAGCAACAGCCCAAATAATGTGTGTAGCAGCCCTAGCACCCACTATAGGTCCAAGGGTCCAAAAAAAACCAAGTGTCGAAGCTGCCCCAACTATAGCTGCAACTAAAGGACCAAAGAGCGCAGATAACATTACCGGAACGTGAGAAGCCAAAGTGGCTGAATACCCAATTCCAGGAATAACTATCTGAAGAGGGCCATGGAAAAACAAAGGTATCGCTAAAGATAAACTTGAAAGAACTGCCGCCATCATTACATCTTTGCTATTCAATCTAGCCATCGATTATCAAATACTACACAAGAGCGAATGTTTTATGAATTTATGGGTAAGCAACATAACGGATAGCGCGCCCTTTTCTGTATATTATAAAGGCAATTACAACCAGCGCGCGCACGAAACGGGAAAACCACTAAAACCTCTGACATGAACGAAGATTACTAAAGACAATAGCCCTTATGCAGTCCGGGCATCCTTATTCAGCAAAATAACCACCCAAAGCATTGACAATGTAGCAACGAAGAACACAGAATAGAAGGTACTATTGGATAACTCGATGGAGGTAAGTCTTGCAAGGTCGTAAAAAACATAGATGGCAAAGGTCAAAAATATTCCATAACCAAAAACCCGCTTCTTCTTAATACCTAAAAAGAGCCCACTGGCCGCTATTGTTGCTTCAAGTACAATTGCGATGTATTGTAGCGGAACCATGAAAGTACCTTCAAAACTATCAAAGTATGCTCCTGAACCAACAAGGTAACTTTGGTTTCCAAAAGTGGCACTCTTTATGAAACTCTCCTTTATTGACGGTGTTATTTGACCTGGTTTTGGCCAACTATACATAATCCATCCTTCACCTGATTGACTTTCTGCAATGTCTATGAACAATAGACCAATAGGTTTGCCATTAGCGTCAATTAAAGAAGTCATATTCTGGCCTTCACCGTTTAGGTCAGGAGGGTAAACAACTCTAACTCCGTCGGTTTTCCAAACAAAAACATATGTGTTACCGTAGAACCATCTCGAGCCCTCTTGCCTAAAATCAGAAAAGATACCCTGACCATTAACTTCTATCTCATTTGCAGCATCGATAACAAGCGTCTTAATTCTATTTTTTTCTTGAGCTTGTTGGCTCTCATTAGAATAACTCAAGATCAAAACAAAAATCAGCAGCATAACTAGTGCAACAAAAACTAAGGTACTTCTCTTCAAAGTTAATCCCAAACTAATTCTCTAAAAGCTAATTCAATTGCTTACTATATAATATTAACTACAACCATCCTACTGCTAGCAAGAATGAAACATCTGAGACCTAATTTCTATCATAATAACATCGCTAATACAACAAGGGTAATACATTTGAGAAAGAAAAATCAATACCTTTTAACGGTATTTGTCCTGATTTTCATAATACTATTAATAATCTCATCAGTAAATTCCCCAATTCAACCAAACTCAACACCAAACATATATCAAAAATTTCCTTGGAAACAAGAGCGTCAAAAACACTGAAGTTTACATCAACATAGAAAAAGCGATGTTTGAGTCATCAAGCTATGAATTCACGGTCAGAGTAGTTCAAAATGCAGAAGAAGTCAAAGCTTTGCTTAAAGTAGGCTACGAATACATTTGCCAAAAAGATAACCTAATGTTCCTACGAAAACGTAAATAAGTATGGGTGCTACAAACCTTATAGCTCTCAAAAAGTTCCACGGCTATCCAAATAAGTGCCGAGGTAGCTCAGCCTGGGAGAGCGCTCGGCTGAAGACCGAGTCGTCGCATGTTCAAACCCTGCCCTCGGCACCAAATAACCTTAATTTGAGGTTATTTTACAATATTGGGCATAAATTACAATATTATGTCCGCTTAGCAAGGCCCTTATTTATTCCCCCAAATAGCTTATTGAAACTATTAGTGTTGAAACCTGCACAACTAAATTTATCAACAATCATGTAACCTTTAGATTGCAGTTTTTCCCTAAGCGACGAGTGATTTTTGGCAACATATATAGTAAACTCTGTTTTGGTGTGAGGATTGCCGTGTGGTTCAGATGCAGTTTAAACAAACAAACGGCAAGTGGGAATAGAACGCGCTTACTTCTGAAAAGAGATGCATCTTAAAACCTTGAAAGACCCGATAAAGCGATTTCACCAACACTCTTCAGACTTAATCTGCGTATTAGAGCCATAAATGATTATGACTAAATCTGTGGCAAATGTTAAATAGAAAACAAGCTGATAACCGCTAACTGGAGAAAATAGTCAAAATGGATTCAAATAGAAAAACTGCAATAATTGTTGGCGTATTATTCATAGTTGCGACAGTTTCAACTTTGGTTAGCTCTGTTTTTATTGGGTCAATATATGATCCAAATTATCTTACTGTTGTTTCTGCAAATGAAAACCAAGTGTTGATAGCAGTGCTCATATGGTTAGTTGCAATCGCATCAATTGTTAGCATTCCAATTATTATTTATCCAATCTTAAAAAAACAAAGTGAAAGTTTAGCTCTTGGGTACGTTGCCGCCAGGATTTTTGAGGGCTTTTTCTATGCTGGATGTATAATAGCCCTATTATCAATATTGTCATTAAGTCGCGAATTTGTGAGCGCAACAGCTCCGGTTGTTTCCTATTTTGAGACTTCAGGATCTTTATTACTAGCAGAACTTGATTGGAACAGTATTCTGTTGGACTTTCCTTTTGTCCTGAGTGCTTTGATCCTCAATTATGTGTTGTATAAATCAAAACTAATTCCTCGATGGCTTTCAGGTTGGGGATTTATTGGAGGCCTAATATATTTGCCAGGAATCTTGATCGGAATGTTCGACCTGACGGATCCAACCATTTTATTTGCTCCATTAGGTTTGCAAGAAATGGGTCTAGCAGCATGGCTTATAGGTAAAGGATTCAACTCTTCAGCAATCCTTCCTAGTCAACCAAAGCATGGGCAATCATGATAAAATGAGCGCATCTAAAACAGAGAAGAAGGTATCTGATGGAACTCACATGGAGCAGTAAAGCTTTAGTCACAACGCTATTCTTTCGCATGCTTTTTGGAGGATATTTAATGGGGATGGATCAATACAGCTTTAATGATGTTGGCAGCGCTTTGACAGTCCTTGTAATATATGGTCTAATCGGTGTTTTCGCAACTCTTTTTCTATTAGGTAAAAGATTTGGACTTATAGCAATAATAGGTATAGATGCCGTCTTCATTGTTTTGCAGTCGGTATTCACAATCGCGTCTTTAAGTCAAATTACCGACCCAGGCTTACATGACCCAATTGCAAATTGGTGGGGCTTGCTGTTGATGTTTATGTTCAGCATATTAACAATAGCATTAGCCATCAAAACAAAAAAAGATACCAATACCTCAATACGCATTTCACAGTAATCTTGGAAGTAGTTAATATGAAAATGAAAGCAGCAATATACGAAAAATATGGCTCCCCAGAGGTTCTTCACCTCAAAGAAATAGAAAAACCCATTCCAAAGGACAATGAAGTACTGATAAAAATCCACGCCACAACTGTAGCAGCTGGAGACATAAGAATGCGAGGCTTCAAAGTCCCAGCCCATTTCTGGATCCCTGCACGGTTCGCTTTAGGTTTAACAGGACCAAAAAATAAAGTCCTTGGGATGGAAGTATCTGGGGTGGTCGAGACAATTGGCAAAGGTGTGGAAAAATTTAGGGTCGGTGATGAAGTCTTGGCAGCAACGGGATTTGGTGGGGGATATGCCGAGTATATTTGTCTTCCAGATGCAGACATGGTGGGAAGAGTAGTTATCGAGGTCGCAAAGAAACCGGCAAATTTGACTTTTGAGGAAGCTGCTGCTGTTCCCATTGGGGGAATGACTGCACTGGCTTTTCTTAGGAAAGCAAACGTCAAAAACGGACAGAAGGTCCTTGTGTATGGCGCGTCGGGAAGCGTTGGCACCTACGCCGTTCAACTTGCTAAAAATTACGGGGCACAAGTTACCGGCGTATGCAGCGTCTCAAATTTGGAGTTGGTCAAGTCTTTGGGGGCGGATATTGTGATTGATTACGCCAAAGAAGATTTCACCAAAAACGGCCAGAAGTATGACTTGGTTTTTGACGCTGTAGGCAAAATCTCGCGTTCACACGCTAAAGGGTCGCTGACAGAAAACGGCGTTTTTCTCTCCACTTGGGGGAACGCAGGCATGGAGCCAAATGATTTGTCAACACTTAGCAGTCTAATTGAAGCTGGCAAACTAAAAGCAGTCATCGATAGAACGTACCCCTTGGAGCAGATTGTCGAAGCCCACCGCTATGTGGAAACGGGGCACAAAAAAGGAAACGTCGTCATAACTGTATAGCATAATAACAAAAACTAACAACATGTTGCAGATTATGGCGTTGGATATGTTGAATATATCTGTCTTTGGAAAAATCAGGTTGTAAAGAAACTGTGGTAAAAAATGATTTAAACAGAAAGATTGCGATAATTTTAGGATTATTATTCATCACTGCAATTGTAGCTGGTCTACTTCTAGATACATCAGATAATCCGGCTGATATTTCAAACCAAGAACAAGGGGTGATGGGAACACCATTTGAATTTACTTTGGCTATTGCAGTTGTTGTTATGCCAATTTTGATGTATCCAATCTTAAAAAAATATAAGTTAAGTCTGGCTCTTGGGTTCGCTGTTGGTCCATTAGCAGTACGTAATTGGGGGTACGGTATGGTTGCACCTATCGTTTTTAGTCTGGGTTCTCTGATATTTTATTATTTGTTGTATAAACAAAAACTCATCCCTCGATGGTTATCAGGTTGGGGTATTATTGGAGCCACATTGTTTTTAGCATCAGCCTTTTTACCTCTGTTAAGCTATGTTTCGCCTTCAAACCTCGTCTATTTGCATCTTACAGGTGCCGTGAATCAAATGGTTTTAGCAGCATGGCTCATAGTTAAAGGATTTAATTCATCTGCAATCGCTCAGTCTGAAAAACCAGAAATAAGGAAGAATGAAGATTAGAATTCAATCCTAAAGACACGATGAGAACAAGTGTCTGTTCTATTGCTTAGAACATTCTGTTCCAAAAATTATGATATTGTGTTCTAATGCATGGTGCTAAATTCATCATTCAACCACAAAGATGCACAAGTGATAAAAATGGATAATAAATTACAAATCAATAGAAAAAAATTCTTAACCGTTACAGTATTGACCTTATTTTTGTTATCTGCAACGGCAATCTCAAGTGCAAGTGCTCAACTTGACCCAACTCGAATCCCCGATCAAACCCCAACCGACGCTAGCAGTGAATTGATTGATGAAAATCCCACTTTGTATACTGCTCAAGACGAAAGTGCCACAGCAACAGACGATAATTCTCCCTTAGGTAGAGCTCAAGACAACAGTACAGTTTCCGCCGATGATTCAGCTCTGTATGATTCTGCAAATAGCGAATCAAATAACCCGAATCTTGTTGCAACTCAAGCACAATCTGACGACCTAACATGCATTATAGTGCTTGTAGCTGGCGTTGCAGCAATCGCTAGCTTGGCCATATTTGTTAGTCGACGGCAAACAAAGAATTCAAAGTAAACAAATAGAAATAAAACATTTTACCTCTTTTTTCCTCTATTATCTTTGGAATAGTTATTAGCTAATCTATGCAAAAGGCTGCACGGACCAACCTAATTTTTGTCTGGTTTTAAGCCACATACTTTTCAAATAAAAAGCAAAATCGCGGAGATTCAAATCTAAAAAATAGAGAAATTTTCACAATTAATCTTTTATGCCGGTTTACCTTGCTATTGTCTGATGGCTATAAAGAGAAAATTCCTAGTTGTTGCTGCAATCTTGCTAATTGCTATTTCATTAGCAGCCGGAATATTATATGCATGTTTAGAAGTAGATCGAGAAGAAGAAACCAACTTGTTCACGTATCCTCTAACAGTTAGAGATAAAACCTTCATTGTAACCGTTGAAACTAACTGGAATGCAGAGCGTATTCCATCAGTTACTCTACTTAATGTTTCCGATGTTACCAGGCATTCTGTCGAGCTTTACTTTCTTGGAGGTTAATGCATGGTGCTAAATTCAACATTCTACCACATAGATGCACATGTGGTTAAAAATGGAAAATAAATCACAAATCAATAGAAAAAAATTCTTAACCGTTACAGTATTGACCTTATTCTTGTTATCTGCAACGGCAATTTCAAATGCAAGTGCTGAACTTGACTCAACTCGTTCCCCAGATCAAACCCCAACTGACGGCAACAGTGGAAGAAATTGGTGAAAATCCAACCTTGTATACTGCTCAAGACAACAGTACCGACGCAATAGACGACAATCCCCCATTAGGTAGAACTCAAGACAACAGCACAGTTCCCGCCGATGATTCAAACTTGTATGATTCTGCAAATAGTGAATCAGATAACCCGAATCTTGTTGCAACTCAAGCACAATCTGACGACCTAACATGCATTATAGTGCTTGTAGCTATCGTTGCAGCAATCGCTAGCTTGGCAATATTTGTTAGTCGACGGCAAACAAAGAATTCAAAGTAAACAAATAGAAATAAAACATTTTACCTCTTTTTTTCCTCTATTATTTCTGGAATAGTTATTAGCTAATCTATGCAAAAGACTGCACGGACCAACCTAATTTTTGTCTGGTTTTGAGCCACATACTTTTCAAATAAAAAGTTAAATCGCGGAGATTCAAATCTAAAAAATAGAGAAATTTTCACAATTAATCTTTTATGCTGGTTTACCTTGTTGTTGTCTGATGGCTATAAAGAGAAAATTCATAGTTGTTGCTGCAATCTTG